>NZ_CP121473.1:0-701250 GCF_033954455.1 Thiorhodovibrio litoralis | reverse complement strand
CCAGCCGACGAGAACGGCGAATTTCGCCTGATCTTCGCCAACCAGCAGGGCGAGGCCGAAAAGATGCTTTCCACTCCGCGCGATGAACGCGTGATCGGCGAGGATTAATCTCGCGGCCCATGCTCCGATCGAAATCCAGAGCCACCCTCGATAAAGCGCGCGTGCGCGAAGCCATTGATGGCTATCGCGCATGCACGCTGAAATTCTGCGACCAGCGCCTGGTCGCGCTGTTTGAGTCGGCAGGCCCGTCATTGCTTGGCTTCGCCGAGGTTGTCGGCAACGAGTTGGCGCAAAGTCTGTTTTTCGCCACCGCCGCGCAACTCGACGAGGCCCAGCAGGCCATCAGCCAGCGTTTTCACGCCGCCATCGACAATGGCATGGCGCATTTTTTCACCCATGGCCGCGCCGAGCCGCGCCCATGGCTGCCGCGACGCGAGATCATCGGCTCGGATGAACGTGAGATTCAGACCGTCGCCAGCGACAATGAGGCGCTGGCGATCAAGAACCTGATCATCCGCACCAATGCGCACTGCTTTCCGGAGCTGTACGCGCTCAGTCAGCGGCTCGCCGCGATTTCCGGCGGCGGCAAGCTGCGCGATGACGAAATCCCTGCCGGCCCCCATCATCTGGCCCACGGCTTTCGCGCCGCCATTGCTGAGGAAGAATTCGACATCCGCGTGAAAGTGGTGCTTTATGCGCTCTTTCATCACCGCGTCACCTGGTCGGCCGCCACACTGTATCGCGAGCTGAACGACCTCCTGCGCAACGCCGGCATCCTGCCGAAGACGCGGCCTGTCAACCTGCGCCGCACTGCCTACCAAAGCACGCAGATTGGCGCCAGCGCAAACGGCAGCCCTGACCCTGACGATCAAGACGCGGTCTATCAAGCCTTGGTCGGCGATTTGCTTGAACTCGCCGCCAGCCAGCCCGGCCTCAACCCCAGCAGCTCCGAGCCGAGCGCCAGCGCGGCCGAGCGCCCACAAGAGATCAGTCGAGCACCGGAGGAGCAATCCCCTCTGCAAAGCTTTCTCAGCACGGTCGCGCATTCTGTCGTTGGTTCGCAGACCGCTCCCTTGCCTCCCGGGGGCCGCAGCGACCAGATCGCTATCGGCGGGTTGAACAAAGCCAGCATGAACGCTCGCGATCCCGAGCTGATCAACACAATTGAGCGCATGTTTGCGGAGATGTTCGACACGCCAGGCCTGCCGATGATTGCCAAAGCCGCGCTCGGACAACTGCAGATCCCCTATCTGAAAGCGGCTATCAGCGACATCGGACTGCTGCGTGACCCTGGTCATCCCGGGCGGCTGTTGCTCGATGAATGCGTCGAAGCGGGCAGCTTATGGATCGACGAATCCGATCCGCGTCAGGGCGCATTGCCAGTTCTGCGGGAGGTGGTCGAGCGTATTCTCGACACGCCGGACGGCGAGCCGCCCCCCTTCGAGCCACTGCTCGATCACCTGCGCCGGCAGATTCGCCCGCTGCAGCAATTGCGCACTTCCCCCGAACGTCGCAGCCGGGATTTTCACCGCGAGCGCTCAGCCGCGCGCGACGCGCAAAAGCAAGCGCGCGGAGCCATGCTCGAGTTGCTGCGACCCTATGAGGTTCCGCAGCAGGTTCGGGTATTTCTCGACACCACCTGGACTGAGCTCCTGACCCTGGTGCGCCAGCATCGCGACGAGGGACCAGACAGCCCCAGCTGGCGCGAGGCCCTCGACACCGCACGCAGTCTGGTAGAGGTCTTCGATCCGCGCGTAACCGGAGCCGCACTGCGTGCCCGGATCGGCGAACTGCCGCGACTGCGACAGCGCATCGCCAATGGCGCTCAGCGTCTTGGCAGTCACAATCGGGCTAGCTTGATTGTGCTCGACAACCTACTGGCAAACCCGCATGGCGTGCGCGAGCAACTGCGCCGCGGCCAAGCCTTGCCATCGCGCCCGCCGGCCGGCCGGCCTCTGGGCCTTTCCACCCTGCCGCAAACGCACTTCGACGGCAGCCCGGGCGCGGAAGATTCCAACTTACAACCAGCCTCTGCCGAGGTTCCGGAGGATGCCCTCCAAGCAATGATCGAGGAGTTGCGCAAGACCAAATCCGGCACCTGGTTCGAGCTCGACTCACCCTTTGGCGACGCCGAGGCGGATGGTCGGCGCATCCAGCTTTCCTGGATCAGTCCGCTGACGTCGACCTATTTGTTCGTGGATGAAGCCGGGACAAAAACAGAAATGCGCGGCCTCAAGGACTTGGCCAAAGCCATGCTCAGTGGTCGCGCGCGGGTGGTTGCTCCCCCCGAAGACGCCCGATCAACGACCGATCGCCGCAGCGAAGTAAAACCCGCTGTATCCTAAATCGCCAATGGTTTGCGCTTGTCAGGAACGAAACGCTTTGCGCTCGGCATGCAAGAACCGTAATACCTTTTGGACATAATCTTGAGTTTCAGGATAAGGGGGAATGCTATTGTCGTAGCGTTTCACCGCATTTTCACCGGCGTTATAGCCCGCCAGCGCAAGACGCAGGTCGTTGTGAAACAGGTCGAGCAAAAACCGCAGATAAGCCGCACCACCGTGGATATTCTCGGCCGGGTCCCAGATATTTCGCACCTTGAAACGCTCAGCCGTTGCCGGCATCAGCTGCATCAGCCCACAGGCCCCGGCCGAAGACATGGCATCCGCGCGATAGGCGGATTCGGTGCGGATCACTGCATGCAGCAGCTCGGGCCAGAGCTGGTGTTGGCGCGCGGTATTGTCGATCAACGCGCGATAATGCGAACGCCTTTCACTGAGCGATGCACCAGGCTTGGCACGGGTCAGCCCTCCGCTTGCAGAGCCCCACAAGGGCGAGCGGCCCAGCCACTGATGGCGCTTCAGCGCGAGCCGCGCTTCCAGTTTCTCCGCCGCCTCGCGCTGGCGCTCGCGCAACTGCTCCGACTGCTCACGGTTTTCGGCCACCAGCGCCTGACCTGCGCGTTTCCACTCGAGCGTCAGGCCAGTGGTCTTCAGTGGCTTGTCGGAAAACACCACGTTTCCAGCCTGGTCGACATACTTGAACACGTCCGCCACCACCACCGGCGGCGCGCTCGCGACGGCAGTGGCGGCCATCAGCATCAGCAAAGTCCGATTGCGCATGCGTCCTCCCGCTGAAATAAAGACACAACGGGCCTTCGCGCTCCGCCGGACCGCAAGAAAGCGACGAACGGTAGCGATTTTCATGGGTGCCTGCCCCTCCCGGTTTTCCAGCTTTGTGCTATTATTCCTGCCATCGGTGAAATAAATTGTTTTAGACTAGCAAGTTGGCAACGCTTGTTAAGTAAGTTTAGAGGTTTATCGCCAAAGGTCAACCATCAATCAGGCCAGTGCTCCTGTCTTCGTTGCTGGCCGCTGCCTGCAAAGGTGCGGACGCAATCCGCGTGCGTTTCGGCGTGGTGAGGATTTTTTGCCGACCCTACGCGAAGGCAACAATGCTGATTGATCAGTTTTTCTGACCAAGGCGCCCATCTTTTTACTGGAGAGATCGATAATGAACCGAAGGTTTTTTTTGGGGTTCGCGCTGTCGACAACAGCCACATCTGTATTCGCCGCCAAGCGCCGCCCGCAGGCCCGTTGCCTACGACTCCACCACTTGCATACAGAAGAGCGGCTCGAAATCGACTACCGCACCGGCAGCTATTATCACCGCAGCGCCTTGGCGCGGCTCAATGAGTTCCTGAAAGATTTCCGAACCGGCGAGCAAACGCCGATCGACCCGCGATTGTTCGACACCCTGTACGATCTGCAAGAACGTCTCGACCAGGATGGCAGTCTATTCGAGATTTTGAGCGCCTATCGGTCCCCACAGACCAACGCCATGCTTCGGCGCAAATCAGGGGGCGTCGCCAAGCGGAGCCTGCACATGAGCGGACGCGCCCTCGACATACGCCTTGCCGAAACTCCCACCCCGAGCGTTTGTAATGCCGCTCTTCAGCTGAGCCGCGGCGGCGTGGGTTACTACCCGAGGTCCGACTTTGTTCATCTCGACACCGGCCAGGTGCGCCACTGGGGCGTTTGAGGGGATGGAGTTGAAAATGGCCTGACCGCCATGCCTCAGACCATGGCGGCAGAGCCAACGAAACCCGCGAGAAAACCCGTTACGCGCACCCTTAACGCTTAAAAAAAAGACAGATCGAACACTTTATATAAACGCAACCCTGAGTTGCTTGCACCAAGCCCCCGCCCGGGTTAGGCTTGTGGGTCAATCGTCGGCCTTCAGCGCCCGACAAGATCCATCGGGGCCGTAGCTCAGCTGGGAGAGCGTCGCGTTCGCAATGCGAAGGTCAGGGGTTCGATCCCCCTCGGCTCCACCAGGCTTCATTCCCCCGCGCACGCCATTGCTAAGGCGTCCCACGCCTCATTGCGGTGTGCCAAAACCGAGTGTTATAGCAGCCGAGCGCCATTTGCTTCGGCATTGGCTATTGCGCCCGACTCGCCGCAGTGGCCCAGCCTTTGGACCGGCCTCTCTGGATCATCCTGATTGGCCCAGCCCTAGACAATCCAGCGCCAGAAATCCTCCGCAAAATATACTTATGACTGACAATTCCCGCCTCCTTCAGGAGCGCCTCGCGCGCTCGATCCTCATTCTCGACGGTGCCATGGGCACCATGATCCAGCGCCACAAGCTCGACGAGGCCGCTTATCGCGGCGAGCGCTTCAAGGACTGGCCGTCCGATCTCAAGGGCAACAACGATCTGCTGGTGCTGACCCAGCCCGAGATCATCAAGGGCATCCATGCGGAATACCTGGCTGCCGGCGCCGACATCATCGAGACCAATACCTTCAACGGCACCCGCATCGCCATGGCCGACTATGGCATGGAGGAGCTGGTCTATGAGATCAACCTGGCCGCCGCGAAGCTGGCCCGGCAGGCGGCGGATGAGGCTTCCACACTTGAGAAACCGCGCTTTGTCGCCGGCATTCTGGGGCCAACCAATCGCACCGCGTCTATCTCGCCGGATGTGAACGACCCGGGCTTCCGCAATGTCGATTTCGACACCCTGGTCACCGCCTATGCCGAAGCGACTCGGGCGCTGATCGAAGGCGGGGTCGATATCCTGCTGATTGAGACCATTTTTGACACGCTCAACGCGAAGGCTGCGGCCTTTGGCGTCTGGCAGGTGTTCGATCAGGACGGTGTCGAGCGGCCAATCATGCTCTCGGGCACCATCACCGATCAGTCCGGGCGCACCCTCACCGGGCAGACGACCGAGGCCTTCTACAACTCACTGCGCCATGCCCAGCCACTCAGCATTGGGCTGAATTGCGCGCTCGGGCCAAGCGAGTTGCGGCCTTATGTCGAGGAACTCTCCCGCATCGCCGAGTGCCAGATCTCGGCGCATCCCAATGCCGGGCTGCCGAATGAGCTGGGCGGCTACGATCTCGGGCCAGAGGACATGGCCAAAGAGGTGTCCGAGTGGGCGCGCAGCGGCTTTTTAAACATTATCGGCGGCTGCTGCGGCACCACGCCCGATCACATCCGCGCCATCGCTGAAGCCGTCGCTGGCATGGCGCCGCGTCAGGCGCCCCAGATCGCACCCGCTTGCCGCCTGTCCGGACTCGAGCCTTGCAACATCACCGAGGACAGCTTCTTCGTCAATGTCGGCGAGCGCACCAATGTCACCGGCTCGACGCGCTTTAAGCGGCTGATCAAAGAGGGCGACTACGACACCGCGCTCAGTGTCGCCGTGGAGCAGGTCGAGAATGGCGCCCAGGTGATTGACGTGAACATGGACGAGGGGCTGCTGGATGCGGTCGCCGCCATGAAGCGGTTTTTGAATTTGACCGCCGCCGAGCCGGACATCGCGCGAGTGCCGGTGATGATCGACTCTTCCAAATGGGAGGTGATCGAGACCGGGCTGAAATGCGTGCAGGGCAAGGCCATCGTCAACTCAATCTCGATGAAGGAGGGCGAGGCCAAATTCATCGAGCAGGCGCGGCTGTGCCGGCGCTATGGCGCCGCGGTGATCGTGATGGCCTTCGACGAGGTCGGCCAGGCCGACACCCAGGCGCGCAAGGTCGAGATCTGCACCCGGGCGTACAAGCTGCTGACCGAGCAGGTCGGCTTCCCTGCCGAGGACATTATTTTCGACCCCAACATCTTCGCAGTCGCCACCGGCATTGAGGAGCACAACAACTACGCGGTCGATTTCATTGAGGCGACCCGCGAAATCAAGCGCACGCTACCCCATGCGTTGGTCTCGGGTGGCGTGTCGAATGTGTCCTTCTCCTTCCGCGGTAACAATCCGGTGCGGGAGGCCATTCACTGTGTCTTTCTCTACCATGCCGTCAAGGCCGGCATGGATATGGGCATCGTCAACGCCGGGCAGTTGGCCATCTATGATGATCTGCCGGAAGAATTGCGCGAGGCGGTCGAGGATGTGATCCAGAACCGCCGCGCGGATGCCACCGAGCGCCTGCTCGACATCGCACCCAAGTACAAGGGCGACGGCAGCAGCGCCGAGAAGGCCGAGGATCAGGAATGGCGTTCCTGGCCGGTCGAGAAACGCCTGGAGCATTCCCTGGTCAAGGGCATCACCGACTTCATCGACGAGGACACCGAGGCCGCGCGCGCCGCCGCCGACAAGCCGCTGGAGGTCATCGAAGGCCCGCTGATGGCCGGCATGAATGTGGTCGGCGATCTGTTCGGCGAGGGCAAGATGTTCCTGCCCCAGGTGGTGAAGTCGGCGCGGGTGATGAAAAAGGCCGTGGCCTATCTGTTCCCCTATCTGGAAGCCGAGAAGGAAGCCTCCGGCATGGCCGGCACCAGCTATGGCAAGTTCCTGATCGCCACGGTGAAAGGCGATGTGCACGACATCGGCAAGAACATCGTCGCCGTGGTGCTGCAATGCAATGGCTACGAGGTGATCGACATCGGCGTCATGGTGCCGACCGAGACCATCTTGAAGCGCGCACGCGAGGAAAAGGTCGACATGATCGGCCTGTCCGGCCTGATCACCCCATCGCTCGACGAGATGGTCCATGTCGCCAAGGAGATGGAACGCCAGGGCTTTGATATCCCACTGCTGATCGGCGGCGCCACCACCTCCAAGCTGCACACGGCGGTGAAGATCGCGCCGCAGCGGAAGCATCCGGTGGTCTATGTGGTGGACGCCTCGCGCGCGGTCGGCGTGGTGTCGAACCTGCTCAGCAAGACCCAGCGCGACAGCTATGTGGCTCAAATCGCTGCCGACTACGAGCGCCTGCGCGTCGAGCGCGAAGCCAAGAGCGGGACGCGCAAGTCGATGCCGATTGGCGATGCGCGGGCCAATAAGGTCGGTATTGATTGGGCAGGCTACCAGCCACCGCGCCCGCAGATTCTGGAGCCGAAATTCGACATCGGCAGCCTTGACCAGCCGGACTGGAAACTGACGGTCGAGCGCCAAGGCGATGGCGTCATCCTGACCATCGACGACTATCCGCTGGCCGATCTGGTCAACTTCATCGACTGGTCGCCCTTCTTCAACGCCTGGGAGCTGGCCGGCAAGTATCCAGCGATTCTCGATGACGAGGTCGTCGGTCAGGAGGCGCGCAAGCTGTTCGAGGATGCCAAGCCTTTCCTGGAAACCCTGGTCAAGGAGCAGTGGCTCACCGCCCGCGCCGTGTGCGGTTTTTTCCCCGCTCAATCGGTCAATGACGATGACATCGCGCTCTTCAGCGATGAAGGCCGCAAACAGCCACTGGCCACCCTGCACATGCTGCGCCAGCAGATGTTCCGCGCCCCCGGCAAGAACCAACCGAATCTTTGCCTGACCGATTTCATCGCCCCAGCGGATTCCGGCACCCAGGACTGGATCGGCGGCTTCGCGGTCACCACCGGGGTCGGCATCGACGAGCACATCGCCCGTTTCGAGACCGATCACGATGACTACAACTCCATCATGCTCAAAGCGCTGGCCGACCGCCTGGCCGAAGCCTTCGCCGAGCGCCTGCACCAGATTGTGCGCACGCAGCTTTGGGGCCATGCACCCGACGAACAGCTCGACAACAACGCCCTCATTGCCGAGAAATATCAGGGCATTCGCCCCGCCCCCGGCTACGCCGCCTGCCCGGATCACACCGAAAAAGGCACCCTGTGGGAGCTACTCAAGCCCGATCAGCGCATCGGCCTCACCCTCACCGAAAGCTACGCCATGCTACCCACGGCGGCCGTCTCCGGCTGGTACTTCTCCCACCCCGAGTCACGCTACTTCGGCGTCGGGCGCATCCAGAAGGATCAGGTCGAGGACTACGCCCAGCGCAAGGGCATGACGCTCGAGCAGGCCGAGCGCTGGCTGGCACCGGTGCTGGGGTATGATCCTTAGACCAGAGCGGATCGCGCCGAAATTCCGTGCCGTAGCAGCCTTTGCGCTGCTAATCAGCGTCCTTGTGGCGCCCGCAAGCGCCGAGACTGCGCGCGATTTGCCAACCCTGGTCAGCACCAACCTGTGCGCCGACCTGCTGTTGCTGCGCCTGGCCGCGCCAGAGCAAGTGCTGGCCTTGTCGCGCCAGAGCAGTGGGCTGGAGCAAACCGAGCTTGCCGCACAGGCGCGGGCCTATCCCAGCCATCGCGGCAGCATCGAGGAATTGCTGGCACTGAAGCCCGATCTGGTGCTGGCTTATGCCGGCTGGGGCGGTCAGCGCCACGCTAAGCTGCTCGCACGCCAGGGGATCGAAATCGTCAAGATCCCCTATCCCGGCGATTGGGAAGATGCACTGAAAAGCGCGCAAGAAACCGGCGAGCGCATCAGCCGCGCGAACAAGGCCCGGCAAGTCACCGCAGCCGCAGATGCGCGCATGAAAGCGCTGGCCGAGCAGATGTCGGCCTATCAGCGCAGCGCGCAGCCAGACAAAGAGACAGAAAAAAGGACAGAAAACCAGCGTGCCCTGTATTTGCGCCCAAACGGCGGCACAGCCGGCAGCGGCACCTATGTCGACGATCTCATCCAGCGCCTGGGCCTGACCAACCTCGCCAGCGAGCAGGACATCCGTGGCTGGGGTCAGCTCCCGCTCGAGCGTCTCGTCCTGGCACCGCCCAATCTTTTCCTGCTCGGCTATTTCGATCAGGATCAGCCAATACAGGCCTCCGGCGTCGCCCGGCATCCGCTGCTGCGCCACCTGCTCACCAGCACCCCCAGCATCGGCCTGCCTGCCAACGGCTGGGGCTGTGGTGGGCTCGAGTTGCTACAGGCGGCCGAGGTCATTGCGCAGGGATATCGCCAGAAAAACCCGTGATGCGTTCAAACATCCTGGTGGTCCATGCTCCAGACGACTAGGATGGGCCAATCGGCGCAACTCGTCTTTTTGCCTCTGCGTGCCTAACGAACCTCTGCTGACTTAAACGAATATTTGCATGAATTGGCAATCCGAATGACAGATCATGCAAAAACTCCCAACCGAACCTTGCCAGCACTTTCACTCCCAGGCGATTTGTCGCCCGTATCTGAACCAGCGTGATACAAGCTGACTCCGCGCCTTCTCCCGTGGCAACCGACGACCGGCAAGCCGCCGGCCTGCCACTGCTTGCCCTGCCACTCCTGCTGGCGGGCTTGAGTCTGGCATCGCTCACCATCGGCTATGCGCCTTTGTCCCCAGCCGAGGTTGTGGCGGGTTTTTTGGGCCAGGGCACGGAGGAGCAGCGCTTGATTGTGCAGCAGATTCGCCTGCCGCGGGTACTGCTGGCCTGGCTGGTGGGCATGGCGCTGGGTGCCTCGGGTGCGGCGCTGCAAGGTCTGCTGCGCAACCCGCTGGCGGAGCCCGGCTTGCTCGGCATCTCCGCGAGCGCGGCGCTCGGGGCGGTGCTGGCGCTCTACTTCGGCGCCACCGCCATCAGCCTGTGGCTGTTACCGGCAGCGGCCATGGGGCTGGCCTTGCTCGCGACCCTGGCACTCTATGCGCTGACCCGGGCGGGCTCGTCCAATCTCACGCTTATTCTGGCCGGGATCGCACTCTCGGCCTGGGCCGGGGCCTTGACCTCCCTGGCGCTCAATCTCGCGCCTAACCCCAATGCGGTGCAGGACATGGTGCTCTGGCTGCTCGGGTCGATCAGTGATCGCAGTTTCGATGACGTACTGCTGTGCCTGCCCTTCGTGCTGCTCGGCTTGGCGCTGCTGCTCGCCAGTGGACGCGCACTTGAAGTGCTGACCCTGGGCGAGGCGGAAGCAGCCAGTCTTGGCGTGTCGCTGGGGCGACTGCGCGGGCTGATCATTGCCGGGTCGGCCCTGAGCGTCGGCGCCACCGTGGCCGTCACTGGCGCCATTGGCTTCGTCGGGCTGGTGGTGCCGCATATCCTGCGGCCCTGGGTCGGTTATCGCCCGGGACCGCTGATTCTCGCCAGCGCGCTTGGTGGGGCGGCGCTGGTGCTGGCCGCCGACATCGGCCTGCGGCTGCTCGACCAACACCTGCCGTCATCGCAAGAGCTCAAGCTCGGCGTGGTCACGGCACTGATCGGCGCGCCCTTCTTCCTGGCGCTAGTGTGGCGCGCGCGGGCAGATTTACCATGATCCTGCTCGAACTGGAAAACGTCTCGGTCGAGCTTGGCGGGCGCAGCCTGCTGCGCGGTGTCTCGCTGCAACTGAGGGCAGGCGAGCTGCTGGGACTGATCGGCCCCAATGGCGCTGGCAAGAGCACCCTGCTCAAGACCGTGGTGCAACTGCTGCCCACTGCTGTTGGTGGCGCTTGGGCCGGCCGGATTCGCCTGCTCGGGCAGGATACGAACACGCTCGACCCGCGTGAGCGCGCCCGCCGGCTGGCTTATCTCAGTCAGGACGACCGCGTGCAATGGCCGATCCGGGTCGAGGATCTGGTCGCACTCGGACGACATCCCTATCACCCGACCTGGCGCGGCGTCGCCCCTTGGGCCTCAGGCAGTCCGACTGCGGACAACCAACGCGCCATCCATCAAGCCCTGCGCACCACCGACATCTGGCACTTACGAACCCGCCGCGCGACCGAACTCTCCGGCGGCGAGCGCGCCCGCGCCCGGCTCGCCCGGGCACTGGCCGTCGAGGCGCCACTGCTGCTCGCCGACGAACCGGTCGCCGCGCTCGACCCGCTGCATCAGCTCAAGGTGATGAGCTATCTGCGCGACTATTGTCAGTCCGGCACAACCGCCAGCGACCGCCACGGCGCGCAGAACGAGGTCGGCCACAGCACCCCAAACAGCAGCCAGAACAGCGCTCATCACAGCAGCGGCGACGCAGAGCAAACCGATACGCACCCACCAGGGCGTGCCGCCATCGTTGTGATGCACGACCTCACCCTCGCCAGCCGCTTCTGCGACCGGCTGCTGCTGCTGCACCAGGGCGAGCCCGTCGCGCTCGGCCCGCCCGGTCAAGTGCTAAGCCCCGAGCGGCTGCGGGACATCTACGGCATTCGCGCAATCAGCGCGCAGATCGAGGGGCAAAGCTATGTGCTACCTTGGGCGCTGAGCGATGCCGATGCAAATCATGCGAATCCCAGTGTTCAACAAGCTCCCTGAACGCTTGAGAGCCCGCCGCTGAACACCTTCCCCTGGCCCCTGCTGCTCGCCGTCTGGCTGCTTGACGCCGCCCTTGGCGATCCTGACTATCCCTGGCACCCCATCCGGCTGCTCGGCGCATTCAGCCTGCGCCTTGAGCACCGGCTCTTCGACAGCGGACTCAAGGGATATGGCGGCGGCGCGCTGCATTGGCTGTTGGTGATCGGTGCCGCGCTCGCCGGCTGGTGGCTGCCCCATTGGCTTTTGGCCGCCGTCGATCCGCTGCTCGCCATGGGCTGGGATCTGTTTCTCGCCTACAGCCTGCTCTGCACCCGCGACCTCCTGGACCACGGCCGGCGCGTGCTGGAGCAACTGCATGACCTGCCGCGTGCCCGCCGCGCGCTGAGCCGCCTGGTCGGTCGCGACACCGAGCCGCTGCAAACCGACGGCATCGTGCGCGCAACCATCGAGAGCCTGGCCGAGAATCTGACCGATGCCGTCCTTACACCCTTCTGGGCGCTCTGCCTGTTCGGCCTGCCCGGACTGGTTCTGGTCAAGGCGATCTCCACGCTCGACTCCATGGTCGGTTACCGCAACGCGCTTTATTGCCGCTTCGGCACCCTCGCCGCCCGCACGGATGACCTGATCCACTGGCTGCCAGCGCGGCTATCAGCGCCGCTCATCGCACTCGCGGCAGCCGTCTTGCGCCTCGGTGGCCAGCCCCTGCACCCAAAGCTCGCGCTCACCACCGCCTGGCATCAGCATGCCCTGCTGCCCAGTCCAAATTCCGGCTGGAGCGAAGCCGCCTGCGCTGGCGCACTGCGCGCACGCCTGCTCGGCCCCATCCACCGGCACGGTAAACTGGTCAGCGATCTGTTCATGGGCGCGCCGCAATGGCGGGCCAACCTGAATGCATCCGACCTGCGATGCGCGCTCGCCCTGATCGCCTGCGCCAGCTGGATCAGCCTCGCTTGCGGGCTTGCCATGGCGGTCTTGGTTGCTTGCGAATGAAGCATTTTGTGTCACGCACCGCTTTGAAATCCAATACGAGATCACGCTGATTCGACCCAGGCCACCCGTTATGGCGACCAAGCAACCCACAGCCCCCTCGAGCCACATTAACCCCGACGACGCCAATCTCGCTAATGCAAGGAGTCGGGACACTTGCCTCGCCAGCGATAGGCTCGTCAACGGTAGGCCCGATGGCTGAGCAGGATGAACTTGTCGCGCTGAGGGCCGAGAATGCGCGCCTGATCGCGCTACTGGAAGCCCATGGAATCCAGTGGCGAGAGCCTGCCGAGTCCGATTCCCCCGCCTCCGAGCGGGAAACTCCGAGGCTGTCAACGCGCGAAAAAGTGGCGCTGTTTCGTCGGCTTTTCCGGGGCCGCGACGATGTCTTTCCGGTCCGCTGGGAGAGCAAGAGCAGCGGCAAATCAGGCTATACACCAGCGTGCGCCAACGAATGGCGCGCGGGCCTGTGCGACAAACCGCGCATCAAATGCGCCGACTGTGGCCATCGCGCGCTGATCCCAATCACCGATGAAGTCATTTATGACCACCTGGCGGGCAAGCACACGATGGGCATCTATCCCTTGCTGGAAGATGACACCTGCCATTTTCTCGCGGTCGATTTCGACAAAGCTGACTGGCGTGCCGATGCGCTTGCTTTCGCCCAGTCTTGCGAGGACCTCGGTGTTCCCGTCGCGCTCGAAATCTCGCGCTCCGGCCAAGGGGCGCATGCCTGGATCTTCTTCGATAACCGTGTGCCAGCACACGAGGCCCGTCGTCTTGGCACGACCCTGATCAGCCACACCTGCGCCCGGACCCGTCAGCTCGAGTTGACTTCCTACGACCGACTTTTCCCAAACCAGGATAAGCTACCCAAGGGCGGTTTCGGCAACCTGATTGCCTTGCCACTGCAAAAGCAACCGCGAGAAAACCAGTGCAGCCTATTCGTCGACACCAATTGGCGCGCGTATCCAGACCAATGGGCCTACCTGGCGTCGATAAGACTGATGTCGCCACGGGATATCGAGCCCACCATCCTGCGCGGTGGCGGTGGGATGCATCCATTGGATATCGCCTTCATCGATGAGGAAGACCAGGCGAAGCCCTGGAAGCGACCCGAACCAGCGGCCAGAGCGCTGCCAGCACCGATGCCCAAGCGCATCACCATGACCCTGGCCAACCTGCTCTATTTCGAGAAGGCACAACTGCCGCAGCCACTGGCCAACCGGCTGATCCGCCTCGCCGCCTTTCAAAACCCGGCCTTCTACCGGGCACAGGCCATGCGCCTCTCGGTGTGGGATAAGCCCCGCGTGATCGGCTGTGCGGAAAACTACCCGCAGCATATTGCGCTGCCGCGCGGCTGTCTCGATGCCGCGCTGGAGCTCTTGCAGGACAACGCCATCGACAGCGAACTTCACGACGAGCGGTGTTCGGGCCAGCCTATTGAGGTCGAATTCGCTGGCACCCTGCGATCCGACCAAACCGACGCCGTCACCGCGATGCTACAACAGGACACCGGGGTTCTCTGCGCGCCAACGGCCTTCGGCAAGACGGTCGTCGCCGCCGCGATGATCGCTGAGCGCCGTATCAACACCTTGATCCTGGTACATCGAACGGACCTGCTCAACCAATGGCGGGAACGTCTGCGATTCTTTCTCAGCGTCGGCAAGGGCGTGATCGGGACCATCGGCGGCGGAAAGTCCAAGCTCAGCGGCCAGATCGATATTGCCGTGATGCAGTCGCTCTCGAGGCAGGGTGAGGTCAACGCCTGCGTCGAAGACTATGGTCAGGTCATCGTGGATGAGTGTCACCACATCGGCGCGGTCTCGTTCGAGGACATCTTCAAACGCGTCAAAGCCAAATACGTCCTGGGCCTGACCGCCACGCCGATCCGCCGCGACGGCCAACAGCCCATTATCTTCATGCAGTGTGGTCCCATCCGATATACGGCGACACAGCCCGCAGGCGCCCCGCATGACCTTGCCGTGGTGCCGCACGAGCTGTCCGGGGGCATTGACCTGCCGCCGGAAGCGGGCATTCAGGAGGTCTTTCGTCACCTGGCCAATGACCAAGATCGGACCAAGACGATCGCCGATGCCATCTGCGAGGCGTTCGATAAGGGACGCAAGGTTCTGGTGTTGACCGAGCGCACCGGCCACTTGGATGCCATCCATGCTGCACTGGCCGGCAAGGTTCCATCAGTCTTCGTGCTACACGGGCGGATGTCGAAAAAGCAGCGCGGCGCCTTGATCGCCGAGCTTGATGCGCTCTCGCCGAATGCCCCTCGAGTGTTACTCGCCACGGGAAAACTGGTCGGGGAAGGCTTCGACCATCCGCCGCTTGATACCTTGGTCTTGGCGATGCCGGTGTCCTGGCGGGGGACACTCCAGCAATATGCTGGCCGCCTGCACCGGGAGCATGCCAACAAGACCGACGTGCGGATTATCGACTTTGTCGATGCCGGGCATCCAGCACTGCGACGCATGTGGGACAAACGCCAACGGGGATATCGGGCGATGGGCTATCGCATCGCTGACCAACCTGAGCTGGATGTCCGCTGAGCGATGCTTTGCTGTCGCTCAGTTTCTCAGGCAGGATGATGCTGGTGAGTTTCCCAACCGCCCTTGCACGGATTCCGTCTTGGCACCTCTTTTCGGCAACGCCTTCTGAAGGAAGCCGAGGAACGCGACATTTAATTCCCGCAATCTCGTGGGTTCGAAAACATTGTCAAAAATTACTAGTACCAAGCAGATGCAATCCAACCCGGACAGAGCGCGCGTCATCAAGCTTGCCCTGGCGCAAGATCGGGATCACGGTGATGCCGAGACCAACCGCAGGGCCATTCTGGACCATATCGAGGCAGCGGCGCAGGCGGGCTGCGGGCTGCTGTTGCTGCAAGAGTTGCACAACGGGCCCTATTTCTGCCAGCGCGAAAGCATGACGGGATTCGACCGCGCGGAGCCCGTGCCAGGCCCGACGACCGAGTGGCTCGGCGTGGCTGCGCGTCGGCATGGTCTGGTCATCGTTGGATCCTTGTTCGAGCGCCGCGCCCCGGGGCTGTATCACAACACGGCGGTGGTGTTGGATACCGACGGGCGTCTTGCCGGCTGCTATCGCAAGATGCACATTCCGGATGATCCTGGCTACTACGAAAAGTATTATTTCACCTCCGGCGATCTTGGCTTCAACCCCATCGACACCAGCATTGGGCGCCTTGGCGTGTTGGTGTGCTGGGATCAGTGGTTCCCTGAGGCGGCACGCCTAATGGCGCTGGCCGGTGCCGAGCTGCTGCTGTATCCGACTGCGATTGGCTGGGATCCGGAGGATTCACCCGCCGAGCAGGCACGCCAGCGCGAGGCCTGGATGACGGTGCAGCGCGGCCATGCTATCGCCAACGGGCTCCCCCTGCTGGCCTGCAATCGCGTGGGCTTTGAGGCCGAAGCCAGCGCACCGGGCGGCGGCAGCCAGTTCTGGGGCAGCTCCTTTGTCTGCGGCCCTCAAGGCGAGTTGCTTGCCAGGGCGCCTGAGGATGCGCCCGCGCTGCTAATTGCCGAGATTGATCTCAGCCACAGCGAACAGATCCGACGCGCCTGGCCTTTTCTGCGCGACCGGCGCATCGACGCCTATGGCGATCTCAGCCGCCGGTTTCGCGATTCAGCTTGAAGTGCGCCCGGCCAACCCTGACAATCCGCGCGGATTAGAAAACATTAATGAGGTCCCGGCCCAAAATAGGCAGACATCTCAACAATTCAGCTCTAGATACCAAGCGCGGACGCAAGCTGTGCCAGCGCATCATTACCGGCGGCATGACGCAGGACTGACAAACATGAACGATACGCAAAAGACCATGCGCTCCATTATTCAGCGCATCGCAACCGGCCCGGAACTGTCCAAGGACATTTCACTGGAAGAATCCCGCATCGGCATGCGCGCCATTCTTGATGGCGAGATCGACCCGGTGCAGGCTGGGCTCTTTCTGATCGGACTGCGCATGAAGCGCGAGACCGACGACGAAATGCGCGGCGTGCTGGACGCGATTCGCGGCATCACCGACAGCGCGGTGGCCGATGTCGATGACGTGGTGGACATTGCCGACCCCTACGACGGCTACAATCGCTGTCTGCCAGCGGCGCCCTTTCTGGCACCTGTGCTGGCTGAGTGCGGCGTACCGACCGTCAGCCATGGCGTGGATGCTGTTGGCCCCAAATTCGGCGTGACCGCGCGGCATGTCTTTGAGGCAGCCGGCATCCCGGTCGACTTGTCGCCTGACGATGCTGCTCGGCGCCTGTCCGATCCGGCCCTTGGCTGGACCTATGTCGACCAACGCGCCTTCGCGCCCAAACTGCACGCACTAGTCGACCTGCGCTCAACCATCGTCAAGCGCCAGGTCATTACCACCACGGAGGTCATGGCCCAGCCCATTCAAGGGCGACGCAAGACACATCTGGTCACCGGCTATGTCCACAAGCCCTATCCGCGCATCTATGCCCTGCTCGCGCGGCATGCCGATTTCGACTCGGCCCTGCTGGTTCGTGGTGTCGAAGGTGGCGTGATCCCGTCCCTTCGCCAGGCCGGCGTGTGCTTCAACTACCATCAGATGGGCGAGGAGCAGTCGTTCGACATCGACCCGGCCGCCCTGGGCATTGAGCAGTCCGCGCGCGCCGTGCCCTTGCCGGATGATCTGCCCACCGCCAATCGCCCCGGCGATGACATTGCCATCGCGGTGGATGTGCGCGCCACCGCACAGGCCGCTGCCGATGCCGGCCGCCGCGCGCTGGCTGGCGAGCCCGGCCCGACCTACGACAGTCTGGTGTTCGCAGGCGCCCTGGTGCTCTGGCATCTGGGCCGCGAGAAAACACTGCCGGCTGCGGCCGACCGCGTTCGCGCTGCATTGGACTCAGGCGTGGCCGCGCAACGGCTGCGCTGACGCATCAGGGAGGATTGAGACATGCAAGCACCCTTTGTCCCTGTCGCGGATGCCGAGACCCTCGAGCCCGGGCACTTCCTGAAAGTGCAAGCCGACGGCCGCGCTTTTCTGGTGGCCATGGTGGGCGACGACCTCTATGCGGTCGAGGACCTTTGCAGCCACGAGGATTACCCGCTCTCTTACGGCTGCCTGGATGGCGATCGCATCAAATGCTCACTGCATGGAAGCCGTTTCAGCCTCAAGACGGGGGAGCCCCTGGATGAGCCGGCGGATCAGCCCATCGCCACCTTCGCCGTCGTCATCGAGGACGGGCGGATTTGGATTGACCCCAGCCGGTCGACCAACGCCGCTACTTAATCAGCATCACGAAAAAGTTTCCGGTCTTGGAGCCCAAAACAAGCCGAAACCCTCTGTCATTCAGATCTAGCGTGCCGACCGCTGCGCCACGCTACGGTCACGCATGGCGACGGCCAGCCCGGCGAGCAGGGCGTCTTCGTCCTCGCTCGCCACTTGGTGATCGGCAACCAAGCGCTCCTCTAGCGGCCAGATTAGCTCCTCGAGACGCTCTTTGAGTGCCTCGGGAGCTGCCTGCTCGTCGCCCGAGAGGGTCAGAACGGGCAGATCGGCTTGCTTGCACAAGGATTGCACCTGAGCCTGCTCGCGACGCACCCGGCGCGGACGCTTGCCGCCCGCGGTCAGCAAGATAGCGCACAGCGGCTCAGTGGCATCGGCTGACAGCACGGCAAGATCGACGCTCAGGGCACCGAGCTGGGAGCGCCACTTTCTGGCGCGTCTTGCCGACACGCCGGGTGCCGGATCGATCAACAAGTACAGAGGCACCTGCGTCTGCACTCGGCGCTGCTCACCGAGAATCTTCTCCAGCAGCTTGAGATTCTGAACCTCCCGCACACTCAGCATGGGCCTGCGCCGCTGCGCCGGCAGCCTGCCGACGCGCCCACCGTCCTTTTTGCTCAAGACCACACCAAGCAAGAGATTGGCAAGCGCAATTATGGTCAGAATCAGCAGCAGATAGAACAGGTGCATTATTTTCTCTCCGGTTGTCGAAAAAGGCTGCAGCGGTTAAGGTTCACGGCCTGCTAAGCCACAGCACCAGACTCCGGCAACCCAAGACACCTCACTTTTTGCGTCTGACGGTTTGAATCTACCTGGTTGTTATCCCGGGCTGTATCTTCCTGTCTGAGTCTGGCGGCCCCAAAGCAGCAAACAGAATCCCGCGCGGCGTCGCACTTGCGGCCCCGGCACTGAGACAGCATGAGGTTTCCGCACTGAAAAATGCTTGAGGTTTCCGCACTGAGCTGCCGCCGTGGCGATCGTTGCCTGTTCAGCGCACTGGACCTGAAGCTCGAGCCAGGGCAACTGCTGCATCTTCAGGGCTCCAACGGCAGCGGCAAGACCACGCTGCTGCGGGCTCTGTGCGGCCTGCTGCACCCGGATGCCGGCAGTATTCGCTGGCGCGGCGAGCCGATCGAACGGCTGGCCGAGGACTATTATCGCGATTTGCTCTACCTCGGGCACCTCAATGGCATCAAGGGTGATTTGACCGGCGTCGAGAACTTGCGCATCTCGGCGCGCCTGGCCGGGCGCCGAGACTGCCAAGATACCGAAATTGAGCAGGCACTTTCGCGCATCGGCCTCGGCGGCTTTGAGGATTTACCCTGCCGCATGCTGTCGCAAGGGCAGAAGAAACGGGTCGCGCTGGCGCGCTTGCTGATTAGCAAGGCGCCCTTGTGGATTCTCGACGAACCCTTCGTAGCGCTGGATGTCGGCGCCGTCGCCTTGCTCGATGATCTGATTCGCGCCCATGTCGAGGCCGGCGGCCTCGTGGTGCTAACCACACATCAGGCGCTGACGCTAGCGGTTGAGCAGAGGCTGCATCTGAATCTCGACGCAACCGCGCCAGTGATCACATCACCGGCTAGTCCAATGCCAAGCGCAGATTCAATGCAAAGCCCAGATCCAGCACAAAGCCCGCAGCCACCCGCGGTTTCTGGCTCGATGGGAAACGCGGCAATGACCGCGGCGGCAAAGCTCCCCGGGATCGCGGCAGAGACATCATGCTAAAAACATTTTGGTCGATTCTGCTGCGTGACCTGACGCTCGCGCTGCGCCGGCGCACCGATGTGCTGACGGTGCTGTTCTTCTTTATCATCGTGGTCAGCCTGTTCCCACTCGGTGTTGGCAGCGAGAAAGCCCTGCTGCGCGAGCTCGGACCCGGGGTGGTCTGGGTGGCGGCGCTGCTGGCCTCAATGCTCGCGCTTGAGCGGCTGTTTGCGGCCGACTTCGACGACGGCACCCTGGAACAGATGCTGCTCACCCCGCAGCCGCTCGGCCTGCTGGTGCTGGCCAAGGTGCTCGCCCACTGGCTGCTGACCGGGTTGCCACTGGTGATCATCGCGCCCCTGATCGCGCTGCAATATCAGCTCGAGGATGGTCAGACGCTGATGATGATGGCATCCTTACTGCTCGGCACCCCCACGTTGGGGCTGATCGGCGCCATCGGCGCGGCCCTGACACTGGGGCTACGCGGTGGAGGAATTTTGCTCTCGCTGCTGATTTTACCGCTCTACATACCGATTTTGATCTACGGCGAGGGCGCCGTCACTGTCAGCGCCATTGCGCTGGCCGACAGCGAGCCTTATCTGATGCTGTTGGGTGCGCTGCTGCTGCTGTCACTGATCCTCGGCCCCTGGGCGGCGGCGGCGGCATTGCGCATCTCGATCGACTGACACTCGTTACAAAATGAAGCTCAACTGGTTCAAATACGCCTCCCCGGCTGCTTTCTACCCCATCGCGGGCCGGCTGATTCCCTGGTTTGGAGGCCTGGCTGCCGTGCTGGTGCTGGCCTCGCTGCTGTGGGGCTTTTTCGGCACCGCGGACCAACTCGGCGGCAGTAATCCGCAAAAGGAGTATTACCGCATTATTTACATCCATGTCGGTGGTGCATGGATGTCGATGTGGCTTTACCTTGTCCTGGCCGGCTGGGCGGCGATCGGGCTGGTGTTTAATACGCGCCTCAGCTTCATGATGGCCAATGCAGTGGCGCCGACCGGAGCGATTTTCACCTTCATAGCGCTCTGGACCGGAGCCTTCTGGGGGCGGCCAAGCTGGGGCACCTACTGGGATTGGGACCCACGCCTGACCTCGGAGTTGATTTTGTTCTTCCTCTACATCGGCTATATCGCATTGCATTCGGCCATTGATGACACCCGCCGCGCCGATCGCGCCGCTGCCTTGCTGTCGATTGTGGGGTTGGTGATGCTGCCGGTGATTTACTGGTCCATTAATTGCCCCGATCCGACCCAGTGCGCGGCGCTGCATCAGCGCTCCGATCCGGGCTCGATTCACCCGAGCATTCTTTGGCCAATGCTTGGCGTGACGCTCGGGTTCTGGAGCTACTCCTTCGCCACCGCCTTCGCGCGGTTGCGCGGCATCATTTTGCAGCGTGAGGCCGACAGCGCCTGGGTAAGCGATTTGCTGCAAGGGGAATCCCAAGGAGAGCCCCGAGGAGGGACGGTGCGATGAGCGACTTTCTGAACCAGGGCGGTTATGCCTTTTTTGTCTGGGGCGCCTACGGCATGACCTTCGTGCTGCTTGCGGCGGAAATCATCGCGCTGATGGTCAGTCAGCGAACCATTCGCGCGCGTTTAGGTCGATGGGTACGCGGGCGCGCGCCACATCAGCCGTCAGTTCAGCCGTCAGGCAAGCAGCGCAGCCCTGACTAGCAAGACGAAAGCCCGCGCCGAGCATACCCGGCGCAGGCACTGTGCCATTCGAGGACTCAGGATGAAAGCCAGACAAAAACGCATGCTTTTCGTGACAGTCGCCGTGGTCGGCGTCAGCCTGGCCGCTGGCCTGGCCATCAGCGCGCTGCGCAGCAATATTTCGTATTTCTTCAGCCCCTCGCAGGTGATGGCGAACGAGCATCCAACCGATGCCGTCTTTCGCGTTGGCGGGCTGGTGGTAGAAGACAGCCTGAAACGACAGAGCGACGGACTGACCTCAAGGTTCGAGGTCACGGACAACGCCGCCGTGGTGCCGGTGAGCTATACCGGCATCCTGCCCGATCTGTTCAGTGAGGGCCAAGGCGTGGTGGCCAAAGGGCGCATGGGGCCGGGCGGTGTCTTCATGGCCGAGGAGGTTCTGGCCAAGCATGACGAATCCTACATGCCGCCCGAGGTTGCCGACAGTCTGCAGCAATCCCACGTCGATGGCGTGGTCGAGTCAGTGACACAAAACAAGCCGGTGATCCAATGATTCCAGAACTCGGCCATTTCGCGCTCGTCATCGCACTCGTCAACGCGCTGGTGCAGGCCAGCGTGCCGCTGGCTGGGTCCCTCAACGGCAACCGGCCCTGGATGGAACTCGCCCGTCCGCTGGCCTATGGGCAGTTGACCTTTATTGCCTTCTCCTTTGCCTGTCTGGTGCAGGCTTTTGTGGTCAGCGACTTTTCGGTCACCTATGTCGCGACCAATTCCAACTCCCTGCTGCCAACTATCTATAAGATTTCGGCGGTCTGGGGTGCGCACGAGGGCTCGCTGCTACTATGGGTGCTGATGATGGCCGGCTGGGGCGCGGCGGTTGCGCTCTACAGCAAGAACTTGCCGCTGACAATGATCGCGCGAGTCATCTCGGTACAGGGCATGGTCACGGTCGGCTTTTTGCTTTTCACTCTGCTGACGTCCAATCCCTTCGACCGGCTGTTCCCGGTGCCGCCCGAGGGCCGCGACCTCAACCCGCTGCTGCAGGACCCAGGACTGGCCATTCACCCGCCGATGCTCTACATGGGCTATGTCGGCTTCTCTGTGGCCTTTGCCTTTGCCATCGCGGCACTCATCGGCGGCAAGCTGGATGCCGCCTGGGCGCGCTGGTCGCGCCCCTGGACCACGGTGGCCTGGGTTTTCCTCACCATCGGCATCGCACTCGGCTCCTGGTGGGCCTACTATGAACTCGGCTGGGGCGGCTGGTGGTTCTGGGACCCGGTTGAAAACGCATCATTAATGCCCTGGCTGATCGGCACCGCGCTGCTGCATTCGCTGGCGGTGACTGAAAAGCGCGCAGCCTTCAAAAGTTGGACGGTGTTGCTGGCCATCTCGGCCTTCTCACTCAGCCTGCTCGGCACCTTCCTGGTGCGCTCGGGCGTGCTGACCTCGGTGCATGCCTTCGCCACCGATCCAACGCGCGGGACCTTCATTCTGCTGTTTCTATGCGTCGTCATCGGCGGGTCGCTTGCGCTTTATGCGTGGCGCGCGCCGGCGGTATCGACCGGCGGACATTTCGACCTGCTCTCGCGCGAGAGTTCGCTGCTGATCAACAACCTGCTGTTCTCTGCCTTCACCATTCTGGTGCTCTTCGGCACCCTGGCACCGCTGATCTACGAGGCCTTCGGCTGGGGCAAGATTTCGGTTGGCTTCCCTTGGTTCAACAAGATGTTCGTAGCCTTGGCGCCCTTCCTCGCGCTATTCCTCGGAATTGGCCCGCTGGTGCGCTGGAAGCATGACGAGATGCTGCGGCTGCTCGGCAAGCTCTGGCCGGCGGTGCTACTGACCGTCGGCGCCACCGTCTGGGTGGCCAAGTCCGACTTTGCCGCGAGCCATTTCTGGGTATCCGCCGGCATCGGGCTCGCTGCCTGGGTCCTGTTTTCGCACCTGACAACCCTGCGCGAGCGGCTGAAAAACCGTGCTGGTGGCATCATCGACGGCATCAAGGCCATCCCCGCCGATCTGCGCGGTGGTGGACGTAGCTTCTACGGCATGCTGATCGCGCACTTGGGCGTGGCGGTGCTGATCGTCGGCATCACCATGGTCTCGACCTTCGACGTCGAGCATGACGTGCGCATGTCACCGGGCGATTCCGATGAAATCGCCGGTTATCGGTTTGAATTCCAGGGCGCCAAGCCGGTTGATGGCCCTAACTACAAGGCCGACCGTGGGCATTTCATCGTCTATCGCGGCGAGAAGAAAATCACCGAGCTATTTCCTGAAAAACGCGCCTACCTCGGCGGCGGCATGCCGATGACCGAGGCAGCTATCGATGCTGGCTTCCTGCGCGATATCTATGTCTCCTTAGGTGAGAGCGTCGGCGACGGCGACTGGGCACTGCGCCTTTACTACAAGCCCTATGTCCGCTGGATTTGGCTTGGGGCCATCTTCATGGCCATCGGCGGCGGCTTGGCCGTGACCGACCCGCGCTATCGCCAGGCCCGAGTCAAGGCGGGCATGCCCGCTGGCGCGGCTGCCACAGTGAATGCTTGAGCGTTAGCAAGAAACCATCTTCGCCGGTGCGCCATCTTTCGGGCGACAATTTTTTGCTGGATTGACCGTACTTGCTGGATTGACCCTACAACCCATGACTGACAACAACCAGAAGAAATCCTCGACCTTCCGTTTCCTGGTTCCGCTGATCATTTTCGCGGCCCTGGCCGGCCTGCTGCTCTACGGACTGGGCCAGGACCCGCGCGAAGTGCCCTCGCCACTCATCGGCAAGGCGGCGCCGGAGTTCGAACTGCCAGACTTGCTCGATCCATCGCGCACGGTCTCGAATGCGGATCTGGATGGGCAGATCTCCTTGGTCAACGTCTGGGCGTCATGGTGCAGTGCCTGCCGTGCCGAACATGGCACGCTGATGGAGCTTGCACGCAGTAACGATTTCCAGCTGATCGGACTGAACTGGAAGGACGAGAAAACCGATGCGCTGACGGTGATGCGCATGACTGGCAATCCCTACACGCTGATCGGCTATGACCCGGACAACTCCGCCGGTATCGACTGGGGCGTCTATGGCGCGCCCGAGACCTTTGTCGTCGACCGCAACGGCATCATCCGCCACAAGCATATCGGTGCCATCGACCCGGTGGTCTGGGAGGAAACCCTCGCCCCCATCATCGAGGACCTCAAGCGCGAACAAGCGGCAACGGAGAGCTGAGATGCGTCTTTTTCGTCCCAAATTCGGCGCCCGAGCGCGCCTGCTGCTGCTTTGCGGATTGCTGGCAATAAGCGCCGCGGCCAGTGCCTACACGCTCGAGGAATTTCACTTCACCAGCCCTGAGCAGGAAGAGCAATTCCGCGTGCTGATCGGCAAGCTGCGCTGCCTGGTGTGCCAGAATGAATCCCTCGCCGCCTCTCAGGCCGAGCTCGCCCAAGACCTCCGCCAGGAGGTCTACGGCATGATGCGCGAGGGTCGGTCGCAGGAGGAGATTCTCGCCTTCCTGACCGACCGCTATGGTGACTTCGTGCTCTACGATCCACCGCTCAAACCCTCCACCTATGTGCTCTGGTTCGGGCCCTTCGTGCTGATCGCCATCGCCGCCTTCTTCATGATCCGTTCCCTGCTCCGCAGCCGTGCTGGACCACCCGCCGAACTGTCAGAGAACGAACGCCAGCGACTGCAACAACTGCTGGATACCGACTCCAGCGTTAAGGATGAGACCTCATGACCCTGTTCTGGACCCTGGCCGGCGCACTGCTGCTGCTATCTGCTGTCATCTTGCTGGTCCCGCTGTGGCCGCGACGCAAGCAGGCGGAAGGTAGCGATGACACCGCCGACGTCAGTCAGGATGCGGTGAACCTTGAGCTGTTTCGCCAGCAACTCGAAGAACTGGATACCGATCTCGCGTCCGGTAAGATTGACGCCGACCAGCACCAGTCTGCCAGATTGGAGCTGGAGCGCGAGTTGCTGCACGACGTGGGCGACGCAGCAGGGACAGCGCCCGCACTCGCCACCCGCGGACTTTGGTTACTTCCGCTTCTGGCCCTGGCAGTGCCTGCGCTCGCCGTTGTCTTCTACCAGGCAACGGGCACGCCACAGATTATTCCGCAGCTCGCCAATGCCGGTGCCGGGCAAAGCCCAGGACAGGGCAACGGCGAAATGCCGTCGCTTGACGTGTTAGCCGAGCGCCTGGCCGCGCGCATGGAGCAGACCCCGAACGATATCGAAGGCTGGATGATGCTCGGGCGCACCTACTTCGCCCTGGGGAATGCCCCGCAAGCGCTTGCCTCCCTGGAGCGTGCCTATGCGTTGGCGCCTGATGACCTGGACGTGAAGCTGACCTATGCCGAGGCCATCGCGGCCAATAACGACAATCGCCTGGAAGGCAAACCCGCCGAGTTGATCGGCGAAGTGCTCGCGGCCGATCCGGACCACATGAATGCCCGCTGGCTGAGCGGCGTGTTGTCCTTCCAGCGCGGACAATACACAGGCGCGATTCAGTCCTGGCAGCGCATTCTCGCGCAGACCGATCCCAACAGCAGTGACGCTGCCGATCTGCGTGGCCTGATCGAGGAAGCTCGCAAGCGCGGCGGTATCGCCAGCGACAATTTGCCCAATTCACCGACGGCACAAGCAAAACCGGCGCAGCCGGAACCTTCACCCGCAACTGAATCGCCAACACCGCCGCCCAGCACCAGCGCGACGGCTGCATCCGCCCCGGCGCCTGCTGACGCCGATCGCACTGCCGCTCCCGCCGCCAGCATTCAGGCAGAGGTGTCGATCGCGCCCGAGTTCGCCAACCAGATCCCGCAAGGCGCCGCTGTCTTCGTCTACGCCAAGGCCGCCGCCGGCCCACCCATGCCGCTTGCGGCACAGCGCATCGGCGTTGGCGACCTGCCCGCCACTCTGACGCTTGATGACAGCATGGCCATGACCCCGGCGATGAAGCTCTCGAGTTTTCCTGAAGTCATCGTTGGCGCGCGGATTTCCGCCAGCGGCCAAGCCATGCCCATGTCGGGCGACCTGCAAGGCGAGACCGGGCCAATCAAGGTCGCGGGCGACCGGCAAGCGCCGGTTGAGGTGATCATCGACCGGCGCCTGCCCTAGGCCGCACCTCCGGGCCGGCAGCACGCTAGGTAAAGGCTCAAAAATTACCAGCCCGGTTGGGCAAAGCGCAGCCGGCCCAACTTCAGCAGGTAAAGTTGTATCGCTCGTTTTGCACCCTTCCTAGGAGGTCGCGTAGACGGCATTCATCTTGGCCGCCTGCGCGGCCATGACCTCGCGCAGCGACTCAGGTGCGACCACTTCAAGGTTATCCCCACCGGCTAGCAGCCAGCGCAGCAGTGCGCCGCTGGAAGGGACCTGAGCACTGAGCCTTAGCGTAAATTCACTGCCTTCTGGCTCATCTTGCAGCTGTTGGTCGAGACTCAGGGGGCAGTCACGCAGTACGGCATCAAGGTAGCCGCGCACGCGCAGCTCCAGCGCGATCATCTCGCCGCGGCCAAAGTCGATCTGGCCATGCTCGATTGCCCGATCCAGATCGAAATCCTCGGCCGCGCGCGCGGCGTCATCCTCGACCCGCGCTTCGATCAAACGGTGCAACGCATAGAAACGCACCGGCTCAGGCTCCCGGTTCTTGAGCGCCAACAGGTAGGACACGGGTCCGCGCTGCACCAGTGCCTGCGGATGCAAGCGCGGACGACTGCGCTCACCAGCGTTGTTCTGATAGAGCACCTTGAGCGTGCGCTGTTCGGCCAGCGCGGTAATAACAGCATTGAGCACTTTCGGCTTCACGTCCGCTGGCACCAGCCGCAGGGTATCCGGCAGCATGCGCAAGCGCTGCTCGTCGAGAATCGGCCCATGGTCATGGTGCATCAGCGAGCGCCAGAGTGCATTGACACGCCCTTGGGGAACCATTTCGCCGACCAGCTCGGCAATCTGCCGGCGGGTGTAGGCCAAAACGGCCGGATCATCGTCGCGCACCTGCGCACAGCGGCGGTAGCGCAGTGGCTTACCGCCAGGATTCACCACCTTGATGCGCCCATCACGGACCAGCTCGGTCAGATCCCGCTGCAACATGCGCCGCCGCGCAGCGGGCGAGGTCGGATGCGCACCCTCATCGCCAAACCGGCTTTCGAGCAAGGCCACATCTGGACAACGCTCGGGCGCCGCCTGCGCATGCGCGATTAACGCCTCCAGGCGTTGCAGACGCTCGATTCGTTCAACATGGGTCGCACTCATCGCTACACCATTCTCATCGCCACGCCGTTCTCATCGCCAAACCGCCCTCATCATTGCCAGCTTGCCGAAATGATTCGACGAACATACCGGCGGGAACACTCAGAGCAACCCGCGCTCGGCAAAAGAGGTCCCCTCACCCTCGCCGATGATGATGTGATCCAGCACCCGCACGTCGACATAATCGAGCGCATTGCGCAGACGCTCGGTGATGCGAATATCCGCCTGACTCGGCTCGGCCACGCCTGAAGGATGGTTATGGGCAAAAATCACCGCCGCGGCGTTGCAGTTCATGGCCGCGCGCACCACCTCGCGCGGGTGCACGCTGGCCCCGTCGATGGTGCCGCGAAACAACTCCTGGTACTCAAGCACCCGATGGCGATTGTCGAGAAAGAGCCCGGCAAACACCTCGTAGGGATAGCCGCGCAGGCGCATTTTCAGATAGCGGCGCGTCGCTTCCGGACTGGTGATGGCATCGCGCTCGCACAATTCCTCACGCAGATAGCGCCGGCTCATCTCGAGTACCGCGCGCAGCTGCGCGAATTTGGCCACGCCGAGTCCCTTGCCGGAGCAAAAATCCGCCTGACTGGCAGACAACAGCCCCACCAGACCGCCATAGGTCGCAAGCAGCTCGCGCGCCAAATCGACAGCGCTCTTGCCCGGAACACCAGTTCGTAGAAAAATGGCCAGCAGTTCGGCGTCGGTCAGTGCCTCCGCGCCGAGAGCGAGCAATTTCTCCCGCGGTCGTTCATCCGCGGGCCAGTCCGCAATCGACATGATCGCAACCTCCTTCTTTAGATCAATGACGTTCCTTCAAGCCCAGCCCGGATTGCGTATCAGCCTGACAACGCAGCGGGCTTGGATCAGCAACAGCCACTGTATCCGCGAAGAGTAAACGAAGTGCCGCCGAACGCCAACCCTCGCCCGAGTGCCAAGTCGCGCATGCGCCCGCACGAACGCAGACTGAGCACATGAACGACGCCCGCCAACCTCGGATTCTGCTTGGCATCAGCGGCAGTATCGCGGCCTACAAGGCGGCCGAACTGATCCGGCGGCTGCGCGAGCGCGGCGCCGAGGTCCAGGTGGTGATGACGGCAAGCGCGCGCGAGTTTATCTCCCCCCTCAGCCTGCAGGCACTAGCCGGTCGCCCGGTGCGCTCGGAGCTGTTCGACCCTGCGGCTGAGGCTGGAATGAGCCACATTGAGCTGGCCCGCTGGGCCGATCAGATTCTCATCGCGCCGGCCAGTGCCAATCTGATCGCACGTCTCGCCCATGGGCTCGCCGACGATCTGCTGACGACCCTGGTCCTGGCCAGCCAGGCGCCCGTGGCCATCGCACCGGCCATGAACCAACAAATGTGGTCCCACCCGGCGCTGCAGGAGAATGTCGCCCGCCTGCTCGCCCGGGGCGTGCGTCTGCTCGGCCCCGACAGCGGCGATCAGGCCTGCGGCGAGGTTGGCGGCGGGCGTATGCGCGAGCCCGCCGCCATTGCCGCAGAGCTGCTCGCGAACGCTCCGGGGCCGCCCGGCCCAGATCCAGTCGCCCCAGGCCCGCTCACCCGCAAGCCGGTGCTGGTCACCGCAGGACCGACGCGTGAAGCCCTGGACCCAGTGCGCTTTATTGGTA
Organism: Thiorhodovibrio litoralis; assembly: GCF_033954455.1. Taxonomy (NCBI): domain Bacteria; kingdom Pseudomonadati; phylum Pseudomonadota; class Gammaproteobacteria; order Chromatiales; family Chromatiaceae; genus Thiorhodovibrio; species Thiorhodovibrio litoralis. The sequence continues at coordinate 672,266 of NZ_CP121473.1, read as the reverse complement.
ACCGCAGTTCCGGCAAGATGGGCTATGCTCTAGCACAGGCGTTGACGGAATTGGGAGCACAAGTCACTTTGGTAACCGGCCCCACGGCATTGCCGCCACCATTGGTGGCGCGCGTGATCCAGGTCGAAACAGCGCTGGAGATGCATGCCGCGGTCATGGAGCACATCGCCGACTGCGCCATCTTCGTCGCCGCTGCCGCCGTGGCCGACTATCGACCCGAGCATTCGGCCTCCCACAAGCTGAAAAAGCACCAAGCCGACATGACGTTGCGGCTGGTGCGCAACCCGGACATTCTCGCCGAGGTCGCCGCCCGCGATCATGCCCCCTTTACCCTGGGATTTGCTGCCGAGACCGACGCACTCGAGGCCCATGCCCGCGACAAGCTCGAGCGCAAGAAGTTGAACATGATCGCGGCCAATCGGGTTGGTGGCGAGCAGGGCGGCTTTGAGCGCGACGACAACGCATTGCTGCTGCTCTGGCGCGACGGCCAACAGGAACTGCCACTGATGCCAAAATTACAGGCCGCGCGTGAAATCGCCCGCACCGTCACAGAACGCTATGCCACATCCGCTTAAGATCAAAATCCTCGACAAACGCCTGGGTGACAGCTTTCCGCTGCCCGCCCACGCCACCGAGGGCGCCGCCGGCATGGACCTGCGCGCCATGGCGCAAGCGCCGGTGAACCTCCCGCCCGGTAAGGCCGAGCTGATCCCAACCGGGCTCGCCATTCACATCGATGACCCTGGCATCGCCGCCCTGATCCTGCCGCGCTCGGGCTTGGGGCATCGCCACGGCATCGTGCTTGGCAACCTGGTCGGCCTGATCGACTCCGACTACCAGGGCGAAGTCTTGGTATCCTGCTGGAATCGTGGCCAGGACAGCTTTGAGATTCAGGTCGGCGAGCGCATCGCGCAACTGGTTCTGGTCCCCGTGCTGCAGGCGAGGCTTGAGATTGTCGAGGATTTCGCCCCCTCCTCGCGCGGCGAGGGAGGCTTCGGACACAGTGGTAGACATTGATCGGCCTGCGTGACGCCAATCCCAGAGCGCGCTGCTCCGCAGCATTGCGCCTCTGCGAGAACCGGCTGGGCGTCTGCAAGAATCAGCTCGTGCCGACACCGGAACAGAATGCACTGACATCATGGCTCTAGGTAAGAAAACCATCAAGCGTGGCGGCAAAACCGCAACATCCAAAGCGGCGAAACCCCAGCATCTGGTCCGATACTGGCTCATCGCCGCAAGCGCGTCCGTTGTGGCCATTGCTGGAGCATTTTTCGCCGCCACCTGGTTTGAAACCGGCGTCGAACGTCGCATGCAGCAGCAACAGCTGCAGGAATTGGTGACCAGCCTGGCCGACGCCTTCGGCGATCGCAAGGAGCGTCTGCGCGAGCAGCTTGGACAGCTCGCCGATGACACGCGTCTGCGCACCGCCCTTGAGTACGCCGACCAGGCCAATCTCGACGCCGAGGTCAAGCGTTTGCAGGAACGCGCCCCCCTGGCGCTCGCGCTCCATCTAGTGCGGCTCGATCCCAGCTCCCCCGGCGTGCGGATTCTCGACGAGGACAAGCTGCCGCTGAGCTACGCCGGGCTGGACCTGGTCCGGCAAGTCGCCGATTCCGGCGCTATCTCCCTGCTGGAGGCGCATCAGGTCGGCACGCCGAATGCTCATCTCGCCATCGCCGGCCCCATTCTCGCGAGCGACGGCAGCACCACGTTGGGCATCATCTATCTGGCCCTTCCGCTCAACCTGCTGCCGCAACCAAATCCCGATATCGCGCGTAACCGCCATTTCCTGTTTCAGCAGGGCACGGACCGAGCCAAGGCAACCATCTCCCCCAAATCGGCGCCGCAGCCAGCCGCTGGCGCGGTGATCGCGCAGGCAAAGATTCCGCAAACCGGCATTGAGCTGCTTGCCTGGCAACCGGCGCCGCAGCCTTTTGCTTCCGGGTTTCTGTGGCCAAACCTCATCGTGGGCGGGGCGCTTGCGGCGATTCACTTGGTGATTCTGATCGCGGCTGGCGGGGCGCAATCCCGGCGTCTGCAACGCGAAGTCGATCAGCTCAACGCCGGAATGGCCCAGGTTGACCTCGGGCAGCCGCCCACCAAGCGCACCATTCGCTTGCAGGAGTTGATGGCGCTCGACGCGGCGCTGAGGCGCATGTCGCGCAAGCGCGCCCATACCGCGAGAGGCGACTCCGAACTCGTCGCCCCCGGGGACCATTCCTCGGCGCTGCTGCCGGACAGCAGCGTGGTTGCTGGACTCAGCATGGACTTAAACACCGTCAACCCGGCAAGCCAGGTGGCAGCGCCCTCCAGCATGATCTCAAGCAAAACGCCGGAGGAAAGCCTGACCCGAGTCGACGTGTCGGAGAAGTTGGGCACCACCCCGGCGCGCGTGTTTCGCCCCTACGATATTCGCGGACTGATCGAGACCGACCTGACCGAAGACTTCATGCGCCTGCTCGGCCAGGCGATCGGGACGGAATCCCAGAAAGGCGGGAGCAAGGCCGTGCTGGTGGGCCATGATCACCGCCCGAGCGGCACAACGCTGACAGCGGCCCTGTCGGACGGATTGCGCGCGAGCGGCTGCGATGTGATTGATCTCGGCATCGTACCCACGCCGGTGCTCTACTTCGCCACCCATCTCGCCGGCGATATTTCTGGCGCCATGGTCACGGCCAGCCATAATCCGGCACAATACAACGGCGTGAAGCTCGCGTTTTCCGGTAAATCCGCCACCGCACTTAATATAGCCAAGCTCAAGCAGCGGCTGCAACGCGGCGAGTTCATGACTGGCGAGGGCAGCTATCGCGAGCAATCCGTGCTGGCCGACTATTTCGACGAACTCGAGCAGAACGTAACCTTCGCGCGCCCGCTGAAGGTGGCAGTGGACTGCGGCTTCGCCACCCCGGCGCTGGTGGCGCCGCAACTGTTCCGCGACCTTGGCTGCGAGGTGATCGAAGTCCGCTGCGACCTCTCCGACCCGCGCGCCGGCACCGAACTGCCCGACCCCTCGGTAGCGGAGAATCTGCGCGAGCTGATCGACGCCGTCACCACACAGGGAGCGGATGTCGGCTTCGGCTTCGACGGCGACGGCGACCGCCTCGGAGTGGTCGATTCCGCCGGCCAACTCATTCAGACCGACCGGGTGCTGATGCTGCTCGCGGCCGATCTGCTCGCGCGCGCACCCGGCAGCGATATTGTCTTCGACGTCAAATGCAGTCGCCTGTTGGCGCAGCAGATCAAGAGCCTCGGTGGCCAGCCGGTGATGTGGAAATCCGGCCATGCATTCATTAAGGAAAAGCGCGAAGAGCTCAATGCGCCGCTCGCCGGCGAATACAGCGGCCATATCGTCTTCGGCGACCGCTGGAACGGCTTTGATGACGCCTTCTACGCCGCCGCGCGCCTGATCGAGGTGCTGGCCATCGACTCACGCCCGTCGAAGGATGTCTTCGGCGAGCTGCCCAACGCGGTCGGCACACCCGAGCTTTTGTTGCCGGTCGGCCTCGGCCGCGAGATCGAAATCATGTCCCAGGTGATGGAAGCCAAAGGCCGCTTGAGCGGCGTGAAAGCGATTACCATCGACGGCCTGCGCGTGGAAAGCGACAAAGGCTGGGCGCTGGTGCGTGCATCCAATTCAGAGTCGGCCCTGGCCTTCCGCTTCGAGGCGGTCAACGAGTCAACGCTCGAGAAGCTCAAGGACTTGATGCGCCGGATCATGCAAAGCGCCGCCCCCGATCTCAAGCTGCCATTCTGATTGACTCAATCCTCCTCCGCTTATGTCCTTACCCGCTGAACGTGCCCAGAATATCGCCCATGTCCTGATCGAGGCGCTCCCCTACATCCGCCGCTTCAGCGGCAAGACCGTCGTCATCAAGTACGGCGGCAACGCGATGGTGGAGCAACGCCTGAAGGAAGGCTTCGCGCGCGACCTGGTACTGATGAAACTGGTCGGCATCAACCCGGTGGTGGTGCATGGCGGCGGGCCGCAGATCGGTGAGCTGCTCAAGCGCCTTGGCAAGGCGACCGAGTTTGTCCAGGGCATGCGGGTGACCGACAGCGAGACCATGGATGTGGTCGAGATGGTCCTCGGTGGTCTGGTCAACAAGGAAATCGTCACCCTGATCAACCGTCACGGCGGCGCGGCCGTGGGGCTGACCGGCAAGGATGGGGATTTCATCCGCGCGCGCAAACTGCTATTGCGGCGCGACGCACCGGAGCTGGCGGCGCCCGAGATCATCGACATCGGCCATGTTGGCGAGGTGGAGAGCATCGACGCGGCCGTGGTCGACATGCTGGTCGGCGGCAATTTTATTCCTGTCATCGCACCCATCGGTGTCGGCAACGATGGTTTTTCCTACAATATCAACGCCGATCTGGTTGCCGGCAAGGTCGCTGAAGTCTTGCGGGCCGAAAAGCTGATCCTGCTCACCAACACTGCTGGATTGTTGGATGATCAAGGGAAGCTGATCAAAGAAATCGAAGCAGCGCGGGTTGACGAGCTGATCAAAACCGGCGTGATTCAGGGCGGCATGCTGCCCAAGGTACGCTGCGCCCTGGAAGCCGTTCAGATGGGCGTCGGCGCCGCACATATCCTGGATGGGCGCGTCGAGCATGCTGTCATGCTCGACCTGTTCACCGATGAAGGAATCGGCAGTCTGATCCGCCGGCGTTAGCTTTCTGACTTCTCCAGACACGCGCCAGGCATTATCAAAGGCATCCCTGACTATCGTTATTCAGAGCCGCCAAGCCCCGGTGTGGTCGGCGATGCTTCCGTCGTCTGCGCATCCCGATCAGGCCCCTCGGGAGCGGAAGATTGCGCCGAGTCGGCAGGGGATTCGGCCGCACCGAGAAGCGCTTCCCGAAAGCCCTCCACCACGGCGGCGCGGGCCGGTGTGCGACAGGACAATGCCGTCTGCACATAGTTGCGGCATTGTAAGTCCAGGAACAGCAACGCACCGGCACCCGGGTCCCCCGCGTCGTTGGGAATGCGCGAGAGAATCAGGCCGATGTCGTCGTCATCCTTCGGAGCGGCTGTAATCACGACATTGTTGCTCAGACTCTCGATCGGCTCGGTGGAATTGGTTTCCACATAACCGACCGCCTGCCCCCAGAGCAGATCGCATTCGCGGTCATTGGCACAGGGCACCAGATTCTTAAGCCCCAAAAGGATTTCCGCGCTGCCGTTGTCCGCGACCGGTTCCCGGACATCCTTTAGGCGGCGAAAGCGTTCGAGATCATCGGCGAACTGTTCATAGATGTCCTGTTTGGCAAGCTGATGCTGCAAAATCTGCGCATACTCGCCCTCGATGCTCTCCTTGGTGGATGCGATAGCCTGTTCGGTCCTGCGGTCAACCGGCTTACCCGCCCGTTCGAGGTCCGCGGCATTACTCTGAAATCGGTTGATCTGGTTTTGCAACCGACGCACATTCCCTCTGATCTGCTGGATCATCACATCAATGGCGGCAATCTTGCCGTCGCGCATCATGATCAGATCGTCCGCCGTGCGGTAAGAACGCAGCAGAATCTCATCCTCCCGGCGCTGTTTATCGATCTGCGCCTGCGCCTCCTTGCGTAGCCGCTCAATCTCCTGCTCCTGCATCCATTCCGCGCGCGTCTTGGCGCGCTCGACTTCGCGCACAGGTATCCCTTCATCGGAAAGCTCGGTGCGGGCCTTGTCGCTTGCCTCGGGCGGCAGCCGGTCGGAGAAATGCACCTTGCCGTCATCATCAACCCAGCGGTAGAGCTGACTCGCCGCGGCCGACCAGGCGCACACAAAAAGCCAAACTGCCACAGCCGCGATCGTCATTGCGCGCACCGGAACCAGAGCGCTGCTTGTGGTCACTGCCGTTGAATAGCCGCCGCGGTGACCGGATGAATGCTGCCGAGCGATCATCTTGCTTCTCCGTCTTGGTTGGCACCGTATTGCTGACGATAGCCTTGCATCGCGTCGAGCAGTTCCGGCGTGAACTCGGTATATCCTGGATTTTTCCCCATGAAGTCGATCAGCTCATCGAGCGAGGCGATGCTGATCACCGGCACGCCATGGCGCGTGGCCACCTCATCAGTCGCGGCCAAGCCGCTGCTGCCGCACTCGCGCCGGTCGAGTGCGATCAGCACACCGGCCAATTGAGCGCCTGCGGCATCGATCAGCTCTGCGGATTCGCGCACCGAAGTTCCAGCGGTGATCACATCGTCGATCACCAGCACCCGCCCCTGCAGCGGGCTGCCGACAATCTCCCCGCCCTCACCGTGATCCTTCACCTCCTTGCGGTTGAACGCATAGGGCAGATCGCAACCATGGCCGTCAGCCAGAGCAATGGCCGTTGCGGCGGCAAGGGGTATGCCCTTGTACGCCGGACCGAACAGCATGTCGACCTCATCAAGCTCCGATGCCTGCAGGGCGCTAGCGTAAAATTGCCCTAGCCGCGCCAGCCGCGCACCGGTATTGAACAGCCCCGCGTTGAAAAAGTACGGGCTGCGCCGACCGGACTTGAGCGCGAAATCGCCAAAGCGCAACACGCCGGCCTCGATCGCGAAGCGGACGAACTCCTGTCGAAAATCCGGGCGAAATTCCTGCGGACTTTGCTCCAAGTCAACCTCCGTAAAGATACCCTTGGCAGATGCGTTTTCGGTTCTAGGCCAAAACCCTAGTGATACATGAATGGCATAGGATTTCGGCTTGCTACCATTACGAAATACCTCATGCTCTCGACCTTATAATAGCCATTTCAGGCATTTCCTGCTGCCCGCGACCGGCTCCAACATCATGACAGCATCTTTGACGACCGCATTTCTCGTCGGTCTACTCGGCGGGATTCATTGCCTTGGCATGTGCGGCGGAATTGTCACCAGCCTGACACTGAGCCAACCACGGTTGCAAACGCCTCTTGAGCGCTTACCCACGCAGCTTGGCTACAACCTCGGTCGCCTGCTCGGCTATGGCGTCATCGGCGCGCTCTTTGGCGGGCTTGGCGACTGGATGCTGAGTTATCTCCCACTGGAAGACGCCCAGCGCCTGCTCTATGCCGCGGCCGCCGTGATGATGCTGCTGCTGGGGCTCTACCTCGGGCGCTGGTGGCAGGGACTGGCGACACTCGAGCGTTTTGGCGGGCGCCTGTGGCGTTATATCGAGCCCATCGGCCGGCGCTGGCTGCCGATTCGCCATGCCTGGCAGGCCGTAGCGGTCGGCTTCGTCTGGGCCTGGCTTCCCTGCGGACTGGTCTACAGTGTGCTGATATGGTCGCTCGCAACGGGCAGCGCGGGTGCCGGCGCCCTGCTGATGCTGGCCTTCGGCCTAGGCACCCTGACAAATCTTCTTGGCATGGGATTGCTTGCGGGCGCCGCGGCGCGACTGCTCGAGCGCCCCTGGCTCAGCCAGATCGCTGGCGCCATTGTGATTGGCTTCGCGCTGATGGCCTTCTGGCAGCTTTTTGCCGCCTGATTCCCTATTGCTGCCTCGCCATCATCGCAACCCCAAGCCGCGGTGGATCAAGCTGCCACGCGAATGCGTAAAGCCAATTTTTCGTCAAACCAGCCTGAGGCGCATTGCGTTGGTCTCAGACACGCACAATGCCGGCAGGCAAGTCCCGAGGTGACCTAATCCGCAGGCGCTTGCTGCGGCTATGCTCGCCGCTGAGCAGCGTCACGTCCGCTCGCGACACGCCAAAGTTATCGGCCAGGAAAGCAATCAGTCCTGCATTGGCGCGTCCGTCCACCGGTGGGGCGCGTAGCTTGACCTTGACCGCATCGCCGATCGGATCAGCAAACGCATCGCGACCGGCACGCGGCTGGACCCGCAGGTTCAAAATCAGATCCTCGCCATCCCACCGATACCAGCTCATGCCCTGATCGCGTTCATGCCCGAATCGCGGCAATAGCGCCCCGCACCCTCAGGCACACTCTCTTATCTCGCCCTTTTATCACGCGCCCATATCACACCAGGTCAGACGACCAGAGCCGCCGGAGCCCCGGTCAGCGCGAGCAAGGGCGGCAGCAGCAGCATCTGCAGCAGCACCAGCACGATCATCACCACCATGGGTGACAGATCGATGCCGCCAATCGGCGGCACCAAACGCTGCGCCGGCAGCATCAGCGGATCAGTAATGCGCCCAAGCAGCGAAACAGCCGGGTTGTAAGGGTCGGGATTGACCCAGCTTAGAATCACCCGGATGATGATCGCGAACAAAAAGATATTCAGAACGAGCTTGAGCAACGCTGGAATAGCCCAAAGCGGCGCAAGCCAGGACAGACTCCCAGCACCGACCAGCAGGGCAATCGAAAGCAGCTCAATGGATTTGACAATCCAAGCGACGAGCAAGGACGAGGTATCCATCCCCTTGATACTCGGAACCAGACGACGCACGGGCTGCAGCACCGGGCTGGTCATCTTGACCACGAACTGCGAAATCGGGTTATAAAAATCCGCCCGCGCCCACTGCAGCAGAAACCGCAGCACCAGCAGCGTGGCATAAATGCCAAGCAGCGTCTTGATCAAGAACACCAGCGGGTTGGTGAAGTAGGATGCGCCCATGGCAAGGCCTCCGGCAGATAATTCGTGGGTGATTGGTTAGCGGCGCGGGTCGCAGCCGCGCCTGAGCAAACAGCGATGCAACCGAGAGCTGTTCAGTCGGCGCGCTGCATCTCCTGAGACAGTTCAGCAGCCCGCGTCCGCGCAGCGGCGATAGCCTGATCGACCAGCGAGGTAAACCCCCCGTCTTCCAAATGCGTGATGGCACGCTCCGTGGTACCGCCAGGTGAGGTGACCCGGGCGCGCAGCTCGGCTGGTGACTCATCACTCTCCATGGCCAGACGCGCGGCACCGAGCGCGGTTTGAATGGTCAGCAAACGCGCGGCCTCGGCGTCCAGTCCCTGGTGGATACCGGCTTGCTCCATCGCTTCCATCAACAGCAGAAAATAGGCCGGCCCGCTGCCTGAAAGCGCAGTCACCGCGTCAATGTCGGCCTCGCTATCCACCCACTGCGTGAGCCCACCGGCGCGCAAGATCTCCTCGGCAAGATTGCGCTCCTCGGCACTGGCTTGCGCATTGGCAAAAAGCCCGATGGCGCCCGACTGGACCAGCGCCGGCGTATTGGGCATGGCGCGCACCAGGGCAACCGGACGGCCCAGCCACTTCTGGATGCTGGCCTCAGGCACGCCGGCCATCACGGAAATCACCAACGGCGTCTCGGCCGGGAGCGCCGGCGCCAGCGCGCGGCAAACCTCGGCGGCAACCTGCGGCTTAATGCTCAGCACGACCACGCGCGCGCCCTGCAGCACCGCTTGGGTATCAGCACTCGCCAGAACGCCGAAATGACGCGCAAGCTGCTCGCATTTGGTGGCATCAGGCTCGGCGACACGAATGGCGGCCGGATCGTGATCATCAGCGACCAGCCCGGCAATCAGGCTGCGCGCCATGTTGCCACCACCGATAAAAGCAATGGGTGTCTTGGACATGAATCTTGAACGCTCGGTTTGGTCTTTATCAGAATGAAAGAAATTCTCAGGCTTGGGCCCGCTCGCCAAACAATGCGGTCCCGATGCGCACCATTGTAGCGCCCTCGGCAATGGCGGCTTCAAGATCCTGAGACATTCCCATCGACAGCATGGGCAGCGCCAATCCTTCGCCTGAGTAATGATCGCGCAACGCCCGCAGGGCCGCGAAAGGGCGACGTTGAGCGGCGAAATCCGCGGCTGGCGCGGGCAGGGTCATCAATCCCTCAAGTCGCAACCCGTCCATGCTCACGACCTCGCGCAGCAATTCCTCAAGCGCGTCGGGCGCCACCCCGGCCTTAGATGCCTCGCCGCTCAAATTGACCTGCAGGCAGACATGCAGCGGTCCTCGCGCTGCCGGGCGTTGCGCGGCGAGTCGTCGCGCGTGCTCCACACTGAAGAGTCCATGCACCCAGTCAAAGTGCTCGGCGATCAGGCGGGTCTTGTTCGACTGAACCCGACCGATGAAATGCCATTGGATCGCCTGGCGGATATCCTGACCCGCAGGGTTCGGCCCAGAAACTTCCGCTCCGGCCACCTCGGGGCCAGCACTTTCCGAGCCAGCGAATTCTCGCCCAGCACCTTCCGGTCCTGGCCCTTCCAACTCGGCGAGAGCCTGCTGTTTGTCGATGCCTTCCTGTGCATAGCTCTCGCCGAAGGCGCGCAGACCCGCAGCCCGCGCCGCTATGATCTTGTCAAGCGGCTGCCGCTTGCTAACGGCAAGCAGGCGCACGCTGCCCGGCTCACGCCCGAAACGCTGCTCGGCAGTGTCAATCCGAGCCTGCACGGCCTGGATGCGCTCAGCGATCTCGCTATGATTGACTTTACTCATGGGCTGATCACACAGGATTCATCGCTCACGCAAGCCCGTCGGTCAAGGCGAGCACCAGTTTCGACAACGCCTGCCCACGGTGGCTCAGTGCATTCTTGGTACCCGCATCAAGCTCAGCGGCGCTGCGGTTCTGCCCCGGCACCCAGAACAAGGGGTCATAACCAAAGCCCTTGTCACCGCGTGGCTCGGTCAGAATCCGTCCCTCCCAAGTCCCCTGACAGATCACCGGTGTCGGATCTTCGGCATGGCGCAAGTAGACCACCAGGCACTGAAAGCGCGCCTGACGGTGTCCTTGCGGAATATCGGTCATGGCCTCAAGCAACTTGGCACAGTTGGCGCCGTCGTCGGCCTGCTCACCCGCATAGCGGGCTGAGCGAATACCGGGCGCGCCATTGAGGGCATCCACTTCGAGGCCGGAATCGTCAGCGATGGCCGGCAAACCGCTGCCCGCGGCGGCATGGCGCGCTTTGAGAATCGCATTCTCGACAAAGGTCAGGCCGGTTTCTTCGACACTGGCGATGCTGAATTCCTGCTGTGCATAAAGCCGCACATCAGCCGGCTGCAGGAGCTGCTCGAGCTCACGCAGCTTGCCGGCATTGTTGCTGGCAAGCACGACAGCATGTTGATGCTCAGTCATGACCGCATGCGCTCGTTTTGGTTGAACATCAAGCCGCCGGCTGCAGCGCCGCGCGCTGGAGGTGGAAAATTTCATCGATTCCACCGCTGGCCAGATCCAGCAGGGCATTTAGCTCGCTGCGACTGAAAGCGCGGCCTTCCGCCGTACCCTGCACCTCGATCAGGCCGCCATCGGCATTCATGACCACGTTCATGTCGGCCTCAGCATTCGAGTCCTCGGCATAGTCCAGGTCCAGCACCGGCGTGCCCTGGTAGAGCCCCACCGAGACCGCCGCGACCTGCGCCTGCAGCGGTGATTCGGCCAGGGCTCCGCTTGCAATCAGCGCGTCGATCGCATCGCGCAGGGCGACCCAGGCGCCGCTGATGGCCGCCGTGCGGGTGCCGCCATCGGCCTGGAGCACATCGCAGTCGAGCGTGATGGTGCGCTCGCCCAAGGCAGTGAGATCCATAGCGGCCCGCAAGGAACGCCCGATCAGCCGCTGTATCTCGAGCGTGCGCCCGCCCTGGCGCCCGCGCGCGGCTTCGCGGTCAATGCGCTCGGAGGTGCTGCCGGGCAGCATGCCATATTCGCCGGTCAGCCAGCCGCTGTTGCGACCGCGCAGAAACGGCGGCACCCGCTCGGAAATGCTGGCGGTGCAGAGCACCCGGGTGTCGCCACACTCAACCAGCACCGAACCGGCCGCATGCCGGGTGAAATGACGGACGAAGCGGACCGGTCGCAGTTCATCGGAGCGGCGGGCAGATGGTCGCATGCTGAAAAACTCCTGGGGGTTTGATCGGGTGCGGTTGCAATCGAGCGGGTACGCTTGACCGCGCCTTCGGTCCAGACACATCAGCGACCAACCGCAGGCCAGAGGTACTGGTTCAGAGGTACTAGTTCAGAGGTCCTGGGTCAGCATCGAGCTCGGGGCACCAATGCGCAAACCAGTGGTAGACGTGGCGATGTCGCCGCCCGCTTGGAACGAGGGGAGGAGCTCGCGCATGGTTGACTTCGGCAGCGCATAGTCCTGACTTTGCAACACGGTCAGCAGTTCGCTGGCATCCTGCGGGCGCTTCTCAGGCTCAAGCTCCATGGTCCAGTCGATCGCCTCAAGCAGCGAGGCAGGATAGCGGTCTTTCATTACCTCCGCCAGGGGCACCATGATATCGTTCTCGACCCGCTCAGGCGATGGCTGCGGCGTCTTGGCCTCGATACACGAGCGCATGGAGGCGCCGATGGCATAAACATCCGTCCAGGGGCCGATGTTGCCGCTACTCGAGTATTGCTCCGGCGGCGAATAGCCGGCGGTGATCACCTGCCCGCCAATGCTGCGCCCGGAGGACATCACCTGCACCGCGCCAAGGTCCAGCATCAGCGGGTCATGCCCGTGACGCAGATGGATGTTGCCGGGCTTGATGTCCAGATGCAGCATGCTGCGCGCGTGGATCAGCATCAGCGCATCGAGCAGAGGCAGAAAAATGCGCAGCAGCAGCGTGGTACTCAAGGCGCCGCCGCGCTCGTGGACAAACTGCGCCAGATTGCGCCCGCGCTCATGCTGCATGACCAGATAACCGGTGCCATGCGCCAGGAACAGACCATGCACGCCAACAATGTTCGGATGCCGCAGCGCCGCCATCGCCTTGGCCTCCTGAAAGAACAGGCGCAAACTGCGGATCATGCTGACACGGCTGTTCTCATCGACTGGCTCCACCCATTTGTTTTCCAGGCGCCGAGCGATCTTTTTTGGCATAAACTCCTTGATGACCGCCTCGTCGCCCGTTTCATCGTCCTTGGCGAGATAAATCAGGCTGAATCCGCCCTTGCCGATGGTGCGCACGATGCGGAAGCAGTCGATATAGGTACCGGGTTCGAGGGTGTCCCGGTTTGGAGCTGGAGTTGGCGCTGCCATGAGCGATGTTTTCCGCCGATAATAAAGAACACGGGCAAGCAGCCGGACGCTGACGCGGCCATGCCCGGCATCGGCCGGGCGCTGTCTGGTATATCATAGACCTTAGCGCATCCGGGCGGCAGCCCCAAGCAATTCCAGACACCCATGGCCGCTAAGACGCGACCAAAAACGCCGGCAATGATCTAAACCCTTGCAATGATCAAGAGCATGACCGCCTTCGCCCGCCACCAAGAGCGCGGCGCCTTCGGCGAGCTGAGTTGGGAAATCCGCTCGGTCAATCACCGTTTTCTCGAGCCCAACCTGCGTCTGCCCGAGGAGCTGCGTGGGCTCGACCCCGGCGTGCGCGAGCGACTGTCCGCGCGCCTTGCCCGCGGCAAAATCGACTGCACGCTCAAGTATTCGCCGTCCGCGGGCACCGGCGGAGAACTGCACATCAATGAGCCGCTGCTTGCGCAAGTGCTCGACGCCGCCGCACGGATCGCCACCCGCACCGGCGAAACGCGCGCGCCATCGGTCATGGACCTGCTACGCTGGCCGGGCATGCTCGAGGAGCCCGAGCCGGATCTCGACAGCCTCAATGCCGCCGCGCTCGCCCTTTTCGATACCGCCCTGACCGAACTCCTCGCCGCGCGCGAGCGCGAAGGCACGCGCCTTCGCGCGCTGATCGAGCAGCGCTGCGAGCGTCTGACGACACTGGTCGGCGAGGTACGCGCGCGCATGCCACAATTACTCGATGAGATGCGGGCGCGCATCAGTGAGCGCCTGGCGGAGATCCGCGGCGAGCTCGACCCGAGCCGCATCGAGCAGGAAATGGTGCTGCTGGCCCAGCGCTGCGATGTCGACGAGGAAATGGACCGCCTGAGCGGCCACATCGACGAAGTGCGCACGACCCTTGCCGGCGAGAGTCCGGTCGGCCGCCGGCTGGATTTCCTGATGCAGGAGCTCAACCGCGAGGCCAATACCCTAGGGTCGAAATCCACCGATGCCGCCGTGACCCGCATCGCGGTCGACATCAAGGTGCTGATCGAGCAGATGCGCGAGCAGATTCAAAATCTGGAATGACACGGAGCCTTGGCGTGAATCACAGCGACTTTTATTCTCCAGGGAGGGCGAGAGCGTGAGCGCTAACATCAGCGACCACCCCGCAAACAACATGCCGGGAACCACGACCATGAATCCCGGGTTGGACAGGCGTGGAAACTCCGATCGCAGACAGACTGACAGACGTGATGACAGCAACGGCAACGACACCCGGGGCATGCTGTTTGTCGTCTCGGCCCCATCCGGTGCCGGCAAGACCAGCCTGGTGCGCACCCTGCTGAACGGGCATCCCAAATTGCGTCTGTCGGTCTCCTACACCACCCGCTCGCCGCGCGAGGGCGAGGTCGACGGCGAGCATTATCATTTTGTCAGCCGCGAGACCTTCGAGCGCATGGTGCTCGAGAACGCCTTCGTGGAATACGCCCATGTCTTCGACAATGCCTATGGTACCGCGCGCGAGACCCTGCGCCAGGCGCTCGATGCCGGCCAGGACGTGCTGCTTGAGATCGACTGGCAGGGCGCGCGCCAGGTGCGGGAGCATTTCCCCGAGGCCGTTTCTATTTTCATCCTCCCGCCATCGCTGAAGGAGCTCGAGCAACGCCTGCGCAACCGCGGGCAGGACAGCGAGGAGATCATCAACCGGCGCATGGCCGAGGCCCGCAGCGAGCTCTCCCACTACGGCGAATACGACTACCTGATCGTCAACGACCGCTTCGAGGCCGCGCTGGCCGAGCTGCGCGCCCTGGTGTGTGCCTTCGGTCTGCGCCGCGCCAACCAGCAGCAAAAGCTCGGCGGCACACTCGGCGCCATGCTCGATGGCGACGCCAAAGCCGACATGGGCAACAGCGACCAGCCTGCTTAAGACTCACAGCCAACCACTGTAGCGAATAGCCCCGTCTGATCCACGGCAAAACGCCTGGCCCAGCCAGATCCGGCCAGCCCAGTCAGCCAGGCCCAGCCAGGCCCAGTCAGACCCGAAAGGCTGGGCCGGGCGATGAGTTCTTGCAATTTCACAGATAGCAGGGACTTTTCTCTACTTTCCTGCGGAAAATCCTTATCGAACTAGCAAAAGTTTGCTATTTTCGGAAGTACTCATGTTATATCTCGGCGGTTAGTCGCTAACCGCTTCATTCTTAAATTTTTGCCATCACAAATCAGTTTCCGGTTTTGGCCCGGGTGACGGGCGCGGGGGTGTTCGATCGCAGGGATGCGATCGCAAGCCTACAAGGATGTATTCACGGCGTCCCCCGCGACCGTGACCCGGGCCAAAACAAGCCCAAACACTATGTGATTCACGCATAAGACACCTTAGGAAAAATAACCAATGGCCCGTATTACCGTTCAAGACTGCCTTGAGCACGTCGACAATCGATTCGAGCTCGTTATTCTCGCGACCAAGCGTGCGCGACAGCTAAGCAACGGCGTTGAGCCCTTTCTGCCATGGGCCAAGGACAAGTCCACCGTGCTCGCGCTGCGGGAAATTGCCAGTGGTCATATCAACTCGGCACAGATCGAGGAGCACGCGAGCGAACCAGAAGAAATCACAAAATCGCTGGAAGAAGCCCTGGCGGAAGAATTGGCCGCCTCGGTGGCGAAAGATATCTGAGCGCAGCGCGAAACCTTGTCCATGCAGCGCAAAAGATCCCCAACCGCATATCGCCGCGGGCACGCGCCCGGCGGCGGATAGAACGGACGCGGTCAAATGAGCGAGAGCGCGCTTGCCGATGCCGTGACCGGGCTTCTTGGGCACGCGCGCGCTCGGGACCCGCTCCCTGCCGCTGCCGAAGGCACCCCCACGGCGCAAGTGCCGCCCCAACAGGGCATACAGCATCCCCCTCAGGATTCCACCACGGATCTCACCCAACAGCAGGACGATTGCAAACCCAACAAGCGCTTTTTGATCAGCGATCTATGCAAACAGCTTGAGAGCTATCTGCCGCGCGAGCAGATCAGCGAAGTCTATCGGGCCTACTTGTTCAGTGCCGAAGCGCACGAGGGACAAGCCCGCACCAGTGGGGAGCCCTATATCTTCCACCCCATCGCAGTCGCGCGCATCCTTGCCGACCTGCAGATGGACCACAAATGCCTGATGGCGGCCATCTTGCACGATGTGGTGGAGGATACCGAGACCGAAAAGGAGCACATCGCCGAGGTCTTCGACGACGAGATCGCCGAGCTGGTCGATGGCGTCAGCAAGCTCACTCAGATCACCTTCAAGACCGACGCCGAGAAGGAAGCCGCCAACTTCAGCAAGATGATGCTAGCGATGACGCGCGACATCCGCGTCATCCTCGTCAAGCTCGCCGACCGCTTGCACAACATGCGCACCATGGGGGTGATGCCACCGCACAAGCGCCGGCGTAAGTCGCGCGAGACGCTCGACATCTACGCCCCCATCGCCAACCGCTTAGGGATCAACAGTATTCGCCTGGCGCTGGAGGAGTTCGGCTTCAGCCACCTGTGGCCCTGGCGGCATTTCGTACTCGACAACGCGGTGCGACAAGTGCGCTGCGGTCATCATGAGATGATCGCCAGCGTCGAGAGCGCCATCCGCCGGCGCCTCGAGCAGCAGGGCATCGCCGCCGAGGTGGTTGGCCGCGAGAAGCACCTCTACAGCATCTATTGCAAGATGCGCGACGAAGGCAAATCCTTTCGCGATCTGGTCGATGTCTTCGCCTTTCGTGTCATTGTCGATTCCATCGACACCTGCTACCGGGTTTTAGGCCAGGTTCACAATCTCTACAAACCGGTGCCGGGGCGGTTCAAGGACTATATCGCCATCCCCAAGTCGAACGGCTACCAGTCGATCCATACCGTACTTTTTGGCCCTCAGGGCGTGAAGATCGAGATTCAGATTCGCAGCACCGACATGCACCGAGTGGCCGAATCGGGCATTGCCTCCCACTGGCTCTACAAGACCGGCGGCGAGCACGGCAAAACGCCTGCCCTGGCGAGCGACTGGCTACAAAACCTGCTCGAACTGCAGCGCGACTCGGGCGACCCGAAAGAGTTTCTTGAGCATGTGAAGATCGACCTGTTCCCGGACGATGTCTACGTGTTCACCCCCAACGGGGAGATCAAAGTCCTGCCGCGCGGCGCCACGGCGATCGACTTCGCCTACGCCATCCATTCCGACATCGGCAACACCGGCGTCTATGCGGTGATCGACCGCCGACCGGTGCCGATCAACTCCGTGCTGCGCAGCGGCCAGACGGTCGAGATTTCGACCATACCCAGCGCGACACCCAAAACGCATTGGCTCAAATTTGTCGTCACCGGCAAGGCACGCGCCAATATCCGCAGCTTTCTCAAGAACATGCAGCAGCGTGAGGCGGCGCGGCTGGGGCGTGATCTGGTCAACAATGAGCTCACCAACCTCGGGCTTAGCCTGGATGAGATTTGCGAGGAGCGCATCGCCACCTATGCGGCGCAGACCGATGCCGTCTCACCCGAGGCGATGTTCGCCGACGTCGGCCTAGGCAACCGCATGCCCATGCTGGTGGCGCGGCGACTGGCCAGCGCCGAGCACTCGGAGCCCTCCACGGCGACCACCAGCGACACCATTGCGAGCCAACAGCTCGCGATTCTGGGCACGGAAGGCATGGTGATGACCTTCCCCCGCTGCTGCCGGCCGATTCCCGGCGATCACATCGCGGGCCTGTTCAATCCCGGCAAGGGCATCGTCGTGCATCGCCTGGAATGCCGCAACCTGGGCGATTACCACGCCAAGCGCGGCCACTGGATTGACCTGCAGTGGGGGGAGACGCCGAGCGGCGATTTCATCACCGAGATTCGCATCGAGGTCGAAGACCAACGCGGCGCCTTGGCCAGCATCGCGACGGCCATCGCCGAGTCCGGTTCCGACATCGCCAATATCCAGTCGAAAGAAAAAGCCGGCGGAGCCTCCACCCTCGACTTCCAGATCAAGGTACAGAGTCGCGGCCACCTCGCCCGCATCCTGCGGCGTCTGCGCCAGATCCCACTGGTCCTGCGCATTACACGCTTATGTCGCTAACGGCCCCAACGTGCGGCTTTGTCCTGCCAGCGCTAATTCCGACTTGCATACTAGGTTTTTTACCCGCATCATGGCGTTAAAGGTGCGCTAGCCGAGGCTGGCGCGGTGATCGATTGAAAACCAAGCGCATTACGCCGGGATTGAGACCATGACCACGCTAACACTCGATGAACGCCTGCTAATGACCCGCCGCACAATGAGCCTGCTTGAGACATGGGGCCTGGCTGCCAGCGACATCATGCACATCCTGCGCCTGCCCGCGAGCGTAAAGGCACGCAACATCTCGCGCTTCCGCGACGAGGAGCCCTTCCCGGATGATCCAACCGTTAACCGTCGGGTCAGCTATCTGCTGCGGATTGAAGAAGCCCTGCACACCTACTTTCCCCGCAACCCCGAGATGCGCAACATGTGGGTGAAGCGCGGCAACAGGCAGTTCGGCAAAAAGGCCCCGGTGGCGGTGATGGTTGAAGACGGAGAAAGCGGCATGATCTCAGTGCTGTCGCATCTCGACTGCACCTTCGCCTGGGACCTGACCGGTTCCAAGGTGGAATCCAAAGCCGCCTGAAAAGGTTCAGACTGGCGGGACTGTGCTGCGCCGGGTAACGAGCGCGGGGGACGACGTGAACCCTTCCCTGGGGGCTTGACGACAGCATCCCTGCTGTCAACACCCCCGCGCTCGTTACCCGCCCCAGCACCCAAGGGTTAACCGGCCACATACCCTTGGGGGTTTTGACTCTGCCAGCGCCAGTGGTCGGTGGTCATCTCTGACATTCCCCGCTGCGCCTGCCATCCCAGCTCACGCTGGGCCTTGCCGGGGTCGGCATAGCAGCTTGCTACGTCGCCTGGGCGGCGCGGGTGGATGCGGTAGTTGAGCTCCCGTCCGCAGGCCTGCTCAAAGGCCTTGAGCACCTCAAGCACAGAATAGCCCTGGCCGGTTCCGAGATTAAACACCCGCACCCCGGGGCTCGCGGCGTCCTCCCGCAGCGCGGCCACATGCCCAAGCGCAAGATCCACCACATGGATGTAGTCACGCACGCCTGTACCATCCACCGTCGGGTAGTCGTTGCCAAACACCCGCAGCTCGGGCAGCTCGCCGATAGCGACCTTGGCAATATAGGGCATCAGGTTATTCGGAATGCCATTCGGGTCTTCACCGATCAGGCCGCTTGCATGGGCGCCAACCGGGTTGAAATAGCGCAACAGCGTCACCTGCCAACGCGCATCGGCGGCAGCCAGATCACGCAGGATGTCCTCGATCATCAATTTGGTGCGCCCGTAAGGATTGGTGGTCGAAAGCGGGGACTCCTCGACGATGGGAAGCCTTTGCGGATCACCATAGACGGTCGCCGAAGAGCTGAAGACCAGCCGCCGCACGCCGGCACCATCCATCGCGCGACACAGATTCAGCGTCCCGATCACATTGTTGTCGTAGTAGAGCAACGGTTGTTCGGTCGACTCGCCAACCGCTTTCAGGCCGGCAAAATGCACCACGGCATCGAATGCATGCTGCTTGAACACCTGCTCAAGAGCCGGCAAATCGCGCAAATCTAGGCGATGGAATGCAAAGTCCCGACCACTAATACGGCGCACCCGCTCAAGCGCTTCTTCCTTGCTGTTACAGAGGTTATCCACCACCACAGGTTCATGCCCAGCCGCCAGTAGCTCAACCAGCGTGTGACTGCCGATGTAACCGGCACCGCCGGTGACCAGAATTTTCATAGCGCGTCTCCTCCCAAGGCAACACTCACCAAGCCAACACTCACCAAGCCTACACCCTTAGCGATCCACCTTGCTGTGCGGACCATTGACGCGCAAACCAGCACGTAAATCGGCACGCAAGCGACGCATTGGCTCGGCATCCAAGCTGTCCGGGGCAAGGGTTAGCGACAGCCGACGCCAGCGGCCAAGGGCGAAATTCAGCACCATCAGGCGCTGACCGACAAAGCTCGAGCCAAGCAGACGCGCATGCACGGTCTCCCCACTACCGAGCACCAACTCCCAAGCATCCGGGTGGCTGACGGCCTCCATGATCGACCAGTGCATCCGCCGCCACAAGTGGTTCGCGAAGATCAAGGCAGCGGACCCGCCAACCAGCGCGACCAAACCGAGGCGGACGCTCCAAGACAATGGTGGGGGCAACGGCGGGGACAGCGGCACAACCGTCACCAGCGCCAAGGCACCAAAATGCACGAGCGCCCAATAAATCAGCAGTTGCCGTGACCAGACCGGACGCAGCTGCAATGGGGGGAGATCAACGCTCGACTGCATCGCCGATCACCAGCGGGCGGCGGCGAGGTCTCGAGGCATCAGCCGAACTCCTTGGGACAGATGGCGCTAGGCTGGGCTCTCTGGGACGGCATTAACCGAAGTCTCGCCCGACATCTCCGCCGCGGTCGCGATGGGCCGCATGTGCGGAAACAGCAGCACGTCGCGAATGGAAGCAGAGTCGGTCAGCAACATCACCAAACGGTCGATGCCGATGCCCTCCCCTGCCGTTGGCGGCATGCCATGCTCGAGCGCGCAGATGTAGTCGGCATCGAAGTGCATGGCTTCCAGATCGCCGGCATCCTTGTCCTCGACCTGCCGGCGGAAGCGCTCAGCCTGGTCCTCGGCATCGTTCAGCTCCGAGAAGCCATTGGCGATCTCGCGTCCGCCAACAAAAAACTCGAAGCGGTCGGTGACGAAGGGGTTTTGATCATTGCGACGCGCGAGCGGCGAGACCTCAAGCGGATATTCGGTGATGAAGGTCGGCTCCATCAGCCGCGACTCGACCGTCTTCTCGAAGATCTCGATCTGCACCTTGCCGAGGCCGTAGCTGTCTTTCACCGGGATGCCCAAGCGCTCGGCGAGCGCGCGCGCCGCGGCGAGCTCATCGAGGTCGGACGCGCTAAGCTCCGGATTAAAGGCCAGGATGGACTCGCGCACCGTCAGGCGCTGGAAGGACTTGGCCAGGTCGTAGGTCTCGCCCTGATAGCTCAGTTCGGTACCGCCGAGCACCTGCTGCACCAGCTGGCGCAGCAGGTCTTCGGTCAGGTCCATCAGGTCATGGTAGTCGGCATAGGCCTGATAGAACTCAAGCATGGTGAACTCGGGGTTGTGCCTGGTCGAAAGCCCCTCGTTGCGGAAATTCCGGTTGATTTCATAGACGCGCTCGAAACCGCCGACCACCAGCCGCTTGAGGTAGAGCTCTGGCGCAATGCGCAGGAACAGCTGCATGTCGAGCGCGTTATGGTGGGTTACGAAGGGCCGCGCCAGCGCACCGCCGGGAATGGCCTGCATCATGGGCGTCTCAACCTCGAGATAACCCAACCCATTGAGATACTCGCGGATGAACTGAACCACCCCGGTGCGCACGCGAAAGGTCGTGCGGGTAGCGTCGTTCATGATCAGATCGAGATAGCGCTGGCGATAGCGGGTCTCGGTATCCGCCAGGCCATGGAACTTCTCCGGCAACGCGCGCAGGGATTTGGTCAGCAGGTGCAGCCCGTCGACCTTCACCGACAGCTCGCCGGTCTTGGTCTTGAACAACACCCCCTCGGCGCCGCAGATGTCGCCGATGTCCAGTTCTTTCTTGAACCAAGCATAGGCCTCTTCGCCGACGCGGTCGCGCTGCACGAATAGCTGCATCTTGCCGGACATGTCCTGCAGATGCGCGAAGCTCGCCTTGCCCATCACCCGCCGGCTCATGACCCGACCGGCCAGCTTCACGCGCACGCCAAGCTGCTCGAGCTCTGTATCGCTCTTGCTGTTGTATTCCGCCAGCAGTTCGCCGGCCATGGCGTTGCGGCGAAAGTCGTTCGGAAAGGCCACACCCTGCTCGCGAATGCGCGTGAGCTTCTCGCGTCGCTGGGCGATAAGCTTATGTTCGTCAATATCGGGCGATGTCGGATTGGACATTGGATGTTTTGCGGATAATTTTTTGCTGGTGGTTTTGCTATCAATTCGCTTCTACAGGCCGCTTTTCAGGCTGGCTTCGATGAAAGGATCAAGCCCACCATCGAGCACCGCCTGGGTGTTTCCGGTCTCGATATTGGTGCGCAAGTCCTTGATGCGCGACTGATCAAGCACATAGGAGCGAATCTGACTGCCCCAGCCGATGTCGGACTTGGTCTCCTCCAACGCCTGCTGATCGGCGCTGCGCTTTTTCATTTCCAGCTCATAGAGCTTTGCTTTGAGCTGTTTCATCGCCTGGTCTTTGTTCTTGTGCTGCGAGCGATCATTCTGACACTGCACCACCACCCCGGTCGGGTTGTGGGTGATGCGCACGGCCGATTCGGTCCGGTTGACGTGCTGACCGCCAGCGCCAGAGGCACGGTAGACGTCGATGCGCAGATCTGCCGGGTTAATGTCGATCTCCACCGAGTCGTCCACCTCGGGCGCGACAAAGACCGCGGCAAAAGACGTATGCCGGCGGTTACCGGAGTCGAACGGCGACTTGCGCACCAGCCGATGCACGCCAGTCTCGGTGCGCAACCAGCCGAACGCATAGTCGCCCTGCACCGCGATGGTGGCCGACTTGATGCCGGCCACCTCGCCGGGGGAATATTCCGTCAGCTCGGTCTTGAACTCATGCGCCTCGCACCAGCGCAAATACATGCGCAACAGCATCTCGGCCCAATCCTGTGCCTCCGTACCACCGGAGCCGGCTTGGATATCGACGAAGGCGTTGCTCGCGTCCATTTGCCCCGAGAACATGCGCTGAAACTCGAGCTTGGCGACGTGCGCTTCGTAGCCGTCGAGGTCAGCGACCACGGCATCGACGGTATCGGTGTCTTCCTCTGCCACCGCCAGCGCGAGCAGATCATCGGCGTCATCAAGCCCGGCGCGCAACTCGCGCAGCCCAATGACCACGTTCTCGAGCATCGCGCGCTCGCGCCCAAGCTTCTGCGCGCGCTCCGGGTCATTCCACAAATCCGGCTCCTCAAGCTCGCGCATCACCTCCGTTAGGCGTTCATCCTTGCCAGCATAGTCAAAGATACCCCCAGAGGGACTCCAAGCGTCCCCTCAAATCGCCAAGACGAGCGCGAATCGGGCTGATATCCTGCATGGTCTTCTCCGCATCGGGCAAAGCCGTCAAGTATATACCGAAACCATGCGGGATTCCGACCGAGCGAGCAAGGATCTCCTGCTCGTCGATGCGCTATACTTGGGCCTCGGGCTCAGATCGGGCTCAGATCAGGGTCAAGACCCGAACGCCCGCGCCAACAGGAATCATTCGCACCCGGGAGACATTCATCCGTGACCGCCAGCAGTCAACCGATCATCCATCGCCCGGACGAGGCCGAGACCTATCCCACCAGCGAGCGCTGCGACATCCTGGAAAGCTGGAACCGGGATGATGACCCGGCGCTGTCGATTGCGCGCGCTACTGTTGATGTGGGCGTCACCACCCGCTGGCATCGTCTGGAACAAACAGTCGAGCGCTACCTGATCCTGCAGGGCCGGGGCCGCGTGCATGTCGGCGAGCTCGAACCCACGCAGGTTGATCCAGGGGATGTGGTGTTCATCCCGCCCGACTGCCCGCAGCGTATCGAGAACATCGGCGACCAGCCGCTGGTCTTTCTCGCCATCTGCAACCCGCGCTTTCAGGCAGAACGCTACATCGAGCTTGAAGACTGAAAAGCCCGCCGTCATCCCTCCCGCCAGGCGCGAATCTCGCCCGTCATTCTGACAAATCCCAAGACCTGTGACTCGAATCACAGGCATGCGCCCAGCACCACGTTAGACTCGCCAGTAAGAGACTCTGGAAGCATCGTCCCCGGAGCAGCTTTCCATGCTCCATCCCTCGGAGTCTGCTCTCAAGCCCGGGGACCGAGAATGCTTCTTGAACATGATTGCGGGAGGCCGTCGTGCTTACAGCCCAGACTACCGATGCGGCCTGCATTGCCGAGCGCGATATGCTCGCCTGCTTGCGCGCGGGCCTTGAAACACCCAGCCAATGGCGCGCCCCGCGACTGCTGCGAGCCAGCTCGCTGCGGCTGATCAAGGGCGACCGGCCCGAACAGGACTCCCTGCCGGGAATCCTCGGCGAGTTGCAGAACAGCAATCGCAGCCGCATTGCGGCCGCCCAGCGACTCGAAGAAGCCGAGGCGATCAGCGAAAATCTGTGGTCGGAAGCCGACATGCTGCTCACCCAGCAGACCCGCGACCGTCGCGGCTTGCCGGAACGCCCGGTGCAGGCCAGCAAGCTCGATCAACTCAACGGCTGCATCGTGGAGTTGATCAACGCCTATCATCTGGCGCTGGCCGACGCCTATGCCGCGCGCCAGAACGCGACCGACAGAGCCCTGCTGCAGGTAAGCGGACTGCGCATCCTTGAGTGGACCTGGCGCGAGGCGGAACTGCACCGTCTGCGCTATCAGCCGCTTCCCGGAGCTTCCTGGCAGCGCGCGAATCGGGTGTTTTTTGCCCTGGCGGCCGCGAATATCCCTGACAAGCCGCTCAAGGCCCAAACCGCGCCAGACTTCCTGACCGGCGTCGATGGCAACTGCACCCGTTCGCAACTTTACCTGAACCTCCAGGCGCTTGGGCTGTTCGACGTCTATAGCTGGGCCAAGAACACCCAGGGCTTCATTGCGCGCTACTGCGCCTCGGTGCCAGAGGCCGTCAAGCTCGTCTCGTGTGCGAACAGTGCGCAGGGCACGCCCGACAGCCCCGCTCAGATCAAAGGTATCCAGACCCAGCCCGGGCAGCCTGAGAGCGTTCAACGACGTTTCATCCATGCCGATCACGCCGGTCCTCCGAGCGCCAAAGCCCCCGAGGGCAAGACGGCTGTCGTCGCATTCGACTACAGCAACCTCGCCATGGCCGTTCGCGCCGATCAGCAAGTCTTCTTCCGTCGCGATCCGGGCGGCACACGCTCGCCCGAGCGCTTGCTGCCGCTGCCCTTGGCGTCACGCCGCCCGAGTATCCGTCTGCTCGCCCGCGACATCGACAATGGCGACATCGACCACTACCCGGAGCAGCCGCGGGAGCAGCCCGAGGCGCTGTACCTGAACGCCGGCATGGCGACCATTCGTGCCCTGCTGCATCAGGTCTTCTCGCGCTTCCCGCATTCGCATTCACCCAGCACCGTCCCGCGCGCCAGACGCCACCCCTTGGAGCAGCCAAGCAACCTGCGAACCAATGGCGACGCCTGGCAGCTAGTGCGTCAGAGCGCGCGCCTATGGCGCATTCAGGACCCGAGCTCGCAGTCGAGCACCGCCTTGAACGTTGGCAGCCTGGTCGCCTTCGGCAACGGCAAGCCGGGCCTCGCACGCCCGCGACTCGGCCGCGTTGCGCGCATTCTGCGCAGCAACCATGCCCTGCAGATCGACTTGCTCGAGCTGGCCAGCTTTGCGGTGCCGGTTTCGGTCAAGCCGGTCCAGGACACGCTGCTCAACAGCAGCTCCATGAGTTCCAACAGCCCGGTCGCCGACACCCAAGGCCATAGCGAAAACCCGGCAGACAAGGAACTGCTTTCGCCTTCAAGCGCCCCAGAGTCTGAATCCTCGCGCGAGAACGCAGTGCGCGCGTTATTGGTCTATGACGAAGATTTCGGCTGGGGACTGATGACACCACCGCAGCAGCAGGTTCACGAAGGCGATCCGATCGCAATTCGCACCAATCGCATGAGTATCGAGTCGAAACTCCGCAGCGTTCGGGACGCCACCCAGGACTTCCTACTGTTCCAGATCAACCCGCACGACCCGCAACTGGGCGTTCCCAACTACCCGCGCGCGCACAAGATGCGTCGGCGCAGCACCAGCCCGCACTCGCCGATGGCGCCGCCGGCAGACAGCCGCCGCCCAGCCGATTCCGCGCCCCGCCCGCCGCGTTTCTGAGCCCGCTGTCGCCTGCGCGAATCCGCGCATCACCGACAGCATTCGGCTAGACTCTCGCCATGCGCCCACTCGGGCGAGGGCGAGTTTTTTGCATCCAGGCGGGCATTCATGCGGGCAACCCAAGACTATGACGTCATCGTGATCGGCGGCGGTCACGCCGGCACCGAGGCTGCGCTGGCCGCGGCGCGCCTTGGCGCGCGCACCCTGCTGCTCACCCACAACATCGAAACCCTGGGGCAGATGAGCTGCAATCCGGCCATTGGCGGCATCGGCAAGGGGCATCTGGTCAAGGAGATCGACGCCCTGGGCGGGCTGATGGCGCGCGCGGCCGATGCCGCCGGCATTCAGTTTCGCATTTTGAACAGCCGCAAGGGCCCCGCGGTGCGTGCCACCCGCGCCCAGGCCGACCGCCTGCTCTACAAAGCCGCCGTGCGCCGCGCACTGGAGCACCAGCCGGGGCTCGACCTGTTTCAGCAGGCGGCTGACGATCTGATCCTGGATGGCGAGGGCGAGGGTGCGCAAGTCACCGGCGTGCGCACCCAGATGGGGCTTGAGTTCCGCGCCCGCACCCTGGTGCTCACAGTCGGCACCTTTCTCGGCGGGCGCATTCACATCGGGCTATCTAATTACCGCGGCGGACGCGCCGGCGACCCGCCCGCGCTGGCACTGGCTGAGCGCCTGCGCGCCCTGCCGCTGCGTGTCGAACGGCTAAAAACCGGCACCCCGCCGCGCATCGCCGCGCGCAGTATCGACTTCAGCCAACTCGCAGAGCAGCCGGGCGACACCCCGGTGCCGGTCTTTTCCTACCTAGGCTCCCCGGCCGATCATCCGCGTCAGGTCAGTTGCCATATCGCTCGCACCACCGAGCGCACGCACGAGATCATCCGCGCCGGCATCTCACGCTCGCCGCTGTTCAGCGGCGTGATCGAAGGCATCGGGCCGCGCTACTGCCCGTCGATCGAGGACAAAGTCTTTCGCTTTGCCGACAAGGCCTCACACCAGATTTTTATCGAGCCCGAGGGGCTGGACAGCGACGAAATCTACCCCAACGGCATCTCCACCAGCCTGCCATTCGACGTGCAGGAGGCCCTGGTGCGCTCCATCCCGGGCTTGGAGCACGCGCACATCACCCGCCCCGGTTATGCCATCGAGTACGACTTCTTCGACCCGCGTGACCTGCTGCCCTCGCTTGAGACCAAGCCCATCCGCGGGCTGTTCTTCGCCGGTCAGATCAATGGCACCACAGGCTATGAGGAAGCCGCCGCTCAGGGGCTGCTGGCCGGGCTGAACGCGGCGCGCCAGGTGCGTGGGCTCGAGCCCTGGTGTCCGCGACGCGATCAGGCCTACCTCGGCGTGATGATTGATGATCTCATCACTCGCGGCACCAATGAGCCCTACCGCATGTTCACCAGCCGCGCCGAGTATCGCCTGCAATTGCGCGAAGACAACGCCGACCTGCGCCTGACCGAGCTCGGGCGGGAATTCGGCCTGGTCGATGAGACGCGCTGGCAGGCGTTCGACACCAAGCGCGAGGCCATCACCCGCGAGCAGCAACGCCTGCGCGACACCTGGGTGCGCCCCGGCAGTCCCGCAGCCGAGGCGCTCACCGCGCATCTGGGCGAGCCGCCGAAACGCGAAGCACGCGCGCTCGAGTTGCTCGCCCGCCCGCAGCTCGACTATGCCCGCCTGACCGCCGTCGAGGGCATCGGCTCGGGCGTTGCGGACCCCGCCGTGTCCGAGCAGATCGAGATCCAGGCCAAGTACGCCGGCTATCTCGAGCGCCAGCGCGCCGAGATCGAACGCCAGCAGGCGCAGGAGCACCAACCACTGTCGCTCGATTTCGATTTCGACCGGGTGCGCGGACTCTCGACCGAGGTCCTGGAGAAACTCAAGGCAACGCGCCCGACCACTCTAGGTCAGGCCGCGCGTATTCCGGGCGTTACACCGGCGGCCGTGTCCCTGCTGCTGATTCACCTCAAGCGCATCCAGGCGAGCGGAGAGCTGAGCACGGGTCGTAATGGCGCCGCCCAACCTGCGGCACGCCGCAGCGCCTGATGCGTGCATCGCTGCGTCTTGCCCTGCGCGAGCGGCTCGATCAGGGCCTGGCGCAGCTCGGCGACCCGCTGGCGGCTCCCCTCGCTGAACCCAACGGCACCTCGCTTGGCCATGCTGCCGCCGAGCTCAGTGATGCTCAACGCAATGCGCTGCTCGACTACATCGACCTGCTGGCGCATTGGAACAGCCGCTACAATCTCACCGCGGTGCGCGATCCGCTGGAGATGATCGGCCGCCATCTGCTCGACAGCCTGGCCGCGCTCGGTGCGTTCGACGCATCCCCGGTACTCGACTTTGGCACGGGTGCCGGTTTACCCGGCATTCCGCTCGCCATCGCACGCCCGGAACTGCAATTCGTGCTGCTTGACAGCATCGGAAAAAAAACCCGTTTCGTGCGCCAGGCCGCGGCCAGCTTGGAGCTTGGCAATGTCTGCGTCGTGCAAGCGCGCTTTGAGTCATACCAGCCGGAGCAAAAATTCGCTACCATAACGGCTCGTGCGCTTGCGCCGCTCGACGCACTCTGGTCCAGCAGCGCTCATCTGCGCCAACCAGACGGAGTCCTGCTCGCATACAAAGGTCGCCGGCCGGATGACGAAATCGCCGCGCTATCAGCCATTGGAGCCAAAACCGGGACCACCGCTGAGGCCACAACCGGAACCACAATGGGCGCGCGGGTGACAGTCACCCGGCTCGAGGTGCCCTTTGTACCGGGCGAGCGCCATTTGATCCGCATCGACGGAAGCCCTTGAATTATGGCCAGAATCATTGCGATCGCTAACCAAAAAGGCGGGGTCGGCAAGACCACCACCGCCGTGAATCTAGCGGCATCCCTGGCGTCGCTCGGAAGCCGTGTGCTGCTGATCGACATGGACCCGCAGGGCAACGCCACCATGGGTTGCGGGGTGGACAAAAACAGCCTGGAGCTCACCGGCTGCGATCTGCTCCTGAGCGATGCCGAGTTCGGCGCCTGCCGGGTCAGGGTCGAGGAGCCCGCGCCCGGCTTCGATCTGTTGCCATCCAATGGCGACATGACCGCCGCCGAAGTGGGCCTGATGAATACCGACGCCCGCGAGCGCAGCCTGTCAGAGGTCATCGCCGCCGTCGCTGACGCCTATGAACTCATCCTGATCGACTGTCCGCCGTCGCTCAACATGCTGACGCTCAATGCGCTGGTCGCCGCGCACGGCGTCCTGATCCCAATACAGTGCGAATACTACGCGCTCGAAGGGCTCTCCGCGCTGATCGACACCATCCGCCAGATTCAGGACAGCCGCAACCCGGGGCTGAAGATCGAAGGCATCCTGCGCACCATGCACGACCCGCGCAATAATCTGGCCAATCAAGTGTCCACCCAGTTGATTGAGCATTTCAACAAACAGGTGTATACCACCATCATTCCGCGCAATGTGCGCCTGGCCGAGGCACCCAGCCACGGCCTGCCGGTGCTGCTCTATGACGGCAGCTCGCGCGGCTCGATCGCCTACCAGGCACTGGCCGGCGAGGTCCTTGGCCGAGCCGGTCGCACCGCGGACGCCGCCTAAGAGTAAGCTCCCACGCATGAGTACAAAACGCAAAGGACTCGGACGCGGCCTGGATGCCCTGCTCGGCAGCGGCAGCACCGCAACCGGTGTTGCATCCAACACCAGCAGCGACACCCAGAACACCACACATGAATCGCCCACCACGGCGCATCCGAGCGAGGCCGTCACCGAGCTCGGCGTCGAGCACATCCGCCGCGGGCGCTACCAGCCGCGACGCGAATTCGACCCCGACAGCCTGAGCGAGTTAGCCGATTCCATCGCCGCCCAGGGCGTGCTTCAGCCCATCGTGGTGCGCAGGCTCGATGACGGCGACTACGAAATCGTCGCCGGCGAGCGCCGCTGGCGCGCCACCCAACAGGCGGGCTTGGCAAAAATCCCGGTGGTGGTGCGTGATGTCGATGAAAAAACCGCGCTCGCCATCGCGCTGATCGAAAACATCCAGCGCGACGACCTGCACCCACTCGAGGAAGCCAGCGCCCTGCACCGCCTGGCCGAGGAATTCAGCCTGACCCACCAGCAGGTCGCAGAGGCCGTCGGCAAGTCCCGCACCACGGTGACCAACCTGCTGCGCCTGCTGGAGCTTGAGCCCGACACCAAGACCTACCTCGACCAGCGCCAGCTCGAGATGGGCCATGCCCGCGCCCTGCTCGGGCTCAAAGGCCGCAACCAGAGCGACGCCGCGGACCAGGTCGTGCGCCGCGGTCTTTCGGTGCGCGATACCGAAAAACTGGTGCGCCGCTGGCAAAACGAGGAAACCGAAGACGGCCAGAAGGAAAAGCCCCCGCTCGACCCCGACATCCGCCGACTGCAAGACGACCTCGCCGACCGCCTCGGCGCCCGCGTCGCCATCAAGCACGGCACCGCCGGCTCCGGCAAGCTGGTCATCGGCTACAACAACCTCGACGAGCTCGACGGGATTTTGGCGCATATTCAGTGACTCAAGGCGCAACCCGCCAGCGATAGAGTTCTGCTGGCGGTCCCTGACACAGTTGACAGTTCTCACAGCCGCTCGCACAGTCGATGCGCTCGAGCTGTCCTTTGCGCATCCACACCGCACACAGATCCCTGGCCACCTCAGGCGTTACCCGCAGATGCAAGGCGATGTCGCTGAGGCTCGCAAAGGGGCGCTCGCGCACGTAGGCACGCAGGTCGGTTAGCATCGGCACGCTGCGAAAGCAGTCATCAGGCCGGCGCCCGCTGCGCGCCGCCTACATCCAGCTCCCGCTCCCGCCCCCGCCGCGCCCAGATGCGCAGACCGATGAAGACCAGGATCAGGGTCAGCACACCAGCGGCAATCCAGCTCCCCGACCACCAGGGATGGCGCGCGAAAGTCGCCGACTGATAGAACAGGGTCGCGGTGATGTAGGCGATGCCGGTAGTCCAGGCTCCCACAAAGGCAGCCCAGGGCGCTCCGGCCTCGCGCGCAATGGCGCCGATGGTGGCGATACAGGGAAAATACAGCAACACGAAGAGCAGATAGGCGAAGGCACCGGCACGGCCGTCGAAACGCACTTCCATGGCGCCGAAGGCACCGGCGGAGACGCCCGGATCGGTCGCTGCCTGATCCACACCGCCGAGCCCAAGCGGATCAGCCAAGCTGCCCAAGGCATCGCCGAGATTGGCCGGGATGGTGCTCAGTGCAGCGCTTAAGGCAGCGAGCAGATTGAAGGACTCGGTGGTCTCCACCGTGGCGGGTTGCTCCTCGGTGGCAAGCTGTCCATAAACGGTATCCAGGGTGCCGACGATGACCTCTTTCGCCAGCACGCCGGAGAAAATTCCCAGCACCGCCGGCCAGTTGTCCGAGTCGATCCCCATGGGCGCGAACAGCGGCGTCGTCAGGCGACTGGCGGCACTCAACACAGAGACGTCGCTGTCCGTCTCGCCAATGCTACCGTCGGTGCCGATGGCGCTGAGCAGGTTCAGCACCACCACCATGACCACGATGATGCGCCCGGCCTCGCGCAGAAACAAACGCACCCGGTCCCAGGTGCGCAGCAGCACGCCACGCACTGTCGGCAAATGATAGGGCGGCAGCTCCATCACGAAACCGGTACTGCTGCCAGCGAGCAGGGTACGTTTCATGATAAGTCCGGTCAGCAGAGCCACGGCGATGCCCGTCAGGTAGAGCGCGAACACCACGTTCTGCCCGGAGTGCGGGAAAAAGGCGGCGGCGAACAGCACATATACCGGCAGGCGCGCGCCGCAGGACATGAAGGGATTCATCAGAATGGTCAGCTTACGCTCGCGCTCGTTCTCGAGCGTGCGCGTGGCCATGACCGCCGGCACATTGCAGCCAAAGCCAACAATCAACGGCACAAAAGCCTTGCCCGGCAGCCCGATGGAGCGCATGAAACGATCCATCACAAAGGCCGCGCGTGCCATGTAACCGGAATCCTCCAGCGCCGAGAGAAAAATATACAGGCTCGCGATGACCGGGATAAAGGTGGCCACCACGGTCAGCCCACCGCCGATGCCATCGGCCAGCAACAGCCGCAGGAGCTCAGGCGTGCCGAGCTTGTCGAGGAGGGTACCAAAGCCATCGACAAACAAGGCCGCCGCAGCGCCATCGAAGAAATCAATAAAGGCACCACCAATGTTGATGGTAAAGACGAACATCAGATACATCACCGCCAGGAACAGCGGCACGCCCCAAAAGCGACTCAGCACCACCCGGTCGATGGCGTCCGACAGGGTACCGCCAGCCCGCCCGCGCACACGCTGAACCCGCGCCGCCAGCGCATGGGCATGCCCGAAGCGCGAATCGGCAATGTAGATATCCGGCTCCTCGCCCGAGCGCTCGTTGATAGCCGCGCGCCAATGCTCCGCAAGCTGGTGCACCGAGTCGTCGACGTTCGCGGCAGCGAAGTCATCGCCTTCCAACAATTTGAGAGCCAGCCAGCGCACATTGGGCGCGCGTGACGACGAACCCGCCTGCGTCCCGGATGCCTGAGCCGGCGTTTCGGAAGGTGCCTGATCTGAAGTTGGGTCTGAAGCTGGAACCTTCTGATCATCTGGCGTACGGGAAGGCGGGACTGACGCTTGCCCCGGCAGCTTGGCCTGAATAGCCTCACTCAGCGCCACAACACCCTGCTCAACGCACTCATCCTGCGCGAGACTAAAGCCGGCCGACTCCTGCCCGCAGGCGACCGCCAGAGCGCGCGCGCTAAGCTCAGTCAGGCCCTCCTTGCTCACCGCCACCACCGGCACCACCGGACAGCCAAGCTCGCGCGCCAGCGCCTGGGCGTCAATCTCCAAACCACGACGCCGCGCCAGGTCCATCATGTTGAGCGCAATCACAATGGGCACACCCATTTCCAGCAACTGCACACTGAGATACAGATTGCGCTCCAGATTGGTCGCGTCCACCACATTGACGATGGCATCCGCCTCGCGCGCGAGCAGATAGTCGCGCGTCACCCGCTCATCAAGCGAGCTGGCATCGAGCGAGTAGATACCAGGCAGATCGATCACCCGCACCGCCCGCCCATCGAGCTCGCAGCGCCCCTCCTTGCGCTCCACCGTCACCCCCGGCCAGTTGCCGGTGGTCTGGCGGATGCCCGTCAGGGAGTTAAACAGCGCCGACTTGCCGCAGTTCGGATTCCCGGCAAGCGCAAGCGTCAGCGGGCGGTTCGGCGCATGCGCTGCCGCATGAGGCGTGACCTTAACAGCGGATGCTTCAGCAGGCATTTCCGCCACTGCGAATTCCCTTCCCATCAGACTTGTCACTCCAGCGCGTGCAGATTCAGGACGATTGACGCCAATCAAACAAAAGATTGGCGGAACGACAGGCTGCCCGAAAAATTGCCACCGAAGAGCGAACCCAGCCGCGTCGAAAATCTTACGCCGAAGACTTAATCGAATCAAGAATCAGTCTCAAATAGGATCATGTCAAGTCATGGAAGATTGTAAATGCGTTTTGAAAACAGCTCTGGCTGCCGTTGGTGCCCTTGTTTCAATGCCTCGATGGGCCAAGAGCGCGTTGAGGAATGTGTTGGTTGTAGAGCCTGACATAGCGATGGAGGTTCTCCGAGAGCTGTTCGCCAGCGCTCTGTCTTCCCAAGTGATCGATTGTTCGTCTCTGAATAAACTCAGGCTTGATCATCAGGGTTTGGATCAACTAAGGGAAGCCACTGGATGAGGCTTGAGGAGCGTTTCAGTCAGTTGGGCCGCTTTCCAGGGCTACGCGAATACGCTGAAGATCTTCCGCGCTCAATCCGGTGGTTGCCACGATCTGTTCATCGGTCAAAACACCGAGCGATAGCAGCTTCTTGGCAGTGCTCAGCGTCGCCTGCCGCGCGCCTTCCCCCCGTCCTTCCTCTCGTCCTTCCTCTCGTCCCTCATCGCGCGCGGTGTCGATCACGTTCTTGAGGTCTCGGTAGTACTTCAGGCTCGATTCGTAGGCTTGGCGCTCCTCGGGCTGAAAGCGCGCGATGCTGGCTTTCTCGAACACCCGCAAGAACACTTGCTCGCGCAGACGCGGGGGGATTTCGTCGAGTTCGTGAAGGTGGCGGAACAGGTAGAACCATTTGTCCTGCAGGGTCTCGAGTTGTTCGGCGGTTTTGGTGAAGTTCGGCAGGGTCAGGTAAATAAAGGTGAGCTTGTCGTAGAAGACCTGATGATGCTGGTTTTTCAACTGGACTCGGTGGATCACTTCGCTGCGCTCGGCGTTGTCTTCGTCGTCGAAGATGAAGTCGAGAATGCCGATGGTGTAAACCGCCGAGAGGCGGAAGTCCCAGTCTCCGCGTTGGGCTTGTTGCTGGATAGGGAAGGTGGCGTAGAAAACGCTGCGATCTTTGAAAAAATTCTGTTTGGCTTTTTGCAGCTCGACAATGAAAAATTCCCCGCTGGCGCTGCGACAGTTGAGGTCGAAGATGGCTTTGCGATCGAGCGCGCTGGCACCTTGGTTCTCGGTGTTGCAAAAGTGCAGTTCCTCGATCTGATGCCGCGCCGGAAGCAGGGTGTTCAGAAAGCTGATCAAATGCTCCTTGCTGGCCTCTTCGCCAAAGATTTTCTTAAAGCCAAAATCCGTAAAAAGGTTGATGTAGCGTTCTTTCATCGCTCGACAGTGGACTCGATTATCAGGGTTTGGGTCGACCAAGCAAGGGAGGATGCCACAGCGAATCCTAATGCGGCTCAAAGACAGCGCCCAGGCTCGCGGTGAGGAAGGCGCGCAGGGCACGGGTGGGGGCGTTGTTTGGCAGCACGTCGTCCGCCAGTTCCGCCAAGCCCTGTTCGCCGGTATCGGCGCGGGCTTCATCGGCAATGGTCTGCACAATATCGGTCATCGCCAGTTGGATATTCTCGCGGGCCGCCTGCGCGGTTTCGAGATTGGCGTAGACCGCCAGATAGTGCCCCTCGCGGTTAAGCCGTTCCATCAGCGCGAGCAGGCAGGAGGTCTTGCCGGTCTGGCGTGGGGCGTGGAGCAGGAAGAATTTTTGCTGCGCGATCATCCGCAGCACCTCGTCCAGGTCCCAGCGCTCGAGCGGCGGCAGCACATAGTGCATCTCGGGGCGTACCGGGCCTTCGGTGTTGAAAAAGCGCATGGTGGTGTCTTCTGGCGGTGACGGCGCGGGTGCGGGCATCGCGCCTGGAAGCTTTGGTCCGTCAGTTTAACCTGCTTTGACAGCTCAGCCGCCGGGCTAAAACGACCTTTGCCAAGCTCACTATGCCCCGTCGGTGCGGTTGCGGGTCCGCGCACCCCAGAACAAGAACCACTTCACGGCATATTCATGCCCTGTAAACGCCCACACCAGCCCGGTTAGCAGCAGAATGAGCGAGACATGCACCACCAGGTATCATCATGCCGTTGTCACTCGGTGACCTGGTGTCGCGGGAATCGCGGCTAACCTTGAGGACCAGCGCGACACCGAGCGAAAGCGCGCGGCGTTGCCAGCCCGCTGAATCCTGTCATGATCGCGAGTAATGTCACAGGCGCTAGGGCCGGACAAGCCGGCGCGCGTCCTTGAGGAGCAAAATGAGTTGTCGGTGTTGCAATGGCGTTGGCTCGAAACCGAACCGGCGATAAAAAGCATCGGCCCGAGCATTGATGGGGTGTGTCAGCAGCGCCCGAATCCCAGCATGTCCAGCGACAGCAATTGTACGAATGATAGCGTCTTGCAGCAGGCTATAACCCAAACCCGGCTTCTGATAATCCAAATCCACGGCGAGCCTCGCCAAAATGATCAAGGGAATTGGGTACTGCCCCATACCACGACGAATCCGCTCGGGAGCTTCCAGCGTGTCAATCTGGCCGACAGTCAGGCTATAGTAGCCAGCCACCCGATCTTGATCGCAAGCGACAAAGGTTCTCGCCGATCCGCTCCCTTGGGCCTGACGCGCATATTGGCGCAGCCATGTCGTGAGGGCGGGCTGCCCGCAATCAAACGCCTCCAGCCGATGCGCCACACCCAACGGCTGAGGTGCCGACAAACTCAAGTATCGGCCCACACCGGACGGCGTGAAAGCAGATCCGCCAATTTTTGATTGTCCGTCTCGGGCCGATCCAGCATGTCCAAGAGTGCCTGGTACTGGTTGCCCGAAACCATGAAGAGGCGTTGATCGAGCAAGGTTTGCTCCGCCGCCTGGTAGGCTGCGTCAAGAATGAAGTCGGTCAGCGACTTGTGGGCGACTTCAGCGGCGCGCCGCAGCACGGCCTCCTGTGCGGGGGTGGCGCGCAAGCCAAGACGGGAAGATCGGGCCGATGCGATGACAGAGGGCATGTCAAGAGTCCCAAAAGCAAACAATTGACGACAGGTTAGTACAATCGACAAACGCCCGTCCACCAACGAAAGACTCTCGCGACTTTGTCAGCGCGACCATGTCAACCCCATCGGCCCGCGTGCCCACAGCATCCCGTTGAAGCTCAGATTTGGTCATGCGTCGAACCTTCCCGGAGCAAGCCTTGCCCCGACCGCCGCGCAGAGAAGCATTCCGAGGAACCTTAATGGTCGCGTGAAATGCCTCTCCAATCAGTCCGGAACAAACCGCCCCAACTCCGGCACCGCCTGGGCCGCGAACTCCCGCAACCGCCGATCGCCATCGGCCCAGTCTTCCCACGGCTGAATCACCGTTGTCAGCCGCACCAGCGCCCCATCGGTGCGATTGCGCGTCAGCGCATCCCAGAACAAGAACCACTTCACCGCATACTCATTCGTCAACACCCGGCCGCGTTGCTGGAACCAATAATACACCAGCTGCTTATCCTCACCGCGCTGAATCTTAAGCCGGTTGACCCGCAACGGCTGCCCCGCCACGAACAAGCCATCCAGGCTGATCCGCTGCAAGTCCTCAATCCTCCAGCCCCCGCCCGGAATGCACGAGCGTGGCGAATGGGCCGACTCCCCAGCCCCCTGAGAATCATAGTAGGCGGCATAAAAATTCACCCGCCGATCACCGCCACCGATGAAATCCCCGATGAAATAATCGGTCAGATCCAGGCTCCGAAGAATATTCTCTTGCAGAATCTCAGGCGTGCCTTCCCACTGCCCGACCTCCTCAGGAAAAACCGTCAGGGATTCGCGCGCCAAAGGCTCCACCGGGCGCGCCTGCAAAAAAGGCATCACCACAGCCGTCAGTGCCAACAACGCCAGCGCCGCCCAGAAGGGCTTGGGCACCGAGCGCCCAGGCGGCACGAAATCCGCCAGCAAAGGCTCGGGCCAATCCAGCGCCAAGGCTGCGCCAAAGGACCGATTCTTGCAGAAATGGCCACTAAAACGCACGAACAGCCACACCTCCGCCAGCAACAGAGCCGTGCACGCCATAAAGATAATCCAGCCCTCAAAATCGTGCAAAAAGCCCTCGGCGGCGCCGATGCCAAAATACTCCACCAGCAGCCCGGTAACCCCGATTCTAAAGCTGTTCATGGCCACTGTGATAGGCACGGTTGAAGCAAAGACGATCACCCGCTGCCACCAAGGCGCCTTGAAGAAGTAGGCAATCAAAAAACCAAAGCTCATCAATGGGAACAAATAGCGCAAGCCACTGCACGCATCCACCACCTGCAACTGATAGCTACCCAGGTCAATGACATTGCCCTCAAGGAACACCGAAATACCAAAAAGCCGGATAAACCAAACGCCGATCTCAGAGGACAACAATTGCAGGCTGAGAGATAACTGGTTATGCAAAAAGTTAGGCAAAGGGATCATGAAGACCAGATAAACCAACGGCACCGAGAGAATCCGCATGGCCGCGTGTCCAGCGAAGGACCAAACCATGCCCGTAATCAGCAAAATCAGCGAGATGTGCATCACCATGTAGACGGCACTCAGATGTCCAACCAGGAGCATCAAAAACGCGACAAGGGTTAGACCGAAGCCCAACCATGCCCCGGAAAAGCGCATTTTGGCGAGCGCCGTCCATTTTTGCCAAACCAACATCAGGCTAACAAGCGGGATAAAATAGCCGTGACTGTATTCGCTGGAGCTCCATTGTCTCAGCAGATTGGGTAGTGCTGGCAAGTAAAGGTTACCGATGAGAACAAAGGTAATGCCAATGGCAACCGCCAGCCGGATTAAAGACACCTGATTCGTCATGTCAGCGATACCGTCACAACCCTTTGCCCTGGAGCATCAAACGGACACCCTTGGCGATGATCGTCAAATCCAGCCACAAAAGCCCCATGGGGGAGTGCTTAAGATACTGATCGACGTATTCATATTCATAGAAAGGCTTCCCCATCTCAGAGGTTTCTTTATGAATATGGCCCAGTTCCAATAAACCGCCCTTGATCAGTGAGCGTGCCACTTTTCCCTGCGCCAAATCACGCTGGTAATGCACGATTGCCAGAGGGCGCGGCCCGACAATGCTCATTTCCCCACGCAGCACACAATAGAATTGCGGAATCTCGTCAAAGTAAAAGCTCTTGACGAAACGCCCCATCACAGCTCTACTCTCCGGTGTCCATTCAGCGAAATAGGCAACCCAATCGCCCCGCTTTGCTTACTCTGGCTCAATGTACTTAACTTTAATGATGCAAAATCTTGTATTTACGGAAGACGCGACCAGCGCTGACTGCATTGTAATAAAAGAACAACGGCCCTATATTTTCTGGCAAAATCCAGCCTTCGATTAGATAGGCGAGCTTTAATAACAGCAAGACCGGGGCGGTCGCAAGTAAAAGGGAGCCTGCGACGACATTGTCGAAAATCACCTTCGGCAGGCGATCCGGCAGTGAGCCATTAAGCTCAAACAAATGATGAAACTGCTGCTTGATGTCTTCTGTTGGTGGTTTAGAGCGGAAGGTTTCTGTTGGCTAAGCAGATGTGCTTCCAACCCGGCTATCCATTTTCAATCC
Organism: Thiorhodovibrio litoralis; assembly: GCF_033954455.1. Taxonomy (NCBI): domain Bacteria; kingdom Pseudomonadati; phylum Pseudomonadota; class Gammaproteobacteria; order Chromatiales; family Chromatiaceae; genus Thiorhodovibrio; species Thiorhodovibrio litoralis. The sequence goes on along the minus strand of NZ_CP121473.1, from coordinate 633,650 downwards.
GCTCCTAGGAATTATATTTTCGTCCATTCACAACGCGAAGCGTCCAGATACTTCCGGCACCCGGGAAGCTAAGTATTTCTAGAGAACTGACTGAGGAAAACTGGCGCCAAATAATTCGCCCCGCCCTTAACGGACTAAAAATTGCCCAAGTTTCGACAGATTCTATCAGGCCAAAGCACCGCCCGCACCTACCCCATTCGCCCGCAACGCCCGATCATCCTCGGACGATTTACACATCATATTGCGCATCGACAGATTGCTGGCCCGGCCGGTGCGCATCCGCACCAGCACCTCGGGCAGATAGACTACCTGCCGCCCCGTTTACTTAACACGCCCGTACCCCTTGATCGTCGGATGCGGCGGCATCCAGCCGCCCCATTGCAGTCGTTTCGGGTCGAACGCGCCCGAGCGCCAGTGGAGCACCACTCCCGCCGGATCAACGCGCCACACAGTTCATCAGTCACCAACACGGATAAGCAAGAACGTAGCAATTGCCTGGACGACATCCCCGCCAGAACCCTCGCAAAAAATGCGGTTCGTTCTTCAACCATGAGTCCCCTCCGAAAAGTCCCCAGACCGGTCGACTGGCAGCCGATGGCTGGTAAAATAGCACCGTCCGTCCAAAGACTCAGCCGAGGCCATCCAGACGATGTTCCGAGCCAGCCCTGCCAGCAGCCAGATTGATCTGTTCAGCAACGTCGAGCAGTTCTTGCGCGCTCTCGACCAGAAGAAGCTCAACGATCCCAGCGCCTGGCAGAACGTCTTCCTCGACCAAGTCACCAACCGCATTCCCGAGGAGCGTTTTGCCGAGCTGTTCGATGACACCACCGGTCGCCCGAACGCCCCGCTGCGCCTGCTGGTCGGGATGCTCATCCTCAAAGAGGGCTTCGGCTGGAGTGACGAGGAATTGTTCGAGGCGGTGCACTTCAATCTGCTGGTGCGTCGCGCCTTGGGACTGATGAACCTCACCAACGAAGTGCCGGTCGAATCGACCTACTACCTGTTCAAGCAGCGATTGTCTGCCCACCAAGTCGAGACAGGCGAGAACCTGCTCAAAGACGTCTTTCAGGAGCTCACGCGCGAGCAAGCCAAGCGCCTCGGCGTGGTGGGTGATCGCCTGCGCATGGATAGCACCCTTCTGGGCAGCAACCTGGCCGCCTGCACCCGCTTACAGCTCATCATCGCCTGCCTGCAGGTCTTCTGGAACAGCCTCGCGCCCGAGCAGCAAGCGCGCCTAAGCGACGCCGACCGCGCCCTGCTGGAACGCCTGTGCGCCAAACGCCCGAGTCAGCACATCTACCGCCTGGAAGAAACCGCCAAGCACGCCTGGCTCGAGGAGCTTGGCGAATTACTCCTGCGTCTGCATCAGACTTACGATGCCCAGAGCAGCCCCCGCTATTCGCTCATCGAGCGGCTACTGCTTGAGCAATACCAGGTCGATGATTCAAACGAGGCGACCCGCGTGACGCTCAAACCCGCCCAAGAGATCAGTGCCGACTCGCTCCAATCCCCGCATGACGAAGACGCCGCCTACCGCAAGAACCGCGATGAGACCGCGCGCGGTTACAGCGTCAACCTCACCGAAACCTGCCAGGACGACGGGCTCAACCTCATCGTCGACGTCCAAGTCGAGCCCGCCACCGCCGCCGACAACAGCTACCTCCAAGAGGCGGTCGCCAACAGCGAACAGGTGCTCGAGACCCCGGCAGAAGCGATCTCCGCCGACGGCGCCTACTACAGCGAAGCCAATGAGACCTACGCCAACGAGCAGGACAAAGACATCCATTACACCGGTTTCCCCGGCAAGCCCGGGCGCTACGACGTCGAGCGCACCGACGAGGGTGTCATCGTCGTCGACCGCCACAGCGGCGAGCGCCAACTCGCCGAAGAATACAAACCGGGTCGCTATCGGTTTCGTGCCGACGGCCAATGGCGTTACATCACCGACAAAACCATTGATGCGGCCGCCACGCGACGGCGCACGAAGTATCTCCCGCGCGAGCTCTTCAATCGCCGCTGCAACGTCGAGGCGAGCATCTTCCAACTCGTCTACCACACCCGAAACAAGAAGCTGAAGTATCGCGGTCGCAGCGCCGTTCAGCTCTGGGCGGTGTGCCGAGTGGCGTGGCTCAACGTGAAGCGGATAGTCCTGTATCAGGCCAAAGAGGCCGAAATGGCTGCCTGAACGCTAGCCCAGGGCTGCCCGGCAATTGCCAACAGCTTCGATCGCGGCAGGTTTACATGAAGCGCGTTGTACCCTAGTCAATGTTCGTCAAATATCCGTGTAAGACCCGTCGCTCGCGCAACTGGTTACTATCCCTGGTGCTCAGCCCGCAGCCAACAGCGACTCCACGGCGGAGTGCCTTTTCGGAGTGGACACAACCATCCTACCGGACTGACATCTCCCAGGTAGAGAGACACAGCGACCATCTCTCGCTACAATTCATCGCACTTAAAATAGGCAACTAGGACCTCATTTCAGCTTAACTTGCGGATACAAGTGCTTCAACTTCACAGGCGCTTTGTCGTTGGTGAATTGCCAGTCGACGCCGATTTGGGCCTCGTTGCGTTGTTCTGCCCAGGCGGCGGTTTCGCGGCGAAGCGTTTCGATATCGCCGATGCGGCGGTCTAGGCACTGCTTGGTCATGACACTGAGTTCGATTTCGGCAATGTCCAACCAGCTGCCGTGCTTTGGGGTGTAGTGGATTTCCAAGCGCTCGATCAACCGCCGCGCTTCCTCAGGTGGGAAGGCTTTGTACAGAGAGGCGGGCGTATGCGTATTGAGGTTGTCCCAGACGATGACGACTTTCTCGGCGTCGGGATAGTCCACGTCCAGCAATGTCTTGATTTCTTGGGCTAAATCGATCGCGGTTTTGGTTTCGCGCACACTGACTTTGCGCCATTGCCCCAAGGGTTCTGTGATCATGAAGTTCACCGCCGTACCGGCGCGCTCATATTCATAATCGTAGCGTTCGGGTTGGCCCGGTTGCATCGGCAGGGGCTGGCGTGTCTCGGCAATCAACTGGGTCGGTTGTTCATCGATGCAGACAACTGGCTTCTTGGGGTCGTAGGGGCGGCGGTAGACCTCCAGGACATCTTCCATTTGCGCCACAAAGGCGGCGTCTTCCCCGGGGGGAATCACCCAGCACTTGCGCCGATGCGGTTGGAGTGCGTTTTTTTTAGTGCGCGCATCACCGTGGGTGCCGAGATGCTCTCAACGACATCCAGTTCCACCAACTTCCCCGCGAGTAAATTCAACGTCCAGCGCGCGTATCCGGGAGGCGGCTCGCTACAGGCAATTTGCACCAACCGCGCCTGCTTTTCCCCATCGAGCAGGGGCTCGCAGCTCGGGTGCTCACGTTGCTTGCGTGAAAGCGCCGCTTCAAATCCTTGTTCGACGAACCGCTCGCGAATGCTGAAGACAGTGCGCGGCGCGCAACCGAACGCCTCAGCGGCTTGTGCATCGCTCCAATTCGCCCCTTCGGCATCGACCTTGAGCAATACATTCGCATGTTTGATCTTCTGCGCCGCCGCTTGCCCTTTGCTCACCAGGTCTTCCAACAAACCACGCTCTTCATCGCTGAGACGGACTACATATTTCTTTGTCATAGCGGTATCTCCTTCTGCAATGCTCTAAGAGATACCACTAGCGGCTTTTTTTCGCAACATAAGCCGAAATAAGGAACTAGAAGGCAACAAAATGACCACACCGAAACTTCCACACAAAAAACCAAGGGGTCTCACACAGAACGATCAAGTATCCGGCGAGATAAGGCCATCAAGTCGTCTACTGGGTTATGACATCAGCGCTCGTGGTCTGCATGGTGACGTTAGACTGGCGTTCGATATGCTCAACGAGAAGACGCGAGTTGATGTCGTGGACTGCATTAACCCACACTCGATCGTTGTGGCAAAGCATGATGATGAATTTCGATTGGCACTGACCCGCGCCAGTCTATTACTTCCCGACGGTGCCGGCATTATTCTAGGCGCCAAAATGCTTGGCCTTCCCATCAGGGAAAGAGTAGCAGGAACTGAGTTTTTTCTTCATTTATCCCAACTGGCCGATAAATCAGAAAACCTGCGTTATTTCTTTCTTGGATCCACTCCAGGTGTTCTTAATGCAATCGCTCACAAGCTCGCTAAGGATTTCACCAATATCTCAGTTTGCGGCACTTACTCCCCGCCATTCAAGCAGACCTTTTCCCAAGAAGAGAACCGTAAAATGGCTCAGATGATCAACGAAGCTAAGCCGGACGTGCTATGGGTCGGCATGACAGCTCCCAAGCAGGAAAAATGGATTGAAAATCATCGGCAGGTACTCCAAGTGCCGCTCATCTGCGCAATTGGTGCCGTTTTCGATTTTTATGGCGGCTCAAAGAAACGGTCTCCAGAGTGGATTCGCAAACTCGGACTTGAATGGCTACCGCGATTGTTGCGTGAGCCGAGACGCTTGTGGCGGCGGAACCTAATCTCGACGCCCGTCTACCTGAAGTACATTCTGATGGAGATCATCGGTACACAGAAGAAAGCCTGAAAATCTTTCTGCACGAATCCGTACGATAAAAACACGATAATTTGCATTATATTACAGACTTATGACAAGGAAAAAGATGAGCCATTTCCTCCAGTACCACCAATTGCGCTTTCATAAATCTTGATGAGTCTCGAATAGTTGACATCCTCTGTATATTTCTTCTTAAACTCAGCACGCGCATGCTGTCCGAGGCGTTCGAGCAATCCGGGTGTCTGCCAAGCGGATCGCACAACCTCTAGTAAAGAGTTCGGCGTTGAAGGCTCGAAGACCAGGCCGTTCTCCCCTGAGGAGACAATGCTTGGCAACGGCCCAAGGTTCGAAACAGCCACGGGAGTTCCAAATGCGAACGCCTCTGGCACCACCATTGGAAAACCTTCGAAGCATTCCGACGGTAATACGAGCAAATTCGCCCCCGCGATTTGAGCTTGTGTGGCGGTCCCAGGCATTTGTCCGAGAACGCGCACTGGCAATCCTGACGCCATTTTTTCAAGCGTGGGACGCAAATTTCCTTCGCCAACAATGCGTAATTCGGGGGCCGATGGCCCCCATCCAGCCCATGCTTGCAATAAACAGACCAACCCTTTTTCCTGCGATAAACGTCCAACAAACACAACGTAGCCGTGTCTCGCCTTCCAAGTTATCACCTCCGGGATTTCGGGGAAGAAATTTGGCTTCACATGCACCTTTGCTAACGGCAGACCGGCGGAACTCATCAGACCCCGCTGAAAGTCTGAAAGCGCGATAAACGCTTCGACCTGCCGTGTCCACGTCCCTATCGCTCGGTGCAGCACAACCGAAAGAGCAAGTGGTACTGTCGCGATATGAGAGTCGCGATAGCAACCATAGTACAACGCCGGCAATGGGTTCCGCTTCCTGAGACAATCAATGCAAATCTTTCCATCCCGCATTGGGATGCCAGCCGGGCAAAATAACCGATAGTTATGTAATGTCACGACCCGCGGAAAATTGCTCCCGATAGCGTGAAAAATACCTGGAGAAATAAGAGGAAAAGTATTGTGGACATGCACGACATCAGGGCAAAAGCATCGCACTGCGCGCTTGATAGCGCGGGTCATCTGAAAATTCCACGGCGTGACTACTCCTCCAATGAGTTCCCCACGTTTGCCTTTTGATCGAATAGAATCGCTCTGCCGAACAAACAACTTAACGTCATGGCCATACTTCCGCAACATCGAACCTTCTGCCTCGAATACTCGATTTTCTCCGGAAGGGGAGGCTGATCCATAACAATTGTGGACTAATAATATTTTCATGCATTCTGACAATGACTCTAACTTTAAACGTCCGGCTTTTGCTGCGCCGAATGCTAAAATCAGGGTCCGCTAAGAAAATCATATACGTCTTTGGCGCCAGTTAAGCCATCATGTTGAAATGCGGTTTCCAGGGCCGCGTCTCCCAGTCGCGAAACCAGAGCGGGAGATTCTATCAATAATCGCATCTTCTGGGCAATATCGGAAATATCACAAGGATCAAATACAACCTCATCCGCAAAACGGGAAACATAAGCGTCATCAACCCCAGATGATTTCGAGATTAATACCGGAAGCCCCAGACAGATTGCTTCGGTATAGGTTTGGGGCGAGCGATCTTTAAGGCTAGGATGTATCATTACATCGGCTTGCGACATAAGTTGCAATGTTTCATGCGGACTTTTTGCCCCATGGAAAACGACTGGTAAATCATGTTGAGACGCATATGCTCGAAGACGCGGTAACTCCTCACCGTCACCGATGACGACAAGTTCAAAAACTAAAGCGCTATCCTTAACAAGCCTCGCCGCTTCCAGCAGATACATAGTGTTTTTACTCGGGTTTTGAAAGCCAACCGTAATAAAAGACAATGCGCATTGCTGTCTCTGCGGCCGGAGTGTTGTTTTGTCACTCTTGTATGCACGGTAGATCTTGTGCGAATCCCTGGTGTTGTTACCAAGTATGTAGGTACGCTGCAAATTCACTGAGATTTTTTGATAATAATCCAACGAGAGACGCGAATAAAAAATTCCATCAGAATAAAGGCGAGAAAAAAAACGCCGGTAGATCATACGCAGTAAAGAGCGATCACACTCCGAGTGAGCCGTACCGGCCCACCAGATCACGAATCTACAGGACGTAAGTATCCGATAGACCGCCATACCTAATAAATAGTAGGGAAACCCCGTGATGACAACAACATCCGGCCGAAACTGCAATAGCAGTCGCGCAATTTTAAAGAGTACTTTGGGCATAGAGACGTCATCAATAACCTGACTGCATGCGTGAAAGGGTTCTCCCTCATAAACACTTATCGCTCGCACATGACGCTCGCCAGATTCTACAAATGCAAACCGGATGCAATCGTGGCCAAAAAGACGAAAAAGCTCGTTATAAAAATCGACCCGATAATTTACTGGATAATTTGATACGAACAATATTTTTTTTTTCACAAGAATACTCCCATACCAATGACTTACACTTAATTATTCGTCATTTCAGAAAGTATAAGATCGCCATGTTGTTGCCAAGCTGGACAATCAAGAATATCAGTCACAATTTGGTTAGCCTCTTTTGCAATCCGGCAACGAAGATCCGTATCTTCACAAATTCGTCCAACCTTGTTAGCGATATCTTCAATGCCGCCTACTCGAAGAAAGAGCGCGCTGTGTTCATCCTGCAGAAGATAAGGGATACCGTTTACATCCGTCGTTAATATCGGCAGCCCAAACAGCGCCGCTTCATAGAGTACCCGTGGAAATCCTTCGGCATAGCTCGGTAAAACAAAAATATCATGAGTGCGATAGATATTCTTTAACTCGTCGCTAGCAGCGACAAAACCCGCTAAATGAACCTGCTGATCCAAACCTAAGGCCTTTACTTTCTTCTCAATTAACCTCCTATCTGGGCCGTCCCCGACGAGCGTCAGTGTAAAATCGAGGCGTCCACGCAGTTTGGTCAATGCACTTAGTAAATCCTGCACGCCTTTGCGTACCATCAGGCCGCCTACATAAAGTAAACGTATCGGAGAATGCAAAGATTTCTTAGGTACGCATAAGTCACGGCGTGCGAATTGAATAATAGGGACAGTCGGAATGACTCGGAGGCCAAGAGATTGATATTTTTCTTGAAGCTGCCCACCCGCCGTGAGTACGAAACGGCTCCCCCGTATAAGCTGCATATCCCACCAGCGTATCCAAAAAGGCTCGAAGCGCTCTATCAACCATCCCAGCCGGGATGAATCAACTCGGCGAGCCCAAGTGGTATTTTGAACCCAGTCGATCCCATGGTAAACGGCGTAAGGAATTCCTGAGATTCGGGCAACGACTCCCGCAAATGCGCCAGAATAGGTCGGCATAAAAATCAGCACAAATTCCGCATTCCGAATTCCATTCCACAAAGCCGCCATCTTACTCAGTGGATTGTTTGGCAAGTGCGTGATGACTATTCGATGATCACTGGAAAATTTTCGAGTGCTAAAAGTTTGAGCATCCTCCTTAACGGTAGCCACAAGATTCAAATCGAATCTCTCGGCTAATTTTTCAAAGTAAATCCCATAAACATCCTTGCACCAATACCCGGAACCATCTTTAAACAGCCAACTATGAAAAATAACACTTAGGTTCATTGAATGCTCCGGCTGAATTAATAACTTCCAAGCCACCTCATCCCTAATGCTTTCACAAGGGTTATCGACTGTTTTCCAGTGCGTTCATGGCTAAAGAACAATACTTATCAACGCAGACATTAATGTCATAAGCGGCAGCTAGACGGCGCGAAGCGATTGACATACTGCGAATTTCTTCAATAGATAATTTGGAAAAAGCGCACATAGCATCAACCAAAGCATGAAGATTGCCTGACTCAAAAACGATACCATTTTCAGATGTCACAACAATGGGAAATTGCCCTACATTCGAACAAATAATGGGTAAGCCAATACTCATGCCTTCTAATAACACCATCGGCATTCCTTCTCTAACAGAGGTGAACACTAAAACAGAAGAGTCCCCTAACAACACCCATGGATTTGGTATCGCGTCAATAAACGACACTTTATCAACAATATGGAGATCCCTTGCTTGCCGTTCCAGGCTATGACGCTCGACTCCATTACCTATTACAATCAATTTCCAGCGATTGCATTTCCTATCGAATTGCCCGAGAGCCGCAAGTAATAAGGATAGATTTTTGGCGGGAACGAGACGCCCAATGAAAAGAAAGGTAACAGGATTCAAGGAAAACGAATAGGCATACGAATGGTAAAATGCCTCGGTATCGACTCCGTTATTGATGATTTTGATTTTTGTTGATAAAATGCCTATTCTATTCAAATACTCAGCAACTGCATCAGAAACCGCTACTACTCGCCAGCATAGCAGATTATAAATCGCCGCCGCGACAACCCCCGATGGCGCTCTTGGTGGATAAATATTGATGTTGTGAACTACCGCAACACAAGGGATCCGAGCAAGCATTGCCGCAATCGCCGCAGTCTTGTTTGAGCGCTCAAGGTGGGAAACGCACACATCGATATTGTGATTGATAAAATACTGACGCAACGTAAGAATACGGCGAAAGGTAGACGCCATTGGCAGGATATGCAAAGACGCCAGTCGACATGAAGATATGGAATCGAAGTCGATCCGGTCGTCTCCAAGGACTAAATGTAACTCCCAGTGAGGTCGTTGTTGCCACTTCAGTATTGTTTCTATTAATAAACGCTCGGCTCCTCCGATTTGCAGATTATTGATAATAAAGCAAACTCTTTTCAGTTTTGGATTTAGCATTATATTGTCTTCCCTCAAAGATTGTTATCGGGGCCTTGGATTATCCATGTATGCCCCTTTCAAGAGGTGCTGAGTCGATACCCTAATGTTAGGTATCTTGCGCTTCGTACTGAAATCAGCGATCAAGGCGACGATAAAATAAAAGATACGATCATTGAATCCGTGGTTATCGGTGATGCCAGCAACAAAAAAAACAAATAAACCTGCCCCTAGCGCGTCTCGTAGCAGTCTGGAGCCAGAGCGTTTGCCTAATGACCCAAAGCTAAAGAAGTATAGCGAACCGTAGAGCGCAATTCCTAGCACACCCGTTTCAATAAGTATTTGTAGCCAGCGAGAATGCAGGGAGGTACTTCTGCCAAACCTGGCCTCCTGAACATATACCCATTTGTCGAAACCCGCGCCAAACAACGTATTGCCTTGATATAATTTCCACGCTTGCTCATACAATACGTTCCGACCAGACGTCAAGGCCCCGAGTTGTTGGTCGTCTAGCTTTTCAATACTTGCGCTCGGAAGACGCAATAGCTTTTCGGAAAAGCTTACCAGAAAATCGCCGTGCAATAATCCCACCAAAAGAATTATAAAGAGTGAGACAACTATCGTTGTCTTGGAAATATATCCGCGAAAAATAAAATAGGACATGATGACTATAAATGCAAAAGTCGTCATTCTTCCTAAGCCGAGGATAACAGAAATGGAAGCAACGACAATTGCCAGGGAAACTGTGAGGCGAGCCAACAATTGAGAGCGCCCAAGCGACATTCGGTATGGAATCAAAAAGCTTAGGCAAAGGATCAAATAGACTCCTGTCTGATTACGGTTTCCGGCGATACTACGCTGAGCGAGATCCATATTTATTAAAATATTAGCTAGTGTCGATCCTCCTAACAGAAACGCAACAATAGTCGCAATTATGCTCACGGTAGCAAGTACCTCGTTGTTTTTTTTACTTTCTATTAAAAATAGGCAAAGAACAAAAAAAATAAGATTGTTAAGTAAGAGTGTGTTGATAGAGTGCGCATAACTATAATAAGAAAAGAGGCAGTAAAAGATGAAAAAAAACATGATTAAGGATGGTAATGTAAAAAGTGATGGTGGCGCTTTTTTTCGAGCCCCGACTTTTTGCATAACTAATACGATAATTCCAACGAAAACCATGATCCGATTGAATGTAAGTGCGGGAATAAATATCGATATTTGGCTAATTCTAATAACAACCCATGAATCAAGCACCAAGTACCATAAAAGAATTTGGGGACGCAGAAAAATGCCGACAACAAGTACAGGAGTCAATGCGACGCCAATAAGTTCAATTGTTGACTCAAGTAACATATTGATGATATATTATTTTCAATTATTAAATAACGATTCAATCATGAGTCATACAACTTATGCATGAAATTAATTGGCATCTACAACGTAATTCCATCCGCTCAGATTCTGATCAGGGCGAATGAATTGATCTTTGGTGCTGCGGAACGTATCGAAAAGGTTCGTCCGATCTCATAGCAGCGATCAAGGATTTGACCGACCACTTGCAGACCCAGGGCTATCGCATCAACGCTTAATAATATACTTTTAGACACAGGTAGAGGTTTCCAAGATAATCAGCTGAAAATACTTGCCTGACTCGGAGACCTGCCATGCCATCTGCTACTGCCCTTGATCACGCACTCACGCGGCACTTTGCCCCACTTGTCGATCCGCGCAACCCCACGCAGCGGCGGCACATTCTTCTGGAGATGATCGTGATCGCCATCGCCGCTATTCTTGGCGGGGCCGAGGGCTTCGCGGCGATCGCACAGTTTGGGCGCAGCAAGGAGGCATGGCTGCGGCAGTTTCTGGACTTGCCCAATGGGATTCCGTCCCACGATACCTTCGGGCGGGTGTTTTCGCTGATCGAGCCGGCGGCCTTTCAAGCCTGCTTCCGCTCGTGGGCCGAATCGATTCGCGAACTGATCCCGGCGGAGGTGGTGGCCATTGATGGCAAGACCCTGCGTCACTCCTTTGATCGGGCACGCGGACTGGGGGCATTGCATATGGTCAGCGCATGGGCCACGGCGAACCGGATGGTGCTGGGACAGGTTGCCACCGAAGCGAAGTCCAACGAGATCACCGCGATTCCGAAGTTGCTGGAACTGCTCTGCCTGCGCGGATGCATCGTCACGATCGATGCCATGGGCTGCCAGAAAGCCATTGCCGCGCAAATTATCGACCAAGGCGGCGACTACTTGCTGGCCCTCAAAGGCAACCAAGGTCACCTGGTCGAAGAGGTCAATGAAGCGTTCATTGAAGCCGATGCGCGCGGCTATGCCGGACTGGTCTCTGAGGGCGTTGAAACGCGCGACAGCGGACATGGCCGCGTCGAAACCCGTCGCTACCGCACGCTTGAAGACCTCAGCGCGGTGCCACACAGCGAAGGCTGGAAGGGGATGAACATGATCGGCATGGTGCAGAGTGAGCGCACCTGCAACGGCAAAATCACGCAAGAGACACGCTACTACATCGGGAGCTGTGGCATCAACGCCGACACCTTTGCTACAGCCGCGCGCGGCCATTGGGGGATCGAAAACGCGGTTCACTGGTGTCTGGATATCGGCTTTCGCGAAGATGAGTCGCGCCTGCGCGAGCCGATTGCACGGGAGAACTTCGCGGTCTTGAGACATCTTGCCCTGACTCGGCTGAAAAAGGACTCCACGCATAAACTGGGGATTCACAACAAGCGATTGACGGCTGGGTGGAATGAGAAATACCTGGGAAAACTGCTTTTTGAGCCGCCCGATCCGCCACGGCGGAAGACGATGTCAGGCGACTCGAATATTAGTGGACCTTGATGCGATTGCCCTGCTTGCAGACCGGTGTTTGTCCGGGTCTGCTCAACAGTCAAGAGCCCCTTCTGCGGGGTATCAAGGATTACGCCGCGCCAGCGTCGTTCGATCTGCCTGAACAGGCGGTGCACGATAGGATTCCACTTGAAGGTGTAGGGCGGATAGTGGGCAATGCGCAAGCGCCGGCCTTGCTGCGCGGACAAAGCGATCAGGTCTTCTTTGAAGCGCAGGGAGCGCACGGCGTTAGCGCCACCGCAATCGAACTGCAGCAAGATCTCCGTAGCGCGGGGATAGAGGGCCTTAAACAGCGCGAGCCAAGCCCGCGCGATGGCGTCATAGACAAAGACAATGGTCTCGCGCGAGGTCCCGAGCGTCATGAAGGCGAGATTGCGCACGGGATCATAGACACAATGCGGCTCTAACATCCCCTCGGCCAAATGGCGGTTTTAGCGAAAACTGCGGAGGCAGAACTTCCGTTTCTGGCAACCGGCCGGGAGGGGCCACGATGATGTTTCGTCTAGGCAAAGAGCGACCCATTATCTCGCAAGAATTGATCGCAACTCTTTTTTGTCATTCAATTCTGAGGGTCGGTGCAGGTATCGCGGCATCTAATTTAGTAAACTTGCTTTGGTCTGCACCTTTTGTGAAGCATGGACTTGTCGGAGGCACTATAAAGTCACCATCCTGGGGATTTAAAAACGCTGGGTCTTCAAATACCGATTCCGAATCAAACTTTATATCAGAGAGATAGGATGCATAAGATAGCCATGTGCCGTTAATCTTAAACTCCCCAGAACCAGTGGTTTTCCAGTAACAATTGCTTTCTAATGTCAAACCCAAATCATTTCCCGCGTCGACGACTAAAATACCGTCGTTCCCCGTCCTCCAAACAATATTGGATTTAATAACATTATTGGCGCTTTTATAGTTTAACTTGGCTGGATCTCCACCGGCCTGAATGTAAATACCAGGACCATAAATAGAATTGTTTTCTACAGTACAATTCTCAGCCCCCCTTAAAAAAATACCGCCGCCGATATTGTTTGGATCATCATAAGTAATGATATTTTCCCTCGCGGTTGTTGAAGAAATCTCATATTCGGCTTGACTATATTCTGGCAGCGTTGTCCCACCGAGACCGATGCCGCTGTGCGTCATATTTCGAATAAAATTGAATTCGATTAAGTTACCAGAAGTCCCTCCTTTCAACACGATGCCAGAATCGCAATTTTGCAATTTGTTACCTCTGACGACAATGCCTATACCGCCGACCGCATCAATGCATTGCTGTGGCGCTTTTGATATCTCATTACTTTGAATTAAAATGTTCTTCGCAGTTGCAAGTATTTTAATTCCATCATACTTAGTCGCCAACGAATTTTGATCAAATGATAGTTTGTTGTTTCTTACAGTAATGTCGGATCCCGCTATTGCCAGAACATTACCATCTTCATTAGACATCCATGTTAAAGAAATATTTTCGAGAACAATATTTCTTGTTTCTTCACCAAACTCTACTCCGTTAACGTAACCACCCATGAGCATGAATTCGGGGATATTGCCGCCATTGTCAATTACTCCACTTATTGTGATATTTTCCTTATGATCTATTTTGATTCCGCCGGTTGATTCATATCTTCCAGGTTTTATCTCTATCACATCATCGGACTCTGCAAGCTCTATCGCTTTTTGTAATGTTGCAACCGGCAACGCAGTTGTTCCAGGATTGCTATCATTACCCGCCGTGTCTACCGTGATAGTATTGGCTAGACAGATGTTAGAGAAAAACATTAAAATCGCTACGTAATGAACATTAATGTTTTTGCGTGCATTGTTCTCAGTTTTCATTTGCCGTGCTCTCCGTTTTTTGTGCTGTTAATCTTACCTTCGACATGGGTTGCATCTGATGGTTCCAAAAAAGGAACTTACATAAGTCGAACACACCTCAAGCAATATCTTGCTTTATTAAATAAATCGCCAAAATTATTGAAATTGATTTTAATTACGTCATTATAAACATGGCTGTATTTATCCTTCGCAAGCGACAGATCAAAATGATTTCTAAAAAACATTTTAGATAGAGCGCTTAATTTTTTTCTATGGCCTAGGTCACATATCATCTTATGTATTTCCAGCATATTACCATTGAGAGTCGCGCTATCAACGGTTACTCTTCCAGAAAAATTAGTATCAAAAAAATTATGCATCATTTTCTCGTTCTTAATTAATATTGGTATGTTGCTATTATTTGTTGGGCATAAAATCGGAAGACCTAGCGAACTCGCCTCCATTACTCCTCTACCCGTTCCGATAACTGCATCCGCTGCAATCAGGCAATCAGATCCGCGTTTGCTTGTTTTCTCGTCTGTAATAAATGTCACCGGTAGTGATTTAGATCCTACTTCTTTCATTAATCCGGCAAAAACGTTCGAATCCTCAAGGTAACCAACAACAATCAGACAGACGTTTACGCCCGCTGATGATCGCCGTAGATTCTCTATTAATCTAATGGAATCCAAAATACTCTTATGCTTCGATGGTCCGATCCTCGCTATTCTCATAAAAACAAACGTATTTGAATCGTGCGTGAAAACATTTGGCATCAGTTCTTGTGGAGGCGATAGTTGTCTCACTCTATGAGGAATGAGGCAGATATAAGCGTCTTTGAACTTTCGTTGACAAAGAAAATAATCTAGGTTTTCTTTACTAAATAGTGTTAAAGCGGCTACTTTTGGATAGTGAATCTCATTTTTTCCGCCGCATTTGGTTAGAAGCATTGGCCAGCGCCGATACAACGGATTCAGCGTTACGATAGAATAGGAATATGCATCAAAAAAATGGATAATATCCGGATTGATCTTAGTCAGGAAATCATTTAGCTGTTTAAATAATCGGATAAAGTTGCATCCATTAAAAAGGATGTTACCTCGATAATGAGGGCTACTGGAAAGCGTATTGCTTTCTCTTTTTCCGATGGAGACGATAGATACGTCCTCGACTTCGGCTACTGCTCGTGAAATATGGTCGAGAGAATGGTAATGGCCTCCGCTCCCTTCATTGAAAACGCTAATCACATATAGAACTTTCATACAATATTATCAATTGCTATAAACTTAACCATCGCGGTTCGACAATCAATAATTGAAGTGTGTAGCTTCATATAGCTTATATGCATGCAACATGAGCTGAAAGAATCGTCCCAGCAGGATGCACGTACCGAACTTCGGTATTTAGATTTATTCCCATGTCACTTTTGGCGCGAGCCCGCACAATCGAGATCAATTCGAGCACATCCCGAGCTTTTGCGGCCCCCTGATTTAAAATGAAATTGGCGTGCCGACTTGAAATGTGCGCACCGCCACGAGTATATCCTTTCAGACCCAAACGCTCGATCACAACACCTGGCGGACCATGCTCTCGATACATTTCAGGATTGCTGACAAACACTGAACCACAATTTGGTATTTTTCGTGGAAATTTCTCGCGCCGTAACTTTAGTGTTTCGATCATATCACGCCGGATTTTTCTTTTGTCATCTGTCCGTTCCAGGCCCAGAACCGCTTGAACAATAGTCTCCGTACTTTCTTGAAAAATCGATGCTCGATAAGAAAAAGCTAAATCATCCGGTCGATGGGTGTATGAATGACCCTTTTCGTCGACTGTGAAGACATAGAGGATATTGCTAGCAATTGCCTTGCGCTGACTACCACCATTCATGCAGATCAACCCGCCTAGCGTGCCCGGAATGCCGCAGGTATGCTCAATACCTGCGAGGCCTGCTTCCATGGCCCTGCGTGCAAGTTGTGGCACCCAGACCCCCGCACCTGCTGTAATCTTCGAGCCATCGACCCTAAGTGACGCAAATGCTTCACCTACTTGTATGCAAATTGCCCGCAGCCCTTCATCGGCAAACAGCAGATTCGTAGTCGCGCCGATCACCACCTGGGCAAGCCCCTGAGCATGTAACCAGGCCCGTAGCCTCGATAATTGGTCGATGTTTCGGGGGCGGACGATCACGTCCGCAGTGCCGCCGATACGCCAGCGGCTGATGCTCGCGAGGGAAACATCGCGGGCAACCGCCCCAGGGCAGATCCGCTTCAGGTCGCGAATCGCCGCTGCGCTGACGGTTGTTCCCGAATCGCGCCTGTCAGTCTGATTGGACATTGGCTCCCAGACTCCGAAGTTTTTCGGCAAAGTTCACATAGCCACGCGAAATCTGCCACGCATCCGTGATCACGGTCTTGCCCTCAGCGGCCAATCCGCAAAGGGCAAGCGCTGCACCCGCTCGTAAATCTAGTGCACGGACTTTAGCACCATGAAGGCCACCGCCTTGACCATGGATAACTAGCATGTCACCTTCCACCTCGTGGCGGAGACCCATTCGAGCCATCTCGTTGGCATACCCATAGCGTCCGGGAAAGCGCAGGTCGATGATACGCGACTCGCCGCGGGCCTTAGCCGCCCAAGCCGCCAGAATCGGTTGCACGTCCGAGTTGATTCCCGGGTGAGGGCCGGTGCTGATCTCGATCGGATAGCAGGCCCCGCCGCGAACAATCAACGAGTTTTCACCCGGATAGAGCTTTGCCCCCGCTGCCCGCAGGTGCGCCAGTACAACAACGAGATCACGACAGGGAAAATCGCGGATCTCGATATCGCCATCGGTAATCACGGCGGCGGCCAGCCAGGTAATCGCTTCCATGTTGTCGGCAATCACCCGATGTTCCGCCCCCCGCAACCCCTCAACCCCGGTGATTTCGATATGCTCTTGGCCAAAGACTCGGATCTTCGCCCCCATGCGCCGAAGCATCGCGATCAAATCCAGAATCTCCGGGCGGATATGAGGGTTCCAGATCCGGGTGATCCCCTTACTCAGCGTACCCGCTAGGATGGCGTTCTCCGTAGCGCCGGTCGAACGGAGCGGAAGATGGATCTCGGCCCCGATCAGCCCAGCGGGAGCCGATGCGCAGAGGGAGTCACCTTCCTCCCAGACACGAGCACCCAAGCGCTCAAGCAGCATGACATGCAGATCGAACTTGCGCTCACCCAGCTTACAGCCACCGGGCAGCGGCACGCTACCCTCGCCAAACCGTGCGGTCAGTGCGCCAAGGATCAGCAGCGTGTTGCGGATCAAGCGGCCCTCCCAGGTCAGGCGGCTGTGTATTGGGCGGGTTTCGCTGATGCGGATCTCATTACTGGATGTGAGATTAGCCGTCTTGCCCAGAGCGGTGAGCATATCCACATGAACTTGGGCATCCAGAAGACCAGAGGGGTAATTGGTGAGTGTGACCGTTTCCGAGGTAAGCAGGCTAGCGGCAAGCAGACGCAAGGCGGAGTTTTTGGCACCGGAGAGTGAGACAACGCCGTTAAGCGAGGAGCGCAAAAGGGTCAGACTATTGATGGCGTTCATTTTCCGCATCCCAAGTGTTCACAAAAGCGCAATAAACTAGTCGGTAGTGATCACGCGCGCGGGTGCGCCCACAGCAGTGGAATTATCTGGCACATCATCCAGCACAACTGAATTTGCACCAATCCGACAGTTGCAGCCAACTCTAATGTTTCCGACAACCACTGCGCCCGCGAATATGACCGTGTTTCGCCCGACCTCTGGGTAATAATGTTTTTTGTGCATCACCAATTCTTGCTCCTCCAACTGTGAGAGTTTGTTAAATAGTATCATCCTCACAAACCGGACGCCATCTCCAACCACAATTTCAGTAGAATGGTAAAGTTTTATTGAATTATTTAAGTGAGCATTTAGCGATATAAAAATTAGAATTTTTTCAGGATATGATTTAATGCGATTAATACTAATACACTTTGGCCGTTTTGCTTTAGAAACCCCATCAATTTAAGATACCACATTAACCGTGGCACCAAACCCAAAGAAATCATAACCAATGTTTTATTTAAAATCATCATTTCTGACAAACCTCATAGAAAATTATTCACTCTTTAAGCTTTGAAATACAAGGACTAATGATCAAATAGCATCGCAAAATCAAGATGATATCACTCCCCTATAGGCGACTGTAAAATCAGTGGCGTGATTATATCTCGAGCTAGAAGAGCTAATTATTGATAGGTACTCAATTGAACATTTGTTCATTTTCTTAATTCCGAACAAAGCTCATAACGCGAAGCATTGTTAGTATGTAAAAAAGGAACATACCAACTGAGTATACTAAAAAAGTCGTCATAATATGTAGCTGCCATTTGTGTGCAGCACCAAATAAAATAATTAAAATAATGGCTCTCAAAACATTTATTAACAGATAATCAGATTGACGCCCGAAAACGTCGAGAAGCTGAACGACTGGAGATGAGATAAACTGACCAACAAGATAGATTGAAAGCACCGACGCGATATTACCAGCCAATATCCATTCTTCACCGAATATCACTTGAAAAAAAAAGGGCCCCATAAGAAATAGAGCGACAGCAGGAATTAAAGAAAAAAGAAAAAGCCTTTTGATGACTGAAATAGTGAGCGACCTTACCTCTTTAACGCGATTTTTTCCTAGACTTGCCACCTCTGCATAATACGCCTTACCCATCGTCCGTCCGAACAAGCTCATTGGAAAAGCCAATGCCGTAAGCGCCAATCCAAGTGCTCCAGTCGCATCGGCACCATAAACCGCTGCTGTAAACAGAAGCGGGGCCTGCATCGAAAACACCAGCAAGAACTGCGACGGCAGCCGAAAGACCGGAAAGCCACGGAAGTATCCTGCCGCGAACCTCATGCGTTGTCGCGTGATCATTCTCTTCGTGCGTCGAAAGTCTGGCCAAAACCTTAGGATAAATGATCCAATTCCTCCACTTTGGGCGATAACATGACCGAGCAACAATCCAAGGGGCTTGATCGCCAGCAGACCCAAGCCAATCTTAATAAGCGAGCCAATTGCCGATTGGAAAACTTGAGTCTGTGCGACATCTTTATAAGCTTTGCGTCGAGTCGCCCACATCGACAGCAACTCATATGTTCCGATGCCAAAAGCTCCCAGTGCGATTAGCCACCAATAGGGGGCTAGAACCTCCATCGACATCAGCCCCAGCAGTAGCGGGCCAAAAAACCACAAGCCGACGCTGATCACCAGCGTGATGGTAAAAATCGAGGCTGCGGACAATGCCATGATGTTCATTGCCATCCCATCATGTCTAGGGAGCGGGATCGCGACTACATAGCGCAGCGTCAGCACCGGCACGATCATAGAGATCACCGCAGTGAAAATCGATAGTATGCCGAAGTCCTCGGGGCTGTAGATGCGTGTCAACACCGGGATCGAGGCAACCCCAATCAGCCGCGCTAACCCAGTACCAAGCGCCAGCGTTCCCATTCCTTGAAAAACCGCTTTAGCCGGCCCGCCAAATAGGCGAGCATTCAAATTCGATAATCTATTGCGCATTGAAATTAAAGTAGTGACGCAATATTATCGACAGTCAAACTCACGGTTATTGTGCCTCGAAAACTGCGAAAAGGATCGAGAAAGGGATCTAGTCTCAAAAAATTTTCTGCGATTAACAATTTAGGAACGGATCAGCGCACAATCGACACAAACCGCAGGGGATGTCTTTCACAGTTAACGTGGCTAGGCTCCGGAAAGATATACCAGTCTTACTTAGGTTTTCGGTTGAGGTTACCCTTGGAAGTCACTGAAAAAATGCGGTAGGCTTGCCCCATGACCGACTACCGTCTCACCACTGACCAGCTTCAAGATCTGCGTGCCGCGCATAGGAAGGCGAGCAACGTGCGCGAGGCCTATCGCATCAATGCCGTGATCCTGTTGGCCGAGGGCTTCAGCCCCTCGGAGGTGGCCGAAGCGCTGTTGATGGACCCCGATACCGCGCGATCATACTTTAAAAACTATCGCCGCGGCGGGCTTGAGCAGCTGATGCGCATGAACTATGTGGGCAGTGAAGCGCTCCTGAACGAAGCACAGTTGGCGGAACTCGATAAGCATTTGCAAGATCATATCTATCAAACTGCTGAAGGCGTGCGCAGTTGGGTCAAAGAACACTTAGGTGTCACCTTCAGTCTCTCTGGCATGACCGCCGTGCTGCATCGTCTCGGCTATCGTTACAAGAAGCCCAAGCTGGTACCAGGCAAGCCCGACGAGGACAAGCAAAAAGCCTTTGTCGAGGACTACAAGGCGCTGAAGGAAAATCTTCAAGATCAAGACGTTATTATTTTCATGGACGCCGTCCATCCACACCACAACCCCGTCCTCGCTGGCGGATGGATCAAACGCGGCAAGCGTGGGTATGTGAAAAGTAATACCGGTCGGCAACGCCTCAACATCAATGGCGCACTCAATGTCGCCGATCTGAAAGCCACTGTTCGCTTTGAAGACACCATCAATGCCGAGACCACCATTGACCTGCTTCGCGACGTGGAGCGCCAGTATCCCAAGGCGTCCGTGATCACCATCTTCTGCGATAATGCGGGTTACTATAAAGCGAAGAAAGTAAGTGATTACCTGAAAACCTCAAAGATAGAGCTTGTTCCTCTTCCACCTTATTCACCCAATTTGAATTTAATAGAACGATTTTGGAAATTCTTTAAACGCAAGATTCTCTATAACACCTATTACGAGACATTCGCAGAATACGAAGATGCGTGCAGTGAATTTTTCAACAATCTGGAGAAACATCGAGATGGCTTAAGGTCACTGCTAACTGATAATTTCGAAATAGTGCCATCTATTTGAGGGCCGAAAACCTGTATCCAACGGGTATAAAGAGCCCAAGCTTGAAAATTTTATTGTTTCCGCGCTTCTACGATTACTGCGTTCTTGGTGCGGCCTGGTAATTCGACGGCTTTTATATCGGTGATTTCACTTTCGAAAGCGCTTTGCGACGATGCCTGGAAAGCAAATTCGGTGAGTATTTCGATCAATCTTGGTGAATCATACATACATTTGTGTGGGAATGAAAAAAAAGGGGGTAGCATGTTTCTCAGAGTGTTGCTTTTAACCTCATAAAGCACGCCAAGGTTTTCAATAAAATCGTCTGCTCGGATGCGACCTTCAAGATACTCTGTTACTTCATGTTTTAAATCGGGCACGACGATTCTGATAATTCCGTTCTGACGAAGAACTCTGTAACACTCGGAGAGAAATTGTCTGCCCTGTTCTTTAGTGAGATGCTCTAGAGTATGAGAGCTATAAACGACGTCGACTGTTGTACCCTTCCACGGGAAGCTCTTCGTTAGATCATGAACAAATATTTTCTCATGCCAATCCAGGTTGAAAAGCCTAATCTTTTTATTAACGCCACGAAAAAAATTATTTTTGTGAATCTCGCTCCAAGCGCGTAGTCGACATTAATCCAACCATCCGGAACCTGAGAGCCACAACCTAGGTTTAACTTTTTCATCAACCTATCAGAAGACATTTCGTCAGAATCCACACGTTACACCTTCGTTGGCTTTCAAAAAAGAGGTACCAAAAACGCAATGTCTCTTTATCACCAAGAATATTGGTGCAAATAAAAAATGAACTTCCACTAGTAGGCCAATGATCATTTAGCGCCCAGCACGTTGGTAAAGGACCAAGATATTATTCGACGTTGTTCGGTTATTCATTGTAGCGATGGACAGCATAGCCTTCTCGGGTGCAGAGGGCATCGCGCTCGGCTTCCTTCAAGTCCTCACGCATCATTTCCGCCACCAGGCTGGCGAATCTGATCTCTGGCTCCCAGCCAAGTTTCTACTTGGCCTTGCTCGGGTCGCCGAGCAAGGTCTCGACCTCGGCCGGGCGGAAGTAGCGCGGGTCGACTTCCACCAGGCAGGCGCCGGTTTTCTGGTCATAGCCTTTCTCCTCGACGCCCTGGCCTTCCCAGCGGATGTCGATGCCGATCTCGCGCGCGGCGATCTCGACGAATTCGCGCACCGAGAATTGCTTGCCAGTGGCGATGACAAAATCCTCGGGCTGATCCTGCTGCAGCATCATCCATTGCATGCGCACATAGTCCTTGGCATGGCCCCAGTCGCGTTTGGCATCCATGTTGCCGAGGTAAATCCGCTCCTGCAGGCCGAGCTTGATGCGCGCCAGCCCGCGGGTGATCTTGCGGGTTACGAAGGTCTCGCCGCGGATGGGGCTTTTATGGTTGTACCGGATGCCGTTGCAGGACCTTTGCGCGGCTAGGTTATAGATTTCATCCGGTCGCACCTGCTGCATGATGCGGATCAGACTCGAGCTGTCGGTCATGTCGCCATGGTGCAGGACGAAGCGCCGGTCCGCTTGATGCGGGTCCTGATACAGATGGTCGATGCGGTCGGTGTTGAAGAGCGAGCTGCGTCGTTTGATGCTGTGCACCACATAGCCTTTCTCAAGCAGATATTCCGCGAGATAGGCGCCGTCTTGGCCGGTGATACCGGTGATGAGAGCTGTCTTCATGGACGTGTTGTCACGGGCTTTCTTAATATCGTAATGTGTTAGGTGCACAGGCTGTTCTGGTGCTCGACAAACCATGCATCGGTCTGGGCGAGCCCGTCTCCGAGCGGGATGCGGGCACGCGGGTGGAAAGTATCCCCCGGACCATAGAGATTGCTCGGCATCACACTTCTAAAATCCTTGCCATATTGCCGATTGTAGGACTTGCAGAGCTTGATTCCGGCAATTTTGGCGACCGCGTAGGGCTCGTTCGTCGGCTCAAAGGGGCCGGTCAGCAGGGCATCTTCCGTCATCGGTTGGTCGGCTAGGCGCGGATAAATGCAGGAACTGCCGAGGAACAGGAGTCGTTGCACACCATGGCGCCAGGCTGCGTGGATCACGTTGGCCTGAACCATCAAATTCTGATAGATAAATTCGGCCGGGAGGTGATTATTGGCCCAGATGCCGCCGGCTTTGGCAGCCGCCAGGTAAACTTGGTCCGGCTGTTGCTCTGCAAAAAAGTGCTCAACAGCGGCTGAGTCGACCAGATTCAGCTCCGTGCGGGTGCGGGTGATGTACTGGTTGCCGCCACCATCTGCCGCTTGCAGCCGGCGCAGAAGGGCTGAACCCACCATACCCCGGTCACCAGCTACGAAAATCTTCATCAGCCCTCTCTGAGCAGTCTGCGGATAGGCTCTCTTCTGAGAACAACCGGTCGTAGTCTCGGCGCCGGTCGCCCCCCCCAAATTAGCGACCAATTTGCAGCCGGCCCTCAGAAGTCACGCCGGACTGCTGGGTCTGAGATCGCCGGGGCAGCGATCCGCAGGCACCTTGATCAAGAGCTCGCGTGATTCACGGAGCAGGCACAGTAATCATTGCGCTTAACGGATCGCGTCTCTGATGGCACCTTCACCCTCCCTTCGTTACCGATCCAGCGCGACAAAACCACTGGACTCCAATCGCTGCTGTGCAGTGCCACCATGCGAGGTTAACGGTAGGCACTAGCCTAAAATTTATTATGTTCTAGAGTATAGCCCAAAGCTCTGAAATGGCGGACCCCAAGCTTCCAACTTGACGGAGCTCTTGGTCAGCGCGATTAGATGGCTCGCCCGATCAGCGCGATATCTGACCGGTTATCTCGCCGCATCGCGAGCATAGATTAACGACGTGCATTCAAGGCGCAATCATTGTGTTCTGCTGGGCGCGCATCTTTTCGCTGGCCGATAAGTATCCTGCCGCACTAGGTGCCCGAATCGCTAGAGTTCGCGATAGTCCTTAGCTTGCGGAAATGACGCGATGCCCTTCGTCAAGGCTATCCTTCCCCGCGGGTCAACGGGGGTTTGGTCGACGCAAACTGCTATTTCAAGGGTTTGGCGGACATCTGCTTCCGCGTGCGGGTTGCTGGATCGACCCCGATGCCCGTGGTCTCCAAAGCCACAACACCCAAAATTGGTTCGCTATCATCCGGACCAAAAATCACCTGGGTCACTGTTTCTGCGCCCATGAAGGTGACTCGGGCAAAGCCGTAGGGGTATTCAATAACATCGCCGTTAGCCAGTTCATACACGTCTTTTCCTTCCTCAAGCACCCCAGCATCCCGCAAGGCGCGACTCGGCGCTAGACAGTCGACGACTCCGGTTTCGACTAAAAAATCGGCTTTATAGGACGGTTTCGTTTTGCCAAGATTCGTCAGCGCTACAGTGACATAGCTAAGCCCCATGAGATTCTCCAAATCCAGTATTTAGCTCAAAGGTAAAAAATGGGAGAGAAAAAATGCCAGGTTGGCATTCTTTCTACTCCGTTCGGCTTCGGGTTGACACTTCCGTAAACGGATGCACGGAGGTGAATTTGTCTGCGGTTGATCTGGCCGAACTCGGGCTCAATAACGCCAGCGGCGCTCTCACACCCGGTCAGCCCGCGTTCGCGCCCGCCGACCTGCTCAGGCTCCGGCAGGACGCTCGAAAGGTGAACCGAGCGTAGCCGCTTTGATTTTTGATTGCCTCTGATTCCTTGAATACCAGGCACTGGCAGAAAAAGAAGGATCGTTGCAGATGGTCAGCGTCTCGCCGCTTTGCACCAGCACATAAAAACCTTGGTTTTGCGCGTAGTGAACGACATCCGTGGGCATAACCATTGCCGCCACCGCGCCGAAGGCTTGGTGATGGCGGTAAGCGGGTAGCATGCGTTTGAGTTTGCCCTTGCGTTCAACATGCTGGTCCACATAGTCGTGGGTCATTTTGCTTTTGCATTCAACGGCGATGAGCACGTCGTCGTTGGCCACCAGCAGATCGACCTGGATGAACTCGGCTGGCAGATGTTCGTTGGCCCAGATTCCCCCGACCTTGGCCGCGGCGAGGTAGACCTGTTGCGGGCGTTGCTCGGCGAAGAAGGTCTCTACGGCGCTGCTGTCGGTTAGATCAAGCTCGGCCCGTGAACGGGTGATGAGATCGACCCCATTAACATTGCCAGGCGCCGCGCGATGGCTGAGCCGACCATGCCACGGTGGCCTGCTACAAAGACCTTCATTTTGGCGTCAACTTTGAGCTCTTGTCGGGGTTGTGGCCGGGCTGAACACTACATCAGCAGAGTATAGTCGAGATCACGCTTTTCTGTCCCTGCTGAAAATTCCCTTCTGCGGCGCGGAGGGGCTGCCGAGCCCGCCTAGCGCGCGATGCCGGCTAGAGCCGGCGCACCGATGGCTAAACTGTTGCTGCCATTCTGTGGATCGGCGTATGCCGATCTAAGCGCTACCTGTTGTCTTGCGCGTTGTTCGCGACGAGGGATGCCGCGCCTACAGGGCGGCGCGCAAGGCGGTGAGCCAGGTGAGGAGAGCCTTGATGATGAATTCAGCGCGACATCGCGTAACCATGCAAATCAACTATGGTCATAGTGAAAATGCATGGTTATATTCCCCGCCTCGCCGAGGAAGCACTGGAAATCGACCGTGACCGCCGGCCCGGGCGTTTCCTGATCCTTAGCTCTGCCTCACGGGATCTGATTCGCTGCGCCCATTACAACGGGCAGGTTCTCAACTACAGCAAGTTGGCGGGCGCGCTGGACCTCGCAGTCCCAACCCTGAAGCGGTATCTGGCGCGAAGGTGCTCACCAGCCTGCTCGCACATTGGTCGGGGCTGACAGTGTTTCTCACGCACCCGCCAAGTGCTGATCAGGTCCCGATGGACAATAACAAGGCGGAGGAGACCCTGCGCACGCCGGTATGCCGGCGCAAGAACTATGGGTATTTCGGAATCTGGTGTTGATCCAGCGCATCCGGGGCCGATGACGCGCACGGAAAATCTTGGCTTCCCGTTTCGCAATCAAATTTCTTCTGCGAGCTGTGGCGACCGTCTTCCAGAGTAAGCCAAAATAGTCTTGACGATTTTCCAGCTCATGGGAAAATCGTCACCATGAAACGACTGATCCAGCCGATGGTGCAGCGCGATCTTGCCCGGAAAATGGTTTTTCTCACCGGCCCGCGCCAGGCGGGCAAAACCACACTGGCACAGATGATTGCGTCCCAGTTTCCCGATGCGCACCTCTTTAACTGGGATGTGCTTCCTGACCGTCGCGTGATGCTGGCACAAAGTTGGGTACCCACTGCGTCCTTGCTGGTATTCGATGAGCTGCACAAAATGAAGGATTGGCGCGCCTGGCTGAAAGGCGTTTATGACGGTCGAGCCAAAGGACAATCGATTCTTGTCACGGGCAGCGCGCGGTTGGACGCCTTCCGTCAAGCCGGTGAATCGCTGGCCGGTCGTTACTTCTCCTGGCACCTGCTCCCCGTGACCGTGCATGAGCTCGTCACAGCCACCGACATCACCCCTGAAAACGCCCTGAACAGGCTACTGGAGCGCGGCGGCTTTCCTGAGCCCCTGTTGGTGGAAGCGGATGCCGATGCGCGGCGCTGGCGCCAGTTGTATCTCGAAGGTCTGATCCGAGATGACATCCTTGAGTTCTCCCGCATCGGCGAGGTGCGGGCCATGCGGCTGTTTGTGGAGATGCTGCGCGAACGCGTTGGGTCACCAGTATCCTTGGCATCCATGGCCCGCGACCTTCAGGTTTCACCCACCACCCTCGGGCGCTATCTGGACATCCTTGAAACCCTGCATATCGTCTTCGCCGTGCGGCCTTTTCACCGAAATATCGCGCGCGCCTTGCTCAAGGAGCCGAAGGTGTATTTCTACGACACAGGTCTCGTCAAGGGTGATGAGGGCGCCCGCTTCGAGAATGCCTGCGCCACCATGCTGCGAGCCGAGGTCCAGCGGTTGCGCGATGCCGAGGGGAAAGAGGCGAGTCTTGGGTACATTCGTGACAAGGAAGGCCGGGAAATTGATTTTGTGATGTGCGATTCCTATCAGCCGACCCAACTGATTGAATGCAAGTGGTCGAACGCCACCGTTCCGAGCTATCTGACCGCAACTGCCGCCCGATTTCCCGATGCCCGAGCGACCTTGCTGGTTCGACATCTGCGCCAGCGCGAGCAACGCGGACCCGTGGCGGTCGATCCCGCTGCCGAGTGGCTGGCCGACCTGGGCGCTGGCCAGGCCAGCGCGGACTGATAGTCACCGAGCCCCACACAAAATTCGGGATACCCAAAACTACTTTGGCTCCGCCAGCCTGTGGAGCGCGCAGCTGGCGGCCACGATGTTTTCCATCGTGCAAACCCTCGGGCTACCACTAGGAGGCCAACATGGTACAGATGCACAACCCCGCCCATCCCGGCGAAGTCTTGGGTGAATTCTTGCCTGATGGCATGAGCGTAACCGCCGCCGCCAAACGGCTTGGCGTGTCGCGCGTGCAGTTATCCCGTCTGCTAAACGGCCATGCCGCCATGACGGCTGAAATGGCGCTCAGGGTGTCGCTGCTGACTGGCACCAGCGCCGAATCATGGCTTATGAATCAAGTTCAATGGGATTTGTGGCGAATCAGTAACGAGCCGCCGCCCAAGTTGGAACCCATGGTGGCAACGCCCTAGGAGCCTGTTGGACGCTCCTGCGGATTTCCCACCCTGGAGTCGCATCCACTCCTGGTGCGATTTCATGTCGCTGTCGCGTGGTGCAGGCGATCCATGCGCGCGTGGCGATCTGGTCGCCGTAGAAGGCGCGCAGCTTGGCCAGTCCTCGGGTCTCGCGCGGGCCGGGTTGTTCGGTGAGTTTGCATTCAATGGCGTGCAGCGCGCCGTTGCGTTCAATGAGCAGGTCCACCTCGTTGCCCGCTTGGTCGCGCCAGTACCAGAGGTTGGCAGAAGGCTGGTGCCAGTCCCGCGAGCGCAACCACTGCGTGACGACATGGTTTTCCCACAGCGCGCCGGCTTCCCGCCCCGCCAGCAGGGTTTCGGCCGCGGCGAATCCAAGCAGATAGGCGGCTAGCCCCGTATCGGTGAAATTAAGTGGCCAGATAGCCCTGATACCAGCGCTCGCGATCAGGCAGGGTTTCTGCGTTCCGGCCCAAAGAGCGGGAAAACCGCCACGCCAGAGGAATTGCGCCCAGTCCGCGTGGTGTTTCACCAGCGGTTCGCGCGCGTCCAGGGTGGCGTAGCGATGATCGGGAAAGGTACGACTGAGCAGAGCGGTCTTGCCGACTTGGCGCGGACCGACCAATATCAGGGCTGGAAACTGCGCTGTCAGACGCTTAAGTTCCGGCTCCAATTCTCTTTCAATCCAGATGGTTGGCAAATTAACGCCGGGAAAGGGATATTGTCAAACCTGGAGGCCACGATGTCCGCGGCACAGCCCTCGCTCAATGGCGTTTCACGCTTGTTTCAGGAGACGGAGCCGCTTTGATGGGTGCCGGCAAAACAGTGTTCGAGGCGCTTAATAGGCATCCTTGTCAGTTATCACTCGAATTGTCGTCAGAAAGATGATCTTCAGGTCAAGCCACAGAGACCATTCGCGGATATAGTGCATGTCGTACTCGACGCGCTTGCGAATTTTTTCCGTGGTGTCCACTTCGCCGCGCAGGCCGCTGACCTGAGGCAATCCGGTGATGCCAGGCTTCACTTTGTGTCTCAGCATGTAGCCAGGTACAAGTTTGCGGTATTCTTCGCTGTGCGCGACAGCGTGAGGTCGTGGGCCGACGATGGACATTTCTCCTCGCAACACGTTCAGGAATTGGGGGAGTTCGTCGAGAGAATACCGGCGGAGGAATCGACCGACGCGGGTCACGCGCGGGTCATCCTTGGTGGCTTGGGTGATTTTTTTACCATCCTCACAGACTCGCATGGTGCGGAATTTCAGGACCGAAATGACTTGACCATCGCGGCCATAGCGCTTCTGCCGGAAGATGACCGGACCAGGCGAATCCAGTTTCACCGCAATCGCGATGATAGCCATTGGCAGAGCGCTTAGCAGAAGCGCAACCACCGTCAGCAAGAGGTCCTCAAGGGCCTTGAGCCAGCCATCAGCGCCATAAAACGGGGTCTCGCGGATGCTGAGCGTCGGGATCGAACCGAGGTAGATCCAGCGCGAGTGCAAGAGGTCGAATGTCAGAAAGTTCGGCACATAATGTATAGAGGCCGTGGTGTCCGACAGGTGGCGAATGAGCTCGGATATTCTGTTCTCCGCCTTGAGGGGCAGGGTAATGTACACCAAGTCAACAATACCCATCCGCGCCGCCGTAACAAGGTCATCGAAATCCCCCCGGCGATGCTCGTCATGGGTGCTTGCGTCTCCCTCTCTGTCGAGTTTGCGATCATCGTAAAGGCCGACTAGGCGGAGACCGAGACTTGGGTTGCCCTGAATCACACTGATGAGCTCCGTAGAATCGCTGACAGAGCCAGCAACCGCTACGTGCTTCATATTCCGGCCTGCGTTATATGCTTTTCTAGCCACTCGGATGCCGAGGTACCGCCACGCTAAGATGATCACAGGCACTAATACGAACCAGCTCAGCATGACTGCCCGTGCAAATTCGTAAGACGTTTTGGTAACAAAGGCAACCGCAATGAGAGTGGCCACCGTCGCCACCCAGGCGTTGATCACCGGCCAGACGAACCGGCTTGCGTGCTGCCCCCGCCAACTGCGATGGGCCCCGGCTGGTCGCGCATAAATGTTGAAAATCAGAGCTCCAAGCAGGGCAGCCATCCAGTAATTGATGCCCCATCCCGCATCAAACCGACGCGTCAGCCCATTCAACGCGACCATGATCATGGCGGCGTCGGAGATCCAGAAAAATAACGACACGGCTTGAAATTCAGCCAGAATAGGCCTTTTGCGAGCGGAGGGGAGCTGTGCATCCATGCTAGAAGATCATCTCTGGTGAACTCGGTTGGCGCTGGCGCCATTCGCCACAGCGGTTTTCAGGCATTTTGGGAGAAATGAGGGGCCGACCATACCGGAGCGCAGAGGCTACGACACAGGAGCTTGGGTCGCCGGGAGTCGAGACGCCCCATCGGTATTTGGAGAAATAGAGCACAAAAATAAGAATGCCTCACAAAAAAATGCGTTTCAGCATCTACCGGCACTTGATTCAATGCCCTGCTAGCCTTTCACCCACTTACGCGCATCATCCTACCAAAGGGAAAATCAGAAACCTTGCACTTGCTTGCAGGTGCGAACAGCGAAATCAGCGGAGCGCAGCCCGAATGAGGTCCTAGACGCGTTTCCACTCATCCTGGACAGTTTAGGGATTTTTCGTCATTCTTGAGCACTGAATCCACCCTGGCGCAGAGCGGGTGGCAATTTGGGCACGATGGCCTGATCTGTCACCCTGTTCTTAGCGTCTGAACCCACCTTTAAGGATAGCTCATGATGAAAGCCACGATGCAAAAAGGTCCCTCGGCTCCATACGCCACGCTGCCCCCCCCCCTTGACTGTGGTGTTGTCCGTACTCTTGGTCGCGGTCGTGCTCTCCGGTTGCAGCGCGGAAGATACCAGCGCCCGCTATTACCAGCGCGGCATGGCGCTGTTTGACGAAGGTAATTTTGAGAAGGCGCAGCTGGAATTCAAGAACGCCTTGCAAGTGGAAGGGCGCGATGCGGGGTCCTGGTACATGCTTGGCCGCATCCAGGAGGAGCTTGGGGAGTGGCGTAAGTCCTACGGCAGCTACTCGCGCGCAGTGGAGATTGATCCGAATCTGATCGAGGCGCGGGTGCGCAAGGGTCTGCTGTTGCTGGCGGGCAATCAACCCGAGGATGCCCTGGCTGAGGCGGAGGCGGTGCTGGCGCTTGACGCTGAGAATGCCGGGGGGCTGATGCTGCGCGGGGCCGTGGCCCGCCGCCAGGGCGATCTCGGCGCCGCGGTGCAGGATGTGGAGGCCGCGCTGGCGATCGACCCTGAGCAACGCGAGGCTTTGGCCTTGATGGCGCAAATTCGCCTGGCGCAGGATGATCCTGCCGCGGCGACCGCGCTGCTTGAGCGAGCCCTCGCCGCCTACCCCGATGACCTGGAGCTCCAGCTCATGCTCGGTGGCGTCTATGAAAAGCAGGGGGAGGTCGAGAAGGCGACCGCAGTGCTTGAGCAGATTGTCGCGAGCGACCCAGAAGAGCTATCCCATCGGTTGCGCCTGGCTGGCTACCTTGCGCAGCACGAGCAGATCGACAAGGGCGAGGCGGTGCTGCGCGAGGCCATCGCGCTGACGCCGGATGAGAGCGCGCCGAAGATTGCCGTGGTGCGTTATCTGGCTCAAGTCCGCTCACCGGCAGCGGCGAGCGAGGCACTGAGCGAGATGATTACCCAGTACCCGGAGGAATATGACCTGGGGCTCGCACTAGCCGAGCTGCGTGCGCAGCAAGATGACATTGAGGGCGCGCGGAAAGCCTATGAGGACGTCGCCGAGCGCGCCGGATTGAACGCAGCCGGCCTCACCGCACGCTCCCGCCTGGCGACCCTCGCGGTGTCCGAGGGCCGCCTTGACGATGCCTTGGCGCTGGCCGATGAAGTGCTGGCAGAGGAAAGCCAAGACGAGCAAGCCTTGCTGGTGCGCGGCGCTATCTCGCTGGATCGTGACAATACCAACCAGGCGTTGGCCGATGTGCGCACCATTTTGCGCAACCGCCCGGAATCCCTGCCGGCGATGCGCCTGTTAGCGCAGGTGCATTTAGCCAAGAACGAGCTGCCGCTGGCGCAAGAGGCGCTGAGCAATCTGATTGCCGCTGCGCCTGATGATCCGCGCGCCTACTTGCAGTTGGCCGAGGTCCAGGCCAACAGTGGCAACCTCGAGGGTGCGAGAATGACGCTCGACGACCTGCTGGCGAAGGTGCCAGACAGTGCCGAGGCGCAGAGTGCGCTCGCCCGCATACAGCTCAGCAACCGGGATTGGAAGGAGCTCGGCAAGACCGCGACGCTGCTGCTCGAGCAGCGCCCGGACCATCCACTTGGGCACTATCTGAAGGCTCTCAGCTTGCAGCAGCAGGATGATCTTGAAGGTGCCAAGGCCGAGCTGGAAAAGGCCTTGGCCATTGCACCGAAAGCACCGGAACCGCGCCTGGCACTGGCGCGCGTGCAGATGGCGCTTGAGCAACCAGAGGCGGCCGAGGCGACAGCCAAGGCCTTGGTCGACGATTTGCCGACCAGCATTGCCGCCGCCGAGCTATTGGCACAGATCCAGAGCGCGCGCGGGCAGGACCAGGCGGCTGCTGAGACCTACCGTGACATCATCCAGCGGCATCCGCAGTCGCCCACCGGATATCTGGGGCTTGCCAGTGTACAAGACCGCGGTGGTGATCTTGACGCCGCCATCGCCACACTCGAGCAGGGCGCGGATGCCACCGAGCGCAATGCCTTCCTGCTCTACAATCTCGGCAACCTGATCCAGAAATCCGGCGGTGATGCCATTGCGGTCTATCAGGAGGTGCTCGACAAAGCGCCGAATGCCGATGTGGTTGCCAACAATCTTGCCATGATGCTGCTGATGCAGCCCGATCTTGACGAGGCCCAGGCCGCGCGTGCGTTGGAACTCGCCAAGCGTTTCGATGACTCCAAGCAGCCAGTGTTACTCGACACCCTCGGCTGGGCTTACTACAAGAATGGCGACTACGCAACCGCGCTCGCCACTCTCACCCAAGCGGCACAGCTTGATGACCCCTTCCCGGAGCTGGAATACCACCTCGGTATGACCTACCAGGCCCTCGGTCGCACCAGCGAGGCCCGCGCGGCACTTGAGCGCGCGCTGGCCGATGGCAGCCCCTTCCCCGGTAGCGAGGAAGCACAGGCGACCCTTGAGGAACTCTAGTCGCGCAACTCTAGCCGAGCAGCTCTAGTGAGTCACTTGGCCGCTCCGCCGCATCCTCACGGGGACGCGGGCAAAATGCGGTAGACGGGCGCGCCTTCCACCGGCAGCTCCAGCACCGCCGGCGCGGCCCCTTTTTTCACAAAGGTGCCGCGCCCCTCGTAGGGACCGAGCGGGTCGAGCGCGCTCTCAAGCCGATAGCGACCTGGGGAGAGGGCATAGGTTGTCAAGCGCCAGTGATCGCCCTCCGCATCATCCTCGCCGGCCTGGTATTCAAGCGCATAGCCGCCGTAGGGGCGCGCGAGCGGCTCGCCGATGAAAATGCCTTGCCCAGGCATGGCCACGCTTTTCCAATAGGCCTCGATCGCGGTCGCGCCATTGAGGTAATTGGCGATCAGCACCGCCGGACTGGGAAACTTTGCCGGAAAGTTACACGGTTCCACCACGGCGCCATAGCTGGCCGTCGCCCCCGCCTCCAGCCAGCGCAGCGCGCTCATTTGCCGGGAGCCCGTCAGCACGCCGCCGCTTGAGGTCACATGATCGGCAATGGCCCCTGGCAGATAGGTATTGGTGTCGATATCCGGTACCCGCACGAGCCCGGTAAAGTAAAACAGCACGTCCGGGCGATACCGGATGGCATTGGCCTCGACTTGCTCCAAACGCACGATGGAACCAAAGCTGCCGATGACGCGCTGATACTGTCGTGCGCGCACATTGCGGGCCGCGTCATCGGTGCTGACCAGGTAGCCCGTCCCCGCTGGCCGCGTCTCATCCGCCGCGATACCGCGATCAATCAGCGCCTTGACCTCATCGAAGCTTTCCCCCGCCAAAGCCATGGTCGGTCGCCAGCGGTAGTCATCGTAGGGCGCCTGACTGTTGGTGGCGAAGTAGGGGCTTGGTCGGGTGAGATTGCACTCATCGGCACAGAAAGCCGGGTCATAGCCCACCGCGAAGCCGGTGGTGATCGACATGCAGTCAACCCGGTAGGGTTCGGCCCATGTCAGGGCGTAGGCTTGGACCTGTTCGGGCGTTTGTTGTTGGACTTGGCGGTAGACCTCGGCGAAGGCCTCGGCCTTGATCACCGGTTCGGGCGCTAGGCGGATGTGGATTTGATTCGCTTCCGGAATCTGACGACGCTCGGCATAGTAGGCGCCGATGTGGCGGCTGAGCGGATCGAGATCGTTGATGATCAGCCCGAGTTCAGCCGGGCTTAGGTGCTGACGCGGAAGAGTGATCGAAAGATCACCGTCTCCGCTTGCTCGGGAACCGGGTGTCAGTGCAAGTAGCAGCAAAAAATGCAGGGGGACGCGCGCATTTTCCGAAAAGCTGAGGCAGCTGGCGGTTGGTATCAATTTCAAATTCCAATCCACAGCTAGGTCAAGCCTTCTGAAGGGGTCAAGAAAACTGCCGCATCTTATTGAAAAAAAATACCCCCGTGCTTTCGCACGAGGGTATGTTGGCCTTTAGAAAGGCGCTGCTAAAAAAATCGTCTTTCGAGATCAGGCGACTACCTGCTTCCGCTTGCGCATTGCGCCCAGCACGCCCAAACCACTTAGGAACAGCCAAGCGGCTGCTGGCAGAGGAACGGCGGTTTTACCCATTGATACGGCATCAAGCGTAAAAGCATCGTTTAACCTGTAAGTAGCACCATCTGCTTTTAGACTTTCCAGCTTGACTATCGCATTATTCAACACGGTATCAAACTTAATCTCAAACACATTTACTTCTTCGTTATCCCATCCACCTGTAAACAACTGCTCGGCGAAAATGGTACCACCGTCAGCCGACATGGCCGTGATTTTGAACTGCGTTCCCGACTGGTCAGCCGCGTCACGGATTGCAAATGCGACCATATCAAACCCAGTTGCGCTATTGACGTTCCATTGTATTCCGCCCTTGTCGTTTGAATTAAGCGCTTTACCTTGGTCGTTAGGGAAAATGCCGTATTGACCGTTAATTGAGTAGTCGGTTAGAGCAATTTTCTCACAGTTGTCAGAGGCTTGGCAGGTGGTTCCGCTGCCAGTACCGCCCAACCCGTAGAAGTCGCCAACGGGGCTGCCCCAGCTGTTGTTCCATGGCCCTTTAACATATTTTTCCTTTTCAAAATCCTCAACGGTCCCACCGGCGGCTTTGATAGCGGTGAAGTATGCACCATAATATGGCATTTCTGTGATAATAGCCGCAGCATACGCATTGGCACCGGTCAAGGTTGCGAGCGCTAGGCCCGCTACAAAGATAGATTTTTTCATCGTTCTACACCTCTTGCAGCCGTCAAGTCTATTGTGTTAGCTGGTATTGCTCTAAAACGAGCCATTGTTAAGCCTACTGAGAAACACTGCCACCGCAAGCACTCATTGAGTGCATAATAAAGATTGTCGTTCAGGCTTTGCGGCGACGGAAGCCGACGAAGCCTAAGCCGGCCAAGGCGGACATGAACAAGGGTAGCGCCGCAGGAATTGGAACGCTAGAGACTTTGGCACTGATTTTCACACCCATGTCGTCAAAGTCTTTATCATTGCCGGCACCGCCATCCGAGAACCACAGAACCAGGGTATTGCCCTCGTCGTACGTTTGCGCCCAGAAATACGGCGCGCTATCACGCCCTTCGGCATTGGATACACTCCCTTTGTCACCTGCGTCAGCAAGAAACTGAAAACCGAAACTTCCGCCTTCAATGCTCTCCGTGGCCCCAACTTTTGATCCCTGAACGGTGAAAATAGACTTCCAACTGTTACCGTCTACTGCGGAGAAATTGAACTCATTGTTCCAACTCGCCTCCTTACCGAGGTACTCCAAGGTCCAAGTTACATCAGACGCATTCCCATACCAATTGACCTTGGCCCCGACAACGCCAACTTCTCCCTCATATCCTTTACCAGCACCGAACCCATTTGGGTTGAAGCCATTGTGCGGCAGCTCTGTGCTGTACGTCAGTGTGTTCGCCGTTCCGCCTTCTATCACGAACCCGGCCGAAGCGGCCATAGACGCCGCGAGCATCATGCTACCGATACTATAAGAGACTAAGTTTTTCATGATCATTCACCTGGTGGAATTTAAGATATTGTATTCGTCTATAAAAATGCTTAGATGATCAAGATTTACCCAGAGTAACAGTCTAACATTTTGATATTAAGAAAATACGCTTGTTTGGCGCCGCCGCCCAAGCCCCAGCAGGAGCGCCAACGCGGAGCCGAAGAGGACAAATGCAGCTGGAATGGGCACTGCTGTCGGGCCGGGACTCGGCGGGCTGCCGGCGCCGGCTGTTCCACCCCCTGTGGTCTCAGCTGCAATTGCCTGATCTGTGTCGCTCTGATACAAAAATGTCTGCTGGTCTCCGCTATGACTCGCGCTGGCCTGACTTGCGCTCGAATTATTGCTGCTGCTCGATAACCCAGTCCATAACAGGGCACCGTCTCCAAGAGGGCCATACTGGACGTTGCTGCTCTGGCCGAGCTTGCTGTTGCCACCATCAGCGGGCGCTGGACTCTCGCTTGGCTCCGTCGCAAACCAGATCGACTGCTGGTCGTCGCTGTTTGTTCCGTCCCCCCAACCTGGGCCGTCCGGAAGGGGGCAGGACTGGAACGTAAAATTGTTGCTCAGTAAGTCAAAGTGCTGACTAAAGCGCGATATACCGCCTAGAAAAGCGAAGTGGACCTGCGGCGCGCTCCCTGCGTGGCCAAAAGCGGCTTGGCTCAAAGCGCCCGAAGCAGGACCCGATGTTTTATTGCTGCTGCTGCCAGAACTGTTATCGGCGTCCCCGTCCGTCAGGAGGATTGGAGCCAGCCTTGGCACCACCGCGACACTCGCAGCTGCTAAAACAGCCGTCGTTATGAGCAGGAGTTTGGTCTTTTTCATCGCAAGACTTTGCACTTAGCGCTTTCGCTGCCGGCAATCACCCCAAAAATATACTCTTATGCACAATCATAGTGACGCTGGTCACATTTATCAATGCCATTCGTCGGATGACAGAGGTGCAGAGTGCGATAAAGGCTTTCAAATAACGTCCATAAAAGCTATATAAATCAACTATTTGCAGACGCTTTGTTCGGGTCAACGCCACGGACTGCGTCAGACCAGGCCGGCAGGGTCTCCCCCGGTGCGATCCTGAATGACGGTCTGCACCAGGGGGGCTTCGATCGTTTTCGCGCGCTCCCTGAAGCCGTAGACCAGCGCCATGTCGCAGAGAACGTTGATGAGACGCGGGACACCGCCCGAGTGCTGGTGAATCAGGGAGATTGCCGCATCGGTGAATATCGCCGGATTGCCCCGCGCGTGTCTGAGGCGGTAGCGGATGTAGATCGGCGTTTCCTGCTCGGTCAGCGGGTTGAGGTGGTAGCTCACAACCACCCGCTGCGCGAGCTGCTGCAACTCGGGCCGTTCCAGTTTTTCCTTGAGCCCGGGCTGCCCGACCAGCAGGAGTTGCAGCACCTGGTCTTTGTCTGCATTGATATTGGAAAACAGGCGCAATTCCTCGAGTGTCTCGATGGGAAGATTCTGCGCTTCGTCGACAATCAGGATTGTCCGTTGGCCACGGGCATACTCGGAGATGAGAAAGTTCTCCAAGGCCTCATGCAGCTCGACTGACTCTTTGCCCGTGTAGTCCTGGCGAAAGGCCAGCAGCACCCGCTTGAGCAGGTTTTCCTTCATGTTGGCGGTGTTGGTGATCAGACCAACAGTGACACGATTCGTCAACTGATTGAGCATTTGGCGAACCAGCGTCGTTTTACCGCACCCGACATCACCTGTGATGACGGCAAGCCCCGCCTTGCTGACCACCGCGTACCCTAGCAGCGAATAGGCCATGCGGTACTGACGACCTGGGAACAGAAAGCTCGGATCCGGAAGCAGGGAGAAAGGCCTTTCCTTGAATCCGTAAAACTTGTCATACATGTGGGCCGCCTAAGTCAACTGCGCGCTGCTTGGTTTTTTTCGCTAATAGTACCCGTCGCCGGCCGAGCCGCCGTCAGCCTTGTTCAGCACCACGCCAAGGATGCGCTTCCCATCGAGTAAATTCCATGCGCGCCTGAGGTCATCTCGGGTTGTTCCGCTAGCCTCGACCACGAGCATGATGGCGTCGATATAGGGGGAGAAGGCCAGAACATCGTCGCCGGTCAGCAAGGGTGGCATATCAAACAATACGATACGGTCAGGATAGCGCGTCTTGAGTTCGGTGACGAGACGCACCATCCGCGGTGTGGAGAGCATCTCCGAGGAATTGGTGAAGGAGCTATGCCCTGGCAAGATCACGAGACGCTCGATACTCGGATTTACCAGGATCTCAGCGAGTTCATGTTGTTCGAGGAGGTAGTCGCTGACTCCAGGCAGATCCTCGTCGGTGAAGTAGCGAATCACAGATGGGCGGCGCAAGTCGAGATCGACGAGGAGTACGGTCTGATTGACCTCCCGAGCCAGGCTGATGGCGAGGTTGATGCATGTGAGCGTCTTGCCACAACCGGGTCGCGGGCTGGTGACCGCGACGGCATTCCACCCGTTGGGTCGAAGCCGCTGCAGGATGCGCGTGCGCAAAATATTGTAGGCATCGACAATGGGGCTGCGGGCTTCATTGATTAACACGCGCTTTGCGCGCAGCCGTTCGTAATTAACGCTCAGGTTTCGCGTTTTTGTATAGGAAACCTGCACACCGCTGCTGTCGTCCTCGGCCTCTTCGACCTCGTCATCTTGGACATCGGCTTGCAGATCGGCTTGCAGATCGGCTTGCACGTCAGCTTGCAGCGCCGACAGTTCGGTGCCGTCATCCAGGCGCGCAGCCGCGCGCTCAGCCCGAGCGCGCTCTAATGCCTCTTTTATGCGCTCCATGGCCGATATCAGCGCGCGCTAGGTGGGGCGGTATTCAACAGACCTGCCCGGTCGAGAACCTTGAACCAGGCGACGTCAAGCGGCATTACGAATAAATGCACAGCGCCTGTTACCAATGTCACAGCAAGAATACTGCCGAGTATGAGCTGCAACCTCTGCCTGTTGCGCCGGCGGATATCGGCTTCGGTCTCGATGAAGGGGATCACAGCCAAGGGTGGGGCCATGATGATCATCTCCATGTCACGGACGTCGTGCACGCTTCTGTCCAACGCCTCGCGCAACGCGAGATTGCCGACGCCTCCGCCAAACGCAAGCACCAGCCCAAGGAAGGCGATCGCGAGCCGGTTCGGCTTCGCCGGCTGCTCAGGCAATAGCGGTGGCTCGATGAGGGAGAAACGCTCCCCTTTGCGCTCGGTCTCCATCGCCTCGCCGAGTTCGGCTGCCACCAGGCGCTGCTTGACCTCGCTATAGGTTGCCATGGCATTTTCATGGTCGCGCGTCAATGCCTGGTACTCTTGCTCGATTCTCGGGCCCTTGGTGATGCGCTGCTCCAGCTCGGCAAGCTTGGTGCGGGTCTCCTCGCGAGATTCCTGAAGCGAGCGCAGCTCCACGTCTGCCGAGTGCAATTGGGCCTGGAGTTGAACGTAGGCGGGATTATCAGCGTCGGACACGCCTGCTGGATCAGCTGAACCAGCCTTCCTTGCTGTCGCGAGCTGGCGTTTGGTAATCGCGATGGCACTGGTCAAGGCTTTGACGTCTGGATGCTCGTTCGAGTAGCGCTTGCGCAGATCCGCCAGTTCCTCCTGCTGCGCATCCAAGGCCCGCTCGAGCCCTGCCGTGACATTCGCGGATTTCCCGACTTGCTGGCGCAGGGTGGCGATTTCGCGTTCAAGGCGCATGCGCTCAGGATGCTGGCTCGAATAACGCGCCGCCACCTCCGCATACTCCGCCTCGAGCGCCTTCAGCCGATCCACCGGCCCGAGCACGCGTCTGCCATCGGAAGAGAACAGCTCGCTGTAGGGATCGATCTGCGCGAGTTGCCCTTCCAGATAGATTTTTCGCTCCTGCAGGGTGCGCACCGCCTGTTCGGTGTCGCGCAAATGATCCTCAGTGCGCTGAATCAGTTGCATGTTGAGCGCTTTGAGCTCCGGCAGACTATCGCCATGCTTTTCTTTGAACTCCGCCAACTTCGCCTCGAGCAAGGAAAGCCGATCGGCGAGCTTGTTGGCCTCGTTTTGCAGGAAGACTGCGGTCTGTTTGGCCGATTCCTGACGGTCTTTCAAATTCTCGCTGAGAAAGAGCGAGGTGATGTCGTTGGCGACGCGCTGCGCCATGGCGGGCGACTCGCTCTCGAAAGACAGAGAGAAGGCGATGGTCGCTTCACCTGGGCGACCACTACGGGGATCGATGACATCGGCGCTGATCATCTCGAGCTTGATATCTTCGCGCATCTGCTCGACGGCAGAAACCAGACCGTAGCGCTGCATCAACTCCGGATAAAGATGATAGCTTTCAATGAGCTTCCCGAGATTCTCGGTGGTCATGACCCGCTGGCTGATGGTCTGCACCCGTTGGTCAGCGAAGCTGGTGACGGTCGAGCGAACCAGTTCGTCAGGGATCTCTTGCTGTTCGATCAGAATGGTGGCCGTTGAGCGATAAGTCGGCGGCAGCAAAACCGCAGTGATCATGGCGATCACCGACAGCACGACCACGGGGATGATGAGCTGCCACTTGCGGCGCTTGAGGATCGCAATGTAGTCGTCGAGGCTGAGCGCATGCTCTTCCATCATGTGGGGAGCCGAGGACCCGGGCGAATCTAACACCTGAAGCGCAGAGGGGGTTGCCGAGGCAACTGCAGGATTCCTTTCACTGTCGGTAAACATAAACATAAAGGCAAGGGTCCGATGCGGCCATTAGGAAAGCCAAGCCCAGGGGGCGATCCACTCAGCGCGGCGCTGGGGTGTAGCCCAGGTTGAGAAAGACGGCGTTGGAAAAGGCACTCTCCTGTTGCTCAGTGTATTTCTGGTAACGTACGCGGTAGCCAAGGTCCAGTTGCCACCAATCCCCGAGCTGATGACGCAACCGCGGCTCGAGCGAGACGTAATCACGGTCATTGATGCTTTCCTCACCGTCGGGATTACGATTGCGGTAGGCATCGGCGCCAACCAGCAGCGACCAACGCGCACCGATCGGATAGTCAAGATCTAAGCCGGCGGATGTCGTGCTCGCGAGATCGCCGTTGCTGCTCGGTAGGAGTGCCTGGGAACCCGAGAGTTCCAGTTTGCCGACGTTGAAACGCTTCTCGACCGAGAGATCCACCAGCACCCCGGTGCTGTCCTGAGTCTCCGTGCCGCCGAGTGGACTTGGCGTTTCAGACGTAGCCAATCGTGGACCAACCAGCGCTGTCAACGACAAACGCTCAGAAATCGCATAGGCGCCACCGACAAGCAGGCCAATTGTATCAGAGCTGGTGCCCACTTGGTCGGCCTCGTAGCGGTCGAAAGTCAGCTGGGAAAAAAGCTGCGTGCGTTCACTCCAAAGGTAGGTGCCGCCAATGCTGCCGCCGCTCATGCGATAGTTATACAAGGGGATCTCCCCAACATCCTCGTAGGTCACGTCTGTGTAGTTGGCACCGAACTCAAGACTGGCGCGGTCGGTGAGCGAGTAAGTCCAAGACGGGGCAGCAAATAGACTTGTGCGGCGTTTGTTGACTTGCACAAAACCGGAGGTTGCCACCTCGCTGGTGAGGGTCGAGTCGTAGTCGATAAGGGCGTCGAGGCCGAAGCCGTTGCGTTCGAGTTGATAGGCTGAGTTCAACTCGAGCAATCCGTCGG
This sequence comes from Thiorhodovibrio litoralis, assembly GCF_033954455.1. Classification (NCBI taxonomy): domain Bacteria; kingdom Pseudomonadati; phylum Pseudomonadota; class Gammaproteobacteria; order Chromatiales; family Chromatiaceae; genus Thiorhodovibrio; species Thiorhodovibrio litoralis. The sequence goes on along the minus strand of NZ_CP121473.1, from coordinate 592,317 downwards.
TCCTGTTGAGCTCAGAAACCGCGTCATAGGTGCGATTGCTGACTTCGCTGCGGATCGCGACCTCGCTGACCTCGGTGCGGCGGCCGAATTCAGCCTCGGCGCTGGCGATCGCGCCAGCAGAGCTTTGCGCGTCGACGGTTGTCAGTCGCACGTTGTCGTCGTAGAAGGTGTCTAGGCTGGCCTTTGGCTGCAGGTACCAATCCTGCGCTGATGCTGATAACGGCAGCAGCGTGGCAAGCGCCAGAAGCCACGAGCGGGACCATGCCCGCCGGCTGCCAGCCAAATCCCGAGGCCTAAGCCACAAACGCACTGCAGTCTGATTTGGCAACGCCCTCAACCCCTTTTTCTCGACTGAATGTTAGATTACACCTCCAAGGATATGAGAAATAGAGAATTCCGCCAGTCTTTTTTTCAAAAAAAACCCAACCGCTTTGGTTGGGTTTAACTCTACTAACAGACGAAAGCCCGTCGCTAAGGCTCGTTCAAGCAGTCCCGCCTAGGGCACGACGATGACGTCGCCAGCCTGAAGTGGAATATTTTGCTGGAGGTTCTTGCCGCGTTCGACTTCCTTGTAGTTGAACGGAATCTGCAACTGCTTGCCGTCCACGGTGCGCAGCACGTTAATAGATTTTCGATCAGCAAATGCGGTCAAGCCACCAGCCATCGCCAACGCCTGCATCACCTGCACGTCGCGGCCGATGACGAAATCGCCCGGCTTATTGACCCGCCCGAGGATATAAATGCGGTTACCAGGGATGTCTTGCAGACTGACGGTCACCAACGGGTTTGGCACATATCGGGAGACACGCTTGGCGATAATGCCGGTGAGCTCCTCGACAGTGCGCCCACCAGCCTGGAGGTTTCCGACCAGCGGAAAGGAAATCCGCCCATCCGGGCCAACCAGTACCGGCCGATCCAGCCCTTCCTCGCCCCAGATTGAGATGAGGATAATGTCACCCGGCTGCAGACCGTAACCTACGGACTCGGCCGTCGTTGCTTCTGGGGCTCCTTGCGGCTCGGCCACATCGTTGGCCATCGCGGCCAAGGAAACCGAGAGGACGGCCATCCCGCACAGCCCCACCTTGAGCCAAGTCGCCCATGTCCCTCGTGAACAGAACTGCTGCCGCTGCATAGTGTCGCTCCCTCTATCTGTAGACTATAAAAAATCAAGCGCTTGGCCTGCACCGACCGACACATGCCAGTTTTGCTCGCGCAGCGCCCCGCCGCAGTCTAGCTGCAGTCTTGGCGCCTTCTCGGGCATTATCACCCCGAAGCAGGCCTTTGAGAAGGCGATGAGCGTCCATGCCCCGCTCAATTGTTGGCCCCGGTCGTTGCTGAAAACCGAGATTGGTTGTAACCTTTGCTGTTCTGTCCGATATTGATCAATATCGAACCCAACCGTTAATAGAGTCCCGCCCTCCATGAGATCCGCCCCATGAGATCTGACGTACCTCAGCCTCCGAGCCCTGACGACGCCTTTGCCATCTTGAGCAACCGGGCATGGTGCCGCGCGCAGTTGACGCCAGGAGCGGAACCATGAAGGAGCTGGAGGACCGCCGCAAAGTCCTTGAGCAAGCCGCTGAATCAAGGCGAATTTTCCTCGCTGTTGACAATGCCCTCGGGCGCCAGCCGACGGCCTCGCTGCTGGTCACGAGCGCATGTCGCGATGAGGGGAAAACCTTGACGACCGCCACCCTTGCTGCGTCGGCGGCGCTACTGGGGAGAGGCTCTGTTCTGGCGGTTGATTGCAACTGGTTCCGCCCCGCCCTGCATGGGTACTTCGGACTCGGTATCGGGGAAACGATTGACCGCTACACAACGGCCAGCGTGGCGGAACTTGCACGCCCCACCGGCATCGAAAACTGCGACATGATCACAGCGCCTGCCGATCACGGCCGCCAAGAGCCGCATTCGGTCAGCGGTTGGTACAAAATCGCCACTCGCTTGATCGAGGAGGCCAAGCAGTCTTACCAATTTATCATCATTGATGCGTCATCGGTCATACCGACCAATCGCCAGATGATGGACCCGGTCATCCTCGGCGCAATCGCCGATGGCGTGGTTCTCGTTGTACAAGCAGGCGTTTCCCTAAGGCAAAATGTCCGGAGATCCCAAAAAATACTGGAGGGTGCCGGCGTGAATATCCTCGGCGTTGTGAATAACCAACTCCGCCCCCAGAAAACCCGCTAGGTTGGCACTAAATCCATGTTTTTCTTTTTTCGACGATACCGCCACGCAATTGTTGCGCACAAGGCATGGCTGTTGGTCATTGTTGCGGTCTCGCTTCTCGTCGGCGGCTGGGCCGTCATCCGCCCGGACCTTTCATTCGCATACCAGGCGTTTTCGTTCGCGGGCGATCCGCCCATCGCAGCAAGCGATAGCCCGGTCAACGTCATCCCGCTATCCCAGCTGCTTGCTGAGCCAGAGGGTTTATTCAACGAACAGTTCGCGACGATGCAACTCCGTAAGCAATTGAGCCTGACCGGAATGCTGCCTGATAACGTCCAGCTGAACGAATTTGCCCTAGGCCGCGTGGTGCACGACACCATGACCTTCGAGCGCACCTCGCCCGGGGAGTTGCGCATCCGCTACCAAGGTCAGAGCGAAACCCTTGGGGTCGCCTTGGTCGAATTTTTTTCCCAGCGGCTCATCAGACGCGCTCAGAGCGGCAGCACTCGCGCGGGCCAAACTTCGACACCGGCTTCGACACCGGAAGGCTCAAGCGCCGACGGCCAACAACCCCCGGCGCAAGCAGTGCTGAACCCGGAACAATCCATTGTCACCGGCAGCGCAAGCTCTCCGTTCCACTGGGCAAAACTGACGCCAGCACTGATCACTTTTGCAGCCTTGATGATCACCTTCTTGCTGGTCGTTGGCATCAAGGAGCTTTTAAACGCAGCGTTCAAGTCCGAGCGTCAAATGGCGCGTTACCTCGGGCTACGAGTGCTAGGAACCGTGATCGACGCAGACCACTTATCCACGAACAACCAATCGCCGGCCAAGTGAACGCGGCTGATTTAGGACGTATTTTTCCGGGAACCTGCTATTATTTAGGATAGAACCCCGAGGGCAGAACCTACAGGAGGTTACCAGACGATGGCGGCATTTAGCACAAGATATACTAGCACAAAGCATACCACAACTGCTTTGTGCGGGTTGTTCTGTTTATCGAGTTCGATCGTTTTTGCAGCCACATACAACCTTGCATGGGACCCGGTTGATGACAGCCGAGTGGCAGGGTATCGCGTCCACTACGGAAATGCCTCCGGCACTTACACCGAGGTCATCGACGTCGGCAAAACCACCCAACATAGTATTGGTGGCCTCGCTGGCAACCAGCCCTTCTACTTTATTGTGACTGCTTACGACGGCCAAGGAAATGAGTCGCCCGCATCGAACGAGGTCCAGGCCCAACCTCAAACCCAATCTCAGGTTCGACCCACGAGATCAGACCAAATTCGCTCCCCTGCCGGTGCTGTCGGTAATTCCAGACAGGCAAACAGCAGAAAGGCTAGCGGACGCAGCCTCGCCGATGGTAGCGACCCGAGCACAGACCTCTCGCCAGCCACCGCCGAAGCCCCGGTGATTCCAAAATTGCTCACCGGGTTCGGTCCCTACCCGCAAGATGGTGGATGGACATCGGTCTTGAGTCCTGATTGGCTCGAAGAAAACCGCGTCCTGTTGGATTGGCCAGAATACAACGCGCTGAGCGGCGAAACTCGCCCGGCAACGGGTGACATCGACGGTGATGGCCGCGACGAGCTGGTCATTGGGCTAGGACCTGTTCAAGGCGTTCCCGGTGTTCCGGGCGGTATTTTTCAGGTTTTCGATGACGACCTCACGCCCTTGGCATGGGGAAAAATCGACTGGGTCGACTACAACAGCCAAAACGGTGAGACCCTTCCTGCGGTCGGGGACATCGACGGTGATGGCCGCGCCGAGATTATCGTCGGGCTCGGTGCCGGCGGTGGCGGTATGATGCAAGTCTTCTCCTACCAGGAGGACGACCAGGGTAATGGTACCCTTGTGAGTTCCGGCTGGACGGAAGTTGGCTGGCCAGAGTACGCACAGATGAACGGCGAAACACGGCCAGCGCTCGGTGATATCGACGGCGACAGTGTTTCAGAATTGATTATCGGCCTTGGCACGACTGCGAACATTGCCAATAGCAACGGTGGCGGGAATTTTGTCATTAAAGATGGCATCACCGGAATGACTCCCTCCGAACCCGGGCAGCCAAGCGCCTTGTTAGGCAGTGACGACCAGTTTTTTTCCTTGAGCTGGCTTGATTATGCCGGCGTTAACGGGGAAACCTGGCCAGCAACCGGGGATCTCGACCAGGACGGACGCGACGACGTCATTCTTGGCCTCGGTGAGGGTGCTGACGGCACCATGGAACTCTTCCACTCGGAGCCGGATGGCTATTTGCTGCCCTTTGGTTTTGCGGAGCTTTCGGGTCAAGAATACGGTGGCAGCTCAGGTGCTGTCCGGCCATCTGCAGAAGATTTGAATGGCGACGGCATAGTTGAGGTCATCGCCAGTCGCGGTGTCGCAAATGAAGCGCGCGTTGAACTCTTCGACAATGTAGGCTCCGTCCTTGTCCACAAAGACAGCCTGCTTGTGAGAGACTTTGGCGAGTTCACCGCCGATGTGACGATCTGGCCTGCTGTCAAGAAATAATTTCCAACTGGAAATTGCTAACTGAATAGCAGCGGTGAGCTAATTGCTCACTCGCTGCTATCCCGCAGATACAGACTCAAGCAGGTTTTGCTTGGGTCGCGTGTCTTTACCCTCCTCCTCGACCCTCTCCTGCCGTATCCACCTGAGCGCCCCGCTCAGATCACTTTCGAGAAGCCAACCGGCCCTTGCTTGGCCTCGAGGTAGGCGTCGAAGGCCATGCAGATGTTGCGGATGAGTAGTCGGCCTTTGGGCAGGACGCGGATGCCACCAGCGTCAGTTTCGAGCAGGCCATCGGCTTCCATGTTCTTCAGTTTGCTCAGGCCTGTAGCGAAGTAGTCGCTAAACTGAATGTCCCACACGCGCTCGACCTCGGCGTAGTCGAGCTTGAAGTTGCAGATGAGGCGGGTGATGACATCGCGGCGCAGTTCGTCGTCGCGATTGAGCTCAATGCCGCGGAAGACGGCTAGGCGGCCGGCGTCGATGTCGGCGTTGTAGGCTTCCATCTCGCGCTGGTTCTGGCCATAGGTGTTGGCCACCTTGCCGATGGAGGTGACACCCAGGCCAATCAGGTCGGCGTCGGCATGGGTGGAGTAGCCCTGGAAGTTGCGATAGAGGGTGCCATTGCGCTGCGCCAGCGCCAGCTCATCGTCCGGACGGGCGAAATGGTCCATGCCGATGTAGAGCCAACCGGCGTCGGTCAGGCGCTCGATGGTCATTTGCAAGATGTCGAGTTTGACCTGAGGCGGCGGCAGATCATCATCCTTGATGCGTCGCTGCGGGCTGAAGCGTGATGGCAGGTGGGCGTAGTTGAATACCGACACCCGCTCGGGCGCGGCATCGATGACCTTATCGAGTGTCTTGCTGAATTCATCCGGGTCCTGGAAGGGCAGGCCGTAGATGAGATCGATGCTGATAGAGCCAAAGCCAACCTTGCGCGCGGCCTCAAGCACTGCCATGGTTTCAGCCTCGGTCTGAATGCGGTTGACGGCTTTCTGCACCTTGGTGTCAAAATCCTGCACGCCGAGGCTCATGCGGTTAAAGCCCAGCTCACGCAGCAGCTTGACGGTGTCGCCTCCGGCCTCGCGCGGGTCGATCTCAATGGAATACTCACCGCTGTCATCATCAAGCAGGCGGAAATTCTTGCGCGTCTGATCCATCAGCTCACGCATCTGCTGCTGGCTGATGAAGGTCGGGGTGCCGCCGCCCCAGTGGAGTTGCTCGACCACGCGGTCATCATCAAAGAGCGCGCTCTGCATCTCCATCTCGCGGTACATGCGCTCGAGGTAAGGCTGGGCGAGGCTGCGATCTTTGGTGGCGACCTTGTTGCAGGCGCAGTAGAAGCACAGGGTGTCGCAGAAAGGGATGTGAAAATACAGCGACAGCGGACGCTTGCTCGAGTTGCTGCGTTCGCAGGTGGCGCGGTAGGCGGCCTCGTTGAAGCCATCGTGGAATTCGACCGCGGTGGGGTAGGAGGTATAGCGCGGGCCGCTCTGGTCGTAGCGCTTGATCAGGTCGAGGTCGAAAACGGTGCGCTGATCGGCCATCTGCGCTTGGGAGGTCTGCGTTTGGTCAAGCATGGGTCTAATATGAAAGTGTTGGCATGAATTGGTCGGCACAACATCATTGGCGCTGAATTATTGCAAGCGTCAGTTCGCTGTCGCTGCCTGTGCGAACTTCCCATGATAATCGATCAGCTGCTCGCGATGGAGCAGAAAAACGCCCTCGCCGCCGCGCTCGAACTCTAGCCACAGGAATGGCACCTGCGGCAACCGCTCCTGTAGCACAGCTGCGGTGTTACCGACTTCAACGATCAGCGCCCCTTGGTCGGTGAGATACTCCGGCGCATCGCGAAGAATGCGCAGAACCAAATCAAGCCCCTGCTCGCCGGCGGCGAAGGCAGCCACCGGCTCATGGGCGTATTCGGGCGGGAGGGTGGCAAGCTCGGCTTGGCCGACATAGGGCGGATTGGAGAGGATAAGATCGTATTGGAATCCCGACAGCGCGGTGAACAAGTCCGACTCAATCACGCGCACCCGGTCCTCGAGCCCGGCGGCGTCTGTCAGGCGTTGCAGGTTGCTGACCGCGACCTGCAGGGCCGCCGGCGAGCGCTCTGCGAGATCGACCCGCACCTGCGGCAGATGCGCAGCCGCAGCAATGCCGATGCAGCCACTGCCGGCGCACAGGTCTAACACCGCTGTCATCCGCTCCGCGTCGAGCCAGGGCGCGAACCGGGCTTCAACCAGCTCCGCAATGGGCGAGCGCGGGATCATGACGCTTTGATCGACTGAAAACTCAAGCCCAGCAAACCAGGCATGCCCGGTCAGGTAGGCCGCCGGGATGCGCTCGCGCACTCGACGCTGCAGCAGGGCCGCAACCTCGTCACGCTCACCTGGAGTGAGTCGGCAGGGGTAAAGATCGCCGCCAAGCGGAAGATCGAGATGCAAGGCATCCGCGACCAGCCAGCAGGCCTCATCGAGCGCATTGCCGGTGCCATGGCCGAAGAACAGGCCGGCTTGCTGAAAGCGGCTGGTGGCCCAGCGAACAAAGTCACCAATAGTCAGGAGATCCTGGGTATCAGCGAGCAAGTCCGGCAAGTGACTCATATTCCTCTCAGGCAGCCTGCTTTTTCAGCGGGTCAGCCGCCAGATGCACATTGGGTGAAAACAGCGGATCACGCTTGCCGCCGCGCTCGACCAAGTCTTTCAAAGAGATGTTACTCAAAAAGCCGAAGATCTCGTCACTGAGCTGGTCCCACAGGCTGTGGGTCAGGCACTTCTGCCCGTTGCGACAGTTTTCCCGCCCGCCGCACCGTGTGAATTCAACCCACTCGTCGACAGCGCAAATAATGTCGGCGATGGAAATCTCACTGGATTCCCTGCCCAGGTAATAGCCGCCTCCCGGCCCGCGCACGCCACGCACCAGGCTTTTGGCGCGCAAGGCGGAGAAAAGCTGTTCTAGGTAGGACAGAGAGATCCCCTGATTTTCTGAAATACCCGAGAGTGTCACAGGCCCCTGGCCGTCGTGCAACGCCAGATCCAGCATCGCCGTCACCGCGTACCTGCCTTTGGTGGAAAGTCTCATGATCGCATACCCCAAGTCCATTCGCCGCCATCGCATGACGGCTGTAATACCCTACCCTATAACTAGGTTTTAAGCGAACAATTGTCAAGCATCGGGGTTGCGAATATTTTTCAACCATGTCGAGCTGTCAGCAGGCGGGCGCGGAATCCAACGTCTTGGCAGGGCGCGGGCGCGGGCGGGCCGGGAAGAACCGGTAGTCCTCGCGCACGCAGTACCCCAGCCATTTTGCGAGAAACCAGTTCGCGTCCCACTTTGACTGCAGCGTTGCCAGCCGGTCTTCTCCAAACAGCGGCAGCACGGTCTGACGCAGCGAGATCACCTCGACCTGTCGGGCATCGTGACAGACGCGCAAGTAGGCGTCCGGGTCGGCATGCCAGGCTTGCGTCTGGTCGGTCTCACCATTCAGGGGGTCATTTTGGCACCCCAAATGATTTTGGCTTAGGGAGTCATCCTGGGACGGGAAGCGATAGGTGAGACGCAGGGTTGTCGTGTAACGCGCCTGGTCGATGACATCAAGGTACAGGTCGGTGCCCTGCCCGGACGCCCGATGCCCTCCCGCCAACCGGCGCAGGTCGGGTGCCAGGCACAACAGCAGCTGGTAGTTCTCCTCCAGCAACTCAAGCAGGGCGCCGACCGTGGGGCCACGGAGCCAGGGTGTCGCAATGCCAGGCACAGTTTCTGGAAGACTCTTTCTGGAAGACTCTGGCGGGTGAAATTCGCGAACGCCAAGCCTCAGCTGTTGGCCGCGGCCTGTTGTTGCTCCATATCGGCACGCACCTTGTCCATGTCGAGCTCGCTGGCTTGGGTCAGCAGATCGCGGAAGGATGCCTCCGGCAGCGCACCGGCCTGCGAGAAGATGATGACCTGATCGCGGAAGATCATCAGCGTGGGAATGGAGCGAATCTGGAAATGCGCCGCCAGTTGTTGCTCTTGCTCCGTGTTGACCTTGGCGAAGACGATGTCTTCGTGATCATTCGAGACCTTTTCATAGACAGGCGCGAACGAACGACAGGGGCCGCACCAGGGCGCCCAATAATCAACAAGAACAAAGGGGTTTTGTGTGATCGTGGACTCGAAATTCTCACTCGTCAATTCGATGACTGCCATGACCAACTCCTGTTTGTTTAGCATCTGGTTACAAGACGCTGCCCAGTGTAACAGATTCGCTCAACTCCGACAGGAGCCGCGCCACAGCTCATAGCGCAATATAATTACACGAAAAAAATCGCCCGCAGACTGCAGTGATGCGCCGTCGGTGCGCTGTCATCACCTTGCCATCAAGCCCGACAGCAAGGCCCCGCGCGCCCGGTCGTCACGCGGGCCACGCGCATCGGCATTGCGTCAGGACAGGGTCTTGAGGATGTGCTCGCGCACTTGATCGACGCCGCCCACCCCCTCAACCTTGCAGTAACGCGGGGCGCCTTCGCCACCCTGCTCGGCCCAGCTCGAGTAGTAGTTGATCAGCGGACTGGTCTGCTCATGATAGACCTCGAGGCGCTTGCAGACGGTTTCTTCCTTGTCATCGTCGCGCTGGATCAGCGGCTCGCCGGTGATATCGTCCTTGCCTTCCTCCTTGGGCGGATTGAAAACAACGTGATACGTGCGCCCAGAGGCCAGATGCACACGCCGCCCGGACATGCGCTTGATGATCTCCTCGTCCGGCACAGCAATCTCGACAACGGCGTCAACAAACACCTTGCCGGCCTTAAGCCCATCGGCCTGGGCGAGGGTGCGCGGGAATCCGTCGAACAAAAAGCCATTCTGGCAGTCGTCCTCGGCGATGCGTTCCTTGACCATGGCCATGATGATGTCGTCCGACACCAGCCCGCCTGCGTCCATGATGGCCTTGGCTGCCTTGCCCAGCTCGCTGCCCGATTTGACCTGCGCGCGCAGCATGTCGCCAGTGGAAATTTGCGGAATCTTGAAATGCTCAGTGATGAAAGCCGCCTGGGTACCTTTACCTGCCCCCGGCCCGCCAAGAAGAATGACGCGCATGTGCTGAAGCCCTCATAGTAGTTTAAGTTGGCCGCGCTAGGCTGCCACAGAGGCGGGTGCGGAGCAAACTTTGGCTGCCCCTCCCGTTCCCGGTCCCGTTCCAGCACCAACAGCAGCCGGCTCCGCGTTCCCAGCGGGACGCGGAGCCGGCACCAGGTAACAGCCGTGCATCAGCCCCCGGTCATAAACAGCCCGAGCATCAGCTTGTTCAGCCGCCCGACGAAGGCTGCTGGATCATCGAGCTGACCGCCTTCGGCGAGTTCGGCCTGGTCGAGCAGGATCAGGCCCAGGTCCTTGAAGCGGCTGTCATCGCTTTCCGATTCCAGCCGGCGCACCATCGGGTGGTCCAAGTTCAGCTCCAGGATCGGCTTACTATCCGGCGCATCCTGGCCGACGGATTTCAGCACGCGCGCGAGGTTGGCGCTCATGTCATGGGCGCCAACCACGATGCAGGCCGGAGAATCCACCAGACGGCTGGAGGGGCGCACCGAATCGACCCGGTCGCCAAGGGCGTCTTTCAGGCGCTTGAACAGGTCCTTGTGCTCTTTCTCGGCCTTCTCGGTCTTTTCCTTTTCCTCCGCGGCGCCGATTTCGCCTAAGTCCAGCTCGCCCTTGGTGACGGACTGCAGGTGCTTGCCTTTGTATTCGCTTAGGTTGGACACTAGCCATTCGTCGACGCGGTCGGAGAGCAGCAGGACTTCAATCTCCTTCTTGCGGAACACCTCCAGGTGGGGGCTGTGGCGCGCAGCGGCAGGGCTGTCGGCGGTGATGTAGTAGATTTTGTCCTGGCCTTCCTTCATGCGCTCAATGTAGGCATCGAGCGAGGTGTCCTGCTCATCGCCCTCGCCCACCGTGGTGGAGAAACGCAGCAGGCCGGCGATGCGCTCACGGTTAGCGAAGTCCTCAGCCGGGCCTTCCTTGATTACCCGGCCGAATTCCTTCCAGAAGGCCTTGTAGTTGTCGGGCTCATCCTTGGCCATGGTCTCGAGCAGGCCGAGTACCCGCTTGACGTTGGCGCCGCGAATGGTGTCAATCTTGCGGTTATGTTGCAGGATCTCGCGCGAGACATTGAGCGGCAGGTCGTTGGAGTCCACCACGCCCTTCACAAACCGCAGATAGTGCGGCATCAGCTTGTCGGCCTCGTCCATGATGAAAACGCGCCGCACGTAGAGCTTGACGCCATGCTTCTGGTCGCGGTCCCACATATCCCAGGGCGCGCGCTTGGGGACGAACAATAGCGTGGTGTACTCGTTGGTGCCCTCAACGCGGTTGTGCGCCCAGGAGAGCGGCTCTTCAAAGTCATGCGAGATGTGCTTATAGAAGCTCTTGTAGTCGTCATCGGAGATATCCGACTTGTTGCGCATCCATAGCGCCTGGCCGGTGTTGACGCGCTCGTACTCAGGTGCATCCTCCTTGCCTTCCTGCTTGTCCTTTTCCTTCTCTTCGTCGCTGCGGAAGTCCTGCTTGAGCATCTCCACCGGCACGGCGATGTGGTCGGAGAATTTGCTGATGATGGAGCGCAGGCGCCAGTCGTCGACAAATTCCTTCTCGTCCTCTTTCAGATGCAGGATGACATCGGTGCCGCGGCCGGGCTTGTCTAAGGTCTCGAGCGTGTAGCTGCCACGGCCGTCGGACTCCCAACGTACGCCATGCTCGGCGCCAAGGCCGGCGCGGCGGGAGACGAGTGTGACCTTATCGGCGACGATAAAGGCGGAGTAGAAGCCGACGCCGAACTGGCCGATCAGGGTGCCGTCAGTGGCGGCATCGCCTTCCTTAGTGCCCTCTTTTTTGGCGTCATCCTCTTTGGCGCCATCCCCAGGCGCGCCCTGGCGGTCCTTGAGCGCCTCGACGAAGCGGCGGGTGCCGGAGCTGGCGATACTGCCGATGGTCTCGACCACCTCCTGGCGGCTCAAACCAATGCCGTTGTCCGAGACGGTGACGGTGCCGGCGTCCTTATCGACCAGGACCCGCACCCGCAGCTCGGGGTCATCTTCGAACAAGCTGGCATCGGTCAGCGCCTCGAAGCGCAACTTCTCCGCCGCGTCCGAGGCGTTGGAGACCAGCTCACGCATGAAGATCTCCTTGTTGGAGTAGAGCGAGCGAATGACCAAGTCGAGGACATGGCTGACCTCGGCCTGAAATTCCAGGGTTTCCTTTTGAGTAGAGTCTGGCTGAGTAGAGTCTGTCATGGATCGGTTTTACCTCAATGTTTTTTCCAGTCGGCCACTGGCGGCAGCCAACGCCAAAATCAATCGCCCATTGTCGCACAGGATCATGGGGTTACAATCAGGGTTCCACAGCTTCCTCGTCGCGCCCGTCGATAGAGGCTATCCACCGCGTTTTCAAGGGTTTTGCAGATGGAACCAAAAGTTGTCAGCACACCAACGTTCGAGGGGCAGAAACCGGGCACCTCGGGCCTGCGCAAAAAGGTCAAAGTCTTTCAACAACCGCACTATCTCGAGAACTTCGTTCAGGCCATTTTCGACACCCAGGCCACCCTGCACGGCGGCACCCTGGTCGTGGGTGGCGATGGGCGCTACTTCAATCGCGAGGCCATCCAGACCATTCTGCGCATGGCCGCGGCCAATGGCGTGGCGCGGGTGCTGGTCGGCCAAGGCGGGATTCTCTCAACCCCGGCGGTGTCCTGCATCATCCGCAAGCATGCCACCCAGGGCGGCATCGTGCTCTCGGCCAGCCACAACCCCGGCGGACCGGATGAAGACTTCGGCATCAAGTTCAATGTCGCATCCGGCGGCCCCGCGTCCGAGTCGGTGACCGATGCCATCTATCAACGCACGACCGACATTGAGCGCTACTTAACCCTGGAGACGGACGCGATCGATCTCGACCAGATCGGCGACTCTCAACTCGGCGACACGCGCGTCAGCGTCATCGACCCGGTCGCCGACTATGCCATGCTGATGGAATCGCTGTTTGATTTCGATGCCATTCGCGATTTGTTCAAGTCCGGCAGCTTCCGCATGTGCTTCGACGCCATGCATGCTGTCACCGGCCCCTATGCGACCGAAATCCTGGAAAACCGCCTCGGCGCTGCGCCCGGCACCGTCATCAACGGCATCCCGCTAGAAGACTTCGGCGGTGGCCATCCCGACCCCAATCTGGTGCATGCGCACGAGATTGTGGAACTCACCCAGGGCGCCGAGGGGCTGGACTTTGCCGCAGCCTCCGATGGCGACGGCGACCGCAACATGATCTTGGGGCGGGATTTCTTTGTCACCCCCAGCGACAGCCTCGCGGTGCTCGCAGCCAATGCCGAGGTCGCGCCAGGCTACAAGGCCGGCATTGCCGGGGTGGCGCGTTCCATGCCGACCAGCCAGGCAGCCGATCGTGTCGCTGAGGCACTCGGGGTGAACTGCTTCGAGACGCCAACAGGGTGGAAGTTCTTCGGCAACCTGCTCGATGCCGGGCGCATCACCCTGTGCGGCGAGGAGAGCTTCGGCACCGGCTCGTCCCACGTGCGCGAGAAAGACGGCCTCTGGGCGGTGCTCTTCTGGCTCAATCTACTTGCCGCCAAGCGCCAGTCAGTCGCGACCATCGTGCGCGATCATTGGCGGCGCTTTGGCCGCAACTACTACACCCGCCACGACTACGAAGGCGTCGACAGCGAGGCAGCGACAGGCTTGGTCCATCACCTGCACCTGCTGCTTGCCGATCTGCCCGGTCGCCAATTCGGCGACTGCAAGGTCGCCTATGCCGATGACTTCAGCTACACCGACCCAGTCGATGGCAGCATCTCAGCCAATCAGGGCATTCGCATCGGCTTCGAGGACGGCTCGCGCATCGTCATGCGCCTGTCCGGCACCGGCACCTCGGGCGCGACCCTGCGGGTCTATATTGAGCGCTTCGAGCCGGACCCTGAAAAACATGATCAGGACGTGCAGCTTGCGCTCGAGCCCTTGATTCTCATCGCGCGCGAACTCGCGCAGATCGAAGCCCGTACCGGGCGCTCGGCACCAGATGTCGTGACCTGAATTCCGCTGAACGAACCCTCCCAACAGCCTGACGCCCCCCGACTTGCGGGTGAATCTTCCGCGCGAGCCGCTCGCTCGCGCGGGGAGCGGCAATCACTGCTTGCAATTGTGCTGCTCTGGCTACTGCTGCTCGGTCTCTTTGTCAGCCAGTATCTCATCGGCACGCGCGACCTCGCAGACCACCTGCTGGAGAGTGCGCGAGCCCGCGCCGAGAGCCTGGCAGTCACTGAAGAGTCGCTGGTTCTCGCGCGCTTAGCCGAGCTTGACCGCACGCTGGTGCAAATGCGCCAGATCCGCCCCATAACCGACGGCCCCGCTATGGCGGCTGCCGTGATGCGCCCGCATGGCGATCAGGTGCCGGTGGTGCTCGACTTCCTGTTGCTTGACCGTGACGGGAGCATCATCGCCTGGGCGTCGCCGGGCGAACCGCCCGAAGTGGCCGATCGCAGCTATTTTGTCCGCCATCGCGATGACCCGCGCGACACGCCGCTGCTGTCTGAGTTAATGGGCTCGCGCATCTACCCCGCTCATCATTTCCTCGCGCTGAGCCGACCGGTACTCGACGCGCAGGATCAATTCGCCGGCGCCGTGGTTGCCATCATGGGCGTGGAGTGGCTCGCCGAGGCTCTGGCCTTCACCGACCAACTGCCCGAAACATCGGTGACCATTACGACCCGCGCGGGAGAAATCATCGCGCAGCAACCGCAGCAGCAGCCGCGCATGGTCGGTCGCGTCGTGCCAGAAATCGCCACACTGAACGCCACTCCCAGCAGCATGGCATCTCCCAGCAGCATGGCATCGCGCATCATCGAGTCCACCGCAGAGACACCGCGCATGGTCTCGGTGCGCACCATGGAGGACTGGCCGCTGGCGGTGATGATCAGCGAGGACATCGCGCCTGTGATGGCTGCCATTGCCGATCACCGCCAGCAGCAGATGCTGAGCTGGACCCTCGCGGCCTTGGTGCTGAGCGGACTGCTTGCGACCTTGCTGCATCTGCTGCGCCGTCAGGCCCAGGCGGCCGCAGCGCTGTCGGCCAATCTGAATCTGACGCGGGCCAAAGAGCGCGCACTGCGCGAAAGCGAGTACAAATTCCGCTCGCTTGTCCAGAGTGTCCCTGGCGTGGTCTACCGTTGCCTGAACGAGCCGGGCTGGCCCATGGACTACATCAGCGACGGCATCGAGGTCCTGAGTGGCTACCCGGCAGCGGACTTTCTGGCCGAGGAGCCGCGCCGCTATGAGGACCTGATCCACCCCGAGGATCGCGACAGTGTCACTGAACAAGTGCACTGGGCCGTGAGCGCGCGCGAGCCCTTCGAGCTCAGCTATCGGATCATTCATCGCGACGGGGGCAGCCTCTGGGTGCAGGAAACCGGACGCGGCTGTTATGTCGAAGACGGGCGGCTCGAGTGGCTCGACGGCATCATCGTGAACATCACCGAGCGCAAACAGGCGGAGTCGCGCCTGCAAGAAATTACCGACTTCCACGCCATCGCCTCGCGCCTCGCGCTCGCCAATGCCAGCCTACGGATCGACACCATCGACGAGGGACTGACGCGCTGTCTGGAAATCCTCGGCACCCATCTGAACGCGGGTCGCGCCTACATCTTCAGCAACGACCTTAATGCCAGAACCTGGTCAAACACGCACGAATGGTGTCGCGAGGGTGTCCAGTGCAAGATCGACGAACTACAGAACGTACCCTTCGAAACCTTCCCCGGTCTGATCGACCAATTCCTGGTCGGCGAGCCACTCTACCTCAGCTCCTTCGACGCGCTGCCGCCACCGATGGCCGATGCGCGCGAGCTACTGCAAGCCCAATCCATCAATGCCTGTGTGATGCAGCCGATGCGCGTCGATGGCGATCTGATTGGCTTTGTCGGTTTCGACGATACCGAGCGCGAGCGCTCCTTCAGCCCGACTGAGCGCGCGCTGCTGCAACTCGCGGCCGATAACTTTGCCGCCACCCTCGGTCGCTACCAGCAGTATCTCGGCGAGCGCCAGGCGCGCGAGGCACAGGAGCGGCTGAACCAGGCGCTCAATCAGTCGATCCAGCACGCCAACGCCATGGCGGCGGAGGCCGATGCGGCCAACCAAGCCAAGAGCCGCTTCCTGGCCAACATGAGCCACGAGATTCGCACGCCCATGAATGCGGTCATTGGCATGACCTACCTCGCACAGCGCAAGGCCGTCGACCCGGAGCAACGCGAGCACCTCGACATGACCATGACGGCGGCCCAGCAACTGCTGGCGCTGCTGAACGACATCCTCGACTTCTCCAAGATCGAGGCCGAGCGCCTGGAGTTCGAACAGCGGCCCTTCGTGCTGGACTCTCTGCTCGACACCCTGAGGGCCATGATCCGCGAGCCGGCCGAGCGCAAGGGGCTCGCGCTGCACCTGGAGGTCGCGCCCGGCACACCGACACAGTTTATCGGCGACTCGCTGCGGCTGGGCCAGGTGCTGACCAACCTCGCCAGCAACGCGGTGAAGTTCACCGAGCAGGGAGCGGTTGGCGTGCGCGTCGCGGCCTTGCCAGCCGCGCCTGACGCCGAGGAGCAGGTGCTTCAATTCGAGGTCTGGGACACCGGTATCGGCATCGACAAGCAGGAGCTTCCGCGTCTGTTCACGGTCTTCTCCCAGGGAGACAGCTCCACCACCCGCCGCTATGGGGGCGCTGGCCTCGGGCTCGCCATCAGCAAGAGCTTGATCGAGCGCATGGGCGGTCGCATCGAGGTCGAGAGCACACCCGGGCAGGGCAGCTGCTTCCGCTTCACCGTGCGCCTGCGTGTCGACCGCGAACCGGCGCGGATGCCGCCGCACTCGCGCGCCGAGGCAGCCTCCGCGCCCCCAGGCGCGCCTGAGCTGTCCGCCCTGGACCGGGCGCGCCTGCGCGGTCGCCATGTGCTGGTGGTGGAGGACAACCGACTCAACCTCGAACTGGCCAAGGCGCTGCTCGCCGAGCTGGGCGTCCGGGTCACCACCGCAACCGACGGGCTAACCGGCGTCGAGCTCGCGCTGGCGCAGCGCTTCGACCTGATTTTTATGGACATTCAGATGCCGGAGCTGGACGGACTCGAGGCGACCCGCCGCATCCGTCGCGCCGAAGGGGAGCAGGCGCCGGGCGTTCCCATCATCGCGCTGACCGCCCATGCACTCACCGCAGATCGCGCCAAGAGCCTGACCGCGGGCATGAACGATCACCTGACCAAGCCCGTCGACCCTGTCAGCCTGTCCACCATGCTCAAGCGCTGGCTGCCGCCAGGCCCAGCGCATCCGGACACCGCACATCCGGCCCCAGCGCATCCGGAAACCGTGCTCGCTCTGGCCGACGACAAGCCGCGCGACTCTGAGCTCCAGCAACCCGACCGAGCGCCGGATACCGGGGGTTTGCTGCCTGAGGACTGGCCGCCGTTTGATTTGCGCGCGGCGAGCGCCCGTTGCAGCGGCAATCAGCGCCTGCTGCTGCGGCTGATCGCGCGCTTTGTCGAGGGCTTTGAGCAGGCCGATGCGCAGATCCGTGACGCGCTTGCGGCCGGTAATGCACGGGCCGCGAGCGAGCAACTCCATGCGCTTAAGAGCAACGCTGCCACCCTGGGACTCGGCGAGCTCGCCAGCACCGCCGCCGCGCTTGAAAAAGCACTGTCGGCGCAGAAGGAAGATGCCGCGCTGTCACGCACTGCCGCGCACAGGGACGCAGCACTCGAACGCTTGAGCGAGCAACTCGCCGCCGCGCTCGCGGCCGCACAAGCGCTGTGCGACAGGGCGCCGGCGCATGAACCCGAACAGGCCCCAGACGCCAGCCCAGAAGCAGGCCCAGAAGCGAGCCCAGCAACGAACCGGCAAGCAACCCAGGCAATCGATCAGGCCCCGTCCCCGGCTTCCATCGTCCTCATCGGCCCGCGTCTGGCGGAGCTGCGCGAGCAGCTTGCCGCCAATCGGATCAGCGCGCGGCGCACCTTTGCCGAGCTGCGCCCGCTGCTGGCGCAGGCAAGCGACCCACTGGCCCTGGATGATCTGGCTGCGGCGATCGAGCGGCTCGATTTTGCCGCCGCAGGTCAGCTGCTCGATCGCCTCCATGGCGGCAAGGCCGCGAGCACTGAGGCATGAAGATCACCAGCCGCCGCATGCGCCAACACGGGCTGCTGGTTGGCTTGCTCGCCGCCCTGCTGCTGGACGCCGCCCCCGGCATCGCGCTCGAGCCGGTGCGGGTGCAGCTCAAATGGACCCACGCCTTCCAGTTCGCCGGCTACTACGCCGCCCAGACCCAGGGCTACTATCGTGACGCCGGGCTGGAGGTCGAGTTGATCGAAGCCCGCCCCGACACCGACGTGGTGGCCGAGGTGGTCAGCGGTCGGGCGCAATTCGGCATCGGCACCAGCAGCCTGCTGCTTGCGCGCGCCGCCGGGCAGCCGGTGGTGGCGCTGGCGACCATTTTTCAGCACTCGCCGTTGGTGCTGCTCGCGCGGCGCGATAACGACCTGCAAAGCATCCATGATCTGGCCGGAAAACCGGTGATGATCGAGCGCCAGGCCGAGGAGTTGCTCGCCTATCTGGCGGCCGAGGACGTGCCGCTCGACACCATCGATATCATCGAGCACCAATTTGACTTCCGCGATCTGATCGACGGGCGCGCCCAGGCCATTTCTGCCTACTCAACCAACGAAGTTTTCTTTCTGCAACAGGCCGAGCTGCCGTTTTCCATCTACTCGCCGCGCTCGGCCGGGATCGACTTCTACGGCGACAATCTCTTCACCAGCGAGGCGGAACTGGACCGGCATCCGAGTCGGGTCGCCGCCTTTCTCGACGCCAGTCTGCGCGGCTGGGCCTATGCGCTCGCTCACCCCCAAGAGGTCATAGACGACATTCTGGCGCGCGACATCAGCGACCCGCCACCGAGCCGGGCCTTCCTGACCTTCGAGGCCGAGCAGACCGCCAAGCTGATTCGCGCCGATCTGGTCGAGATCGGCTATATGAACCCCGGTCGCTGGCAGCACATCGCCGCCGTCTATGCCGATCTTGGCATGCTGGAACGCGACTTTCCGGTCGCGGACATGCTCTATGGCGCGCCCGAACGCGGCGCACTGCCCGCCTGGCTGCGGCTTTCCATGGGCGGCGCGCTGGTGCTCATCCTGCTCAGCTTCGCGATTACCTGGCAGTTCCGGCGCATCAATCGCCGCCTGCGCGCGAGCCTGGCAGAGAGTGCGCGAATTCGCCACGAGCTGAGCCAAAGCGAGGAGAAATTCCGCCATCTCACCGAGCACTCAAGCGACATCATCTGGCATCTCGACAGTGATCTGCGCTTCACCTACATCAGCCTGGCCGATGAGCGCCTGCGCGGCTTCCCGCGCGAGGAGGTGCTTGGCCAGACCGTCTGGAGCCTGCTCAAGCCCGAGGGCATTGAGCAGATCCAGCAGGCCAACGCCCAGCGTCTGGAGCGCGAATCCCAGGCCAAGTCCACCAGCACCCAATGCTATGAGCTGGAGCAGAAATGCAAGAACGGTGGCTGGCTCTGGACTGAGATCAATGTCGCGCCCATGCGCAATGACCAGGGCCAGATCAGCGGCTACTACGGTGTCACCCGCGACATCTCCGCGCGCCGGGCGGCTGAGCTGGCTCTGCGCGCCAGCGAGCGTCGCTACCGGCTGCTGTTCGAGCGCTCCCCGGCCGGCGTGTTTCTGTTCGATCAGGATCTGCAACTGCTCGACTGCAACCAGCGCCTGGCCACCATCCTCCAGTCAACGCGCGAGCGGCTGATCGGTCTCGATCTCGGCAAGCTGCGTGATCGGAGCCTGATTCCCGCATTGCAGGCCGTACTCAACGGCGAGGAGGGTCTGTTCGAGGGGCTGTATCGCGCCACCACCAGCGAGGCCGAGGTGTGGCTATCGGGGCGCGTGGCGCCGCTATACGACGACGCTGGTCGCATCTCAGGTGGCATCGCGGTGTTTGAGGATGTCGGCGAGCGCAAGCGCGCGGAAGCCGTGATCGAAGCCTCCCGCCAGGAGCTGGAGCGGGCCAACCGTGCCCTGCGCGCATCCAGTCAGGAGGCGATGACCATGGCCGAGCGTGCCGAGGCGGCCAATCGCGCCAAGAGCCAGTTCCTCGCCAACATGAGCCACGAAATCCGCACGCCGATGAATGCCGTCCTTGGTATGACACACCTGACACTGCGTACCGAGCTGACCGACCATCAGCGCAACTACCTAAACGAAATCCAGACAGCCGCCCAAAGCCTGCTGCTGATCATCGACGATATTCTGGACTTCTCGAAAATTGAAGCGAACAAGCTGGTGCTCGAACACGCGCCCTTCCACCTGCGCCCGGCACTCACCCAGATTGAACGTCTCCTGGGCGTCAAGGCACAGGAGAAGGGCGTCGCCCTGCGCTTGGAGCTAGCTCCCGACCTGCCCAACCAACTCCAGGGCGACCGCTTGCGCCTCGGGCAGGTGCTGATCAACCTGATCAACAACGCGATTAAATTCACCACGCAGGGTCAGGTGGTACTGCGTGTCGCGCCTGCCGCTGCGCCAAAAGAGGACGAGCCCCCCCCGGAGCAGCCTGACACAATCACGCTGGACTTCGAGGTGAGAGATACCGGCGTCGGCATGAGCGAGGAGCAGATGGCGCGGCTGTTCGAACCTTTCGCCCAAGGCGACAGTTCAATCACCCGCCGTTATGGCGGCACCGGACTCGGGCTGGCCATCAGCCGGGAGCTGGTCGAACGGATGGGCGGCACACTCTGGGTCAGGAGCGAGTTGGGGCAAGGCAGCACCTTCGGCTTCGCTCTAGCGTTCGAACGGGTCGCGGATTCCGCAACCGATCACGAGCCAGTCCCCGCCGAAGCGCCAACGCTCGACCTGCAGGGTCGCCGGCTGCTGGTGGCCGATGACAACCGGGTGAATCGGGTGCTGATTGAGGAGTTGCTGCGACCCTTCGGGGCGAGCATCGCGACCGCCGACAGCGGAGAAGCCGCGGTCGCCCGCGTCACCGCAGAGCCCTTCGACCTGGTGCTGATGGACATCCAGATGCCGGGCATGGATGGCCTCACCGCCACCCGACGCATTCGCGCCTGGGAAGAGCGCCAAGCCGACCAGTCGCATCTCCCCATCATCGCGATGACAGCGCATGCGCTGCGCGGTGATGAGGCCAAGAGCCTGGCCGCCGGGATGGACGCGCATCTCACCAAGCCGATTGACCTGGACAAGCTGGTTGCCACCCTGGCACGCTGGCTGCGCGCGGAGTTGGCCAGCGCCGGGGCGACGGATTGGCCGGTGGAGCGGGCGACCGGACAGCCGACGGGTTGGCCGATGACCCGCGAAGCCGGGCATGCAAGCGCGGATAACTCAGCCGGCCCTCCGCCGCTGCGTGACTGTCCGCCCTTTGAGATCGCCGCCGCGCTGCACCGCTGCAACGACGACCTCGCCCTGCTGGTCAAGCTGATCGATACCTTCGTTGCCGAGTTTGCGGACTTGGTTCCAGAGCTGCGCGCACACCTGCAAGACGGGCACTGGGCGCAGGCGCGGCTGCGGGCGCATTCGCTCAAAGGTTCCGCCGCGACCCTGGCCTTGGAGTCACTCGCCCGCGCGGCGCGCGAGCTGGAAGCCGCCATCGAAGCCACGGCCCAATCGCTCCCGGAGAGCTCGAATGCCCAGCCGCTTGCGTCCAATTTACCCGCGTCACTC
Organism: Thiorhodovibrio litoralis; assembly: GCF_033954455.1. Taxonomy (NCBI): domain Bacteria; kingdom Pseudomonadati; phylum Pseudomonadota; class Gammaproteobacteria; order Chromatiales; family Chromatiaceae; genus Thiorhodovibrio; species Thiorhodovibrio litoralis. Next base: position 570,890 of record NZ_CP121473.1, on the reverse strand, counting down.
GCCAGCGCTCTTGCGCACCTGGAAACCCTGCTGCCCGCCGCGCTGAGCGCTGCCCGCCAACTGCTCGGGGAGGTCCGCATTCCCGCCGCCGCGCCCGATCCGGCGAGCGATGTCGCGAAGCTGTCTCAAACAGACCTCGACGAAGCCCTGCAACATTTGCGTGACAAGCTAGACATAAATGCTGTTGATGCGCGCCTAGACTTTCAGAACCTGCGACAATCCCTGGAAGCGCGCATCAGCTCCCCGGACATTGAGGCGCTGGCCGCCGCGCTCGCCAGACTGGACTTCCCTAATGCGAGCAAGCACCTCGGTGCTATCGTGGAACAGTTGAGGACGGCTTCTGCTTCTGTGTCTGCTCAGGTTCCCGCTCCTGCTCCTAATTGAGGGTTAGGGCCAGTCATCTCCTCCGGTTTCTACTTAGGCTTCGATTTAGACTGTGGTCATCGCCACCCAATCGCCCTCCAATCACCCGACCACACGCGCATGAACCAGCCACGGATTCTGATCGTCGATGATGAGACCATCAACATCGAGCTGATTGCCAAGATATTCATGGACGACCATGAAGTGCTCTTCGCCACCGACGGCGCCAAAGCACTGGAGTTGGCCGCCAGCACCAACCCCGACCTGATCTTGCTCGATATTATGCTGCCCGGCATGGACGGCTTCGAGATCTGCGCGCGCCTGAAAACCGAGCCTCACACCGCCGATATTCCAGTCATCTTCATCACCGGGCGCGACGATATCGAGACCGAGACGCGCGGCCTGGCGCTGGGTGCTGTGGACTACATCACCAAGCCGATTAACCCCCAGATCGTGCGCATGCGGGTCGGCAATCACATCGAGCTCAAGCGCGCGCGCGACCGCCTGACGGAGCTCGCCACCACCGACGGCCTGACCGGCCTGGCCAACCGCCGGCGCTTCGACGAAGTGCTGGAGCGTGAAGTGCAGCGCCACCTGCGCAGCCACGAGCCGCTTACGGTCATCATGCTCGACATCGACCACTTCAAGCTCTACAACGACACCTACGGCCATCTACGCGGCGACGACTGCCTGCGCGCCATCGCCTGCTCCATACATGGCTCCTTGTTGCGCGCCACCGATCTGGCCGCCCGCTACGGTGGCGAGGAGTTTGCCTGCATCCTGCCCGACACCGGCGCGCTCGAAGATGTCAAAGCCATCGCCGAGCGCATCCGCACCAACGTCATCGCACTCAAAATCCCGCACGAGACCTCGCCCACCGCCCCCCATGTCACCGTCAGCCTCGGCCTGGTCAGCTGCTACTGCACCCAGAGTCTGCAACCCGAGCAACTCACCGCCGCCGCCGACAAACAGCTTTACCTGGCCAAATCGCAGGGGCGCAATCGCTATGCCCTCGAGCAACCAGATCGGAAATCGTAAGCTTCCCGTTCTATTTTTCCTCAAGGGGCGCCATCTCCACGATCACTCTGCAAGATCGCCGGAATATCGCGACGGCGGTGGAGGACACGTAACACATCGACCCGATCCGGTAGATCGACATAGAAGACTACGTACGGGAATCGCCTGACTTGGAAGCATCGCAGACCGCTGCGTTGCAGCGGGTGGGCGTATCGGAGGGAGCCGATCGCGGGCCGTTCGGCAATCAGTTGCAGAGTTCGCTCGATGGCATCGATAAACCTCAACTCCAGAGCCTCGCCGCCCTGGGCAAAATGAAAATCAGCCGCTTCCTCCAGATCTTTGCTTGAGCGCTCGCGGCGGATAACGGGCTTAGCCATCAGGCCTGCCGATCAGGTAGCAGTCGTTCGGTGCTTGGCACGGCTCCGCAGATCGTCGAAATACCCCTTGTCAAACTGGCCTTCTATCGGCGAGCTGGCACCATCGTCGATCAGGGTGCGAAATCTCACCACTTCGCGGTGCTCACGGATCAGCTGGCGGAGGTATTCACTGGTGCTGGTATAGCTTGACGCCACGACCTGCTCGTTGACAAAGTCGCGCAGATCATCCGAAAGGGAAATGTTGATTGTCGCCATGGTTGCCCGCTCCCGATTGGCAAGTTTTGCCAAAGTATAACGCCGCTGTCTTGGTGGACGAAGGTCTTGGAAATCTCGCCGCAGGCCATAGCTATAGTTTCGAGGCGGTTGCGGATTCGCAATCCGCTCTTTAGAGACTCTTGAAATACAGCCTTTGGCTTATCCTGCTTCGGACGGAGGAATCACTGATGAAGACGCGCAACATGAACCTGCTCGGCACCCTGGCATTCGGCCTGATCCTTGCCTTTGGCGCTCTGGGAACCGCTACGGCTGGCGACGGCAAAAGCTGTGGCGGCAAAAAGGACGGCGATAAATCCGCCGCTGTGAGCATCCCTGCCAAAGCCGTCGCCTGAGCTGTCTGATCGAGTTCAACACCATCTTGCCGGTGCAAAGCCGGCAGGGTGGTGTACTTCAGGCGAATCAGGCTCAGCGAAGATGATTCGCGAAACGCGGTCTCTTCGCTCCCTTCACCGTGTATGTCATGGATTCATTCTCCGGGCTGGCCGGGACCATGAGCGTTAGCTAGACAAAACCCGAATCAGGGTGAAATGCTCTCGGACAGCAGATCGCTGCTGAAGACGGCCGGTCTGGGACTGAAAAGGCGGCGGACGAAGAGCATGCCGCTGAATTCATCGAACTGGGGGCTGTAGTCGGCTGACAGGGTTCCGCCGAGCTGCCAGTATGAGCTGAGGCGCATTACGCCCTCTAGGCGCAGTGAGCCGCCCAACCCCTGTTTGCGCGAATCGGCATAGGTTCCATTGATGCCTGGGTCGAGCAAGCCTGCTGAGAGTCCATTTTGTGGCAGGCCGAGTGGATACCAGGGACTTTCGGCTTCATTCTGCATGCGCCAGCCGGCGCGGGCGGAGCCGCGTACCAACCAGTGCGCGGCCTCGCGGGTCTGAAAATCGAGCGCCAGCATCACGCCGAGGTCGAGGTCGGGGCTGTAGTAGCCGCCGTGGCCCCAGGTGAAGTGGTTGAGGTTGCGCTCGAAGTGCCGGTATTCCAGGGCCGGCCCCAGGGTCAAGTAGGCGAAGTCCGGGTGATTCAGGTTGCGCCCGAGTGACAGGCCAGCCTCAATGCCGAAATTGTCCTCCACGTCGGTGCCACGATAGGCATGCGCCCGCAGCAGACCGCTCAGGGTCCAATCGGGATTGAGCAACATCCAGCCGTCGAGAGAGACACCGGTGCGCGACACCCGCCCCCAGGCATTGCCGGTGACAGGATCAACCATGCCGGTGTAGGACAGTAGGGATTCGCGCAGCGGGAGATGCTCGAAGGTGGCCGTCCAGGCGAAGTTCGACTGGCGCCGCTCGACGCCGAGCAGACCCTGCCAGCCCGCCGGTAGTGCCCCTTCGGTCGGTGTCTGGCCGATGGCGGCAACGAGTTGCCAGTCCCCCAGTTGCAGGCGCTGATCGTTCAGGCTCAGCATCCAGCTCAGGCCGCCCTCGACCTGGTTGTCGCGGCGCGCGGCTTGCCACTCTGAAAACTGGCCCAAGGATTGTTGCTGCGCGCTGCGCGATGGCCAGGAGCCGAGCAGCGCGTCGGCATCCGGCTTGCCGGCATCCAGCGAGATGCGCTCGACAGCCAAGGACAGGCCGACTTCACCTAGCCAGCCGCTGGCCAGCAGCAGTGGCTCGGTGCGCTCATCCAGGCGGCTCAGGCCCGGATCGCCGCTGCGGCTGCGCCAGCCGAGTCCGAGCGCCAGTGCCGGGCTTTCGATGTTCTCAAGCGCCGGATTCAGGCTCGGGTCGAGCCGGTAGGCGCGCAGGAACTGGCTCTGGTCAAAGCGGGTTTGGGCCTGTTCACGACGCCACAGATCCCGCAGTGGGCCAGGGGCTTGTGCCAGCGCGCGCAGTTCGCCTCGGTCGCCAAGCTTCTCGAGGCTCTGTAGCAGACCCTCGGCACTTGGCTTGTCCGGCTCGGCTTGGTAGAGCGCCTGGAAGGTGTCGGTCGCTCGCCGATAGTCGCCGAGCTTGAAGTCGTTCCAGCCGGTGAGCATCTGGGTGTCGCGATCTGCGGGCGAGAGTTCTTGGGCCGCGCTCAACAGGCGTCCCGCCGCTTGATAATCGCCTTGCTGATGTTCTCGCACCGCCAGCGCGCGCAGGGCGCCAGCTGCCGACTTGCGCAGCGCGGGCCAGCGTTGCGTGCTGGTCTCAGCCTGGGCCAAAAGCGGATCGGGCTCGCCTAGGGCGGAGAGCGCCAGCAGTTCGCCTTTGGCCGCCTCGCTGCTTCCGCGCCAGCGCAAGGCTTGCTGGAAGGCGGCCAGTGCCTGCTGTGGCTGATCCAGTGCGAGCCGCGCCCAGCCAACCTGGGCCATGGCCGAGGCATCGCGTCGCGCTTGCATCGTCTTGAGCCAGGGCTTCAGGGTGTTGAGTGCCGCTCCCGGCTGGCCGCGGCTTTGCTGGCGACCGGCGCGGGTCAGTGCCTCGGCGTAAGGATCGGGCCGTGCCGGCGCGGCGGGCTCGCCAGCTACGGCTGGGGCGGAGGGTTTCGCCTGCTCGGCCAGGTGATGGTCCAGCCAGAATAGCAACTCGGTCGGGGGCTGCCAGTTGGGGTCCTCATTGCGCAGCCGGGCGATGTCACGCTGCAATTCGTCGTAACGCCCCGCATTTAACAGTGCCCAGAGTGCTGGCTCGGCGCGGCGGCCGGCGGAGTAGATGGGTTGGGCTGCCCGCACTGCCCCGGCTGGTAGTTCCGGCAGGTCCTGCCCCGGTTGTGGGGTGTAGCGCACCTCGGTGTCCGGGGCATTGCGCACTTCCACCCCCGACCTCTGCTCGCGAACTTTGACGTCCGCTGCCTCGCTTGATAATTCGACGGTCTGTGCATCGGTCGAGACTTCGACACCTGGGGCGGGGGGGACCACATCCGTCGCACCCTGCTGCGGACTGGCTTGTTGTCCGGTCAGATTGTTCTGATCGGTCTGGGTGCCCGTGTTCTGAGATCCGTTGTTTTGGGCGCCAGTAGACTGAGCATTCGCACCTTGGCCGCAGCCGAGAAGGCCAGTCCAAAGAATCAGGGCGAGCAAAGCCGCCCGATCAGACAGGAGCGCACGGGCGGGATCACTGCCCATCGCCGAAAGTTCCGAGACAGGGGCTTTGGCCATCTTTGCCTGAGTGCCGGCACCAGCCCTCGCCGGCCATGGCAGTGAACAGGCGCAAAGAGGCCGAGTAGTAGTCGAGCCCGGAATCCTCGCCATCTGGCAAGGCGGACAGGCGCAGCAGCGCGACGCCATGATTCTCATCGCCACTAGTCGCAACAAAGCGCGTCAGTCCAGCAATGGAGGCAATGCCCAGGGGTGCCGCGTTGCTGCTGATGGCGTCGGTTTTCAGGTCCACCCAGTCTGGCTGCCAGGCCCAGCCCTGCTGCCCCTGCCAGTAGGCGCCAATGCGCGCGATGGGCTCGCCAGCCTGCCCGTGCCAGATCCAATACAGCGGCACCCGCACCGCGTCATAGCTGAAACGCGGCGGGAACTGATCCGGCAGGTTGAAGCCGTCCGCTTCTGACCAGGCCACCCAGTCTGGTGGCAGTTGCCAGCGCCCGAAGCGCAGCTTGCCGATCAGGTCGGCGCCGGATTCAATCAGCGCAGCCCATTCCTTGGCCTTCGGTTGCAGTTGGGCTAGCTCGTCAAAGGCCGGAAAAACCCAATAGGACAGATTGAGCGTCAGGGTCTCATCGTGCTCAAACCCCTCGGTGCCTGGCAGCAGCAGTGCGCCGGCTTTGGTCTGACGGACCAGCTTGGCGCGAATGTCATCGGCGATTTTGCCCGCAGCGCTGAGATATTCAGGCTTGTCCCAGCAGCGCCCGGCCAGCGCCAGGGACCAGGCGATGAAGAGATCCCCGTCGGTGGCATTGTTTTTGTCGTCGACGTGGGGGTCAGCATCTGGGCGCCAGCGCCAGGCGGCGAGATGATCGCCGCGCACATAGAGATTTTTCTGCGTCCATTGCCAGATGCGCGCGAAATCCTCGCGCTGGTTGTAATGGAAAGCAAGCCGCATACCGAAGCCCTGCCCCTCGGAATGCGAGATGCCACCATTGCCGGTGTCGCGCACCCGCCCGTCCTGGTCCAGCACCAGGGCGGCATAGCGCTGCCAGTTGGCTGGGTCGGCGGCGGTTGGACAGTCTGCTGATGGCTCGGTTGCGGCGCCCGCCGGCTGGGTCAACACCAGTATCGGCACCACTATCAGCGCCAGCATTGATCGCCAAGCGCGAGGCACCAAAGTCCCGGCGGGACGAGCATGTGCATCAGCATAGAGCCCATCATTAACGCCAGTTTGGGTGCGGGGAATGCGGTGGAAGCGACGAAAGACATCAAGCATCTTCAGGTACCTGCGGATGACGGCGGCGGCGGAAACGCCCGGTAACCACGAACAGCAGCGAGGCGAGCAGTACCGCCAGCAACAATGTCACACTGATGAGCGCGGCAGGATAGGCACTGAGCAGATAATTCAGCCAGGTGCCGGTACTGACCTCGCCGACGGTGAAGGTGCGTTGCGGCAAGCGGCTCAACAGGCTTTGTTCGGTCTGCTCCCAGAGCACCATTCCGCCTTTGAGGTTGTACCAGAAGTCCGGTTGCACCAGGCGCGCGGTGCGCTCTTGCAGGAGCTCTGGGGTGCGCGCGGTCAGCATCAGCACGGCGCGTCCAGGTGTATTGGGCGACTCGAAACTGAAGAGTGCGCCGCGCTCGCCAAGCAGGTCGCCTGAGGGCCGGGTGGAGCTTCCGGGTTCCGTCAGTCCGAATCGGGCGTCAAAGCGGCCCAGTCGGCCCTCGGGCGGATCGAACCAGCGCTCGATGCGGGCGAGCCCCCGCTCGGCCCATTGTTTATCCGGTTTAGCGGGCATGACTGCCTCCAGCACCGGATAGTCGATCCGGACCTGACCATCACGGCAACTGATGGGCCCGGCGGCGCAGAGCTTGGATTTCAGCACCGGCACGGCCCCGATCATCAGCAGATCGCGGTCCTCGTTGGGCTGTTGCTCGTTGATATTGGAACCAATGCTGGCCCGAAACAGCGGCACCCCGGTGATCTGCGCCATGCGGCCAAGCAGGGTCCAGGCGGCGGAGGCGGTGGCGGGCGTGGCATCACCCAACTCCACGGCAAGATCGCTGCCGGTGGGATCACGCAACCACGGGTAGCCTGCACGCGCGAGCAATTCCAGGTCTGGCAGGGTGGCGAGGCGCTGCACCGGCGGCAGTTGCAGGCTGGATTCGGCGTCAATCGTCAGCAGCAGGTTCTCGCCCTGGCGCATATCACATTCACCGGTGTAGGAAGGCACCAGCATCGGCGCAAGATCGAGCTGATTGCTTCCTGGCCGCAGCAGACTGAGCGGGAAGCGGATCTGATAACCGCGTTCGACACTGCCGGCTGGCTGATCGAGCGGAATGGCGCGCACAAAAACGCCATTCAAGCTCAGATTTAGCACCGAGTCGCCGCGCAGGCGCGCGCCATAGGAGAAATTCAGCGTCACCACGCCTTCGAGCGGCCGGCCCGGGAAGAAGCCCGCCGGCACCCAGAAATTGAGCCCGAGCGAGGTCGGCAAGTCAGCCAGCACATCGCCGCCCTCGCCGGAGAAGAGTGTTGCCGGCAACAAGGGGCTGGTCAGCGTGGTGGTCGACGCACCCAGGTCGGCAAAGCTGGCGACGGCGCCGTCAATCAGCGCGCGCGGGCCGGTGTTGTCGGGAATATCAGGCAGCTCCAGTGTTTTGATCAGGGCTGATGGCATAGCCGGCAGTGGCTCGCGCATCACACCCAAGGCGGTGGCCGCGCGTGTGACCTCCGCTTCATCTCGGCCTGAAACCACCAGGGCCACCCAGGGTTCTGCGGCTTCGCCCGCCGTGCCGGCAAGGTCCCGGCTGCTACGGATACCCAGATAGGCATCGGTGACGGTGTCGGCCCAGTCCGCTCCCAGCGCACCTTTTAGCTGGTCGCGGGTTCCAACCAGCACGATGTCGCCATAGTGCGCGTTGACCTGCTTGGCAAAGGGGTGCAGCGGTTCGAGCCGAGACTCGAGCGGATTGAAGAGCAGGCCAATCGCCGCTGCTTGTGCCACCAGCGCGCCCCAGCGCAGCTGATCGGCATCGGCCTTGCCGTCCGTGAGCGGCATCAGGATGCGCAAACGGCCTTGCCCCCAGCGATGGCGTTTGACAAAGTTATTGATGCCGGAGAGTTTAAGAGTCGGAAACAGACGCTGATACTCAAGCGTCAGAGTCGAAGCCTTGGCATCAATCTGCGTCCAAAGCTCGGGTGCCCTCGGGTCCTCGCAACTCGGCCGATTGGTGTGCTGCGCGACCGAGAACTCGAGATAATTGGAACCGACCTCAAGCAGATCGCGCGGCAGAGGAATGCGTGCCTCACCTTCGGGGCGTTCCGGGTCGAGCGCGAATTGCCCGATGATCAGGCCATTCAGCGCCACGCGTAATTGCGAGCGGTCGCGCACCAGGCTGCCGGAGTTGCGGTATTTGAGCCTGAGCGTGAAGGCCTGGACATCCCAGGCTGCCGGCAGCGGCAGGGTGACACTCGCCCGAGCCTGAGCGCCCTGCAGCATGATGCTGGTCTTTCCGTACAGGAAGCTGGCCAGGTCCTGCTCCGCGCGCAGGGGTGCTGCGCCATTGTCCGGCTGCTTGGTGGATTGACCTATTGCCTGGCCCATTGACGGACTTTTTGACGGGTTAGGCGACTGGTCGGTTGCTTGATCAGTTGGCTGACCGGCTGGCTGATCGGCTGGCGGATTTGCCGGTTGCACGGCGGCGGGCGCGGCGGCATCCGCTGCTTGCGGCGCGGCATCCTGGGCGATCACCATCGGCGACAGCGCGATAGTGGTCATCAGCAGGAGCGCCGATCCCGGCAACCCTCGAGAGGGACCAAAACAGAGTCCATGGTGCACGATCATTTTCCTCATCAAACGATAAAGTTATTCCGACTGGGCAAGGGACAGGGCGGCGGTGACTGGAGGTTGCGAGGGCGGCGGCTTGTGAGCGTCGGGAGACGCTGCGGAGCCTGAGCGGAGATGCTGCTCGGACTGTCCCGGGGCATATCGTTCGCCATGCCGGTGATTTTGCCACCGATCTTGCCATTGGCGCGCCAGGTTGCGCCCCAAAAATCGCAGATGCGCGAGGCCATATTGCACCACCAGCTGCAACATGATGCGGCTCGCGGGAAGAATGCCGACACGCTGGTCGCGCGCCTGCAAGATGGTGCGCCAGCGCTCGCTGTCGCCAAAGACCAGGCGCACGATGGTCGCCTTCTCCGCAGTGCTCAAGGCGCCGTCCTTGCCGACGAACAAGCAGCCAAGCCGCAGGTCGTCACCGAAGGGCTGACGGTCGCGGATATCCACATGCACCTCGACGAAATCGGCCGCCGCGCGCTGCACCAGCACGCGCACCCGCGAAAGCTCCGCGATGCGCTCGCCCACTTGGGCATCGACCACCAGCCCAATTCCGGTGGCCGAAAGGTCCCAGGTGCGACAGGGCAGCCAGTCGTCCCCGCATTTGATGTGCGCTTCAGCGTCGATGTCGAAGCGCGGCGCCGCGCGGCGCTGCTGTCGCTCGAGCAGGGCGCCCAGGGCACCGATCAGCAACAGCAGGTTCAGGGAATTCCAGAACAGGGTGACCAGGTCGGTCACCAGGCTGCCGGGCACTAGCGCGACCCGGATCAAACCGGCCAGCATGCCGGCGAGCGACAGCCCGATCAGCCAGTAGATGGGTCGCGCCAGCGGGGAGATGAAGTCCTGACCCGACACCTCGCCCTTGGCGGTGACGGCAAAGTGCGGCGCGCGCGGCTGACGGATGACGGTGATCAGGGGCTTGATGAGAAAAAAGCTCAGCGCCGTCTCGTAGAATTCCGAGACAAAGCTCCAGCGCGCGTTGCCATAGAGGTAGTCGATAACGATCAGCACCCCGATCAGGTGCGGGATCATATAGGCCAGCAACTCGTTAAAATTCGCGTTAAAAATGCCAAGCCCGAAGAAAAGGTAGGCCAAGGGTGCGAAGAGGAAGATCAGTCGGGCGAAGGGAAACCACCAGAACATCATGCTATTTAAGTAGCCAAGCTGCTGCCACCAATGCACTCGCCCGCCTGATCGCAGTGGATTTTTGAGTAAAAACAACTGCATCATGCCCTGCGCCCAGCGCGCCCGCTGGGTCACCAGAGAGCTGAAGGTCTCGGGCTGCAAGCCGGCGATCATCGGCCGCCAGATGTAGGCGCTGTCATAGCCGCGGCGATGCAGCTCCAGCGCGGTTTCGGCATCCTCAGTGATGGTCTCGCCCGCCAGACCGCCGACCTCATCCAGACAGCTGCGCCGCAGCACAGCGGCTGAGCCACAAAAGAAGGATGCATTCCAGAAGTCGAGCCCGCGCTGGATGTTGGTATAGAACATCTCCTGCTCGCTCGGCATGCGCTGAAAGATCGCGAGGTTTTTCTCGATCGGGTCCGGGCTCAGAAAGAAATGCGGCGTCTGCACCAGAAACAGCTTGGGATTGCGCAGAAACCAGCCGACGGTGTTGCGCAAAAAGTCCCGTGTTGGCACATGGTCAGCGTCCAGTATCAGCACCAGTTCGCCATGCACCTTGGGCAGCGCATCGTTGAGATTGCCGGCCTTGGCTGAATGATTGCGCTCGCGGGTCAAATACTGCACACCGAGCTGCTCGCACAGGGCATTCAGCTCTTGGTGGCGTGCCTCGGCTGTCTGACGGCGTTCCGGGTCCGCCTGGCTGCGCTTTTCGATTGTGCCGCCGTCATCGAGCAGATAGACCTTGAGCTTGTCGGCCGGGTAGTCGATGTCGCGCGCGCCAAGCAGGGTGGTCTCGAGCAACTCGGTGCTCTCGTTGTAGCTAGGGATGAGCACATCTACGCTCGGCCACTGAGATCTATCCGCCGGCAGCGGCGCCACCGGGCGGGTGATCGGGCGCAGAGAGACGAACATGCCCAAGATCAAAATGACGAAAGCGAAGACTTCCCCAGCATAGAGCAGCAGCCCGAGGGCGAAATCCACCACACCCTCAGTTGGCAGGGTATAGAAGGCACGCCACAGCAAATAGCGGGTGCTGACGAAGAGCCCTAGCGTCAGTAGCACAAAACGCAGGATCAGCCCAAGATTGCTGACATAAAGGTGGCGCAGCGCCACCGGGCGCAGCGCAATCATGGTTAGCACCAGGGCAGCCGCCAGCAGTAACTGCTCCCAGATCGACTGTGGCATGGCCGCTAGCACCAGGAGCGACAGCACGACAAACGCCGTCAACATGGCCCAGGCAAAGCCCGTAATCGCGCCCGGCTGAAGTGTCAGCGAGTCATCCGGCGACAATGAAGGCTTGGATTTGGACATCCGACTGAGTATAGCAGAGGGTCAATCCACGGGACGATCAAGACACAACAGCCTCATGCACGAAGCCATCAACATAAAAGCCCTTACGGATACGTAGGCGGACTGACGTTCATATTTCGCCCCCAAACAAGTCAAACACGAAAAGCCGCTCAGGTCACTGGCGACTCGAATCACAGCATCCTTTGCGCCCTGTCAGCCATGCGATAGCAAAAGCCGTAGTAAACTGCCCACCGACAGAGAGAAAATCATGCCCAACAGAGCGCCGCGCCCCGCGCTAGAACAGCACCAGCGCAGGCTCAGGTACCAAGGGCCGACACCACACCTGGGGAGACCTCATGCACCTGCATATCCGGCTTGAAACACTATGCTGCATCATCGCGCTGGCGCGGGAGTTCCAGGCCAAGGAAGAAGTCGTCATTCCGGATTCACCAGCCGCCCCCACCGAGGACTGGGCACTGCAAATTCTCGCCGACCACAGCGAGGACTACAGCTTAAACCAGATGCGTCAGACCATCGCCGACATGGGCGAGCGCCAACGCGCCGAACTGGTGGCATTAATGTGGGTCGGACGGGGCGACTACAGCATTGACGAATGGGAAGAATGCGTCGATGAAGCCCTGGGCGATTTCAGTATTCGCGCCTGCGAGTACATCCTGGCCCACCCGATGATCTCCGATCACCTAGAAGAAGGCCTGATCGCGCACGGGCTGTCCTGCGAGGATTAGCCCCGCCCGTGCGCTGGCCACGGCAGAGACCATCCTCGTGATCTGGCCGGGACGGGTCATCTTCAACCCGGGCCAGGAATCCCCCGAGCTGCAGCGCATGCTGACCGACGCCGGCATCGACTGCCTGGAAGACTGCTCGTTCGAGTTGCTGCGCGAAGGACGCTTCGAGTCGGCTCGGGTCAGCGCGTAGCGCCAAACTCCAGGCGCATGCCGGCGGTCGCTTGCGGATTGAGCGCGCCGTTCTGCCAGATGACATCACCATTGACCAGAGTTGCGAGCACGCGCGCGCTGAATGTCCGCCCCTCGAAGGGCGACCAGCCGCATTTGCTCAAGACCTCGCTGCGGGTGATGGCGTGCGGGCTGTTGGGGTCGATCAGCACCAGGTCGGCCCAGTAGCCTTCGCGGATGTAGCCGCGACCTTGAATGTTGAAACAATCGGCCACCGCGTGGCTGGTTTTCTCGACCAGGGTTTCCAGCGTCAGGGCGCCGGTGCGCACATGTTCAAACAAACTGGGTAGGGCGTGTTGCACCAGCGGCAGGCCGGCTGGGGCGGCGAAGTAGGGCGCGTCTTTTTCGCTGAGCAGATGGGGGGCGTGGTCGGTGGCGATCACGTCGATGCGGCCCTCGGTGACTGCGGCAAGCAGCGCGGCGCGGTCTTCTGGCTGTTTGATGGCGGGGTTGCATTTGATCAGGCTGCCTTTCTCGGCATAGTCGTGCGCGTCAAAATACAGGTGATGCACGCAGGCCTCGACGGTGATGCGCTTATCGCGGTGCGAGCCGGGCTCGAATAACCCGAGTTCGCGCGCCGTGGTGAGATGCAGCACATGCATGCGGGTGTTGTGCTGGCGCGCCAGCTCTACCGCGAGTGAGGACGAGCGCCAACAGGCTTCTTCCGAGCGGATCAGCGGATGCATCTCCATCGGTACCGCCTCGCCATATTGCTCCCGATAGGCTTGCTCATTGGCGCGAATGAGCGGGGTGTCTTCGCAATGGGTGGCGATTAGCACCGGTGCCTCAGCAAAGATACTCGCAAGCACCTTGGGGTCATCGACCAGCATGTTGCCGGTGGATGCGCCCATGAAGACCTTTACACCGCAGGCGGCACCGACCGGCAGGCGGCGGATGGCGTCCAGATTGTCGTTGCTCGCGCCGAGGTAGAAGCCGAAATTGGCGGGCGAGACCTGGGCGGCACGCTGGTACTTGGCCTCCAGCGCCTCTAGGCTCAGCGTCGGCGGCTGGGTGTTAGGCATCTCGAGAAAGCTGGTGATGCCCCCGGCCACCGCCGCGCGGGACTCGGTCGCGATCTCCGCCTTGTGGGTCAAACCCGGCTCGCGAAAATGCACCTGGTCGTCGATCATGCCCGGCAGCAGCAGGTGGCCGCGCGCATCAATGGCCTGGTCCGCCGGTCGCGATTGAAGATCGGCACCGATCGTATCGATGCGTCCGTTGCGGATCAGTAGGTCGGCGTCATACTGCCGCCCCTCATTGACCACGCGCGCGTTGGAGATCAGCAGTGTTTTCATCGCGATCAGCACTCGTTTAAGGGAATAGGCGTCAGCCAGGCTGATGCCATCCTGCTACGACCCATAGGCGCCGCTCCGCCAGCGCGCTCGGCCAAGGCGTCGGGGAGATCAAGTGTGACAGTTGTCATTGTCGCGTTCCCTCGTTTTTGCGGACAGAAAATTCAAGGCCCCTGATGATCAAGGACGGTGTTCGGAGCTGAGATTATTCAGAGCAGATCGTCGTCCTGATTAGATACCGAGACCATGTAGTGGTAGCCATCCGGACCGCAGCGTCGCTCCAGTTGCTTGAGGATGCGTTTCTTCATCGCCGGCGTGTCATTCGGACCATCGACATAGAAGGGCTTGCCGTCCTTGCCAAAGGTGAAAGACTCCGGGCATGCGCTGGCATCAATGTCACCGAAAATCATCCGCGCAATGCGGTAGTCCGCATGCGGTTCGAAGCCGAGGTCCTTGGCATAGGCGGCCGTTTGCTCAATGAGCTTGCGCGCGCAGCTTGGATGTTGCCGCTCCAACTGCGGGCGCTCCATCTCACCAGGCGCTTGGGCATAAATCCGTTCGAGGATGTTGGGATACTCCCCAACCTCGGCAATCTTATAGAGCGCGTCCTTCACCCCCAGGCAATGGACATCCAGCAAAAAGGCCGCCACCGCATGACGACCGTCAGGTAGCTTGCGGCTGAACCATAGGGTTCCTTTGCCGGTATCAAAAAGGTTCGCCGGCACCAGGATATCGGCAATCTCGCCCTGCGCGGCCCAGGCCCAATCGCGCGAAAAGGCCAGGAGACCCTGACCACCCGAGCTCCCCGTCTTTGCCTGGCGGCGCTTCTGTTCGCGCCTAGCGCGTTTCTTTTGTAGTTTCTTCTGATCCATCGTGTTTTTCGTCTCTCGTTAGTGAGCAGCTAGCAGGCGTTCATAGATAAGGACTCAACAACCGCGCCGCTCCGTCGCGCAGTTTAATCGGCACCGAGCGGGCGCGCATCTGGGCGGCGGTGATTTCTGTCGCTTCCCTGAGCTTGGCGTCGAACAGGTGCTGAAGTTGGCGTGTGAGGGTGCGGTCGTAAACCTCGACATTCAGCTCGAAATTCAGCCGCAGACTGCGCGGGTCCCAGTTTGAGGAGCCGAAGAAGCACCAGAGATCGTCCACCAGCATCAGCTTGGTGTGATCGAACGGCGGAGGCGAGAGAAATATCCGACAGCCGCCGGCGAGTATCTGCTCCGCCTGCGCCTGGGCGGCCCACTGCACAAAACGCAGGTTGTTGCGCTCGGGTAGCAGGATCTGCACTTCAATCCCGCGCAGCGCGGTGACATTGAGCACCATCAGCAGGAGTTGGTCGGGCAGGAAGTAGGGCGTGATAATGCGCACCCGCTCGCGCGCCTGGGCCAGTGCGCCTAGCATCATGCGACGAATGACATCGAAGTCCTCATCCGGCCCGTCCGGCAGGCAGCGCGCCAGGCTGTCGCCGACCGGCACCAGCGGCGGAAACCAATCATCCCCGCTCAAGCGCTCGCCGGTGGTGAAATGCCAGTCGACCTCGAAGGCGCTCATCAGGCCGCGCACGGCCGGTCCCTCAAGCAGAAAGTGCAGGTCTCGCACCGGGCTTTGCGGCCGGTTGGCCAGCAGGCAGCCGCCACGGATGTTCAGGCCGCCGGTAAAGCCGATGCGCCCATCAACGACCAGAATCTTGCGGTGGTTGCGCAGATTAAGATAGGGGTTGCGAATCGGCAGCAGGGAGTCGAGAAAGGCCGCTACCGGCACCCCCAGGCGCGCGAGCAATCTCGGCGCGCGTGGGCGGCTGTAGCGCTGGCCGACGGCATCGATGAGCACCCGCACCTGCACGCCGCGGCGGTGGGCGCGATCGAGCGCGGCGACGAATTGGCGCCCGACGGCGTCGATATCGAAGATATAGGTCGATAGCGCTACGCTATGATGCGCCTGATCGATGGCGCAGAGCATCTCCGGGTAGGCCTGATCACCATCGACCAGCGCGCGCACCTGGTTGCCGGGCTCGAGCACCGAGTGCGTCAGCGCATCTCCGAGATGACCGAGCGGCACCCACTCAGGATAGCGCTGCTCGAGCAGATGCTGGGCGCGATCCTCGGCCGCAATGCGCGCCGACTCGCTCTGCGCCGAGCCTTGGGGGCGCAGCCGGTGAGCCTTGCGCTGGATACGATTGACGCCGAATAACCAATAGAATAGCAAGCCAACCAGAGGCGCGAGCCATACCAGCCCGGTCCAGCCGACGGTGGATGCCACATCGCGCTCGCTGAGCAGAATGTGCGTCGTGGTCAAAATTACGGCGATCATCTGCGCGGCCAGCAACAGCTGTAGCCCCAGATGCTCAAGCCGAAAAAACAACTCCATGCTAATTTCTCATCGCTGTTGACGCGGAATAACCACTGAATAATGATGCCAGACGAATCCACCACCGGCAGCTGGCGGCTGCTGCGCCCCCTGCTGTTCCGGCTCGACCCCGAACTGGCCCATCATCTCACGCTCACGCTGGCCGGACACTGGGCCAGGGTACTGGATCAGCTTAGCCCACCGGCGAGAGAACGCGCTCCGACTGCTGTCAACAACAGTCTCGGCCGCCAGCTGATGGGACTTACCTTTCCCAACCCGGTCGGTCTCGCAGCCGGGCTCGACAAGGACGCGACCGCGGTGCAGGCCTGGCAGCGGCTGGGTTTTGGCTTTGTTGAGGTCGGCACCGTGACCGCGCATCCGCAACCCGGCAATCCGCGCCCACGGCTGTTTCGCTTTCCGCCACAGGGTGCGCTGGTCAATCGCATGGGCTTCAATAACCAGGGCGCGCGCTGTGTCGCACAGCGCCTGCGCGCGCTTCGCGAACAGGGCGAACAGGGCGACCAGAGCGAAAGCAATCGCCTGCGGGTGCCGCTTGGCGTCAATATCGGCAAGTCCAAACGCGCGAGCAGCGACGAAGCCGCGGCCGATTACCAGCAAAGCTTTGCCGCGCTCGGCGAGTGGGCCGATTATGTCGTCGTCAATATCTCGAGCCCCAACACCCCCGGCCTGCGCGATCTGCAGCGCGTCGATGATGTCCGGCGCATTCTTTCGGCGTTGCAGATGCTCAATCAACGCCTTGCCCACCCGCGACCGCTACTGATCAAGCTGGCACCGGATCTGGCCGACGAGGATGCCATCACCTGCGCCCAGGCGGCGCTCGATGAAGGCGGCGCGGGCCTGATTCTGACCAACACCACTATCGACCACTCCGCCCTGCCCAACCCACCCGCCGGACTCAGCGGCGGCCTGTCGGGTCGGCCGCTGTTCACGCGCAGTACAGCGTTGCTCGCCACGCTGCGCGCTGCGCTTGGCGAGCAGGCCGCGCTGATTGGCGTCGGTGGCATCATGTCGCCACAGGATGCCATGGCCAAATTTGCTGCCGGCGCCGATCTGATCCAGTTGTATACTGGGCTTATCTACCAGGGGCCGGCCCTGGTCAAACGAATTTTGGATATCTTGCCTCCCGGAAACGGCGTTCATGTACAGCCATGATCGACTGGTAATCCTTGATGCCGATGGCACCACCATCGACGCCTTTCGCGCCATCGAGAAAACCTTTGTCCACCACGGTATGGACATCGGCCCGCTGGTGCGTTTTCAGAAACGGCGCAATATCTTCAAGTATCTCGGGGGCTTTAAGGAAATTCCGCAAAACCTGCGCCGGCAAATCGGCTGGCAAAAGCGCACCGGGCTGGTCGCCACCCTGACCGAGGTCTATCGGGAAGAAGCGCGCATGTTCGATGGCATCGAGCAACTGATCCATGCGCTCGCCGAGGCGCCGGATGTGAAAGTTGGCATCGTCACCCGTAACATTACCAATGATCCGCTCGCGACCTTGCACCGGCTGTTCGAGCGCCATGGTCTCGCCCACGACATGCTCGATTTTCTGGTGCACCTGCCGCTGAGTGAGCACAAGCTGCCCTATTTCCGCGAACTGCGCGAACGCTTCAAGATCAACCCGGCGCGCGCCTATGCCTGTGGCGACGAGGTCAAGGACTACCGCGCCGCAGTCGGCACCGGCATGCATCCTTTCATGGTGTCCTATGGGTTCGAGGACTTCGAGCGGTTGCATGTCGGGCACGACATCCCGGCGGAGGTCATCTTGCCAACACCGGATGCACTCGCCGAGCGCGTGACCCATGCTCTCGGACTCAGGCTGCAAAGAACTCAGGACGCATCCGCTCGCGAGCCGGGCCTGTCAGCATCGGTCTAAGCGAGCATGCTTGCCGCCTGATTGATCTGGCAGCAGAACTTTCTCTTGACACATTAGAAAATGCTAATATAATGAACTTCGTTGGTGCCAACTTTGGCGCTAGCGCGAGATCACAACATAACGGAGATTGGATAATGAAAAAGCTTGCTACCGCAGCGGCCGTGGCCGCACTTCTTGGTGTTTCCGCTACCGCTAATGCTTGGTGGGGTCCGGGTAATGGCTACGGCCCCGGCGGCTACAATGACGGCGTTGGTGATTTCTGGAACGACATGATGGGCAATGGCTATGGCGACTTCAACATGAGCTTCAGCGGCTCCGGTCGCGGCACAGGTCGCGGCTATGGCCGTGGTTACGGTCGTGGCTATGGCTATGACGCCCCCTACTACGGCGGCCCTTACGGCTACGGTGCCCCCTATGGTGCGCCAGTCGCTCCTTATGGTGCTCCGCCCGCGCCCTATGGTGCTCCTCCTGCCCCGCAGCAGCCCGCCGCTCCCCAGCAGTAATTCGGCTTGCTATCGGTCAGTTGCCGGCGCGCAAGCGCCTGGCGCTGGCTGATCCCGTCGAATGTAAAGGCCGGAGCTGAACCCTTTAGCAGGTTCAGCTCCGGCCTTTCTTGCGTCTGGACCTGGCCACCCGGCTGCGCCCATCAACGGCAGCCAAGCCACCACTGCGCTACTCAGGAACATTCGGCGGGTCGAGATCCTCGGCTGGTCCGTCTTGCTCTGATCCATCCTCGGCGCCTTCGCGCTCCAGCCATTCAGCTAGCAGACCCGCGTGCTCGGCCTCCTCGGCTGCCATTTCCGCCGCCAGCTCGCGCACCTGGACGTCGCATGAGCGATCGGCAATGCTTTGATAAAAAGCATGCGCCTGCTGCTCGTTAAACAACGCCAGTCGCAGCGCCTGCGTGGACGTCATCAGATAATTGACATCATCATCCAGACAGTGGCTTTCCGGTCCGTCGGGGCAATTCCACTTGAACTCCCACGGCGGGATTCGCGGCAGCTCGAGCCCCTGGGCGCGCGCCTCGATTGCAGCGGCATGGGCCTCGCTCAGTTTCCCCAGCTCGCGAAACAGGCCCGCAACCTCGGCATTGTGATGCACTTCCATGCTGTCGGCGAGCTGATGAAAGCGCCCGGCCGATTCGTGTTCCAGTTCGAGCGCATGGGCGCAGAGTTCCTCGAGCGAGTCGATGGAGTGGGACCCTTGTTTGGATGCTGCATCATTCATAGCAGAAACTCCGCTTCGATCTCCGCAAGCTCGGCCTCGGCGCGATTACGCGGCTGATAGACCGGCTGGCGCTGCGCATAGAGTACACCGATCGCCAGACCATCGTCGCTTTGAATCAAGCTCGCGGCTTTCCCCGGGTCGTCCGGCGCCGGCTCGGCCACCGGATGCACCGCCTGCTTCCAACCCTTCTGCTCCGGGCGAAATGTCACACAGGGGCTCAGCACCTGCACCAGCGCGAAGCCGGGGTGCTCAAGTGCCTGCACCAGCAGGCGCACCAGTTCGTTAGGATCGCCAGAGAAGCCGCGCGCGATGAAACTGGCACCGGCCGCGAGCGCAATGGCGGCAGGATAAAACCGCGGCACGCCGGTACCGCGCGGCGTGAGCTTGCTGTGCGACCAGTCGGGCTGGGTCGTGGGCGATGCCTGGCCCTTGGTCATGCCATAGACTTCGTTATCCATCACCACATAGGTCATGTCCATGTTGCGCCGGCAGGCATGCAGAAAATGATTGCCACCGATGGAAAAGCCGTCGCCGTCGCCACCGGCGACCACCAGCGTCAAGTCCGGCCGGGCCGCCTTGAGTCCTGCCGCCAGCGCCAGCGCGCGCCCATGCACGCCATGAAAGCCGTAACCGTCGATATAGGCCGGAATGCGCGAGGAGCAGCCAATACCGGAGACGGTGACGACTTCATCCTTCGGCAGCCCAAGATAGGCGAAGGCTTTGGTCAGTGCCGCCAGCACACCAAAATGCCCGCACCCCGGACACCAGACCGGTTTGACCTCGGACTTGTAGTCCTTGGCCCTGAGGGTAGTTGAAGAATGCGTCGCGGTCTCGCTGCTAGCGGTGGTCATCGGTTGCCTCCGCGGCGATGGCTGTAAGAATCTCACCTGGGCGCAGTGGCAGCGGCCCCGGGCGGGCAAAGGACATGGCATGCTCCGGCAGGGCGGCCTCGGAGCGCAGATAATGAAACAGCTGTCCGTCCTGGTTGAGCTCCACCACCCAGACGCGGGTACCGGATATCGCCGCCAGCAAGGCATCGCGCTGCAGCGGGGCGATCAGTCGCAGGCCGATCACCCGGGTCGGGCGCCCGCTGGCATTCAGTGTCGCCGCCGCCTCAAGCACCGCGCCGTGGCTCGACCCCCAGGTGAGCAGGCACAGATCGCCCTCGCCGCTGATCTCGGCCCACAGTGGGCCGACATCGAAGCGCGTCAGCTTGTCGCGACGCTTGGCCAATTGCGCCGCATGATCCCCGGCCATGCTCGAGGGCGTGCCGGATTCATTGTGCTCAAGCCCGTCGGCGGTGTAGCTGCCTCCCGGCACTCCCGGTGCGCTGATCGGCGAAATGCCGTCCTCGGTGAACTGGTAGCGGCGGTAGTCCCCGCCCTGGTCCAGCGGCATGCAGCGGCGGGCAAGATTCAGCTCAGGCAAGCCAGGCGGATCGATAATGGCGCGCGACTGCCCAAGGAGCTGATCGGACAGCACAATGGCGGCTGTCTGCAGATGTTCGGCCAAGCGCGTAGCCCAATGCAGGGTCAGCACGCAATCGCCGATATCCAGAGCCGCCAGCACCAGATGCGGCGCATCCCCATGCAACCCGTAGAGCGCAATATTGAGATCGGACTGCTCCGACTTGGTCGGAATGCCGGTACTCGGCCCGCCGCGCATCACATTGACCAGCACGACCGGCGTTTCGCTCGCCACCGCAAGCCCCAACCCTTCCATCATCAGGCTAAGACCGGGGCCCGATGTTGCCGTCAGCGAGGGCACCCCGCCGAAGGAACTGCCGATGATCATATTGATGGAGGCCAGCTCGTCTTCGGCTTGCAGCAAGGCGCCGCCGAGACGCGCGATGCGCGGCGCCAGCCACTCAAGAATCTCAGTCGCCGGTGTGATGGGATAGGCCGCGACGAAGCGCACACCGCCGCGCAGTGCGCCGAGCCCGGCGGCCTCGTTGCCGCTGATGCTCCAGCGGCGCGGTACCTCGGGCAGTGCGGTCGTCTTTTTCCCATCGGGCTCTTTGCCCAAAGGCTCCTTGCCATCGCTCGAGAACTGCTGAAACCCAAGGCTGATGCATGCGTGCGACGCATCGATCACCGCGGCGTCCTTCGCCCGCAAGATCGCGCTCGCGGCCTGAAGCACCGCCGCCAGCGGCAAGCCGGCACAGGCGGCAATGGCACCCACGGCGACCATGTTGAAGCGCCCGCCGGGCAGGGAATCGGCCAGTTCCCGCAGATTGACCCAGCGTATCTGCTCACTGTAGGCCTCAAGCTGCGGCGGCACCTTGCCAGCACCCGGGTCGGCCAGGATGAGCGTCTGCGCCGTCAGCGGAATCTCGCCCGCAAAGCGGAAGAAATTCCCCCAGTCCAAGGCAGCGAGAATACCGAAGCTGTCGCCCATACAGGCCACCGGAGAGGCTCCGAAACGCAGCATGGCAGCCGACTCACCACCGCGAATCTGCGGGCCAGCCGAGCGTGTCATGAGTCCATAGCAGCCCGCGCGCGCAGCGGCGTCGAGCACCATCATGCCGGCGGTCACGGCACCGCTACCGCCCGAGCCAGTGATGGCGCAGGATTGAAATCCGTCAGTCATGCCTGTGTCGTTTCGAAAATCCGTTCGCGCATCCGCGCCGTTGTTGTATTCATTCTATTCCCCGTCAGGCCTTGAGCCGTTCGCCCAGCAGCGGCTTCAGGCGCTCGAGCATCTCCTGATGCACGCGCAAATTGCCAGCGACCGCATTGCCGGTGTCGAAGAAGCGATCGCCGCCGGCCATGTCGGTGACCGTGCCACCGGCCTCGACCACCAGCAGCGCGCCAGCGGCGAAATCCCAGGGTGACAGGCCGAACTCCCAGAAGCCGTCAAGGCGTCCGGCGGCCACATAGGCAAAATCCAGTGCGGCCGAGCCCGGACGACGCACTCCGGCTGTACCTGGCACCATCACCCGCAGGCTGTCGAGAAACAGCTCGAGCTTGCCATCCTCGCGAAAGGGAACACCGGTACCCAGCAGTGCCCCGCGCAGGTCGCGCCGGGAAGTGACCCGCAGGCGCCTGTCGTTGAGCAAGGCACCGCGGCCGCGACTGGCGGTGAACAGCTCCTCGCGCAGCGGATCGTAGACCACTGCCTGCTGCATCAGGCCACGGTGGCGCAGCCCGATGGAGATCGCGAACTGCGGAAAGCCGTGCAGATAGTTGGTGGTGCCGTCGAGGGGATCGATAATCCACTCGTACTCGTTGCCGGAGTGCTGGCCACTTTCCTCGGCCAGGATAGCGTGCTGGGGAAATTTGCCGTGAATCTCCTGGATGATGGCGGCCTCGGCGGCGCGGTCGACCTCGCTGACGAAGTCATTCGGCTCCTTGGTGGTCACTGTCAGCTCGTCACGACGGTGGAACGAGCGCATGATGATGCGCGCGGCGCTGCGAGCGGCACGCACGGCGATATTGAGCATGGGGTCCATGCGACAACAATACTCCAAGAGCGCCCGAAATGGCACCCGTTGCCCGGCACCCCTGTCTTGCCGGGGAGGGGCAGCCCGCGCCAGCCGCGGCAAAAGTTGTCCACTCAATGACGCGGTGCTAAGCTCTCACGCCTTTCTAGCACCATCAAACATTGCCCCTGGCGATTCACGCTAGCCCCCTCACCAGAGCCACGATGACCAACGCCGACGCTCACGCTGACTCCGAGGCGCTTGGCCGCATTCGCTTTGTCCTTGTCGAGACCAGCCTGACCGGCAACCAGGGTGCGGTGGCACGCGCAATGAAGACCATGGGACTGGATCAGCTGGCCCTGGTCAACCCGCGTCGCGCGCCGGATGCCGAGGCCCTCGCTCGCGCGGTGGGTGCCGATGACCTGCTGCAGCGAGCGCCCATCCATCCCAGCCTGCCCGAGGCGCTCGGCGACTGCCGCCTGGTAATTGGCGCGAGCGCCCGACGACGCGCGATTGAATGGCCCCTGCTGAGCCCGGCGGACGCAGCACGCAAACTGCTCGCCGAGGCAGCGGAAGGCCCGGTCGCCCTGGTGCTGGGTCGGGAGAGCTCTGGGCTGAGCAACGAGGAGCTGGCCCACTGCCATTATCTGACCCAAATCCCCGCCAACCCGGCCTTCAGCTCGCTCAACCTGGCCGCCGCGGCCCAGGTGTTTGCCTACGAGATTCGCCAGGCGTGGCTTGCGCCGACCGTGGCAGATATGCCTGCGGCACCGCCAGCCGCCGAAGGCCCACATGAGCCGGCCAGCGCGGAGGAGATGGCGGGATTTTTCGAGCATCTGCGCGAAACCCTGGTACTGGTCGGCTTCGCCAAGCCGGAACAGTCCCACAAGCTGCTGCGCCGGCTACGGCGCCTGTTCAATCGCGCGCGGCCCGATCGCACCGAGATCAATATCCTGCGCGGGATGCTCAAGGCGCTCGGCCGCCACGCCAACTCATGAATCTTCTCCGTATAGAATTAACTGACTTGGTAGGATTCACCGCGGGGCGCGACCCAAGCCGCAACATGCATCCGCGACACTCAAGGAAAATCCATGTTTGAGCGACTCCGCGAAGACATTCATTGCGTCTTCTCCCGCGATCCCGCGGCGCGCAACAGCTTCGAGGTTCTGACCACCTACCCCGGTCTGCACGCCGTGCTGATGCACCGGCTGGCTCATCGTCTGTGGCAAGCGCGTCTGCGCTGGCTCGCGCGAATGCTATCGAATGTCGCACGGCTGTTCACCGGCATCGAAATTCACCCGGGCGCCGAAATCGGCCGGCGCTTTTTCATCGACCATGGCATGGGCGTGGTGATCGGTGAAACCGCCGTGGTGGGGGACGACTGCACGCTCTACCATGGGGTCACCCTGGGCGGCACCAGCTGGCAAAAAGGCAAGCGCCACCCGACCCTGGGGTGCGATGTGGTCGTCGGTGCCGGTGCCAAGGTTCTGGGGCCGATTGGCATTGGCGATGGCGCGCGGATTGGTTCCAACGCCGTGGTGGTCAAGCCGGTGCCATCCGGCAGCACGGTGGTCGGCGTGCCGGGCCGCGTCATTGAGCAACCAGCCGATGCCGCCAGCCGGCAGCGCGCCGATACCGCCAAGCGCATTGGCTTCGACGCCTATGGCGCTACCCGCGACGTGCCGGACCCGATTGCCAATGCCATCAACCGCATGCTCGATCACATCCATGTACTGGATCAGCGTGTCGAGACCTTGTCGCGCACGCTCGAGTCGCAAGGCTTAACGCGCCATTTCGAGCATCTGAACGATCTCGACGGCTGCGAGATGGAATCTGCCACCGAACAAGAGCCAAGGTGACGCCACGCCCCAGCCCGATCCAACCGGCCCGATCGAACCACCGACACCGGCTGCGAAGAAGGCTGGCGAAAAATTGATGGAATTAGTCAGCTATCGTAGGATGTCACCTTCGTTTTCGATCCTAAGGAGTCGGCACGCATGAGATTGACCACCAAAGGCCGCTACGCCGTGACCGCCGTGCTCGATTTGGCTATCCATCAGGGCCAGGGTCCGATCGCGCTCGCGGACATTGCGCGCCGCCAGGGCATTTCCCTGTCCTACCTCGAGCAACTCTTTGCCAAACTGCGCCGGCAGCGGCTGGTTTGCAGCGTGCGCGGCCCCGGCGGCGGCTACAACCTGGCGCGCGACATTGATGAGATCAACATCGCCGAGGTCATCTCCGCTGTCGACGAGCATGTGGATGCCACCAAATGCGGCGGCGCCGGTGACTGCTGCAACGAGGGCCCCTGCCTGACGCACGACCTATGGATGGACCTGAGCCACCGCATCTACGAGTACCTCTACCAGATCAGCCTGAAAGACTTAGTCGAGCGCCGCGGTCACCACAGCGATATCCACCGGCCCAAGATCCCGCAAGAGCCGGTAATGGAAGCCGCGAAGGCCCAGCCCACCCCGATGCAAGCTAACGCCTGAGCGGCGTTTGTCGATCCCGGCGGTTGCAAGCCAGATGGCCCAGATGGCTGCCCCCGCGGCGAAACGCCGCATCCAATTCGACAAAGCCGCCTGGCTTGAGCGCGGCGTCCGCCCGCTGATGCGCCTGCTCGCGCGGCTGCCGCTGCGCTGGGTCCATTACATCGGCGGTGCCATCGGCACGTCCATTGCCCACCTGCCCAATCGCCAGCGCCGTAACACCCTGATCAACATTGGCCTGTGCCTGCCGGAGCTCAACCGAGACGAGGCCATCGCGCTGCGCAACCGCTGCCTGCGCGAATTCGGCAAGACCTACGCGGAAATTGCGCACCTGTGGTTGCGCCCCAGCGCCGAGGTGCTAAACCTGGTGCGTGAAACGCGCGGCGTCGAGCTTCTGGAGCGCCAAACCGGCAGCGGATTGATCGTGCTGTCCCCGCACCTGGGCGCTTGGGAGCTCGCCGGCCTCTATCTGGCAGCCTGCGGACCAACAGCGATTTTCTACAAGCCGCAGAAATACCTGGATGACATGATTCTGGCCGCGCGCAAACGCAGCGGCGCGACGCTTGCGCCCATTACGGCGCGCGGGATTCGCGTTCTGGTGCAGTCACTTGAGCGCGGGGAGTATGTCGGCATCCTACCCGATCAGGCGCCGCGGGCGGATAAAGGGGCTGTGTTCGCGCCTTTCTTTGGCATTCCAGCCTACACCATGTTGCTGGTGAATCGGCTGTCGCGCAAAACGGGCGCGCCTGTGGTCTTTTTGTTCGCGGAGCGTCTTGGCCCTGGCGAGGGTTATCGCATTCACTGCCAGCGAGCACCCGAGGGGGTTGCCGCGGACTCCGACGAAGAAGCTGCAGCCGCGTTAAACCAAGGTATCGCTGAGTGCGTGCGCGTCTGCCCCGAGCAATACCTGTGGCCCTATCGACGCTTTCGCGAACGCCCGCAAGGCGTGCCGAAGTTTTACACCGGAAAGTCGTCAGATAGCGCAGCCTGGCAGCAGGTAATGGGTTTGCGCGCGCACTTGCTGCCTTCGACGGAAAAAGACCTAGTGACCTAAACGGACTTGACACCGTCAGTCGCTGGCACCCGCCCCAGCCGGGGCGGGAAGGTCCGCAGCACCGCTGCCGGCTAATGCGCCGGCACGCGGCACCGCGGGAGCATGGGCATCAGTCGGAGATTTCGACCGTAGCGCTATCGCTTTCGCCCTTGTTGTCCACCCAGCTGATCTCGACGGTATCGCCAGGCTCGCCGCCATTGAACTTGAACGACAAGTAAGGATTTTTGGAGACACCGCCGCTCCAGAGAGCCGTCATCACCACCTGGTCCTTCCATTTACCGGTCACCTCCTGGATGAAGTGCGCCGGAATCGGCTCCCCGGTCTTCTTGTCCTTGCGCAGACCGGTTTCCATTTCATGGTTCATCAGCGACTTGACCGTGGTCACGCCATTTTCGACCTTTGCGCGGATTTTGATGTTGCTAGCCATAATCTGTTTCCTCTGCGCGAGAGACGCGCTCTCAGCGCTTAATTGCATTCTGCATGTCTGGAATTCTTCATGTCAGGCCCTCGAGCCTAACAAAAACGGCCTAAGTCTCATGCTCCCGGGTATCCGGGGAAATCACTGCATAAGCGTCAGGCTAACCGCGTTGCGTTTCCTCAGCCGCCGCAGCCACCGATGGTGACTTTCACGTTCTTGGCATTGCTGAGCAACCCGTCTTTGGTCTTGACCACGGCGACCACATCGGCTGTTTTCGCCATCTTGATGCGGGTTGAAACGAAGGGCATTGAATTCTCGGCCATGTCGAATGACGCAACCAGCGGCGTGCCATTGCCCATGGCAAATACAGAAATGGATTCGACCCCTTCCATATCGGTCGACACGGTCACAGGCACCACGGCGCCGTTCTCGGCAATGTCCGGTGCCTTGATCTCAATGGCATCGCTGGTCTCCATCGCATCGGAACCGAGCAGCTCTTTCAGCGCCGCGGTCTGATCCTTGGCGGTAAATGCCGCCTCTGGCCAGGCAGCCAGCAGCGCCTGCGGCGTCAGCAGACCAGCACTGGTCGCCAGTGCCATGGCGCCAGCACCCATGGAGCCTTTCAGAACGGTTCTGCGTTTTGCGTCAATCGTTGTTTTTGCGTCAATCGTTGTTTTTGCGTCAGTCATAAACTCTCTCCTTAGGGGTAAACATCAAACAGGCGAAGCATCGCTGCAGACCCGGTTGCCGCATCCGAGATGGGACCTGCGCCGAATCACACCAGACCCAAAGCAGGCCCATCCAGGCTCAATACGGCCGCCGAGCCCAATCCGGCACAAGCCCTAACCGGCCACCGGGTCGCAAGCTGGGGCAGAAGATTGAGGCACAATCGTCAAAAATCATCCGGTAATGGAACTTTTTGTCCATCAGAATCGACCCGCGATTGCTTCCGCTCGTTAGAGCTTCGATCTGGTCACCGCGCAATACTGCACGCAACCATTGGGCTTTATCGCTCGCTGCCAAGCTTACCTGAGTCGCTGACATGTGCAACCCGTCGCGCGCCACGGCAGCAGGCGAAGTTAGTCATCTCCGCGCGACCATTTCTTTTTCTCGCTGGCTTTTTCCTCACGCAGCGCATCCAGGCGAACCTGCAGTTTGGACGCCAGATGGTAGTCGACATTGGGCACCCGCAGGGCAAGCTCAAGCTGACGAATCGCAGGCTCCAGGTCGCCTTGATAATAAAGCTCCTCGGCCCGGTAGCCATAGGTTTTGGCTTTGTTTCCCGAGCGTCCGGCTGCGTCGGCCAGCAGACCGTAAACCGCTGCAAAGGACGGGCGACGGCGGTGGAATGCCTCCAGCATGCTCAGGGCGGGACTGACCCGCCCCGCTTTCAGCAGTGCCTCGGCATAGGCGTGCGTGATCGGCCAGTTACCCGGATCGAGGCCATGGGCGCTTTTGAGATTGCGGATCGCGCGCGGAAGCTGCCCGCCCTCGATGTCGATGTTCGCGTCCAGCACGATAAACTCGACCTGACTTGGGCGCGCTTCAAGCAACTGTTTGGCCTGCGCACGGGCGGCGTCGAAGCGCCCGGCGCGCAGCAGCGCTAGCGCATAGCCGTAGCGCTCGGCCAGCGCGTTACGGTAACGTCCGCTCGCGAGTGTCGACTCGAAGCGTTCCACCGCCCGCTGCGCGCCGCTGTAGCTGCGTTGGCGCAGATTGGCGCGGGCGAGATGGAATTCCAGACTGTCGGCACGCTGGCGCAACCCGTATTGTTCAGCACGCGCAAGCGCATCGGCGATGCGATTGGTGGTCACCGGGTGGGTGCGCAGGAACTCGGGCGCGCTGTTGTCGTAGTAGCGACTGCTGCGCCCAAGACTCTCGAAAAAGCCGGGCATGGCGAAGGGGTTGAAGCCCGCTTCGGCCAGAATATCGATGCCGAGGCGGTCGGCTTCTTCTTCGTTGTCGCGAGTGAAGTTGATCTGGTTCTGCACGGCCATGGCCTGAACGCCAGCCATAGCCGCCATGCCGGTCTGGGAGTCGACCTGGGCGCCGAGTAGCGCGGCGGCGATCAATAACGCCGTGGCCGGCACAGCCATGCGCTTTTGTGCCTCGAACGAGCGCATCAGGTGCTTTTGACTCACGTGGGCGATTTCGTGCGCCAGCACGGCGGCCAGCTCGTTTTCGGTCTCGGCCGCCAGCACCAGCCCGGCAAAGACGCCGATCTGTCCGGAGGGACCGGCAAAGGCATTGACGGCGGGCTGATTGATCAGGAAAAAATGGTAGCCGCCACCCGCATTGGCAGAGCGCACCAGCTCCTGCCCCAGGGACTGAATATAAGCATCCAGCACCGGGTCTTCGATCACCGGCAGGGCCTTGCGCACGCTTTTCATGAAGGCCCGCGCCAGCGCGCGTTGGTCGGCCAGTGACAGCACGGTGTCGGCGGAGCTGCCGAAATCAGGCAACTGATAGGGGTCCGCGGCCAGCGGATTGGCCGCGAGCGTGATCAGCAGCGCTAGGGCCAGCCAAAGAACGCGCGGTCGCGAGGCGCGCGGGCAATATTGCATGGGGTGCATCGTCATGTCGGCTCAGAGTCCAGCGGCGGGCCAAGGGTTCCGTCCGCGTTAAACCAAAACCACAGGGGGTTAAGCAAGTGTTGGGCCGGGCGACGGTCGCGGGGGACGCCGTGAATACATCCCTGTAGGCTTTCCAGCGGCGTCCTGCCGCTGGAAACCCCCGCGCCCGTCGCCCGGCCCAACACCCACAGCACATTTGTGATGTCTATCATTCTGCAAGCAACAGCTTCGCAAGCAGGCCGCCTGAAATCAAGCTGGCGCATCGCGATCAATTAAGCTGGATGCGCTCGCCCCAAGGGACCGGTGAGCGGCCCTTGACCAGCCAGAGCACCGGATAAGCAGGCGCGGCGGGCGGGAAGGCGCCTTCGGCGTCGGTGAAGTACAACAGCAGATCGGGACGGCGGCCCTGATCGCTCAGCCAGTTGAACACCGGGACGAAGCTGGTCCCGCCCTGTCCATGCAGACGCTCAGGGCGGTCAAAGGTTTCCCAGGGCTCAAACTCAAAAGGCGCACCCGGGGCAAGCGCAGCATCGCAAGGCAGCAGGGTGACGCGGGCGCGAATCTGGCCCTTGAGCGCATCGATCTCGGCGATGAATTCTTCGATTTCCGCATCGCGGATGGAGCCTGAGGTATCCAGCCCGACCACCAGATCGAGCTGATCGCTGCGCAGGCGCGGCAGGAGGAACTCGCCCTCGCGCCGCGACGGGCGCGCATAGCTGTAGTCATCGCGCGCCAGGGCGCTCATATAGCGCGCAAGCAGCGCGCGCCAGGGCAGTTGGGGCTGTAGCAGGTGGTCGATCAGCCGACGCAGTTCGCCGCCGAGCTTGCCTGCCTGCATGGCCTGCTGCGCAGCGCCGGCCATGCGCTGCTGCCATTGCACCGAAAGGGTTTCGCGCTCATCCGGCGTGAGCGGCGGCGGACCGTCATCGCCTCCCTGACGTCGCTCATCGGGCGAGCTGTCCTCGACGGCCTGCCCCGTCCCCTGTTGTCCGGACGCCTGGTCTGCGCCCCCCGTCCCGCCACTCTCGCTATCACGGGACTCGGGCGAACGGCCGCGCTCAGCCAGATCGCGCTCATTCAATCCCTGTCCCTGGCTGCCCTGCTGGCTGTCGTTATCCTGATCGTAGGCGTGGGTGTCGAGCGTCTCGGACTGGTCGTTGTCATCGATCAGCGGATAGATTTCCTCCGCCGTCATGCCGAGATAGGGCGGCATGAACAGCGCATTGGGTGGCGGCTTGAGCCCTTCGTCGATCAACAGCGGGTTGATCGCATAGTCGCAGGCCAGATCCCACTTGTGCTTGACCCGGTGCTGGCGGCGCGCGAAATGCGACAGCGCGCAATGCAGCGCCTCGTGCGCGAGCATGAATTGAGTCTCGGCCAGACTTAGCGCGTCGATGTAGTCAGGATTGAAATAAAAGGCGCGCGCGTCGGTCGCCGTGGTCGGGCACCAGCTGGCATTTGCGGCGCGCAGCGGCAGGCGCAGCACCAGTGAGCCGAGGAAGGGCTTATCCAGTATCAGGCGCGTGCGCGCAGCGGCGAGCTTGGTCTCTAGCGCCGTCAGGTCGACCTCGTTTGCTTTGCTTGCAGTGTCTGCCATGCTAGCCGGGTTCAATCAAACAGCATCACATCCGCCACTGCCTGCGCCCAGTCGGCAAAGGCCGGCACGGCGAACAAGTCACTGCCGATGGCGCGATGCAGATCGGACACCAGCATTACGCCCATCTCCCGCTGCGGAAAGCGCCCGGCATAGACGAGGATATGACCGATGGCGTCCGCACCCTGAGGCTCACCACGCACACGCAGCGCCCGCCCGACCAGGGCCGCGGCCACCGCGTATTGCAGATCGATTTCGTCTGGCACCGGCACCGTCTCGCCGCGCAAAATCGCATCCAGGTCCGGCATCTGCTCCAGGCTTTCAATAAAGGCGGTCACCTCGATTCCAGCTGCCGGCCCGACGCAAGCCTGCAGGCAGCCCTGCAGCAGTTCGTGGTCGTGCTCGAACTTCTGCAGCGCGCGATGCGCGAACTCCCACGAGCGCGGGGAGGGAAAAGCCATCGGGTTGTGCGCCGGGTCGAAGTCGAACAGTTGCTCTGGGCGAAAACGCAAAAAGCCGATGATGCGCTCGTCGATGCCAGCGGAGTAAGCCCAAGTGACCCAGTCGTCCAGGTGGGTCTCGACCTCGAAATGGGAAAACCGATTGGCCAGCGGCGCCGGCATGGCGTAGGTCACGCCGCGATCCCCCTGACGATTACCGGCAGCGACGATGGCCCAGTGCGCCGGCACCTGATAGTCACCCAGCCGTCGGTCGAGTATCAATTGATATGCAGCCGCCGACACCGAGGGCGGCGCCGAGGTAATTTCATCCAAAAACAAAATCCCCGCCGGCCCGTGCCGCTCGGCATCCGGCAGCAGCGAGGGCACCGCCCATTCGACCCGTTCATCAACGCGAAAGGGAATGCCGCGCAGGTCGCTCGGCTCCATCTGCGACAAGCGAATGTCAATCATCGGCGCGCGATGCCTGGCGGCAACCTGGGCCACCATCTGCGACTTGCCCACGCCGGGCGGCCCCCACAGCATCACCGGCGTGTGATGATCATCGGCGGTACTGGTGAATTCGCGGTCAAGAATTTTCAGTAGATAAGCTGGGCGCATGGGCATGACGACGATCTGCTTGAGGAAACGGACTCCGGCCGTCGCGACGGACAGCCTTCTGTACCGCAAGGTTGGAGTCGCATGCCGTCTTCACAAGACGCGCTGCGGTTTGTAATCAGCAGAGGCAGGGGCAAGGGGCAGGGACAGCGACTCGGGATTCGGCACGGGCGAGCCATCCCAAGGATGACAGACATCAGAAAAATGCAGTATTCTTATCAGCTATCCTTACCCGATCGGGGTCCGCGGCCGCACCGCAAGGCGCAACGCTCTAGGCTCGGAATCGCGCGATACACACTGAGAGTCGGTCGGTAAATGGATGCCCCTTCGAAACAAACACCAAGAACAACCCCCAAGACTGCCATGTGGCAGTGCGGAGAGCGGATATGAATCAGTTCTACTATGATGCAGTCACAAAAATGGAACAGCTCGCTGTCGACGACGAGTACATTCAGGGCTGGCAGTGCGGTTTTCTGCAAAATCCCAAACGCGAGGAGCAGCGCCTGACCGAAGCCTACGAAGCCGGCTACGGCGACGGCGAGGAAAAGACCACCGACAACTTCCAGAAGTGGGCCAAGAGCTAAGACCTCGCGCCAAGTCCGTCGCCCCAAGCCGTGCGTCCCTGAGCCCATCGCCTTAAGCCATCCCTACCGGGACTTTGGTGCCTTGGCCTCACGGCAAGGCCTACTGAACGCTGCAGGCCCAGGATTCAGCATCTCGCTGCTCCTCGGGTCCTGCGACTGCATGAACTGCCCCGGCAAATGCATGCGTGAGATTCACCGTCTCTGTTCGGTTCCGCCGATGACAGATAACAATTATCTCAAGCACCTGATTCTGCTGCGCAACGACCCATCCAAGGTGCCCGCCGTGCGCGCCGCCGCAAAACGCGGTGAAGTCGACGCCCAGTTCGCAATGGGCCTGATCTACGCCGAGGGCCGCGGCCTTCCCATCGACCTCGCCCAATCTCACTACTGGCTGTCACTCGCCGTCGACCAAGGCGACCGCGACGCAGAAAGCCTGCGCAACATCATCGGCAGCCAAATGACCGAAGAAGAATACCAGGCCGCGCGCCGACTGCGTTCTGGCGCAAAGCTGTCAGTCATTGAAGGCAGCGGAGCTTCGGCCACACAGCAGCCAAACATGGGTGGTCAAGGCCCCATTCCCAGCAGCGCTGATTGACTCGATCAGCTGGCCCAGTCGCGCCCCTCCCACACACTCCTCGCGGCCTTTGTGTAATATACGACACGCCTGACCCAATCCCCTTGCCGCGAGGAATATCATGCCCTCTCTCGCAGTCACGTCCGGGCGCACCCGGCTCCACCTGAGCGCTCTCCTTCTGCTGGTCCTGGCGCCGCTTGCGCCGTCACCGCTCTGGAGTGACGCGCGCAACAATCAGCCTGAAACTGGTATCAGCGAAGCGCCAGCCACCGCACACCCGCATCCACCCACACCGCCGGCACTGATGCTGGCCAAAACTCACCAAGCGGGCACCGATGTCGCACATTACTGGGTGAGCGAAAAGCTCGACGGCGTGCGCGCCCGCTGGGACGGCAGCCGCCTGATCAGTCGCGGCGGTCATGTCATTCAGGCACCGGATTGGTTCGTCACCGGCTTTCCGCCCGTGCCACTCGACGGCGAACTCTGGCTCGGGCGCGGTCAGTTTGCCGCCATCTCCGGCCTGGCGCGACGCCAAGAGCCGGACGAAGACGCTTGGCGCGAAGTACGCTTCATGGTGTTCGACCTGCCAACCTTGGACGCCCACTTCAGCGAGCGGCTGGTCGAAATCAAACGCCTGCTGGCCAATGCGCCCTCCGAGCGCATCGCCCCGGTCGAGCAATTTCGCGTCGCCGACGAAAAAGCACTGATGGCACGCCTCGCCGCCGTCGAGAGGCTTGGCGGCGAAGGCCTGATGCTCCACCATGAAAACGCACGCTACCGCGAGGGTCGCTCCAGCGACCTGCTCAAAGTCAAATCCAAGCAGGATGCCGAGGCCAAAGTCCTGGCTCACCTACCCGGGCGCGGCAAATACCAAGGCATGCTCGGCGCCCTGCTAGTCGAGGACGACCAAGGCCGACGCTTTCGCATCGGCACCGGCTTCAGCGACGCCGAACGCCGCAACCCGCCACCCATCGGCAGCACCATCACTTTTCAATACCAAGGCGAGACCAAGACCGGCCTCCCCCGCTTCGCAAGCTATCTGAGGCTGAGCGAGGCGGAATAATCACGGCCAAGTCCCAGTCGCAGCTCTTGCGATGGGAGTAGTGACGCGAAGTCGTTGTAAAGAGGGTGCATTTTTTGGGATTAGGGTCTCTTGCAATCTTGATCGCTGGTTGACGGTGGTTCAACATCGCGATGTAATAACGAAGTTGTTACATTTCAGCAAGGACATCTCGATGCAGACCAGATTGCGAAAAATCGGCAATTCCAAAGGGATCATCATTCCGGCTGCGCTGTTGAGCCAGGGCGGCTTCGCGGACAAGGTCGAGCTGCGACTGGATGCTGGGCGCCTCATTATTGAGCCGATCAAACCAGCACGCCAGGACTGGTTCCAGGGCTATGACCCAGCACAGGATGCTTATGTCTGGGGCGATTTGGCGCCGGATGCGGATACCAGAGACTGGGAATGGTAAAGACACCCGAGCGATCGATTCGTCGCGGCGAGGTCTATTGGGTCAACCTCGACCCGACGATTGGAACCGAAATTTACAAAACCCGTCCTGGTCTGGTGGTCTCGCCGGATGACATGAACACAGCACTGCCTCGGGTGATCATCGCGCCCATCACCAGCAAAGGGCAAGCACTGGGCTGCCGCCCTGGACTGACGTTCGACGGCAAACCGGCGCGTATCCTGCTCGATCAATTGCGGGCCGTCGATCAGCGCCGCCTGCTGAACAAGATCGGAGTGATCGACCCCGCGCTTTGGCACTCTGTGCTGCTCGAGATGCTTGGGTGATTTGCGCTGGCTCGCCTGCTCTCGCGTTCGAGCACGATTTGAGAGCATCATTTGATCTCATATTCACGTTTCCGATCCCATGACCACTCTTGTCCTCGCCGAAAAGCCCAGTGTCGCCCGTGACATCGCCCGGGTGCTGGGCGCGCGCTCGCGCCACGAGGGTTATCTGGAGGGCAGCGGCTACCGCGTCACCTGGGCGCTGGGACATCTGGTGCATTTTGCTGAGCCGGATGACTATGGGACGCGCCGAGGGACACCCGGAGAAACCGCGCAGCAGGCAACAGCGCGCGGGCAGACGAACGCTGAAGACGGCGCCCAGAGTGGCGCTCAATGGCAGCCTCAAAGCGACCCCCAAAGTCAACCAGCCGCAACGGCCAGTTGGGCCGGTCGCTGGTCGCTGGCGCAACTGCCGATGATCCCGGCGCGCTGGCGGCTGCGCACGGACAAGAAGACCGCCGCGCAGTTCAAGATCGTCAAGGCCCTGCTCAACGCGCACGAGACCGAGCGTGTGATCTGCGCGACGGATGCCGGGCGCGAGGGCGAAGCGATCTTTCGGCTCATCTATCAGCATGCGCGCTGCACCAAGCCGGTCGAGCGGCTGTGGATCTCGAGCCTGACCGATGAGGCCATCCGCGCGGGCTTTCAGGCACTCAAGCCCGGCAGCGCTTTCGATCCGCTGGCCGCCACCGCGCGCGCCCGTGCCCAGGCTGACTGGCTGATCGGCATGAATCTGACCCGCGCCTATACGGTGCGCAACCGGGTGCTCTGCACCATCGGGCGGGTGCAGACGCCAACGCTTGCCATGATCGTCGCGCGCGATGCGGCCATCGCGGCCTTTGAAAAAGCTTATTTCTACGAGCTGGTCGCGCACCTGCGCGAGGGCTTCGATGCGCGCCTGGCCCCGAACTGGCCGCACGATGGCGAGACCCGCATCGACGACAAAGCCAAGGCTGAGAAGCTGCGCGAGCAGCTCGCCCCACACCAGAGCGGCCAGGTCACGGACATCCAGCGCAAGGAGCGCCGCCAGCGCCCGCCGCCGCTCTATGACCTGACCAACTTGCAGCGAGACGCCAACCGGCACTTCGGCTTCACCGCCGCCAAGACACTCGAGCTTGCCCAGCAGCTCTATGAGCAACACAAGCTGATTAGCTATCCGCGCACCGAGAGCCGCCACATCAGCGAGGACATGCTGCCGCAGCTGCCCGGCATTCTCGGCGCGTTGAACCACCCGCTCGCGCCCATCGCTGCCGAGCGCCTAGCCACCGGCCACAAACTCAGCAAGGCTTATGTCGACAAGACCCGGCTGACCGACCATCACGCCATCCTGCCCACCCAGACCCGGGCGCCGGCGAGCCTGCCGGAACCGCTGCAGCGCATCTATGACCTGGTCTGTGCCCGCTTCGTCGCCGTCTTTCTGCCCGAGCAGCGGGTGCTGGACATCCATGTCAGGCTCGACATCGGCGGCGCCTGCTTCGTCGCCCAGGCCGCGCGGGTGCTCGATCCCGGCTGGAAAGCAGCAGAGGTCAAAAGCAAGCGCAGCGCCAGCGAGCCCGAGACCGAATCGGCGCAGACCACCGCCCTGGCTGCGTTGGAAAAAGGCCAGAGCGTCCATGTCGCGGGCATGGAGGTGGTCGAAAAAGAAACCCAGGCCCCGCGTCCATACGATGACGCCAGCCTGCTGAATGCGATGAAGAACGCCGGGCGCGAGATCGAAGACGACGCGCTTGCCGCCGCAATGAAAGACAGTGGCCTCGGCACCCCGGCCACCCGCGCCGAGATCATCGAGAAGCTGATCCGCACCGGCTATGTCGAGCGCCAACGCAAGACCCTGCGTGCCACCGAAAAAGGCCGGGTGCTGATCGATCTGGTCGCCGAGCCGCTACGCAGCCCCGAGCTGACCGCCGACTGGGAGCAGCGCTTGAAAGCCATCGAGCGCGCCGAAGCCGATGCCGGGGCCTTCTATCAGGACATCTGCGACTTTATCCGGGCGCTCATTCCCCAGGTGGCCGTGGGCGCGACCATGTCGCCTGAGCAGATCGACGCCGCGCGCGCGGCCGCGCCTGGCAAGACCGGGAGCAAAAAAGGCGGCAAAAGCACGCGCGGGAAAGGCCGCAGCAAGCGCGCGACTCAGTCAGCCGGGGATCTCGGCGCCTGCCCCATCTGCAAAGAGGGCCAGATCAGCGAAAACTCCCGCGCCTTCGGCTGTAGCGGCTACCGGGACGGCTGCGGCTTCACCGTGTGGAAGACCATCGCCGGTCACAAGGTCACCGAGGCCGAGCTCAAGGCCCTGGTCGATACCGGCCACAGCGAGCCCATCAGCGATTTCCGCTCCAAAGCCGGCAAAGCGTTCAGCGCTCGGCTGCAGCTGGATCAAAACGGCCGGGTCGCGCTCGATTTTGATTCTGCCGCCGACACGGATCAGGTTACCCGCGCGCCGATCGAACCAGCGCCAATTTCAGCCCCCCAAACCGCATCGACGCCAACCGGCATCGCCCAGTGTCCCAAATGCCATCAAGGTCGGATTATCCGCGGCCGCCGCGGCTACGGCTGCGACCGCTACCGCGAGGGCTGCGATCTGGTCATCTGGCGCGAGCAATATGGCATCATCCTCGATGAACATCAGATCCGTCGTCTGATCGAGCGCGGCCAGACCGACCCCATCGACAGACTAACGCGCCCCGATGGACAAACAGGGCATGGCATCTTGCGGCTGCGGGCGGACTTTTCGCTTGAAGCCATCGCCCAACCCGACCCGGAGCCATTCGATGCCTCTGCTTGAGATTCCCTCATGGCTGCGCGCGCTGCTGGCCTTCATCGCCGGCTGGACGGATGTCGCCACCTTCATCGCACTAGATCACTTGATGGCCGCGCACATCACCGGCAATCTGGTGCTGGTGGCGGCTGATCTGGTCGATGGGGTTAGCTTGTCGGAAATCCTGCGCCTAGCGGCTATTCCAATGTTCTTCGTGACTATCATGCTGGTCACTCTGGTGCATGACCGGCTCTTGTCAGGCAGGCCGCGCGGCACCCGTTTTCGTCGCCTGCTGATAGTCGAAGCACTGCTGCTGGCGGGGCTGTCCGGTTTAGCGCTGGCGCGCGAACTGTCCCCAGTGCTCGCGGGCAACAGCATCACGGTTATTCTCGGGTTGCTCGCAGTCATGGCGATGGCGGTGCAAAACGCCACGCACCAGTTATTTCCCGGCTTCGGCGCCGCAACCACTGTGATGACCGGCAATATCGCTCGGCTGATGGTCGAATTCAGTCGCAGCCTGGTTCCGCCCATTGCACCCCAGACGCAGTATACCGAGCACCATCGGGACCGCATCACTCTTGCGACCATTTCCGGCTTCGTCCTGGGCTGCCTGATCTCGGCTTGGTTAACCACCCGCCTTGGTCTGGCGATGCTTCTCGCTCCGGCGCTGGTCTTGCTGCTCGTTGCCAGCTTGATTCGCCTTCACAATCAGAACCGTGACTGACACGGCGATCCTCTCTCGACTGGGCAAAGGAGTCTGAATCAGCCGGAAACGCGGCATGGATGTGGGCAATCAGGCGTTTCGGAAGCACTCGGAGACTTTAGATCGGCGCCGCGCGACCACATTGTCAAAATATTCGACCGGCGAGGGTGACCGATCGGCTGAAATGAACGATAATGAAAGTATGTGATCTAATTGAGTTACGCCGTCCGGCATTCGAGCCGAAGGTGCGGACCGAACCACGACAACCAGCGAGGAGACAGCGATGGCTCCGATAAGCAGCGCTTCCAGCAACATGACATTGTATTACCCGCAGCCGTCAGGCAGTGGGCAGGTCGGCGCGCCAGGCAGCGGGCAGATCGGCAATAACACGATGGCATCGGCCGCGATGCCCCCAGACGCGACATCCCCGGCATCGGGTGCGCCTAGGGGCACATCACAGGTCAACAACGCCAGCGGAACGCCGGGTCAATCCACCCTGCAATCGGTGAGTGATTCTACCGGGGCGCAAATGCGTCCAACCGCCGATCCAACGCGTGATGTGACCAATGCCAATCGGATGGATCAACAGCCAGCGACGCGCGCTGGGCAGACCCGTCTGATGGCGGCGATGGAGGCATACACGCAAAACTCAGCGGCGCAGCAGCAACCGGCAAATCAGCAATATCCCGGTCCTACACCGCAAGCTGCTGGCAGCACTGGCGCCACAACAGGCACCACAACCGGGACCGCTTCCACGATGGCCGCGTCTTCCGGCACAACCTATGACCCCTCTGCAGCGACCCCAGCCGCTTCCTACAATCAACGCAACAATCAAAGCGTTAACGTCAACGAGCAGGTTCGCCAGAACGTGTCGATGCTGATGGAATATGGCCGCAACAACGGCAGTAGCGACGTCTCTAACTCGCCGGGCTTGAACTTGTCTTCAGCCAGCTTCTCAGCCACCGCCTAAGGCTTCGGGGCACCTTACACCTTACCTCGGATATGGCTGCGCCGCCCGCAGAAAAATTGAATCCTCCAGCTTAGGACCTCAGGCGGACTGGGAAGCGAGCACCAGCCTTGCAATCTCACCAGGCTCGGCAAACAGATAATCCGGCTGCTGCGCGCGCAGGGCGTCGGGATGATTGTAGCCCCAGGTCACAGCGCCACTTGCCGCGCCGGCGGCGCGAGCAGCTTGGAGGTCGCGCACTTCATCGCCGATGTAGAGCAACTCCCCTGGTCCGAGTCGATAGCGTCGGCGCAAGGCGCGCAGCCGTTTTGGCTTGCCGCCGAGACTGATGCCGCATTCCAGATACGCAAAGCGAGCCAGATGGCGCTCACCCAGCACCCTGGTGATATTATCCCGCGCGTTGGAACTAGCGATGGCCAGAGGCACGCCACCATGCTCCAGCGCTTGCAGCAGCTCAGCGATTCCAGGGAAAAGCGCAATCTGCTCGACCTCCTCGGCCATCAATCGGCGCAGTGCGCGCGCAACCAGCGGGCGTTTCCAGAACGCAAGCCGTAGCCGGCGCAGAATGGCCGCTGCCCCGAGTTGGCGCAGCTCAGGTTCTTCGGCCGGACTCACAGTGCGAAATCGATAGCGCGGTGCGAGGCGATTCAGCGCGCCGACCAGCCAGGCGTAGCTGTCGGCCAGGGTGCCGTCGAAGTCGAACACCACCAGCCTGAAGCGACCGCACCCTGGCTCAGGTTGCGCTATAGTTTTGCGGTCTGATGCCTCGTAACCTCTGTGATGAATACTGTTCAGATTCAGCTCCTGTACGACAATATCCCCGGCGCGCCCGGCACGCGCGCGCTCTGGGGGTTCTCGGCAATGATCGAGTTCGGCCCGGAAGGCGAGCGCCAGCGCCTGTTGTTCGACACCGGCAGCAACGGCCGGGTACTGCTCGCCAACATGGCGGCACTGGGCGTGACGCCCACCGGCATCCATTGGCTGTTTCTGTCCCATCAGCACTGGGACCACATCGGCGGGCTGGACTCGATCCTGGAGCTTAACCCAGACATCCAGTGCGTGCTGCATCAAGGGTTCTCGAAGCATCTGCTCGCCGATCTGCTCGATCTTGGCATCCGCTGCCTGATCGTCGACGATGATCCGCTAGAATTCGTGCCCGACATCCATTCGACAGGCTTGGTGGCGAGCGAACCTCCCGAGCATGCGCTGGTGCTCCAAACGCCGGACGGGGCGGCCGTGATCAGCGGCTGTGCGCATCCGGGCATGAGTGCGCTGGTTGCCAAGGCCAATGGTTTTCTGCCCACGCCCGTCCGCTGGGCCATCGGCGGCTTTCATCTGATGTATGCCGATGCAGCGGCCATCGCACAGGAAATCCGCACACTGGGCGATCTTGGCATCAAAGACGTGCTGGCCACCCATTGCACCGGGGAGGCAGGCATCGCGGCCTTTGATCACGCTTTCGGCGAGCACGCTCGTCCAGGCGGAGCCGGAGCTCAGCTTTGGCTGTGACCAACGCCCGCCGCCAGCCGCCGTTCGACCCAGCCAAACAGGCCCTGCGCCGGCGAACGAGCCAGGAGCACACCAAGAAAAACACCGAGCGCATCGGCAAGCAGATCGAAAGGGCTCGCCATGCGCGCCGGCACCAACCCCTGAACAGCTTCCAGCGCGGCGCCGAGCAAGATCAACCCAAGCAGGATCAGACGCCGCTCGCGCGGATAAAGCACGGCAAACCAGAACCCCAGTACCATATAGGCCAGTAGATGCTGGAGCTTGTCGCCGCCTTCAAAGCCTGCTGGCACGCCCGTTGGCACCACTGACAAGATCACCACCAAGACCACCAGCAGCCACGCGCTCAACCGCCAGAAAGGTTGCCAGATCAGCTGAGTAGACGGCAAGGGTGCTGGCGTTCTGTTCATGTTTTCATTCATTGCCACAGGAGATTCCCGCATGAGCCAAATTCCAATGCATTATCACACCGCCTACACTTGGACCGGAGAGGGCGAAGGCGGCGATGTCGCCATCGAGGGCCACGCCCCTCTGCCGGTCGGCTCTCCGCACAGCAGCGACCGTTACAGCCCCGAGCATCTGCTGGTACTGGCGGCCGAAACCTGCCTGGCAAATTATGTACTGGTGATTGCCGGGATGTCGAAGCTCGAGATCAAAGACTACCGCTCGAGCGCCGAAGGCGAACTGCTGCAAGAAGACAAGATCGGCTACCGCTTCAAGCGGATTGTGATTCGCCCCGAGTTGACAGTCGCGGCCGGCAGCGAGGCGCAGGGCCAGCGCATACTGGAAAAATCCCACAAGCTCTGCCTGATCGCGCGTTCGCTCAACTGCCCAGTGGACATGGAACCGACCGTCACGGTGGCGTCCGCTTAGTCCGCTGGCAGCGCACCGCCGGCCAAAATTCTCATCGCCGAGCTTTGTGACGCGAGCACTAGATCGTGAACACAGCATTTCAGGGTCAGAAGACATCAAAAGGGCGCATAGAGGCCTGCCTTGCGGCGAAACGCGCTCGCAGCCAACTCGTGGGCGACGCCGGCAGCCCGGTCACCTATGCCTGGGATCAGGACGCGGCCTGCCTGCTGATGGATTACTCCAGGCTGCTCGGCAGCGAGAGCCTGCATGCGGTCAGCGACTGGGCATCCGGCTTTCTGACGCTACACTGCAACAACAGCCAGCTTGAGGAAGGCAGCGTCACCGACCTGGGTCTGCCGTTTGGCTCTTACGCCGACGGCGCGTTCCGGCAATGGTTCGCCACTATCCCGAGGGCGATGACCGAGCCACTGGCGCAACTGCCAGGGCGTCGGTATGCCCTCGCCCGCTTGGCGCAACGCTCACAGGTCGTGCGGGATCTCATTATCTCCAACGTCAACCTCTGCTACCTCCTGCACCGTTTTGCCACCGCGCACGGCTACCCGGAACAAGCATTCGCTGAGCTTGCTGCCCGCAAGCAGGTCGACATTCTGCGCGAGATGGGGTTACCGCCGCACAAGCGTGTCGTCAAGCTGATTCGCAAGATCGCCATGGCGGAGATTGACACCTTCGCTTTCAGTAGACTCTTGCGTGTCCTCGGTGATGAAACCCTCTGCAACGCGCTGGTCCATGAGCAACGTCTCACCCGGCGCCTGTTCCTGGTCCTTGCGCGCTATCCCTGGGTAGCCGGTCGCCCCCTGCAACGCCTGCTCTGTGAGGCAACCGACCGCTCGCGGCGCGAATGGGTCGAAGACAATATCCGCATGGGTGGTGAGGAGGCGGTGCGGACAATGCAGCAATTTGACCAAATCTCTCAACTGTGCCGTCTGCACGACCGCCTGGTCGCCGCTCAGATGCGCCAGGAAAGCTGGCGGCTGCGGCGTTTCGACGCGAACGGCAAGGTCGTGCCGTACCCACCAGCGCCTTTCGCCGACACACAGAGCATTCAGGCCATTAAGACCCCCGACGCGTTGCAAGCCGAAACCGAGGAGATGGCCCACTGCGTCTCATCCTATAGCGAGCGCATCTACAACGGCCGCTATGCCGTCTACAAGGTGCTCGCGCCTGAGCGCCTGACACTCGGGCTCAAGATTCACGACGGGCGTGTTTTGTTCGATCAATTGCGGGGTGTCGCCAACCAAACGCCCAGCCAGCAAGCA
Organism: Thiorhodovibrio litoralis; assembly: GCF_033954455.1. Lineage (NCBI taxonomy): Bacteria > Pseudomonadati > Pseudomonadota > Gammaproteobacteria > Chromatiales > Chromatiaceae > Thiorhodovibrio > Thiorhodovibrio litoralis. The sequence continues at coordinate 528,237 of NZ_CP121473.1, read as the reverse complement.
CAAGCGGCAGTCGAGCAGTGGTTCCGCGACTGCCTCGAGGGCTCAAGGCAGGCAAGACCGGGGCAAGCGTCGCAAAAATAGCACTAAGATGGGCTGCTCGGGTAGTGGTAGACCGCAGGGTGCAAGCCGGGGACAATCGCGCCCATCGAAACGGCCTGGATTGTCTTTCACGGAAAATACTGAACATGACGCAGACCAGCAAGATCAACGCGCCACTCGCCTTCGGGCTGATTGTGATTGGCGATGAGGTGCTGAACGGCACCCGCACCGATGGCCATTTTCCGGCGCTGCGCGAGCGACTGCTGGCGCGCGGGCATCAGCTGGCCTGGTATTGGATGCTGCCCGATGACCCGCCGACCATTGAGCGCCACTTGCGGCTGTCTTTTGCCGCTGGCGAGCCGGTCTTTTGCTGCGGCGGCATCGGCGCGACTCCGGATGACCACACCCGCGCCTGCGCCGCCGCGGCCGCCGATGTGCCGCTGATGCAGCACCCGGAGGCACGCCGGATCATCGAGGAGCGCTTTGGCGGCGACGCCTATCCGCACCGCATCCAGATGGCCGAACTGCCTGAGGGCAGCACCCTGATCTCCAACCCGGTGACCCGGGTACCCGGGTTTCACATCCACCAGCACTGGTTCATGCCCGGTTTTCCGTCCATGGCGTGGCCGATGGCAGAGTGGGTGCTCGACACACATTACCGCGACGACAGCCAGCGCTCGGCGCCGCTGGCGGAGCAGGCCGTCGAGGTACTCGGCGTGCCAGAAAGTCAGCTGATCCCCATCATGCAGGCACTCGGAGCGGAATTTCCGACGCTCAAGCTCTTTAGCCTGCCGCACATGGGCGATGACGCGCATATCCGCTTCGGCTTTCGCGGCCGCGGCGAGCTGGACACCGCCATGACAGCGCTTAAGTGCAGGCTCGACGCGGCGGGGTTTCACTATCGCGCGCCAGAGCGCTGAACGGCGTCTTGCAGAGCGGCAGCCATCACTGCTCTGATCAGGTGATTTCTGTCATCTGTCAGTTGTCAGTCCAACTCACACACTCAGTTCGATAACGGGGATGCTCATTTCCCGAAATCACCTTAAGGTTCGCGATAAGGCTTCAGCAAAGCGCGCCACGGCGCGCGAGCTGGCGCGGTTGAATGCGAGCACAATGGCATCGAGTTGGGCCTCCCCCGCAGTCAGGGACTCGGCTGACAGCGGCTCGCGCTCATGGATTTCGCCGGTTGCCAATACCAGACGGTCGCGCGGCGACAGCAGCTGGAAGCTCAGCGTAACCGCGGCATGGGCGCCGTCGCCTGCGACGGGCTCCACCAACTCGAACTGATCAAGCGAGGGGCGCAGGCGCGGGCGGGTGGCCACCGCCGACTCGCCCGAGCGGCTGAATCTCTCTGTGAGGGCGCGCTCGATCACGGTTTCCGGCGATTCTTCCCAGCGCCCGGCAGTGAATTCCTCCACCCGCACCACCTCGCCGACCTGCGCGATCAGAATCCCTAGCGAACCGCCCTGAGGGCGATTCGAGCGCAGCGGCAGCAGCTCCGCGTTGCCTGTCACCGGTGGCGGCGATCCTGCAGGCTCGGAGGCAATACTTAAGCGGTACATCAGCGCCGGTGGAGCCGCCCGAAAGGCGCAGCCGCCAAGCAGGCTCGCCACCATCAGGACCAACGTCAGAACCGCCGTGAGGCGCCCCAAGACAGCGGTTGGCCACAAACAACACCGGGGTTCAGCGCGTCCTTGGCCCAGCCTGGAACAGCAGTTCTCTTGCAACAACGACATCGTCATCGTGTCCCTCCGCTTGGACCGCGCAGGAAGCCGATCGGATCGCGTTCCAGCTCCCAGGTGATCCGATTGAGACTGCGCGTGATCGCGGCCAGGTTCTCGAGCGTCTCCTGGCTACCATGGCCGGTGGTGGCAATGAGTTCTTCGAGTTGCGCGGTCGCGCGCTCCAACGAAGCGATGGTCTCGGGCGTTACCATGCGATCGATCCTCTCAACCACATCGCGATGCAGCCCCTCGGTGACATCCGCCATGCGCGTGGCCGCGTCCTCAAGTGCTGCCGGCAGCTGATACAGATTGCCAGGATTGTCGGGATCATCGCTCAGCATCTTCGCGAGCTGGGCGTTATTGCCGCGAATCTCCTGGCCGAGCTGCGCAAACTCGCCAATGGTTTGATCCAGGGTGATGAGTGCCGCGGTCGCAGCCGAGATCAGCCCGCTTAGACCAGGGCGCATATCTTCCTCGACCGCCAGGGTGGGGATGCAGGCGCCTGGTCCGAGCAGCCCGTCGACGATCGGGCGCGGGGTCGGACAGGCATAAACTATCTTCGCCGATGATTGCCCCAGCTCGACGACGCCCTCGGCATCCTCCGGCTGGGCCGCCGGCAGCTGCTTGATGACCAGGCGCGCGGGGGCGACGGGATTGACCTCCTCGATACTCAGATAAGTGGTTTGCGCCGGGAACACCACCGGCGTAACAATCTGAAAATCGACCCGAAACACCAGGCTGGCGGCATTCTGAGCCTGTTCGCCCGCTGACTCCAGCGCAACCGCGTTGACCTGCCCGATCTCAAAGCCATTCAGCGTGACAATGCTGCCAGCCTGCACCCCCATCACGTCCGTTGTCAGGGTGAAGTATCCGTTGCCAGCATGTTGTTCGCGGATCGTGCCGATCAGAGTGACGGCTCCCCAGATGGCGAGCAGTGCCACGACCGCGCCCACCGCACGATTCTGCAAGGTCAGCGTGTTATGACGCAAGCTGTGCTCTCCCGATGGATTCTGTCAACTGCAGCCCGCATTGGCTGCGCGCTCCGATTTCGGCCCGACCAGAAGAGGCCTGATCTGACTCGGCGCCTGTGTTGCTCATGCGTCATCTTGATGGCCCCGCACGCTTGACGTGGTTTTCATCGTACAGGGTTGTGCTGCCCTCCGGCAGCACCAGCATCGCGCTGGCATCTCGTGCAAAATCATCCGGGCGGCTGGTGGTGGCGACGATACTCGCCACCCGCCCGGTTGGCGGGGAGAGCAGACGCGCGATCAATGCCCGGCCAGCGGCATCCAGACCCGCCAGAATATCATCGAGCAGCAGCAGGCGCGGCTGCACCGCCATCACCCGCGCCAGCAATGCGCGCCGGCGCAGTGCGTCCGACAGGCGGCCGGGCCAGGCGTGCATGATGTCGACCAGACCGAACTGCGCCAACAGCACCTGGGCGCGAATCATCGCCACGCGGCGCGACAACGCCCGCCCGACCATCAGCGGCAGCAACAGATTCTCAAGCACCGTCAATTCGGGCAGCAGCGAATCGCGCTGGAACACCGCGCCAATCTGCCCCGCCGCGAGGGCGTCGGTTGCAGCGCGCCCGCCAAAGCGAATCGAGCCCGCATCGGCGCTCAGCACCCCGGCCAACGCCTGCAGAAGGGTGCTTTTGCCACAGCCTGCGGGGCCTGTGACCAGCAACAATCCATCGGCACCGAGCTCAAACGACAGTCCGTCCAGCACCCGCCGCGAGCCGCGGCGCACCACCAGGCCCTTGACCACGACGCTGAGGCCGCTAGCGGATTCGGACTCCATTCCGCGCCCTGCCTGGCTCACCGCCATACCAACACCGGCAGCTCTGGCATGCGCGAGAGCGCGAAGGACACGTTAACCACCAGCACCACAGTGGCCGCCTTGAGGATGCAAACCACGCTGACCTGCGCCAGATCGACGCGCTCCTCGCCACTGCCCTGAATGCCCTGCACCGCGGCGACCGCCACCACCAGCAGGGAGGCAGTGAGCAATTGCAGCCCGATCAGTCCAACCTTGGCGAACAGCGGCAGCATCCTGAGCGCGGCAAAAAACGTTTCGATCGGCACGATACCCATCAGCGAGAGCGTCAGCCCGGTAGTCAGCCCGAAAACCACCATTGCCAGCAGGGCATGCACCACCGAGGCCAGACTCACCGCCAGGCAACGCGGCACCGCGTGCAGCATGACCAGGTCGACACCCATGATGGCCATGGAGTCGATCTGGCCGCGATCGACCATTTCCGCCAGACGGATCGACAGCGGCAGCGCGCCGCGCGCGGCCAGCACGCCACTGGCGACGAAGGGCGGAATCTGCTGCACCGTGGCAATAATGACCAGATTGGCGGTACCAGTCTGCGACAGCAGCCCGGTGGCATAATTCTCCAGCACCACCGCCACGGTCACGCCCAGGACCGCGGACAGGGCCACCACGCGCAAGGCGGGGCCGATGAGCAAATCCGCGAGATCGCGGCCAAAAATGAGCGCATGAAACGCAAAGCGGTGGCGCGCGAAGGGGGCAAGCGCGATGAACTCGCCCATGCGCGCGAGCAGAATCACCGCCATGCCGATCAGCTCGACCGGTGAGAGCGCGATGGCGCCGAGCGTATCGACCAGGCTGAGCGCGCGACCGCGCAATCCGGGCGCTTCACTCCGGCCCAGTGCGGTGAGGGCCAAGGCGGAGCGGGAACTCATGCAGGCCCGGCCAGGTGTCGCTCGATGCGCAGGCCACCGCGCTCCACCACCATGGCTTCCAGTGCCGAGGGCGTTGCCGGCGCGAGCGGCAGGTCGTCGTCCCAGACCACCTGACGGCACAGCGCCAAACAGTGCAGCAGCGCAGCACGGCTCGGCGCATCCGCTGCCAGGGACGCGACCGGGTGCCGTTCAGCCAACCACAGCGACAGCGGAAAGCCAAACTTGGCCAGCATGATGCCAACATGGCACTGCCGGGGCTCGCGCGGGTCGAGCAGAAACTCGAGCAGGGCTGGCGCGCGCTCGCGTGCTGCCCGTGCCAGATCGCGCCGCCAGCGCCTTTTTACACTAGCGTGATCGCTGGGATCGGGCCAGGAACCGACTAGGCGCACCTGCGCCAGCGGCCGCCAGCCGAAGCCGCCGAGCTGCAAAATGAAAGGAATGGTTGCCACGGCAACCCGATCCTTCTCGCGGATGTCTTCGGACAGATCATCGTAAGGGATCAGATCCGGGTGGTGGCGCGCGGCATTGTCGCGCTTTGGCGCATACACCCAGCCATCGAGCAGGCGGTCGCTTGACCAACGATCGTGTTCCATACACGACAGCGGCTCGATGAACTCTGGCATCGACCATAGCGGCGCCTGGCTGCCATCGGCTATGACCGGTTCCTGGGTCGCGATCAATCCGCCACAGGCGAGCTTGACCGCGATATGCTCCGCCTGCGAGCGGTTGGCGATCCGGTAGGTCTCATCCAGACGATGCCATGGTTGCAATGCCGGCGCCGCCCCGCGGCGTTCGCCGCGAGTCCAGGCATTCTCAAGAAACAACTCATGGATGATCCGCCCCAACCGCTCGCTATCGAGCCCGCCGGGCCCCGCCGCCTGCTCCCGCCACTTGCCCGACAGGGCAACGAAATGCGGCAGCCAGCCCGCTGCCAGCAGCTGGGTGGCGATGGCATCCTGGCGTTCGGCGCTCGGGGGGGCAGGCAGCACCATCAAGCCGCTGGTGCCGGCGAGCCTTTTGGTTACTTCCTCAATGCGCTGCAGTGTCACTTCCGCGCTCGGCAGAGCCAGAAACAACAGCAAGCGGCGTCCCGGAGCGGCATGCTCTTGCTGCCTGAACAGGGATTCAAACACGGCAAAGCGCGCATCCTCAGCAGCGCCCGATTGATCACCGGACAAGGACAGGATCAGCGGCAGGGGCGCGTCGAACGGACGGGCGATCATGCGCCCGATACGGTGCAGCAGCGCCAGACAGGTCTCGCGCTCTCCGACAACGGCCAGATCCAGGCGCCCTTCACGCACCTCGAGCAGGTTAGGAATCACCCGGTACGCTGCTGCCCGAGCCCAAGCCAGGCGACTTTGCGCTGCGACGCGATCCCCGGCCGGCTGCAGTCCAGGCCCAGTCGCCGGCCGCGAGCCATCCCGCGGGAAAGCTCCCTCCCCGCGTCCTGTAAGCCGCCATCGGTTGCCAATCAAGGCTTCGCGCATCGTCGTTGGTAGCAGAACTCAAGCATCGCCGTTGCCACGACCACATGTCGCGAGTCTAGCATGCCCGCGAGCTGACTAAATTCACAACGACAGCACGCTGGCGCTGACAGCGCAGACGCGGTAAAGAATCCGCCGGGGGCCTTGAGCAAACCACAGAAAGCAGACTAAGCTCAGGGTATCGACGGCAACCGAGCAGTCAATTCGATTGCATGAACCCTTGAGCGACCCGAGCGACCGCCAATGAATTCCCGACTTTTCGTGAATCGCAGAGATTCATTGCCCGAGGCTGGCCGAATCATGCGCGCTTGGCATTTCCGCACTCTGGGCGTCTGGTATCCTGTCACCAAATGACGACTTCCAGCCACCAGGACCCTTTCGCGCAGCTCTTCCCGTCCGGGATCGAGCGCATGCCAACGGCTTGGCAGCATTTGCGCATTCCGGCCGCGCCGGCGGCCTTCCGGCTGCGCGCGGACGAAACGGCCGGCCCGCCCGAGCAGCGCTTTGGCCGCCGCACCATTCTTACGTGGGACTGCCGGAGCGCGGCAGTCAAGGCATCGGAGCATGACCGCCTGGCGCTGATCGACAAGGCGCTGCCACATGCGCTGCATGATGTGATGCTGAGCGAGGTCTCGGCGAGTCCCAAGCCGGCGCCCGAGTCGGTACTGCCCATCACCGGACGCCTGTTGTGGCGCAGCGCGCTTGAGTTTGTGCGCTTCGTCTCGCAACCCGGCACGCAGCGGACCTTTGGCCTCGACGGCGGGCATCTCAGTCTGGCCATGAACTGCGACCCCTGCACCAGCGACCGCGAAAGCGTGCAGGCGGCCAAGCAGTTTCATCTGCACCTGCTTTACTGGAGCGATGCGGAGCTCAAGGCCATCGCCGCGCAGCAACCGCTCGCTGCCACCAGAGACCTGAAGGAAAGACGCCAGCTGCTCGATCCACTGAGCTTCCTCGGCGGGGCCTTGTTCACCGCGGCCCTGCAAGATCTCGATCTTGCCCCGATCGGCGCGCGCCTGCTCGACACCGACGCCGAGGCCATTATCCGCGGCGAACGCCCGCCGGGCTGCTTGATCGAGCTGCCCGGGTGGAACGTCCTCGGCGAACCGGCGTTTGAGGCCATCATGCGCGCAATCCATCAGCGCATTGCACACCTGTCCGCGCAGCTGTCACAAGCCTTTGTCGGCCATAACGAGCCGCCGCCCCCTTGGCACCGCCATCGGCTGCTCCCTGCTGCGGAGCGTCTCGCCGCAGTGCATGCTCTCAGCCTGCCAGCCGAGCTGGAAGCCTCGCTCAAATTCCTTGGCGAGGGCTTGCGCGACTTGTCGCCTGCCACCGCGGCCCGGCTCCAGCATGCGAGCCCGAGAACCCGCCAGCACTGCATGAGCCTGAATCAACCCTGCTACGGAGTCAACCTATACACACCTCTAGCCAACACCTTAAAAGCCCCGGTCATCGCCAGCCGACCGGTGTATTTGCTGCTGTCGGCGAAACTCTTTTCCGGTATCGGCTGTGCCGGCCTGCTGCCAATCGGCGCCACCCCGAGCGTGCGTGTCCTGCGCGGAGAGGGTGAGTTTAGCCCCCAAGACTGGCATGCGCGCGCCGCCTGGCAGCATGCGTTTGCCACTCATCTGCGCAAAAGGCTGACGGCGCTGGCATCCGTGCACATCGAACAGCCTAAACAGCTACGCGACTTTGCATCTGGCTGGTGCTAAGGTCGCCCGCTGGGTCGACCCTGCCGCACCTCTGCATGGCCAGTCGCCCCGTCCCCCCTGCATCGCCTCACGAGCCGAACCGACGAACCCTGAAACACGACCCTTGTGGATTTCGCCGGCTACGCACATTTCTGGATCCTGTTCTCGCTGCTGTCAGCGTTTTTTCATGCCTCACGGCTCGCGGTTACCAAGCATCTGAGCTTCAGCTTCTCGGCGCAGGCGCTGACGCTCTATGTCAATCTGGCCAGCCTGGTGGTAACCCTGCCACTCATCATCTGGTATCACGACTTTCCGCTGCACCAGCCCGCCTATGTTGGCGCCGTGCTGTGCGGCGGCCTGCTGTCCGGATTCGGCGGCTGGGCGTTGAATCTGGCCATACAGCGCGGGGAGATTTCCCTGGTCGGGCCGGTGCTGACGCTGACGCCAGGCTTTGTGGTGGCGATGGAGTGGCTGCTGACCGGGCAACTGCCAAGCCTGTCGGGCGCGCTCGGACTCGGACTGCTGATGCTCGGCAGCTATGTGGTCAGCCTGGAGAGCGGGATGCGACACTGGTCCGACCCGCTGGTGATGCTAGTTAAGAACCCCGGCAGCCTGTTCACCCTGGCCGCGGCCTTGTGCTTCGCTGCGGCATCGACCTTCGGGCGGGTGGGGATTCAGTTGTCCGATCCACTATCCTTCGCCGTGATGGTGGCAGCCATCAACCCGGTGATGCTTTATGTCATTTTCAGCCTTCAGAACCGGGATTTTCACCGCGAGGCCTTCTCACCGAAAGTGCTGCAGCACGGTCGGTCACTGCTCTCCCTTGGCGTACTGTTTGCATTGATGCGCATCGCCGACCAGATCGCGCTCAGCCTGACACTCGCCTCCTATGCCATGGCAGTGAAGCGCTCGGCGGGGTTGTTCGCCGTGGTGCTCGGGCGCTGGTTTTTTGACGAAGCGCGCCTGCTCGTCAAGCTCACCGGCTCGGCGGTGATGCTGCTCGGCCTGATTGTGCTGACGCTGATGTGACAGCGGCGAGCCCTAGGCTGGCGACCTGCTCACAACGCTCGTGGCGCAAAGGTCGTATTCGCAAAGATTCTGTTCAGAGACGTGCAAGAGTCGCGCTTCGCCGCCAGAGTTGCTCGGCGAGCAATAGCCAGAGCGCAACCACGGCAACTGTCATCAAGGTCATCAGGGGCAGCGAGCTTACCCGCAGCTCAAGCGGAATCAGATCGTCGAGCGTCAAGGCAATCACCGCCAGCACCAACCCGGCGGTCACGCGGCTACCAAGCGCAACGCCGGCGCAGAGAACCCGATCGCGCAGCAAGATCAAGGTTGCCGGCAGCAACATCACCAAGTGGTGCGTCCAACTCGCAGGCGCGATCAAAAATACCGCCAGACTGATCAGTGACAACTCGAGGTCATGGTCCAGAGAGTCACGCGCGCCATAGGCCCCAGCGGAGAATGGCGTGAGCTCGCGGCGCATCGAGCGCCACAGCACCATGCCTGTCACCGCGAGGACAAGACTGATTGCCAGCGTGCTGAGCTGCGCGGCAAGCTCGGCGTCTTCGCAGACGACGCCGCTGAACTTATTGGGGATAAGAAACCGGGCAATGGCTCCAACGAGGCTCCGATTCCAAGGTGCGGCAATGGAGCTGTGTCCGGGCGGCAACCCGGTGACGCTGGTGGTGGCGACGATCTCGCTCCACCAGGAGGTCCAACTGCCGACCGGCGCGACCCACAGACTGAGCACGACCAGCAGCGCGGCTGCGCCGCCAGTCCCGGCAATGAGCCGCCAGCTTGGACGCGGTCCGGCGCCGAGTGCCAGCAGTGCGTAGTGCGGCTTGGCCAGGCATCCGAGTGCCAGCAGCGCGCCGGCCCTGGCGCGCTGATGACCGCGACGCAGCTCGCGCCAGTAACCCCAGAGCAACAGCAGCAGCAACAGGTTGATTTGGCCGAACTGCAGCGTCAGGGAGAGCCCGCCGAAGCAGGCGATATAGATCGGCCCCCAGATCCGCAACCGACCTGAGGGGTCGTCGCGCGCCAGGTCGCCGACCAGCAGCAACATCAGCACGACTGTCAGCATGATATTGACGGCGAACATCACATCCGCGAGCTGTGCCGTGGACAATCGCGCGATAAGATACAGCAGCGGCAGCGCCGTGGGCGGGTAAGTAAAAGGCAGCACATCACCTGGTTGGCGCGGATAAGGGTCCTGTGAATCCAGCACAACCCGGTCAGCGGCCTTGGCGTAAACCGCAACATCGGTGTCGCGCAGCGGAATCTGGCTGGCAACCAGAGCAAAGAGCACGAGCGCGATAACAAGCCCGATGCCCCGTCGACCGATTTGCAATGCGCTCCAGCTCAGCATCAGTCAGCCATCATTGCGTTGCGCGCAATTGCGCGGGTGAATCTTGCTTGGCCGCGCTGACATCATTGTCACGGCGAAAACGGTAGGCCTCCTTGAGCAGGGCGAGCCGCGCCCTATCCGCCCCCCATTGCGCAGCCAGCTTGTCATCCGGCAACGGATCTTCGCGCCACAGGCGCCAAAGCAGTGCAGCGTTGTCCCAGTAGGCACCTGCAACATATTGACCATCAGGGCTGAAAGTCGCGAAGGCCGCTCCGCCCGCGTTCGCCGGCAAGGGCAGAAAATCCGACAACACTTCGGCGCGTTCCGGGCGATAGTCGGCTGGCGGCGCGCGCCATAGGCGCAGCGTACCGTCGCGGGAGGCGGTCAGCAGCCAGCGGCCATCCCCAGGACTGAAGGTGGCATGGTAAATACGGTCTTGATGACCAACCAGCACGGCCAGCGGCTGACCGGTGCGCGTCCATAGCCTGGCGGTTTTATCCAGAGACGCAGTCAAAATCCGATCACCCTCCGGCGAGAAAGCGACACTGTATAGCCGGTCACTGTGTCCCTCGGAAAGGTCAAGCTGACCACACTCGGGGCCATTCAGTCTGAGGATTGCCAGTTGTTTTGCCTCGCCAGCAATGGCTAAAGCAGCGCCGTCCGGAGCGATTGCCACATCGCTGATGGAGCCGACTTTGGCATCAATGGCGCATTGCTCCTGCCAGTCATCAGCCCCGGCAGCGCGCAGCAAGCGCACCCGCCCAGCGCGATCTCCCGTGGCGACCAGAGTGACGTCGCCGACCTGCCTGACGGCGATCGCCTCAGTCGCAGCAGTCGCCTGTTCGAGCACATCGATGCCGGTGATGGGCTCACAGCTCAGTGCGTCGAACAAGCGCAGCGGCTGGCTTGGATTATCGGAGGCCGCCAACAGCCAGCTCTCATCTGGCGCGAACCGCACGTCAAAGACCTGATCGGCTCCAGGACTTTCCGTCGCAGTCGCGTCTGGCGCGGCGACCTGCAGGCGACAGGAGCGGCCAGTCAGGAGGTCATGCAGACGCGCGCTGCCATCGGAACGCGCCGCCGCAAGTCGCCGACCGGAAGGCGAAAAGCGCACGCGGCGCACGGGCCGGATGTCCGTATCCGTCCCTTCAGCTGCGGCAGCATCCTGTTGCGCGAAACTGTAGCTCAATCGTGGTGGCTGACCGTCGCGGTCATATCGCCAGACGCGGACTTCACCATCGTAGCCCGCCGTTGCGAGCCACAGGGGGGACTTTTCCGCCGCAGCGGTGTCAGGTCCACTCGAGCCCAGCAGCTCTCGCGGCACGGAGGTCATGTCGAGATGCCACACATGATTTGTTGGATCAGGATGTTTGAGCTCGAAGGCGAGCCGCGATCTCGGCAGCACGCTCCACAACCGCAAAGAACCGTCGCGCACCGAAAAACTCAGCACGCGCTCTGAATCCGCTACGAAATCAGCCCAGCTAACCGCCTCATCGTGCCCGAAGACTGCCAGCGGCTTACCGGTTGCCAGAGTCCAGAGGCGCGCCGTTCCGTCGAGCGATGCCGTTAGCACAAGAACTCTCTTCGCCTCGCCAGCAGCGTCCGTCCCCAACGCCCGGCCGGACATTGGGTCACCCACGGCTACGCTGACAATACTGAGCTCGTGTTGACCGAGGACGACCGCTTGGGGCGGATCGGTCAGTGACCAGCGCACCACCTGCCCCTCGTCGTCCACGGCCACCAGGTAAGCTCCGTCCGGGGAAAAAGCGAGATCGCGCACGGCACTGTTGTGGATCTGGACTCGCTGAGCGTCGATGATGGCGCTACCGAGTGTGGCAATCAAGCGACCGTCGCGGTCGAACAATCGCACTTGCTCGTCGGCGGCGGCAATCCCGATGCGCTCGCCTGCGGGATCGAAGACAGCGCGATTGAAGGGTCGCCCGACCGGTCCCTCAGGTGGAAGCGAGAGACGGATTGGCTGCTCGCCCTTCGGCGCGTCCAAGTCAATCAAATGGGTGCGTCCGATGCTCGAGGCTGTCAGAAGGAAGCGTCCATCCGCGGAAAAGCTCAGACCGCGCAACTCCTGCTCGGCAAAGCTGTGCGCGAACAGCACTCGGCCGGGCTCTGTCAAACCCAGCACGCAGACTCCTTGATGCCCGCCATCCCCTGGAACCGCCAGCGCCAGGCGCTGCCGCCCGGCGTCGAGCGCAAGCGCTGCACCCGCCTGCGCGCCACAAGGGTAATCGGGGGCGGCACCGGCAAAGGCCGGCAGCCGATAGACGCCGTCCGCTGCGATGCCAAAGACCTCGTCGGTTGCGAGTGCCATAACGAGGGAGTGAATGCCGAGGCGCCCATCACTCAACACCGGCGGGTCGGCGGGGATAAAGCGCCCGTCGTTGAGCCGCCATTGGCCTGCCCCCTGCCCTGTCTGCAGCGTGGCAACCCGATCGCCCATGGCATTGAAAGCGGGCCGCACGGGCCGATCGAGCGACGGCGAACGCGCGGCGATCATCGCCATCAGCCGATTGCGACTGAAGGCGTCGCTGAGGGTACGCACCGCCTCGCCCGGCAAATCTACGCCCGCCGCGAGCGCTTTGTCGACTGCCTGGGGCGTGTTGCCGCCACGACTTTGCAAGTCAGCCTCCTTGAGCTGCACCTGATGCATCGCCAAGCGGGCATTCTCGGACTTGCGCTGGGCAATCCAGGCCGCGGTGCTGGCGGTGACCAGCAGCAGGACCAGCAGCACGCCGAACGCGCGCACCATGCGATTGCGCCGACGCACAAAGGCCAGGTAAGCCCCGTTTTGATGCAGGAATTCGCGCTCAAGGGGCTCTAGCTCGTCGGGAAAGGCGTCGGCAAACCGCTGCGCTGCCGCGAAGCCGGCCTCCCCGAACAGATACTCTCGATTGCACCCGGTGCGCTTCCATAACCGCGCCTGCCGGCTCAGTTGCTCGCGCAGGTGCAGCAGAGCGCGATTGTCCGGGTCGCTCAGCCAATCGCGCATGGGCTCCCAGCGCGTGAGCAGAACCGGATGCGCGAGACTGACCACGCCCACGAAGCGGCTCCAATCGAGCGTGTCCGAAGCCTGCGGCGCTGCCGCAGCAGCCTCTGCGCTCAAGCCCGGACTGGCTTCATCAGGCGATGGCGCGCCGACTTGAGGTCGGTCGCGCACGATTCGCCCCTGTGCATGACGGAACAGGCCAGTCAGCGCGTGCAGCAGCGAATAGTTTGGGTGTTCGCAGCTTGCGGTCAGACTCGGATCGCACTCTGCCTCGGTCGTCAGCAGGCGCGCGGCGATCATGGCATCGAGCAGCCGCCGCGTCTGCGCATCCTGCTCGAGAACGTCCAGATCGCCCAAGCGTGGCTGGGGCTGGCCGTCATTGCCGAGCGCAATGAGCGCGCGACACAATTTAGGCAAGGCGGCGCGCGCGGGTGCATCGACGCTGTCACGCCACATCGCCTCGGCATGCGCCAGCATCTGACCGGCAAGTCCGCCCCGTTCGCGCCAATGATCCACGCTCAGGTGCGTGGCCTGATCCCGTTCCGGGGCCGCGGCACGGGCGCTCAGATAGGCCGAGTGCAGCAGCGCTTGCAGCGGCGGCGCCCACTGACGCAGATGCCCGGCCTCAGCCTCGATGAGCTCGACCAGACCTCGACCGGCGCCGCTGACTTGCGACTCGAGCTCAATCCCGGCAATGCGTGCCGGAATCTCGATAATCTGGCGGATGCGCGCGCTCGGCAGCGGCTCAAGCTGCTGCCAGCCGCCGTCATCGAGCATCGCCGCCAGCTGTGGTAGCTTCGGCAGATGGCGCACGGCATCACTGCGCATCGCCGCCACGACCCAAATCTCGCCGCTACGGGCCAAGGCCGCCAATGCGCGGGCAAAGGTCTCCAGGGTTTTTTCGCCTTCGTTCGGCACCTCGTTCGGCACCTGGGCAGGCAGCTCGGTCCTCTCTTGGTGCGCGCCCCCATCACCCGCGCTGGCGAAGATCGCATCGAGCGGATCGACAATCACCGCCAAACGCACCTGCCCTTCGAGCATCTGGATGCGAGCCGACTCTTTCAACGCCGCGATGAGCTGGCGTGCCGCGATTGCAGGATCGCGCGTCAGCAAGGCGGTCAGCGCCGCAGCATCGAGCCCGAATCCGCGCAGCGGATCGCCAAGACAAGTCTCCGCGCACAACGCGGCCGCCAAGGCTGCCAGCGGATCTTCAGGCATGCTCGGCGGACTGAACAGACAAGAACGCACCGCGGCGATGTGCTCAAAGCGGAACGGACGCGCGAGGCGCGGCACCAGCCCGGCGCGCAGCAAGGAAGTCTTGCCGCAGCCGCTCGGCCCGCTGAGCAGCATGAGCGCACGCCCGGCTTCGGCACGCGCCTGCAGACGCTCGCTCAGCTCTCGCAGCTCGACCTCGCGCCCGGTGAACACCCGCTCGTCGCTCGACTCGAATGCCTCGCCGGCGCGGAAAGGACTGCCGCGCCATTGCAGCTCCCCAGCGCCCGCGCGGCGCTCCGCGCTGACGCGCCGATTGAGCAGTTTGCGCAACTGCACCTCGACCAGTTCGCGAAACTGGGCATCGCTGTCGAAGGTGCGAAAAGCGCGTTTGAAGGTATTGTCTTGGTGAAAGAAATGCGCGCGGAAGAAGTCCTCAAGCCGGCGCCGGTCGACGATGGCTTCCTGCGCTGTCTCGGCGTCCGTGATGTCGACCAGCTTGGGCGTGGATTTCTTGTAGACCAGAACTTCCGGAAGTCCGTGCGTATTGGAATGCGTCACCGCGCTCACGAACTCCCACTCGGTGCCGGTCATGCCACGATAGGGATCATCCGGCAAGGGTGAGCCGACACGCGTCCACAGGATTACCAAGACAATCTGGCATTGCGATGGCTGAGTCAGACCCGCCTGGAAGGTCCGGTCCGCGGTCAGGGCTTCTTCTTCCCACAAAATCGCGCGCAGCGGGAAGTAGGGCAGATATTCCTGGCCAAGTCGCTCGATCACGTCTTTTACGATCGCGCGCTCGTGATCCACA
The DNA here is from genome assembly GCF_033954455.1 of Thiorhodovibrio litoralis. Lineage (NCBI taxonomy): Bacteria > Pseudomonadati > Pseudomonadota > Gammaproteobacteria > Chromatiales > Chromatiaceae > Thiorhodovibrio > Thiorhodovibrio litoralis. The sequence continues at coordinate 513,208 of NZ_CP121473.1, read as the reverse complement.
TCCGTGGGAGAGGATACGAAAATGCGAACTTGATCGTCTTTCATTCCATTGCGCCTGCGCGTTGCTCAATCTCGGCCTTGCAATGCCTGCTGCCTGCGACGCCCAAGGCATCCGCCACCCGCCGCGTCCAAACTGCCGGACGCGCCACTGCCCGGCAGACACCAGCATAACGCCGGAGTTCGACCACAGCCCGGTCTTTGCCCAGCGGAAGCGACAAAGTCGACACCAGGCGGGCATCTCGCGCTAGAATGAGGCAGCGATGCGAGGGCGCTAGTGAACCGGGGGTTGTCATGATCCAGCGCGAAAGTCAGGACGCCGAGCGCATGGAAGAGCTCATTCTAGCCGCGGTGGAGGAAATCTTCCGCGAGCAAGACCTGCACCAGTTTCTTGACTGGGCGCGCGTTGCCATTCCCAAATTTCTCGATCTCGACGAGAACGAGCTGACCGCGGACGAAATCAACCGGCTCGGCGCCTTGCTCGGCACCGCCATCTGGAACGCAACCCCATTGCCCGCGCTGGGCTATCGGCCGCGGCCGGTGCCAACGCCATCCCCCGAGCAGCCCTGCCTGTGCGGCTCCGATCGCCCCTTCGGCCAATGCTGCGCCCAGGCCGGGGAATTACCCGAGATGCCGGCCGACTTGGTGTGGGAACTGCTGCTCGACAAGCTCGACGACGACGCGCTGCAAAACGCCATCAACCACGCCGCCATCCCTGACCATCTGCTTGCCCGGGTCGCCGAGCGCTGGCTCGATGACGACCGCCCGGGACGCGCCGCGCACCTGCTCGAGCCACTGTTTGACCGCGACCTCTCACAACTCGACAGCCGCTACGAGACCGCACTCGACGCCCTTTGCGATGCCTACGAGACACTGGATTACCGCAAAAAACGCCAGAGCTTTCTGCGCCGCGTCACCGAAACCGCCGGGCGCGAACTGAAAGCAGCCGCCTGGCAGCGCATCAGCACCACGCAGATCGAAGACGGCCAGTTTGCCAAGGCGCATCTGTCCTTTGAGCAAGCTCTGCGCAACGCGCCGGACAGTCCGGCCAATGCCCTGCTTGAGATCACTCTGCTAGCGACCGAGCATCGCGACGACCTGGCGCGGGAGCGCGCCCGGTTCTGGCGCGGCAAATTGCGCCGCAATGGGCAGGCAAGCGAGCGCACGCTCGACTTCCTGACCCATGCCATCAGCGACCCGCAGGACGCCCTGGCGACCACGCATGCCGATGCCATGGACCCAATGCTGCTGCGGGTGCGCGACTGGGTCGAGCAACATCACCGGCATTCGCTGCCGACTTACCACTTCGAGCGCGCGCAAGGCACCACCAACGTCTTTTTCGATGAGCAACTGCCTTTGTTCGCGGAGCAGGATTTACCCTTTCCAGCCGGCACCGCGCCCAACGCAGCGACCGCCAGCCTAACGCCACCCGCTGCTCTAAAGCGCACCGAGCGCGCCTGGCACCGCAGCTTCCCCGCATCCAAGCCGCTCGGCAACCAGCTCAGCTCACTCGACGACGGTGACGCATGGGAGAGCGGCGGCTGGCTCAATTTTCTTGACCATCACCCAGAATCCATCGACAGCCTGGACATTCTCGATGACCTTGCCACCGCGATTGAGGAGCATCCCGAGAGCCGCCTGCCCTGGATTCGCACCCGCCTGCTGCGCCGGCTGCTCGAACGCGCCCAGGCCATTTTCGAGCGTGGCGTCGAGACCCACGGCTGGCACCGGCTGCCTTGGTCGATGCCAGGCAACCGCCCGCTGCTGCGGCTGTTGCTGAGGTTGTCGCAGCACCGCGCTGAGGAGGGGCCACCCGAAGCGGCCGGCACCCTGCTCGAGCAGTTGCTCAACCTGAATCCCAGCGATGAGTTCGGCATCCGCGCCGAGCTGATGAACCACTACCTGCGCTACCACGAGGACGAAAAAGCCGTGGCGCTGGCGCGGCGCTTCCCGACCGATGTGACCGCCGAACTGGCCTATGGCGAGGTGCTTGCGCTTTATCGCCTGGGCCAGACCGAGCGCGCAGCGGCCATTCTGCACGACGCCTTCGGCCGCTTGCCACGCGTGCCGCGCTACCTGATGCGCAAGCGCGTCAGGCGACCGACACTCGCCACCAGTAGCGTGGCACCCGGCAGCGACAATCAGGCGTGGCTTTATCGCGAGGCCATGCGCGATGTCTGGGTGTCCGAGCCGGGGCTGCTCGCCTGGATGAACAAACAAACCGCGTAATTTCTCAATCTGAAAACCCAGGCCAGCAACGACCACAGGAAACAGTCGCTGGCGCCTATCAGCGATCCTTGCCGCAGGTGACCACCATGAGCCAACTCTGCACCGTTGTCTTCACCGGCCAGTTAAAATCGGGCATCGACCCGCAACAGGCAGCGACAAAGTTCGCTTCCATCTTCAAGGTACCGGAAGAAAAGGCGCTAAGACTCATTCGCGATGGCCGCGAAAAAGCACTCAAGAAAGACGTCGACCCCGCCGCCGCCGCGCACTACCGCGACGTTCTCGCCGACATCGGGCTCATCGCCCGCATTGATGCCAACGACGGCAGCAGCAGCGGCACTGATAGCAGCACTGGCACGGCTGCCAACTCCGCCGGCATGGCACCGCCACCACCTCCCGGAACCGCGCGCCCCGTCGAGCCACCTCGCACCGCGCCCCCCGCATTCATGCCGCCCCCGGCCGCCGCAGCAAGCTCCCACCGGGCCACGACTCCCGAGCCAGCGGTTGTTCCAATGGGCCATGGACTGAGTTGGATCGTCAGCGGCTGGGGACTGTTCAAGCAGGCGCCTCTCGCATGGATCGGCGCCCTCTTGGTATTCATGCTGATCAATATCGCGCTTGCCTTGGTACCAGTGATTGGCAGCGTTGCCTCCATGCTCATCAGCCCCGTGCTCATAGGGGGCTTAATGGCCGGCGCCCATGCGCAAGCCAGCGGCGAGCACTTTGGCGTGGGTCATTTGTTTGAGGGTTTCAAGAACAACACCGCTTCTTTGCTCGGCGTGGGCGGACTCTACATGCTCGGGTCCATTGTGCTTGCCATTCTGGCGGTGATTATCATGATCGGCCCCATCATGGGGGCAGCCGGTGGCATGGACACACAGGCACTGGAAAACAATCCAGAGCTGTTTCTAACTGCCCTGGGGCCGACCGTGCTGGTGCTCTCCCTGATCATCCTGGCCCTGGCCATCCCCTTGGTCATGGCCTACTGGTTCGCCCCCGCCCTGGTCATGCTGAACGGTCTCGGTCCGGTCGCCGCGATGAAACTGAGCTTCCACGGCTGTCTGAAAAACGTCCTGCCGTTCCTGATCTACGGCCTGGTCGGCAGCCTGCTGATGATCCTCGCCATCATTCCCTTCGGACTGGGGCTGCTAATCCTGTCGCCCGTGTTGCTCGCATCCATGTATGCCGCCTACCGCGACATCTTTTAGCGCTGCCTATATTTTTCAATCAGCCCCAACGCCAGCCGTGCTGATTGAAAAACCGGATGCCAGAGCGCACGAACTGCCAGGTATGCCATAGGCCTTTGCGCGCAGCATGCCCGCCGGCATGCCGAATGCGCATTGCCGGCAACCATCGCAGTGCGCCCTCAGCTGAAATTCTGAGAGAAAGATCAAAATCCTCGAAATACAAAAAATACCCAGGATCAAATCCCCCGACTTTTCTTAAGGCCGCTGCCCGGCACAGCATGAAGCTGCCACTGACAATCGGGACATCACGCGGCCGGTCTTCCGCAGCCATCACGGCTAGCGTGTAACTCGCAATGCGGTCACGGAAAATACGCTGCAGCCGTTCAGGGACAGAAGCCGCCGAAAAAAAAGATGCAGGAAAAAAAGCCCGCGCAGCCAAATCCAGGACACTTGGATACGCCTTACAAAGGTGCGAAACCGAGCCATTTTCCGTTAGGACACCTGGCGCAAGCATGGCAACACACCGATGATCTTCAAGGTAGCGAATGCCAACCGCTAAAGCATCGACGTCAATTTCCACATCTGGATTTAGCACCAACCAGAAATCCGCGTCCTTGTAGCTCTTTAACGCCAAATTGTTTCCGCATCCGTAGCCAAGATTGCCATGACCGGAAAATACTTCCCACCTCAACCAGCTTTTCTCTTCGAAAATGTCTGGACTTTCCTCGCGCAGCTTATCAAGAATTAACCGTCCGCTCTCATCGGCACTGTTATCTACCACGCAAATGGCGACATGTCTGAGGTGAAGAGATTCCTTGGCTTCCTTCACAGCCCGGGACAAGGATTCCACGAGAAGCCGAAACCACCCCATCTCCGGCCCATAGACAACAACAGACACAACCAAAGAACTATTCACAGATCTTCCATTGCATCTTCCATGACGCCATCACCCTTATCCAACTCCCAGACGGCAAGGTCCTTAAGCAACGCCAGCTGAAGATAAAACAGAATTCTTCGGGGAAGAAACTGCCGTCTTATCCCTAATAAGCGACATTCTTGCAAACGCGCCTGCCAGCTCACCGAGTCCACAAACAAGCTGCAAAACCTTTCCAGCACGACATGCTCGCGCCTATTCTCATCAAAAAGACCCCGAAGTCGAAGGTGGCGCAGCAGCGCTAAGGCCTGAGCAATGGCTGCGACGAAATCATAAAGCAGTTTATTTTTGGTTCTAATCCGCCGAGCCAAGAGCTGCAAGCCTCGCAGGGCACCTACGGCTCCAACTTGGTTCTTTCCATGCTGCCGGTAGTCAACGGTGGGGTGCCCGACAAAAAGCAGGCGCCCAGTGGCCGCAACGGCAAGCGCCAACCACCAATCATGCATCACCGCCAGCCTGGGAATCGGCAGCGCGACCTCTAATGCGGCACGGTTGAGCGCGACGGTGCAGCCAGTGACAAAGTTCTGCACCAGCAGAACCTCCATGGCATCAGATTCCTGATGGGAAATCCGTTGATACTTCAATAGCGACTTCGCAATGAGAATCCCTCTCTTGCTGACAACCCGCAAATCAGAATGTACAAGAAGCGGGCAATCGCGCCCCATTTTCCCTTCCGCGAGCTCAAGCGCTTTGACTTCTAGCGCAATCTTTTCCGAGCTCCAAAGGTCATCTTGGTCCACCAAGAAAACATAATCTCCGTTTCGCTTCTGAGCGACTTCCAACAATGCCGCAAAATTTTGGACCGGACCGAGCCGGCCTTTTCCATCATCGATTAATGTAATGCGCTCATAACGTTTCTCGTACTGCTGTATGATCGGCAGCGTATTGTCTTGTGAGCCGTCATCTCGTATCAACAACTCCCAACGCTGATAGCTTTGTGACAACAGGCTGTCAAGCAGCTCCTCCAAAAATCTAGCGCCGGAGAAAGTCGCGAGCACCAAAATGACTCTCGGATACTGACACTTAGCTTCCGCCGAATCGGTCAAGCGCATTGAACACCCGCTTATTTTTGGACAACACCTACGATACCGGAATCATCCACGACGATTAGCGAGGTCACTTTCCGCTCCGCCATCATCTCCATGGCAGCGCTCATACGACTGTCAGCACCGATGGAAAGCGGATCTGCCGTCATCATGTCACCCGCGCGCAATTCAAAAAAGCACTCGTGACTTGTTTCTAGCGCTCGGCGTAAGTCCCCGTCTGTGATGATGCCCAGAGGGGCAATCTTATCTTCGCTGACAATCGCAATACCTAAGCGTCCACCGCTCATGGTCGCAACCACCTCGGCAGCCAATGCGGCAGGCGTTATGAAAGGTAGGCCATCGCTGCGCATCTCATCACGCACCAGAGCGAGCATGCGCCTTCCCAGGTTGCCGCCAGGATGAAAACGCGCAAAATGGTTTTCCTGAAATCCTCGCGCCCGCATCAAGGCGACTGCTAACGCGTCTCCCATAGCAAGAGTCGCTGTCGTGGAGGCTGTAGGGGCCAGTTGCAACGGGCAGGCCTCTCTTTCCACATGCACCCAAAGATGGTGGTCGACCTGACGCGCGAGAGTCGAGCGGGTATTACCGGTCAATGCAATGGTGCGATTACCGTTGTCACGCAAGAAGGGGAGAAGGCGCAGCAGTTCTTCAGTCTCTCCGGAATGCGAAATAGCAATGAAGATATCGTCGCCATCGACCATACCGAGGTCGCCATGATATGCCTCCGAAGGATGCATAAAAAACGACGGCGTTCCAGTACTTGCCAAAGTCGCTGAGATCTTTCTTCCAATAATCCCCGACTTGCCCATACCACAAATAATTGCGCGGCCACTGCTCGAAAAAATGGCCCGGATCGCACAGCTGAAGTTCTCGTCGATGTGCTTCGCCAGACCCGCTACTGCCTCGGCTTCGATGCGGAAGACATCTTCTGCAATGGCCACAAAATCGAGCGACGGTGATTTCAGGTCGGCTTTGTCCGGTGGCATGAATTGAGATACCAAAAGGCGGTTTGATCGCTCGGTGTCTAACACTTCAAAAGGCAGTTTTTAGATTTTGGACCTTGGAGCGAAAGTCCTCGGTCACAGCCTCGATATCGCTGTCATTGGCGATCACTTTTGGCGTCAAAACAACGATAAGCTCACTGCGGCTAGAGCTTCTGGCCGTCTGCCCGAAGAGCGCACCGACAACCGGGACACGGTAAAAACCCGGCACACCCGATTTACTCGTCGACCTATCATCCTGAATTAATCCACCCAACACGACCGCCTGGTTGGACTGGACCGCAACATTGCTGTTGATCTTGCGGGTGCGGAAGGACGGCGAATCAGTCGCACCTTCCTGCTCATTGACGGAACTGACCTCCTGCTCAATCTCCATTTGCACCAGCCCACCTGGCGTCACTCGTGGTTTTACGGTCAGGATAACGCCCGTATTCTTGTACTCAATCTCGTTAACCAGCGTGCTATTGGCATCGGTACTCTGTTGTTCGCGGGTCCTTACCGGAACCTCATCACCAACTTGAATCCTGGCCTCCTGGTTGTCCATCACCATGACAGACGGTGAAGACAGGACATTGACGAGGTCATCGGCTGCCAATGCGCTTAATGTCGAGCGGATTGTATCCGGATTGACGACGACAGACCAATTAAAACCGGGCCATGAGGGCCCCATGGCCCCATCTTTATCTGCTGTTAACCCGATGGCATTGCTGTAATCTCCATCGGTTTTCGGGCCCGCTAGAAAGTTCCAACGAACACCGTATTCCAGAGAACCACTCAGTCGTACTTCAACAATCGTAGCCTCGACGAGCACCTGCAAGGGCACGATGTCAAGCTGCTTGAGTGCATCGAGTATTTTCTTGTAGTCTCTAGGCGTTGAGCGAACCAGCAGCGAGTTATTGATGGTATCGGCAACAATATTCACTTCCGACGACATATCGAGATTACTGGAGACGTTCCTCCTCGAAGCCTGCGAGCTCTGATTTGTACCACTTTGTCCATCGCCACCGATCGTTGCTTCAGTTGACCCCGGCGCCACACCACCAACACTGCGCGTTGTACCTCCGGAACTACTGCCGGCGAACAATTCCGTGAGCATACCCGCAAGGTTTTCAGCTTGCCCGTGCTTAACCCGGTAAACATAAAGTCGCTGGGCTCCGCTGCCACTCGCCGCGGCTAGGTCAAGCCGCTCGATCCAGTCCTTCATCTTTTCGAGGTAGCTCGCTTGAGGCGCCACCACCAAAATTGCATTCGAACTATCGACCGGAATCATCCGAAACAAGCCGCTGAACGGGGAACCAGAATCATCGGCTAGCAACTTTTCGACTTGTCCAACAACATCACTTGCCTGCGCATATTCCAAGGTGAAGAAACCAACCGACAGACCGGCCATCCAGTCAACATCGAATACGTCGATCGTATCGATTAAGTTGCTCATTTCCGGCCCGGCGGCCGCGATGACGAGCAGATTTCGCAAGCTGTCGACTCGCACGATGCTGCCTTCAGGTGCGAGGGGTTGCAAAATGTCCGACATCTCCTTTGCGCCAACATAGCGCAGCGGGATGATCTGCACGGAATAGCCCTGCGGCAGCGCTTTGCGGCTAGCCCCAAGTTGCGGCGCTAACCGACCGCGCACCGCTTTTGTCAGAGGAACCACCTCATAGGTCCCGGCATTCTCGACTAGTGCGGCATTATTCATGCGCAACAGCGTCTCTAAGGTCGGTACCAGAAGATCCCTGCGCAGCGGGCGTCCAGTCTGCAGCGAAGCAGATCCCTGCACTGCAGGATCGAGCACATAATTCACCCCGAGGAGGTCACCTAGAATGACCTTAACCACTTCCCGGATATCAGTCCCGTCAAAATTGAGTGTCACGTCACCCGGGGTTGTATCAACACTTGGGGCCTGGACATCGCGCACGAAAACACCCGTCCCACGTTCGACTTTATCCGTTAGTTCAGGGAGGTCCTCGCCCATTGCGATTCCGTCGCGGCGCAGCGCACTGGTGCTAGCTTCGGCGCCAAACGCGGACTTTTCTTCACTGATGATGTGTCCCTTGTCTGAACCGACCCGTTGACTTGGGTCCCACACGAAGCTCGAGCAACCGCCGACAGCCAGTGCCACCAAAACAGCAGGGACTGCCTTGAAACACAGACGCCAGCAGCCTTGCCCATTTACCAGCAGCAGTTTCAACGTCTCTCCTCAAGCAAGCAACAGGAAGCAAACATCTATAACCCTTATCTTAACTTATTTTCGAAATACTGCTGCTAACATAATGTTGTTGATGCTCTAACGAGCAAGTAGAGCCTTGATCTCTCGCAAGCGAGACGGACGCATCAAGCAATCAACCGCGCAACGATATTGAAGCCGGCGACATAAGTGCCAACCGCCGAGCCGATGGTACTAAAGACAAAAACCAGCAGAACCCTGGCTACACGGTTGCGCCACCAGCCCGACCAGCGCGCTACATCGTCGCGGAGCCGACGGAAGTCCCCGACCCGCGGCCGGCGCAGGAAAAGCTCGATAGCCGCAGTCACCATGCCCGCACCGATGGTCGGATTGAGCGAGGTCAGGGGCGCCGCGCAAAATGCTCCAAGCACCGTCAGCGGATGCGCCCCTGCCAGAGCGGCACCTAATGCTGACAGTCCGCCGTTGATGACAACCCAGTCGCTAATAACCTCCCAGCCGACATCTGGCCCTTGGGTGAATCCATAGCCGAAGAGCCCAAGTATCAGCGCAACGACCAACCAGGGGAAGATGCGCCAGAACCTGCTGGAAGTCGGCAGCCGTTGCAATTCAGCGATGAGCTCAGCCGGGGGCCGCGACTGATGCTCAAGCGCTTCAGCGACGCCCTTGGAATGTCCAGCGCCGATGACAGCAAGAACCCGAGGATACCCATGCTCGCCAATCTCCTCGCGCAGTCGCGCCGCCATGAACTGATCCCTTTCGCTAATCAGGGGCGTGAACAAATCCTGGCGGTTCTCGGCAAACTCACCGAATGCTGTTTCAAGCACATCCCCCTGCTTCAGAGTCTCGATGTCGTCTTCAGTCACCTGATCGCGTGACAGCAGCCCGGCCAAAAGACCAACGAACAAGTTGAGCCGTTTGAAAAAGCCCAAATTAGCCGCGGTGCGCTTTAGCGTGACCCCGATTTCGCGGTCAATCAACAGGACTGGCAATCCCAAACGCTGCGCTTGAATGATCGCTTCACGCTGTTCTGCCCCCGGCTCAACACCGATCTGCTCGGCTAGGCGCTGCTGATAGGCGGACAGCGCGAGATTCGCGGCAACCATGTGGGCCCGTTTCTCGCGGATGACGGCGAAGAGGTCGAGCTGCGCGAGCGCGTCCGGGTCCATCAACGCCTGGTAACGGCTCTGACAAAGCTCAACCGCAACAGCCGTGAACTCTCCCGGCGTCTGAAGGAGTTCCCTGACCTTATCGACGCTCGCACGTGAAACGTGGGCTGTACCCAGCAAGGTCACATGGGCACCGCTGACATTGACGGTCACCAGTGGCTCAGCTGCGGCACCCTGTTTGTTCTCGCGCGGCTCGCTCATCTCCGGGCTCATCTCCGGGCTCATCAGCGGCGCTCCAGGCAAATGGCCAGGCGAAGCCCGCAAAGACTCTTTACGACTGTTCGCGGTTTGGGTTCCATGCAAGAATGCTTAGAAAATTGCAAGAATGTATTCTCCCATAAGACACTGAGTTTGCATTCGCCGCCAACATGGACGCCATAAGACCAGAAAATCACCGCGACACTGTCTGACAAAACTTCTCTCTAACAACACTTCCCTTGCGAGAAGGTATCTTCATGCCACGTTCGAATCGAAAACTGCTACTGCTGTTGTGCTTGACTTTGCTGTTGCCCCTTGCTGGTTGCAAGCAAGTCAAAGAGGAACGCAAGAATCGGGTGCTTGAAAGCGCAACCAGTGGATATCGGCAGGCTATTCGCTGGGGCTATCATGATGCGGCCCTGCAATTTGTCGAGCCTAAAGAACGTCCTGAACAGCTAACACCCCTTCTCGAGAATGTCCGCGTGACCGGCTACGAAGTGGTGCGCTCGCCGGTCATCATCGAGGAGGATAAGGCAGAGCAAATCGTCCGGATTGAGTATGTACTGCGTGATCGCCAGCGACTGGAATCACTCACTGATCGCCAGCGTTGGCTCTATGACAAGGAGACATCGAACTGGTGGCTGACTTCCGGCCTGCCGAAGTTCAAAACCGACTAGACATGCTGACAGACAACTGCCCCTGCCCCCCAGTTTCGCTACGTCTCGCAACCAAGTGACACATCTGTTTCTGATTTTGTTGCTTTTACTGGCGGTTGCGCTCTGGATGAACTCGCTGCGCGCGCGCGAGTTGGCACTGGGCATTTCGCGTCGGACGTGCCAAAAGCATGGGGTTCAGTTTCTCGACCAGACTGTCGCATTGCGCCGCGTCACTCTGGTGTGGCAAGCCGATGGTTTGAAACAAAGACGAACCTACCAATTTGAATTCAGCGAAGAAGGCGTCGGCCGCCATCAAGGAGAAGTGATCATTCGTGGACTGGACCTGGAGCGTATCTCGCTCGGCGGTTACCAACCCGTTCAGGAAATGGCTCCAAATCTCTGGGAAAGCTGAAGCCCTTTTGGTAGCGCGGGCAGCAACGCGATTTTTCCGCCAAACTCCACTATTTGACGATGCGCAACGCCGGACGATTGGTCTTTCGTTCACCCTTGGCATTCTCTTGACCCTGAGCGCCGAGATCGGTCGACTCCCCATCCTCGGACGTCGGGTGGGACTCCAGATCCTCTTCCTGCGGAAATATCATCCCATGTCCATTTTCGCGCGCGTAGATGCCGAGCACCGCAGCCGGAGGGAGCCCAACAACAGAGGGTACGCCACCGAAACGCGCGGAGAAGGTGATCATTTCGTTGGAGATCATCAGATCCTTGACGGCGGTCGGTGCAATGTTAAGAACGATGCGTCCTTCTTCGACAAATTTCCGCGGCACATCAGCATTCGGATGCATCGCATCGACCAAAAGATGCGGCGTCATGTCATTGTCGAGTATCCACTCAAACAACGCCCTGATCAGGTAGGGACGATTGGATGTCATGCCTTACTCCTCTCCCTTGCCTCCCATATCGGCTCACCGATGCGATGAGTCCCGACGACCCTGTATGATTTATCCACAGTGACTGGCATTAACGGCGAGGCCACTTTCAGCGATGCGACCCTCGGTGCCTGTGTCGTTTGTGAAGTCCCCTTTATATCCATCCCAAGGAGGCGGGCTTTCAACGCGCATCCGCCACCATGTCCCGTTCCGCTTGGGTCAAACTTTCCTTGAAGGCGGGCCAGGCAAAAAGGCGGGCCGCGTAGTCTCTGGCCGCGCTCGCCGCGGGTGGCAGCTCCAGACCCAGGATCGGCAGTCGCCACAACAGGGGCCCGATACAGCAGTCGACCAGCGAGAATTCCTCGCTCATAAAGAATGCGTGCGCCCCGAACACTGGAGAAGTCGTGACCAAACTTTCACGCAGCTGCTTGCGCGCTTGCGTGGCTTCAGATTTGGAACCCTTAAGGATGCGATCCATCAACACCGACCAGTCACGGTCCACCCGGTACATGTAAACGCGGGTATTGGCCCGGGCTACCGGGTCAATCGGCATCAATGGCGGATGTGGAAAACGCTCATCGAGGTATTCCATGATGATCCGCGACTCGTAAAGGCGCAGATCGCGATCGACCAAGGTCGGCACTTCGGCGTACGGATTGGCGTCTAACACCTCTTCCGGCAGCGCCCCCGCGTCGACGTCCACAATGTCGACGGTCATTTTCTTTTCAGCCAAGACCATTCGAACCCGGTGGCAGTAGGGGCAAGTGTTGTCTGAAAACAGGGTCATTACCGAACGTCGAGTTGAAACCACCGCGAGAAATCCTCATCGAGGCCGCGCACCGTCAAGCGAAACCGCTGCGGCAAACGACGGACGGACAATCCGACAATCAAGACGCCACTTTTGCGCAGGACTGTGGGAACCTGGCCGGGTAAGTAAGAACCGTATCTACGCTAGAGCCTGATTATCGCGTTGACGATAATCGCAATGAATGGTGCAGGCGCGGGCCAATGCAATGCCCGCAACTCCTGCAAAAAGGCTCAGACACCCGGGTCACTGGCTAAGTGCCAGAACCCGGGTGGCACCACGGGGAGTGCGATGGGCCAGTCAAAAATAACCCGAATCCTTCCCGGTCTCCAGATTGAACTCATGCACCTCAGTCAGGGTAAAACCTGACCAGCAAGAAAGCGCGCCAGATCAGTGAACGTCTTTCCAGTATTCCTTCTTCAGGTTGTAGGTCAGAAAGAACATCAACCCGAGGAATAAAAGGACGTAGATACCAAGGCGCTTGCGCTCAAGCTTCATCGGTTCACCGACATAGGTCAGGAAATTGGTGATATCCCGAGCCATGTTGTCGTATTCCTCGACTGTCAAGGTGCCTGGCTCGACCAGTTTGACCCCGATAATGTGCGCAGCCGCACCCTCCTCCGGATGGTGGCCATCCTTGTAGACCGGCTCCTGAATCCCCTGAAGGCTGGCAAGGGCGTGCGGCATGCCGACATCGGGGAATACGAGATTATTGACGCCGTAGGGACGCGAGTCATCGACATAGTACGATTTAAGATAGGTATAGACCCAATCCGGCTCGCGCCAGCGAGTGACAAGTGTCAGGTCGGGTATCGCGGTCCCAAACCACTTTTCACCGTCCTCGGGACGCAGCGCGTTGGTCATCAGGTCGCCTGGCTTTTGATCACCGAAGATCAAGAACTCCCGCGCCTGAGCGTCGGTGATGCCGATATCCGCCGCAACCCGGTTGTAACGGGAATACTGAAGCGAATGACAGCCCATGCAGTAGTTGACGAAGTATTTCGCACCGCGCTGCAGAGAAGCCTGATCTTTTAGATCGATGTCGGCGTGCTCAAGCTCGGGCCCTTCCCCGCCCGAAGCCCAGGCGGCAAAGGGTGCGACCAAAAGGAGGAGTGCAAATAGACCGTTTCTCATGAGGTTACCCTTTCCGGAACAGGCTTGACCTTATCGAGCTTGCTGTAAATTGGCATCAGAATAAAGAACGCGAAATACACCGCGGTAAATATCTGCGCCATCAGCGTATGAATATCGCTGGCAGGTTGCAGCCCCAGATACGCCAGCACCACGAAAGACACCGCAAAGGCACCGAGCATGAAGCGGGAGATCGGCCCCTTGTAGCGGATCGACTTAACCGGACTACGATCAAGCCAGGGCAGCAGGAACAGAATGGCAATCGCGCCAAACATCACCACCACGCCGGGGAACTGCGAGCCCCCAATCGGCGGAATCGCCCGCAGCATGGCGTAGAAGGGGGTGAAGTACCAAACCGGGGCAATATGCGGCGGTGTCTTGAGCGGATCAGCCGGCTGGAAGTTGGGCCCCTCAAGGAACAGGCCGCCAAAGTCCGGCGCGAAGAACACTACCGCAGAGAAGATTGCCAGAAAGACCACGACGCCAACCAAATCCTTGACCGTGTAGTACGGGTGGAAGGGAATGCCATCAAGCGGAATTCCGTTTTCGTCTTTCTTTTCCTTGATTTCGATTCCATCCGGGTTATTCGACCCGACATGGTGCAGGGCGACGATGTGAATGAACACCAGCGCCACCAGCAAGAAAGGAATCAGGAAATGGAAGGCGAAAAAGCGGTTCAGCGTGGCATCCGAGATGACAAAGTCACCACGTACCCAGGTAGAGAGGTCGGGGCCGATCTCTGGCACAGCGGCGAACAGGTTCACGATAACCTGCGCGCCCCAGTAAGACATCTGCCCCCAAGGCAGCAGATAGCCGAAGAAGGCGGTGGCCATCATGGCCAGATAGATCACCACGCCAATGATCCACAGCAGCTCGCGCGGCTTGCGGTAGGAACCCCACATCAGGCCTCGGAACATGTGCAGATAAATGACGATGAAGAAGGCCGAGGCACCGGTTGAGTGCATATAGCGAATCAGCCAGCCCCAGTCGACATCACGCATGATGTACTCGACCGATGCGAAGGCGTTTTCAGCCGAAGGCTTGTAGTTCATCGCCAGCCAGATACCGGTGACGATCTGTAGCACCAGCACCGTGATGGCCAGCACACCAAAAAAAGACCAAAAGTTGAGGTTCTTTGGCGCGTAGTAGCGCGCCATGTGGTCGTTCCAGACGTTCAGAATCGGGAAGCGCTTGTCGAACCACCCAAGAAGACCTGTGGGTTGCGCGTGTTCAGCACTCATTAAGCCTGTCCTCCATCCTCGCCCACCAGGACGGTGGTGTCAGTCAGATAGGTATGTTTCGGGATGACCAGATTGGTCGGTGCCGGCACGCCCTTGAAAACCCGCCCGGCGAGGTCGAACTTAGACCCGTGACAGGGACAGAACCAACCGCCCCGCCAGTCTGGCCCCAGGTCATCCGGTGCGAACTCTGGCCGGTAGGTCGGCGAGCAGCCCAAGTGGGTGCAAATACCGATAGCGACAAAATATTCCGGCTTGATGGAGCGGGTCGGGTTCTGGCAATACTCCGGCTGCTGCGGCACAGTCGATTGCGGATCGACCAGCTTCGAGTCGTTCTTGGGCAAGCCATCAAGCATCTCTGGCGTGCGATGCACGACCCAAATCGGCTGGCCACGGTATTTGACACGCAGCAGTGCGCCTGGCTCGACCTTGCTGATATCGGCCCTTACGGGTGCGCCGGCCGCGCGCGCCTTGGCGCTCGGATTCATCGACGCGATAAAGGGTACCGCAACGAAGCCAGCGCCAACGGCACCGGCGACGCTAGTGGCGGCGACGAGGACCCGCCGCCGCGTCTTATTAACGCCTTGTGCGCTCATTTGATCAAAAGCCCCCCGTAGGCTCGTCCGGACGACGCCTCGAACCGGAGGCGCTCGCACAGTATCGAAGGAAATGGAAAACTAGAATATCGCGAAGCTCTTCAAAAAAGATCAAGCATTCTGGCCGATCCTGCCCATTGCGGTCAAGATGTCCGCAAGATTTTCGTCGACAGAAAAGACCAAAAAACCTTACTTATCAAGCCATAAAAGCACTTCTCAAAAAAGCAGCGAAACGCCTTTGGCAGCTCATCGAGCTTCGCTCATGCCGAATTTAAACCGCCAAATGGCCGACTGACCACGACATTCCGCAAATACCCGTGGAATTTGATCGGATTATGCTGCTACGATCTCGCGTACTCGTTCGGGCGAAAACCGAGGCGGCCTCAAGCAGGATTATCGATATCAATAAAACGGTGTCGCAGCCCGAAACCTTGACTGAGATGCTCGCCTAGCGCGCGGATACCCTCGCGTTCGGAGGCGTGATGACCGATGGCAAAGTAATCCACACCAGACTCACGCGCCTGATGCGTTGTTGACTCGGAAATCTCGCCGCTCAAAAACGCATCGACTCCAAGACTTGCAGCCTGCTCGATGTAGCGCTGGCCGCCCCCTGTGCACCAGGCCAGTGTTTTGATCGGCCGATCGCACGCCGGGATATGCAAGGGTTTGCGCGCGAGTGCCTTCGCAACACGTTCACTAAAGGCTTCCGCCGACTCGGCAGTTGGAAGATGCCCGCGCCAGAGTAAGGGTTCCCGCGCGGATGCCGGGGCAGGCTGCTCGATACCGAGCAAATCAGCCAGACGACGATTATTGCCAAGCTCCGCGTGGGCATCCAGCGGCAGGTGATAGGCCAACAAAGACAGTCCGGCTGCATGCAACGCCTTGACCCGACGTCCCTTGTTGCCCACCAGGCAAGGATCCTCGCCTTTCCAGAAAAAACCATGATGCACCAGCAGGGCATCGGCGTTTTCCTCCGCGGCCGCGTCGATCAGCGCCTGACTGGCCGTCACGCCGGTTACGATGCGCTCAATGCGCTCAACACCCTCCACCTGTAGACCATTCGGGCAATAGTCCTGAAAGTCCGCGATCGACAGAAAATCCGCGCAGTAGTCAACCAGTGTTTTCAACTCAAGCATGACCTGTACCTATCGCAATTGCGTTGCGCCGTTCAGCAACCCGGCATGCACCAATCTTCTCCCAAGCAGCCATCCCCATTGCGCCAGCTCCTCAAGATCACCCAAGGTTGGCGCCTCGCCCTGCGCGAGGCGCAAATCCCACTCAGCCAGCGCTTGTTCGAAAACCTCGACCTGCTTGATGACGCAGTCCCCGCAATCACCATCGCACACCAGGCTCGCGAGATCGGCCTGCCCAAGCAGTTCGCGCGCCTGCGCCAGCAGCTGCCGCATCGCGCAACGCGGGTTGGGCTTGCGGATTCTAGCGCCGGATGCTGCCGTCATCGACAATCATCGCGGCCATAGCGAAGACTGCGGCATAGTCGAGCGCCGAGACTTCGACATTACGACGGGCAAATGCCTATACTCAATCCAAGCGCCACTCATTGCTCAACTCCATTCCGTGCCTTTCGACTCCCACAGGCCAGCCACCGAGAACCGCTATCAGCGCCCATATCGGCGCCGGCGCCACCGCTGGCGTGCGAACGCTAGTCTGCCGTTACTAGCGCTCGGCTTCTGCTGCGCGCTACTCACGGCCTGCGCCAGTCCGGTTCCGGTCCCGGTCCGCGACCCGGCCCAGCCCGACATCTCGTTAGCAGCCGTTCAGCAAACACCGGATGCCTATCTCGGGCGCTCGACCCGCTGGGGCGGGCGCATCCTTGAGGTCGACAACGGCCCCGAGACCACGCGTATCAAAGTGCTCGCACGCCGACTCGAACAAAGCGGCCGCCCGGACATCGAAACCGACTCGCCGGGGCGTTTCATCGCTGAGTTTCAAGGTTTCGTCGATCCCACCCGCTTTCCGCTCGATCGACTACTCACCGTCGTCGGCCCCATCATTGCCGTTGAGCCGCATGCCATCGGCGAGTATCGCTACCCCTACCCGGTGGTAGCTGCGCTGACGACCTACTTGTGGCCCAAGCCCGAACCTGTTGCGCTTGCTTACCCCTACGGCTATGGCTGGTGGGGACCTGGGTTCGGTCCTTTCATCCGCGACCCCTGGTGTTGCGGTCCTTCCTGGTATGGTCCGCCCTATGGCATTTGGTAAAGACCAGAGTCCAGGACGCAGGGTCGCGAAGGCCCTGTGCGTCCTGAGCATCCTCAGTGGCTGCGCCAGCGACGGCGGTCAGTGCCCCGCCACCTTATCCAATCCCTATCCATCACCCGCGGCCATGCGCGCTCTGGCGTCCGACCAAGTACCGCTCGGGCAGCATCTGACCTGGGGCGGCATCTTTATGGATGCTCGACACCTGTCCGACGCAACCGAGCTCGTCATCAGCGCCCGGCCACTCGACAGCAGTTGCCAAGTGCGCCGGGACGCCCCGGCCCAGGGACGCTTTCTGGTGCGCTATCCCGGCTATTTCGAAACCACCGAGCTGATCTCCGGCCAGCCCCTGCGCGTCTCTGGGCGGCTCGCCGCTGTAGAAACCCAAACCCGCTCGGGCGAGCCGATGCCGGTCGTCACGGAAACGATCCTGTATGGCATTCGCCGCCCCGGCGCAGCGAATGCCACTTGGGACGGCTACCGCCCGCGCATCAGCATCGGCGTGGGCGCCGGTTCCGGCTGGAGCGGCGGCGGGGTCGGCATCAGCTTCTGACGTCCGCGCCGCAGCGCGCTCACAGCTCCCGGCAGGACTCCAGCACCACAGGCGCACTGGTGCGACCGCTGCGCGAACCCGTGGCTTCCATTTTATCGACTACATCCATGCCGTCGGTCACCTCACCGAAGACCACATGCTTGCCGTCCAGCCAGGGTGTGGGCGCGACTGTGATGAAAAACTGCGAGCCGTTGGAGTTCGGCCCAGAATTAGCCATGGACAGCAAGCCGGGCTTGCTGTGCTTGAGCTTGAAATTCTCATCATCAAACTTGCGGCCGTAAATCGACTTACCGCCGCTGCCATTGCCGCGGGTGAAGTCCCCGCCCTGGATCATGAAGCCTGGAATAATGCGGTGGAACGGGCTACCGGCGTAGCTGAGATCATCGCCTTTTTCTCCAGTGCAGAGCGCACGAAAATTCTCGGCCGTCTTGGGCACGGTATCCGCAAACAGCTCGAACTCAATGGTGCCGGCCGGCTCCCCGCCGATGCTGACATCCATCGCGACCTTCGGGTTCGGCGCAGTCTCAGCGGCCTGGTCCGCATCAGCTTCGGCGAAGGCCAGCCCGACAGCGAGGGTGGAAGCAGCAAAAATAACTAACAAAGAATTCATGATTCTCATCATGGGGGTTTATCTCCTAACAGCATGTTGAAATGGACCCAGTGCGCCGAGGGCTTGGGTGTCGGGCGGATGTTCATGACGAAATTGGGAATGCAAGAGAGACGCTATGGGGCTGACTCTTTTGCAATATCACGCGAAGTCACTCTCCGGGGCAGGCCGGCCGGCAAGATGACGGCGCTCAGCCTTCATCCAGGCGGCTCATCGAGCACGCAAGTCCTGACTCCTCGGGGCAACGGGTTACCATTGTCAGGGCGCAGCCCCGGCTTGGCAATGCGGCAGCCAATCGTGCCACAGCCGTGGGCCGGAGCAAAACACCAGCGCCATGTGTCAAACCCGTTCGCCAGCCAAGTCTGGACGCGCACCGCCTTTGCGCCGATCATGCACGCATCAGCTTGCTCCAAGGAGTTTTCTCATGACCGACCCATTGTTGATCGGCAAGGGCGAGCAAAGCCTCTGGCTGCGCTCGGACAAAGCCAACCGCCATGGCTTGATTGCCGGGGCCACCGGCACCGGCAAGACCGTCACCCTGCAACTGCTCGCCGAACAATTCAGCCGCATCGGCGTGCCTGTGTTCATGGCCGACGTGAAGGGCGACCTGGCCGGCATCAGCCAGCCCGGCGGCGAGAATGCCAAGGTCGCCGAGCGGGTTCAAGAATTAGACCTCGAGTCACTGGGCTTTCGCTACGACAAGAACCCAGTCAGTTTCTGGGACATCGGCGGCGCGCTCGGCCATCCGGCCCGCACCACCGTCAGCGAAATGGGCCCCATGCTGCTCGCGCGCCTGCTGGGGCTGAACGACACCCAGGAAGGGGTGCTGAACATTTGCTTTCATATTGCCGACGAGAATGGCCTGCTGCTACTTGACCTCAAAGACCTGCGCGCCATCCTCAATTTCGCCTCCGAGCAGGCCGACGCGCTGCGCACCACGGTCGGGCATGTGTCCCAGGCATCAGTCGGCGCCATTCTGCGCCGGCTGCTGCGACTCGAGCAGGCCGGCGGCGAGACGCTCTTCGGCGAGCCAGCACTGGATCTGTCCGACCTGATGCAGACCGACATCGACGGACGCGGGGTGGTGAACATCCTGGCCGCCGAATCCCTCATCCAGAACCGCACGCTCTATGCCAGCTTCCTGCTGTGGCTGCTCTCGGAGTTGTTCGAGCAACTACCCGAAGTCGGCGATCCGGACAAGCCCAAGTTCGTGCTCTTTTTCGACGAGGCGCACTTGTTGTTCGACGACGCGCCCGAGGTGCTGATCGAGCGCATCGAGCAAGTGGTGCGGCTGATCCGCTCCAAAGGCGTCGGGGTCTATTTTGTCACCCAAAACCCGCTGGACATCCCTGACACAGTGCTTGGCCAGCTCGGCAACCGGGTGCAGCACGCGCTGCGCGCCTTCACCCCCAGAGATCAAAAAGCCGTGCGCGCGGCGGCCCAGACCTTCCGCCAAAATCCGGCCATCGACACCGAAACCGCCATCACCGCGCTCGGCGTTGGCGAGGCGCTGGTCTCGGTGCTCGATGAGGACGGCATTCCCACCCCGGTCGAACGCGTGCTGATCGCCCCACCCGGCAGCCGGCTTGGCCCCATCAGCGCTGATGAGCGCGCCGCATTGATACGCCAGTCGCTGGTCAGTGGTGTCTACGAACAGGCCATCGACCGCGTCTCCGCCTATGAAACCCTCAAGACCATGGCCGAGCAGGCCGCGAAAGCGGCTGAGCAGCGCCAGGACGCGCCCTCGACGTCCGGGCGCACCTCCGCCGGCCAGCGCAGCAGCGGCAAGCGCCGCTCCAGCAGCCGCCAAACACCCATGGAAGCCATGCTGAAAAGCACCCTGCGTTCAGTCGGCAGCCAGCTCGGCCGCCAACTGGTGCGCGGCGCCCTGGGCTCGCTCTTCGGCGGCAGTCGCCGGCGGTGAGACCGAGTACCTAAGAGCTTGAGGAAACAGCCGTATCGTGAGTTCCGTCCCAGGTGCAGTTACCGACCCAGAACCGATATTGGATCTACGAGTAATGAAGGCCGAATCCAAACCAAATCAGACGGGGAATAAAATCTCCGATATCGATGTCTTCGAAGACCCGAACAACCGTCCGAGAAGTGACTCTCGGGGTTGGTGAAGAGCGGCGGCCTTAATATTGAAGCAACCACTTCACGCACAGATTCATAGCCTGTTGACGCTTATAGAGGTCGGAACTGCCGAGGCCTGCAACGAAAAACCTGCGGCCCTCGTTCTCTATAAAGCCATATTTGATAGCGTCTGTGTGGACGCCATCGACCCACTGGAATGCGCGTCGATAGCGTACGCTTATGCGGTGCCTTAGGTCGGCAACGACAGGTTGCTCTAGAAGGAACTGGCGAGCGAGCTTGGAGTTGCTGTTGCCTACGACCAACGATAATAAGAATCTATCAACGTTTTCTTCCAAGATAGCGAAATCGGCCGGGTAACCTTCAATCAGGTCCGTGGACAGAATCTCGTCGCCCGATAAGGTGACCAATGCTTGTAACGAACGCATAGCGTCGGAGTAGAGATGCCATACTGACTTGTCTACTGCTTCTCGGACGACATTTGTTGCGAAAAGGTTGGGCTTACGGGCGGTAATCTGTCCAAATCGGCTACTGATCTGGCTGAAAACAGGATGCACCTTCCCATTTTGGCTCTGTTCAATCAGCTCTTCGATTTGTTGTAGCACATATTTCTCACGGCGGTAGATGACCAACGCGCGAGCTGCCTCACTGGCGCCGGATAGGTCCTCCAACAGATTGTTTGTTAGTCGTTTGCCCCGAAAAAAATCCGCAATGTTTTCATCCGCCAACAACGCGGCTTGGATTTCCTGGTTAGAGTCAACGTTGAAACCCTTGCCCAAGTGGCTTTGGACTGCTTCTCGAGCCGTATCAACTTGCTTGCTGGCACCCGTTCGGAGCGCGTGCAGCCGCTGCTCGCCGACGGGAATTCCTTCGAATTCCCAACTGCCAAGTTGCAATGCCAAGGTCATAGTCCGTGATTCAAACTGAGATTGCAGCCCGCGTATCTCAAGCTCTTTGCTAAGAACTCCGAACAGCCGAAAGGTTGTGTCCGCATCCTCGCAGGCATAATGCCATACCATTACCCATAACTATCCCGGACGCTGCGGTAAGCCTCCAGCGCCATGACAAAATCGGGGATGCGCTGCAACCCAATCCAGAGCGTCTTCGGTCCCGGGAACCCATCGGATTTGCGGTTGAGAAAGCCGCCCAGGGAGGCGACCATGCGCACCATGGTATCGAGCGAGGGCGGCTGCTCGGGTGGCGCTTGTTTCTGGGTGACCAGATAGACCGCCTTCCATTCCTCCTCGGCAAAGACCGCATCGCAAGGCAACTCCGGGCACTCGCGCCCGAGCATGGTCAGGTACAGCACCCGCCACGCGATGATCATGTACAAAGCGAGCGCCGGCTCCAGGCGCTCGCGCGTCTCGAGCTGCAGCTCCTCGATGCGGCAGCCACTTTTTAAGATCCGGAAAAAAATCTCCACTTGCCACCTGCAAAGATACCAGGAGAGCGTCTCGATGGCCTCCTCGGCGCTCTGCACCGCCAGATTGGTCAGCAACAGCCAGTTGAGTGGCTCCTCGCCGGCGGGTGGATTGACCTCGGTGGCGAGCAAGGCCGTGACCGTGACATCGGGCAAGGTGCGATCCGGGCGCCAGGGTGCCTTCAGGGTCACGCGCACCACCTTGATCTCCTGCTTGACCTGGCGTGCTTTGGCCCCCTTGGTGGCGGGACGCTCGAAGGTGATCTCGGTGAGCACCGCAGCGGCGTCCAGGGCCTCATTGAGCTTTCTGCCATCGGCCAAGCAGCGGTCGCGATGCTGCACCCGTACCAGCCAATCGGCGCTGTTCTCGGGGATGGGCGCTTCAACAAACAGGTCGTAGATGTCGCCCTCGCGATCGGCAACATAGGTCAAGCGCGTGTCGCTCAGTTCCTCGGCCAGCGCATTGACGCGCGCGTAGCCATCGACCCAGCGCACGCTTTCTTTCTCCTCCAGTGGGCGGCGCGAGTCTTTGTCCTGGCCCAGGCTACCGGGCTCGCGCACAAAAGTGTGCAAATCCAGCAGCCCCAGCGCGAGGCGCTCGGGCGTGACCGCCAAGGTGGGATGGATGTACATCCCATAGCGGCTCTCAAAGTTCAGTGGCCCAAGACCGACAATGCCTTTTTTGGTTGTATAGTCCAGCTCGCTGGTATCTTGGATACACAGCACCCGCGGATGCTCGCGCAGACGTTCTTCGGTACAAGCAAAATGGGGTGCGAGGATCTGCTCGGCGGTGACCGTGGGATGATCGAAAAAGCGATAGGCGGCCCGGGTCTCATACCAACCGTTGCAAGCCCCGGGAATACTTTGTGTCGGCTTGGCGCCGAGGGTTTCAAGCACCTGTTGGGCGCGATGATTCAGGCGCTTGTCGCCCAGAGAGATGTCCTGCAGTTCAGAGGCCAGCGCGATCATGCCACCACCCCCAGGGCGGCGCGGAAGTCCGCCGCCAGCGGGTAGACATAGATCGCCTTGCGCGGCAGCGCGGCCCGATGGGTGCGGTCGCACTTGCCGCGCCCGGTGGTTTCGCCCAAGTCGTGCCAGTTGGCGGCACGGTAACAGGTCCCGGCAAAGCGTGGGGTCTCGACAAAGGTCTCCAGCAGCACCAGACGCTCGCCATAGCGGGCGGGAAAGTCGACACTGACTTGCCGCGCGGCCAAGGACAGCACCTTGGAGGCGAGGTGTTTGACCTGCACCCAGGGCAGGATGAGGAAGCGGGCGTTGTTGAGCACCCGTCCCAGGTGTGCTTGGCGCTGCGCGGGCGTCCAGCCAATCCAGCGGTCGCGGGCAGCGACTTTCCAGGCCGCCGCGCCAAAGCCGATGGCGCCGAGCAGACCGCCATCCCACTGGATCAGGTAGCGCAGCTGCGCACCAGGCAGGGGACTGTAGCCGAGGTAGTGGTAGCGCTCGATCAGGCCGTTCCATAATTGCGAGGCCCTTCGATCATCAACGCGCGCCAGGCGCAAGCCGCTGAGCGCGCGCAGCGGGACGGACACTGGGATCGGTTCGGGCCGGGACTCGGGGCGCGGGACGAAGCGCCGCCCATTGCCATTGCCGCAGGTCGGTGGCGGCAGCACAATGAGCCCGGCACGATGCAACCGCAGCAGTCCCACCCGGGCACTCATGAGCTTGGGGCGGCCTTGGATATCGGTCCACTCCAGCGCGCGGCACACCCGCCGAGCGATCTCCGCGCGCAGCGGCGGCTGCGCCAGCGCGATCTCCTGGCGAATGCGCGCTAAGTCGGTCTCGTTGAAAGGGCGCCCACATAAACGGCTTGGAATCGCTTGGTCCATGGTCTCCCGTCCCCTTGCTGAAGATGAAAGGGCATCTCAGCAGAACTCGGGAGCTGTGTCCAGCCCCGGACGACGCTGGGGCGGGGAGATATGGGTAATGGTATGGGCATAATGCACCAAGCGCTGGAAGGGAACGTCCAATAGGTTCTTGTTCTTTTCGACAACGTCTCCGTATTTC
Organism: Thiorhodovibrio litoralis; assembly: GCF_033954455.1. NCBI lineage: Bacteria > Pseudomonadati > Pseudomonadota > Gammaproteobacteria > Chromatiales > Chromatiaceae > Thiorhodovibrio > Thiorhodovibrio litoralis. Next base: position 489,043 of record NZ_CP121473.1, on the reverse strand, counting down.
TTGATGGTCTTTCCCAATAGGACCTGCGCAAGATGCTTGAGATTGAAGAACTCCCAATCATGGAAGCACTCATGGGCTGCTAGCATCGTATCAAATCCTATTCTGGACAAAGTGATTCCATGACGGCGAAGTAGCACGTCATCGTACTTCGCGTTGTGGCCAACGAAATCAACATCACACCGGGCGATTTCCTGTAAAGCCTCTAGAACATTACCGGCGCTCAAATCCCGCAAGTCTTCCCCGGTCAACGGGGCATAGAATGCCTCCCCCTTCTTGAAACAGAACGACACGCCTAGAAGTTCTGCACGATGGGGATCCTTGTCAGTTGCCTCTGTGTCGATAGCGCAGACGCGAGTCGCGCGTATAGCTGTTACCAGACGCTGCAGCGAAGCAGCATCCACTATAGATTGGTAGGTACCTTTATGCTCTTTGATTTCAACGGGTTCTAATTGTATTTGTTTCGGCGTCGGGAGGAGGCGAACAAGAGAGTGAAATCGCCGTAAACGAAGAGCTTCTCGGTTTTCCTCCGTGTCTAAGTCGCGTTCGACTGAGCCAATGGCTTGGATCTCGGGCTTTTGCCCACTTGGTGCCAGCTGAGCTCGATGTAGCAATAGTCTCTCTTCGTTGCCTTTGAGCTTGGCCGCCGTCGAACGGCGTTTGAGAGTATCGGTATCTATCGCCTTCAGTATCTCTTTGAGCCCTCCGAAACGCTCTAGCAACCTAACGGCCTGGGGGGTGGTGAGTCTCGAGTCCTTTGGCGCTTCCGTGAGGGCGAGGAGGTCTGGAATGAGGACGGGCGCAATTCCGAATTTGGTCTGGACAGTGTCGGCGTTGAAAACCGTGTTTCCCATGCGGATATCTACCAGTATCACTGTTGCGCCATGGACAGTGAATTGGAGCAAAGCGGTGTTTTCGGAGACGAAATGGCTCGCATTATCTATGCTCGCCATGCAGATATCAACGATGGAGTACTTTGGCTCGTCGACTACCCGCAAGCCCAGATCCTTCAGCAGCTGGGCTGTGCGATTGACTTTCTGGGCATCGGCCGATTCGGCATAGGTTTCGCTGCCAAAGATCACGCCGAGTCTCGCCGCACCTAGTGCTTGTCGGAGCCGAAGAAACTCGCGACAAACTCCATAGGTAAAGGTATGGTCTATGCCATCCACCTCAAGCAGTGATGCGCCCAAGAAAGCCTGTTGGCTTTTCTTGACAAGAAACGTCGCATCTACCACGAAAAGGTCGTGTGCCAATTGTGGCATGATAACCTCCATCCGATTCTACTGATCGGTGGTCTATTCTTGTTGGGAGCTGTCTTCAAAAGGAGTACTGACAGTGGCGTGCAGGGTTGTATGGCACTAGATTCCGATACAAATAGCCCAGCACATGTCGCTTTTTCATTTGCTACATAATGAGCGGCCTGTACAGAACAATTTAGCAGATTACACCGGCAATCGTGTAGCAAGAATAACTACCACAAGTAGTCCCTTAACCAATTCAATTTGCTTTATGCTAAAGAACTCAAAAATTACTGATGACAAACAAAGCCTTTTACTATGGGGTGACTTTCGATACGGAGTCGTCAACCATCTCATTTTCTCGCGCTTCGATGTAGGTCAACTTACAGTTGAGATACAACGACTCTCAGAGCGAACCTGGAAACATCCACTCTCCGGTAGAGATGTTAAGTTTAGCTTCTCAACTATCGAAAGATGGTATTACCTGGCGCTAAAGACCGACAATGCTCCAATAAAAGAGTTAGCTCGACGTCGATCAGATTTAGGAGCTCACCGAAGACTTGACAATGAAAGCTATAAATATCTGCTCAGGCAATTCAAGAGGCATAGAAGTTGGAGTTTTCAGAAGCACTATGACAATCTAATTGAAGTCGCAAAGCATCAGGGCTGGGTCCCTGTGGTTAGCTACGCTACGATCAGACGATATCTTCTTGCCATAAAACAGTCGATCAATCGCGATCCTTGCGAGGACATCAACAGATTAGAAAACCTTGTCGGTCACTTGCGAAGGTGCCTTATTACGCAGTCGGTCAGAGTGCGCCTTCTGTGTGCATTAGGCAGTAAGGATTGCGATCGTCAGTCGCAGCGATATTCATCAATTTTAGGGCCGTCGGAAAAGAAGTACGTCCTTGACCGGCTAAAGGATTACAAGCGCGCTGAAGGTATGAAAGCCGACTATTGTAGGTGTATTAGAATTTCGGAGGCAACCATAGAACGCTGGTCTAGTGCTTACTCAATACGCGGAATTTCAGGTCTCGTACCTCACAAAAGACGCATTTTTCCAAATAAGACGAAAGCAAAGCGTGATGCCACTCGCGTATTAGAGATCTTTCATCAACCGCCAAGAACATATGGGATCAACAGGGCAAGCTGGACTGGAAGCAGCCTGGTCGAAGCATTTGAAAAAGAATATAAAGAATCTATAAGTGCAGCCACCGCAAGAAGATATCTACGGAAATCGGGCTATACGATGCGCCGAGCGCGTCAGGTGTTAACAAGTGCTGACCCAGCGTATCGGGAAAAGGTTGAGCTACTTTGCCGCACCTTACGTTCCCTGCAACCGGAAGAGCTGCTTTTCTTTGTGGATGAAATGGGCCCGATCCGCGTCAAGAAGTACGGTGGACGAACGTATATGAAGAAAGGAACCATAAATACATTTCCGCAAATGCAATCTCACAGAGGTTCTGTATCTCTAGCCATACCATTACCCATAACTATCCCTGACGCTGCGGTAAGCCTCCAGCGCCATGACAAAATCGGGGATGCGCTGCAACCCAATCCAGAGCGTCTTCGGTCCCGGGAACCCATCGGATTTGCGGTTGAGAAAGCCGCCCAGGGAGGCGACCATGCGCACCATGGTATCGAGCGAGGGCGGCTGCTCGGGTGGCGCTTGTTTCTGGGTGACCAGATAGACCGCCTTCCATTCCTCCTCGGCAAAGACCGCATCGCAAGGCAACTCCGGGCACTCGCGCCCGAGCATGGTCAGGTACAGCACCCGCCACGCGATGATCATGTACAAAGCGAGCGCCGGCTCCAGGCGCTCGCGCGTCTCGAGCTGCAGCTCCTCGATGCGGCAGCCACTTTTTAAGATCCGGAAAAAAATTTCCACTTGCCACCTGCAAAGATACCAGGAGAGCGTCTCGATGGCCTCTTGGGCGCTCTGCACCGCCAGATTGGTCAGCAACAGCCAGTTGAGTGGCTCCTCGCCGGCGGGCGGATTGACCTCGGTGGCCAGCAAAGCCGTGACCGTGACATCGGGCAAGGTGCGATCCGGGCGCCAGGGTGCCTTCAGGGTCACGCGCACCACCTTGATCTCCTGCGTGACCTGGCGTGCTTTGGCCCCCTTGGTGGCGGGACGCTCGAAGGTGATCTCGGTGAGCACCGGGGCGGCGTCCAGGGCCTCATTGAGCTTTCTGCCATCGGCCAAGCAGCGGTCGCGATGCTGCACCCGTACCAGCCAATCGGCGCTGTTCTCGGGGATGGGCGCTTCAACAAACAGGTCGTAGATGTCGCCCTCGCGATCGGCAACATAGGTCAAGCGCGTGTCGCTCAGTTCCTCGGCCAGCGCATTGACGCGCGCGTAGCCATCGACCCAGCGCACGCTTTCTTTCTCCTCCAGTGGGCGGCGCGAGTCTTTGTCCTGGCCCAGGCTACCGGGCTCGCGCACAAAAGTGTGCAAATCCAGCAGCCCCAGCGCGAGGCGCTCGGGCGTGACCGCCAAGGTGGGATGGATGTACATCCCATAGCGGCTCTCAAAGTTCAGTGGCCCAAGACCGACAATGCCTTTTTTGGTTGTATAGTCCAGCTCGCTGGTATCTTGGATACACAGCACCCGCGGATGCTCGCGCAGACGTTCTTCGGTACAAGCAAAATGGGGTGCGAGGATCTGCTCGGCGGTGACCGTGGGATGATCGAAAAAGCGATAGGCGGCCCGGGTCTCATACCAACCGTTGCAAGCCCCGGGAATACTTTGTGTCGGCTTGGCGCCGAGGGTTTCAAGCACCTGTTGGGCGCGATGATTCAGGCGCTTGTCGCCCAGAGAGATGTCCTGCAGTTCAGAGGCCAGCGCGATCATGCCACCACCCCCAGGGCGGCGCGGAAGTCCGCCGCCAGCGGGTAGACATAGATCGCCTTGCGCGGCAGCGCGGCCCGATGGGTGCGGTCGCACTTGCCGCGCCCGGTGGTTTCGCCCAAGTCGTGCCAGTTGGCGGCACGGTAACAGGTCCCGGCAAAGCGTGGGGTCTCGACAAAGGTCTCCAGCAGCACCAGACGCTCGCCATAGCGGGCGGGAAAGTCGACACTGACTTGCCGCGCGGCCAAGGACAGCACCTTGGAGGCGAGGTGTTTGACCTGCACCCAGGGCAGGATGAGGAAGCGGGCGTTGTTGAGCACCCGTCCCAGGTGTGCTTGGCGCTGCGCGGGCGTCCAGCCAATCCAGCGGTCGCGGGCAGCGACTTTCCAGGCCGCCGCGCCAAAGCCGATGGCGCCGAGCAGACCGCCATCCCACTGGATCAGGTAGCGCAGCTGCGCACCAGGCAGGGGACTGTAGCCGAGGTAGTGGTAGCGCTCGATCAGGCCGTTCCATAATTGCGAGGCCCTTCGATCATCAACGCGCGCCAGGCGCAAGCCGCTGAGCGCGCGCAGCGGGACGGACACTGGGATCGGTTCGGGCCGGGACTCGGGGCGCGGGACGAAGCGCCGCCCATTGCCATTGCCGCAGGTCGGTGGCGGCAGCACAATGAGCCCGGCACGATGCAACCGCAGCAGTCCCACCCGGGCACTCATGAGCTTGGGGCGGCCTTGGATATCGGTCCACTCCAGCGCGCGGCACACCCGCCGAGCGATCTCCGCGCGCAGCGGCGGCTGCGCCAGCGCGATCTCCTGGCGAATGCGCGCTAAGTCGGTCTCGTTGAAAGGGCGCCCACATAAACGGCTTGGAATCGCTTGGTCCATGGTCTCCCGTCCCCTTGCTGAAGATGAAAGGGCATCTCAGCAGAACTCGGGAGCTGTGTCCAGCCCCGGACGACGCTGGGGCGGGGAGATATGGGTAATGGTATGATCTCTAGCCGGTGCATTGAGCGCGACCACCAATCAAGTCACTGCCTTTTTCTGCAAGGCGAAAGATTCCAATACGATGATTGACTTGATCGAACTCTTGTTTAATCAGCATATTGACAAGTCCCGAATCTACATTACATGGGACGCTGCTTCTTGGCATAATTCTAATAAACTTGTTTCATGGCTTGATGGGTTCAACGAAGTTACTATAAAAATGGAAACTGGACCGATAATCGAGTTTATCCCGCTGCCCGCGTGTGCCCAATTCCTAGATGTGATCGAATCGGTATTTGGAATCATGAAGAAGGCCGTCATTCACCATTCGGATTATGCCAACGAACAAGAGATGAAAATCGCTATTTCCCGGCATTTTGACGAGAGGAATGAATACTTTAAGAACAATCCTAGGAGAGCAGGCAAGAAGATATGGGAACTCGATTTTTTCAGTGACTATGGTTCGCTTGCAAGCGGGAACTATAAGGAATGGTGAAACGAATGAGGTTAGATCGTCTGTGCGAAGCGAGCGACGATCTGAACCGTTCGTTGGACAAGCCTGAGGAGGAGAGAGGATGCCGCGCATGCGGACTAATCGATTTGCGTGTAATAGCTTGATTTTAATGCCTTGATCACAAGTCGGGCCACCTTGGGCTGCCAGGCGGTGCAGAGGAAGATTAAGTTATTGTTTGCGCAATGCTTTGGCATGGGGTTCCCGACCTGGTCACTGAGTTTCGGCTCGACTTATGATCAAGGCCGATTTTAAACATTTAAATCTCGAGAAAAAAACGATTGACAAGGCGGGGGAAGTGGGATGGCAGCAATATCTATTTTTTCGGAATCTGTTTTTTAATTGAAAAAAATATGATGCCGAGCAATTGTGACTAGCATTTCCTTTTGTTAAAGAAAAATCTGCGTCTTACGGCCTTCATGGCTAGCCCGGCACTGAGGGTGTCGATGGTGACTCATGCTATCGGGCTTTTTGTGTGCGGACTGTTCCTTTAGGGTATCGGTTAGGCAACAGGATCATGGTCGAGTCTAGCGCGCTCAGTCTGCATTCGCCGAGAGTGGCCGCCCGCAGAGCAGAAACACCAGCCTAATTCTTACCTGGTTCGGTAAGCATATCCGGTTGCGAGGCGCGTTGTCTTTCTCCACGCTAGCAGCTTCGTCCAACAAATGCTGTGGCCGGCGACTCGAAGTCTGGTCAGGCTTTCATTGCTGCCGGTGGAAGTCGAAGATGCCATGCCTATCCGGTTGCCTCCCACACCGTTCCGATTGAGCTTGCAACACTAGCGCTCAAACGCCATCCACTATCATTCCAGTTGCAAGCATCTGTTTTCCTTCGGTCCGGGGCCGACAACCTGAGTGGAAGCATGAGCCGCTTTCCCGTCGCGCCAATTTTGGGAGCCAACCGGATAGGCATGGAAGATGCAAGGTCTGTTCATGGCCGACAAGAGACCCTATTAGAGCCCGTGCTGCACGAGCTCTAAGACCGCTATGTCCAAGTTGGCTATGGCGCGTAAAGAGGCTTGCCGCTGGTGCACAGCCTCCTGGCTCTGTCTTCGAATTTTCTGCCTGTCACCGGCTTGCCGATTCAGTCCCCTTGCGGGTCGATGGGTACAGAGCCGAGGTCATCTTTCTCCTGATCCTTCGCCAACAGCAGCGACAAGCCATTTCTTTCCGCTGCTGCGGCCAGGCGACCGTCCTGCTTGATGGTTTGCACAAAGTCTTGCATACGCGCATGCCAGGCATCATCGCCGGGTTTGAGTGCATAGGCGTAAGGCGTGATATGAAACTCGGCCCCCGGCGCGATCAGCCGCGCCCAGTCGACGGTGTCGAGCATCTTCTTGCCGTAGGGATAGTCCGTCATAAACACATCGGCGCGACCGGAACGCACCTCCTGCTCGCGCGCGAAGGGAGTGTCAAATACTTTTAGCGTCGCGCGCTCAAGCCGCTGGCGCATGATGGGCTCATGCAGGGTGCCCTTGGCCACAGCAACCACCACGCCTTCGCGGTCGATATCGTCCCAGTCGCCGATGCGCCGATTGGCCTTGGTGGTCACGGCGTAGATATCACTGGCCAGATGCGGCGTGGTAAAGCGCAGCTGGCGCTCGCGCTCCGGCGTGATGCCGATGGCAAACATAGCGACATCGCAGCGGTCCTGCTCAATGTCCGCGATCAGCTCGGCAAAGCTGCTGTCGACCAACTCCACCTCAACGCCGAGATCGTCCCCGAGCGCTTGTGCCATCTCGTAATCGATACCAGAGAGCGACTGCGTGCGCGGATCGCGGAAGGTGATGCCATAGTATTCAGGCCAAATGCACACCCGCACGCGACCGCTTGCGACGATCTGCTCAAGGCGATTCTCGGCTGCTACCACAGGCGAACACAGCATCACAATCAGCCCCGTCAGCAGCCACAAACGCCATCCCAGCGTCCGTCCATTCATCATCCGCTTTGCTCCTCCTGCCGTTCCAGCAACGCGCTGAGTCCGGCTTTGACCTCATCGTAAGCGCGGCTATATTCCTGTTGCGCCGATACCGCATCAGAAGCATTCAACCGCTCGGGCGTCAGCAACGCCTCGAGTCGAGCCGCCGCCAAATGCAGCCGCCGCGCCGACACGTTCGCTGCCATGCCTTTTACGGTATGCACCAGGGCTTGCGCGCCTGCGACATCCTGACTCGAAAGCAGCTGTTCAAGCTTGCCATGGTGGGCAAGGACGGACGAGCCGCTCTCACGCAGCACCGACAGGAACAGCTCGGCATCCTGTCCGAAACGGTAGGCCCCATCGGCCAGGTCGATACCGGCGATCGTCGGCCCGCCTGCCGACTCAGCTACTGCCGCCGGCACCGAGGCTCCTGATGAACCGGCGTTACCGGAACCGGAATCAGCCTCAGTCTCGCCAGGTCGCGCCAGCGCGGGCAGGACCCAGCGCGCGATGACCCGTTTCAGCCCCGCGATGTCGATTGGCTTGGCGAGATGATCGTTCATGCCGGCTGCGAGACAGCGCTCGCGCTCGCTGCGCATGGCATAGGCCGTCATCGCGATGATGGGCACCTGCGCGAAGGCTGCGCGCGTTCGCAGCTGGCGCGTCACCTCGTCGCCATCAATATCCGGCATTTGCACGTCCATCAGGATGACGTCGATACCGCCTGACTCGGACAGCATGCGCTCGGCCTGTGCGATGGCCTCGGCCCCATTGGCGGCCTGCTCCGGCTGAATACCGAGGGTCGCCAGCATCCCCATCGCCACTTGGCGGTTGACCGCATTGTCATCGACTAGCAGCAATCTGGCGCCGGTCAGCACCTGCTGGTCGACAGCCGAGATCTCGGCGCCCAACACCCGGGAATCCGGCATCTCGGGGAACACGCTCCCGGATGACAGCGCATCGGACCCAGCACTCTGCGCTTCTTCAGCAGCCGGCTCGAGCTCAAGCAGCAGGCGAAAGCAGCTACCCTGGCCCGGCGTGCTCTCGACCTCAATGCGCCCACCCATCAGGCGCGCCAGGCGCTGGCTGATGCTCAAGCCCAGGCCGGTGCCACCATAGCGCCTGGCCGTCGACGCCTCGGCCTGGGTAAAGGGCTGAAACAAAAGCTTGAGCTGCTCGGCGCTCATGCCGATGCCTGAGTCGCGCACCGCAAAGCAATAGGGCCGCTGGCCCCGCGCTGCGGGCGCATCCGGAGCTGTCACCTCAAGGCTGACCCGCCCCTGCTCGGGGGTGAACTTGATGGCATTGCCGACCAGATTGGTCAGCACTTGGCGCAGCCGCAGCGGATCACCAAGCACTGGGCGGTCGATATCCGCCCGCACCGCGACCTGGAAGTCGATCCGTTTCTCGCGCGCCAGAAAGCCGATCTGGGTTTCGAGATCGGCAATCACATCGCCGATGCGAAAGGGTGCGCGCTCGATAACGAGCTTGCCGGCTTCGACCTTGGACAGGTCGAGCACGTCATTGATGATGCCGAGCAGCGCCTTGCCGGCGCGCTCAATCTGCAGCACATAGTCGCGTTGCTGGGGTGCCAGCGGTGTCTGCAGCGCCAGCCAGCTCATGCCCAGAATGGCATTCATCGGCGTGCGGATCTCATGGCTCATGTTGGCCAGAAAGGCACTCTTGGCCTGGTTCGCCCGCTGCGCCTGCGCCATACTCAGCCGCAGCTCAAACTCCTTGTCCCGCTGGCGTGAATAACGCACCGCGAGCACCAGAAAGACCGCCAGCGTCGGCACGATAACGGCCAGCACAATGGCCTCGGTGCGGCGAAAATTATCCAGCACGCGCGCCCGATCCAGATGCACCAGCACCACCACCGGATAGAGCGACGAGGAGCGGTAGACGGACAGCAGCCCGTCACTGGAGGACGTCGGGGCGAAGCGCCCGAAATGCCCGCTTCCTACCCCAGCCGTCGGCACCGCATGCGGGCTGACGTCGCCCATGGGCTGGGCCGGATCGGTGCTGAGCAGGCGCCGGCCGTCGATGCGCAGCAGTTCCACCTGCCCCCTGTCGAGCGGCAATGCCTGGTCGAAATGCTGGATCAGGAAGTCCGGGTTCAGCGCGCCAAGCAGCTTCAGCCCTCGCCCGGCCTCAAGCCGATAGCACAGCGGCAGAAAAGCCAGCGCGGTTCCGGAAATCGGCGCGAGCGGCGTCGATTCCCGAGCACCGGCGAAGTCGCGTCCAGTCCAGGGCGGCCCCAGGCGCAGCAGCCCGAGCTGCTGGCTGAGCGGCAGGAAAGAGCGGCAATCGATCTCCAATCCCAGGTTATCGGCATTGGAACTTGCGACAATCCGGCCCCCTGTTCCTAGCGACAGCGAGCGCATGCTCGGCACATGCAAAATGGCCGCGCTCAGCGTCTGCTCGCGCTCGGCTGCAGTCTGATCCGCCATCACAGTGGCCCAATCCTGCCGCGCCGCCAGCAGTTCGGTGAGATTGAATGTCTGGGTGACGAAGTCTTCAAAGGCGCGGGCGTAGGTCTCTGCCGTCGCGTAGCCGTTCTCCAGTGCATCCTCGCGCAACTGATAGAGCGCGAATAACGCAATAAAGCACAGCACCGCAGCCGCGCCAAGCACCGCGGAAAAATAGGTCCACTTCGCCGACAGGCGGCGGGTCTTGGAGGGCTGCGATGGCGTGCCGGTGGCGCTCGCTACAGACTCAGGCGCAACGGCCATTCAACCGACTCCGCAGACGCGAGATAGCGCAACTGACCCGGCAGCAATGGCGGCACAGGCACAGCAAGCAGCGCGCAGATCACGCGCAGCAGTTGCCCCTCGGCCAGACTGACGCTGCTGTTTTCGATCACTGCCGCCTCGCAGGCGCCCACTAGCGCGCGCTTGCGCTCTGGGTGCAGCCGCGCCAGACGCCGACAGGCGCCGATCAATGCGCCAGGCGTGAGCTGAGCGCCAGGCAGCAGACGCCAGGCGTAAGGCACCGGCGCCCGCTCACAGGCCACCGCGAAGGCGCGCTCGCTGTCCGGCCCGCTGCCAGCCGCGAGCGCCAAGCCAGAGAACAGCAGATTCATCGCCGCCCCCTGATTGCCGCTGCGCAGCGCCTTGGCATCGGAGCCTGATTCAGCACCAACGGACTCCCCATCCTCGGAGGCGCCCGCATAGAGCCTGACCAAGAGCAGCAGGTCGAACAGACCCGCATCGAGATCCGGCTGCGCCAGCTGACCGAGCACCTGCAACAGCGCATGACGATCAGGCTTTGACAGCGCCGCGACACTTGGCATGGCCAGATCGAACAGCAGCAACTGCGTCTGCGCCGGCAGCGCCGAGAGCTGGCGCACCTGCTCGGCCAAGGCACCATCGCTCGGTTGCGCCAGTGCCCGGATGCGCTGTTCGCCCTGCTCCGGGCGACTCAGACAGAACAAGGCACGGACGAGAACAGCCGCTGATGCTGGCTGATGCGCTGCCTGCTGCAGCGCTGGCGGGATCTGTGCGAGCAGATACTGCACATAGGCCAGATGCCCACCATCAAGCTGCCCGGCGCTCTCCACCAAGTCGGCAGCCTGGGGTTCGGCCTGAAGCTCGCCCTTCTGCCCGCCGAGGGGCTCATTCGGGAACTCACCGGGAGGTAGGCCGCGATGCACGGCGGTGGACTCTTGCGCAACCAAGGGCCCGGACGCCGACTGACCGGCAGCGAAACCAGCCACCATGCCAGCATCGGAATCGAGGGACGCAACCCTGCCCGACATCCCGGCGGAACCGGCTGTCTGGGAGGCTGTCTGGGGGGCTACTTGGGAGGGTATTGGGGAAGCACCCAACAGGCTCTCCGCATCAACATGCGGATCGAGCCGCTGAATGCGTTGCAGCAGCGGCGGGTGCGTGGCGAGCCAGCCGGAGCGCTGCTGGACGCGGCGCGGCGCGCGCTTACCGCCCTTGAGCGCCCGACCGACACCATCGGCAAAGAACAAATGACTCGCCTGCTCGGCTGCGGGGGTCGCGAACCCGGAGCCGGCGCGGGCGATCTTGATCAGCGCGTCCCGTAACCCGAGTGGATTACGGGTGAATTGCACCGCGGAGGCATCGGCGAGATATTCCCGCTGGCGCGAGGCGGCGGCCTGAATTAACCGCCCGAAGAACAAACCCACAGCACCCAGAATCAACAACCCGAGACCAAAGAGGACCAGCTGATTGCCCTGGTTTTTGTTCCCGCTGCCGCGCCTTGGCGCGAGCGCGAACAACCAGCGCCCGAGCATCCACAGCATCAGCAGCCCGAAGATCACCCCCATCAGGCGCAGATTCAGGGACATGTCGCCATGAACGATATGACTCATCTCATGGCCGATCACCGCCTGGAGCTCATCGCGGTTGAATCGCTCCAGGCAGCCGCGGGTCACGGCCACCACGGCCTCATTTGGGGAAAAACCGGCAGCAAAGGCGTTAATACCCGTTTCCTTGTCGAGTACATAAACCTGCGGCACCGGCATGCCGGCGGCCAGCGACATTTCCTCGACCAGATTCAGCAGGCGCCGCTCAGCAAAATCCGTGGTGTCGCGCTCTACCCGCCGCCCGCCCAGCGACTCGGCCACGCCGGCACCGCCGGCGCGACGCAATAGGGCGATCTTGACCAGACTTCCGCCGCCAACAACCAGCCCGACACCGACCAGAACCGTCATCAGCACACCCGGGCGCCACCAGAGCAAGCGCGGCAACTCGCCGCTTGCGCTGAAATTGCCATCTGATGCGCTGGCAACTAGCAACAGCGCCAAGACATAAACGCCAAGTGTGATGACCAGCAGCGCCAGGCCGAAGTAAAGCATCAGCAGCCGAGTGTTGGTGCGCGCCCGCGCCTGTGCAGCGAAGAAGTCCATGGTTAGTGCCTGAAAATAAGTCGTCGGCGATCAGCGTTTGGACATCAGTGACGGGGGATCAGTAACCGGCAACCTATCAATGATTACCAGTCATGAGTCGGAAGTCAGGCCCTGCTGGAGCGCGGACTGCGGCACGGATGATGACAAACCCGTTCAGAAGCTGATCTTGGGCACCTCGCGCGCGGCGGTGTCTTCCATTTCCCACATCTGCGCCTGCTTGAAGTTGAAATTAGCGGCAAACAGGTTAACCGGGAAGGATTGCAGGCGATTGTTGTAATTCAGCACCGCGTCGTTGAACGCCTGGCGCGAGAAGGAGACCTTGTTCTCGGTGCTTGAGAGCTCCTCCTGCAGCATCAGCATGTTCTGATTGGCCTTCAGGTCCGGATAATTCTCGGCCAGCGCAAACAGCCGCCCAAGCGCCCCGCCGAGAGCCGTCTCAGCACCGGCCAGTGTCGCCATGGCGGCGCCATCGGTCGGGTCGCCCTTCACCTGTATCTGCGCCTGCTGCGCCGCTGCGCGCGCGGAAATCACCTGATTCAGCGTCTCCTGCTCATGCTTCATGTAGCCCTTGACTGACTCGACCAGATTCGGGATCAAATCATGCCGGCGCTGCAGCTGGACGTCGATCTGCGAAAAAGCATTGCCGACATTGTTGCGAGCGGCGATCAACCCGTTGTAGGCCGCCATCCCCCAAAACGCCATCAGCGCCAAAATAACCAGAATGACAATGAGTGCGATCATGAATGAGCCCTCTCCGATTGACTGAACAGGTGGCCATTCTAACCCCGAGGCATTGCGAGCGGGAAAGCTCAAAACCGGCATGGCCATCATCGGGTTTTCCGCGCTTGAAATCCCCCGCGCCTTGGGCTAGCGTGCTGATACATCCTGCTGGGGGTGCCCACGCGAACTGCGGGCTGAGAAACACCCTTAAGCACCTGATCCGGTTCGCACCGGCGGAGGGAAGTGGGGATCATGCGGCCGGCCAATCAGGTGCCCCAACAAGGTATCTTTATAACGCGGCCCGGCTGATACTCTTCTCCCGCCCCACCCGTGCGGCCAAGACCCGACTAACCGCCGCCGGCCCGGATGCGCGCCGTGCGGTTTGATGAGGACAGCCGCGATGAACGCCCCGCCCCGCACTCTTCCCGCCGATTTTGTCGCTACCAGCACGCGCCTGTCCGCCGAGGTGACGCGGCCCTTTCCGGCCTCCCGCCGCGTCTGGGTGCAAGGCTCGCGGCCCGATCTGCGCGTGCCGCTGCGCGAGGTCGTGCAGACACCAACCGAGACCAATCAGGGACCGGAAGACAATCCGCCCATCCCGGTCTATGACACCTCCGGCCCCTACACCGACCCGGACGCGACCATCGACCTGCTGCGCGGCCTGCCCGATGTGCGCGACGCATGGATTGCCGAGCGCGGCGACACCGAGCAGCTTGGGGGACCGAGTTCCACCTTCGGCCAGGGTCGTCTTCAGGACCCGTCGCTCGATCACCTGCGCTTCGAGCATCGCCGCGCGCCGCGCCGCGCCAAACCTGGGCAGAATGTCACCCAGATGCACTACGCGCGCCAGGGGATCATCACGCCAGAGATGGAATATGTCGCCCTGCGCGAAAATCTAAAGCTCGATGAGCTGCGCGCCGACCCGCGTTACGAGAAGCTCCTGCGCCAGCATCGCGGCGAGGCCTTCGGGGCCAATTTGCCCGAGACCATCACGCCGGAGTTCGTGCGCGACGAGGTCGCCCGCGGTCGCGCCATCATCCCGGCCAATATCAACCACCCCGAACTCGAGCCCATGATCATCGGGCGCAACTTCCGGGTGAAGATCAACACCAACATCGGCAACTCTGCCTTGAGCTCCAGCATCGCCGAGGAAGTCGAGAAGATGGTCTGGTCCGCGCGCTGGGGCGGCGACACCCTGATGGACCTGTCGACGGGTAAGAACATCCATGAGACCCGCGAATGGATTCTGCGCAACGCGCCTGTCCCAATTGGCACCGTGCCCATCTACCAGGCGCTCGAGAAGGTCGACGGCCGCCCGGAAGAACTCACCTGGGAGCTGTTCCGCGACACCCTGATCGAACAGGCCGAACAAGGGGTGGACTACTTCACCATCCACGCCGGGGTGCTGCTACGCTACGTCCCGCTCACCGCCGACCGGGTCACTGGCATCGTCTCGCGCGGAGGCTCCATCCTGGCGAAATGGTGCCTGGCGCATCATCAGGAGAACTTTCTTTACACCCATTTTCGCGACATCTGCGACATCATGGCCGCCTATGATGTCGCTTTCAGCTTGGGCGATGGCCTGCGCCCCGGCAGCCTGGCCGACGCCAACGACCGCGCCCAGTTCGCCGAGCTGGAAACCCTGGGCGAGCTGACCAAGATCGCCTGGGAACGCGACGTGCAGGTCATGATCGAGGGCCCCGGCCACGTGCCCCTGCAGATGGTCCAAGAGAATGTCACCAAAGAGCTCGCCGACTGCTACGAGGCGCCATTTTACACGCTCGGCCCCATCATCACCGATATCGCGCCGGCCTATGACCACATTACCTCCGCCATCGGCGCGGCCAACATCGGCTGGTATGGCACCGCCATGCTCTGTTACGTCACCCCCAAGGAGCACCTCGGCCTGCCCGACAAGCAGGACGTGCGCGACGGCATCATCGCCTACCGCATCGCCGCGCATGGCGCGGACCTGGCCAAGGGCCTGCCGGGCGCCCAAGTGCAGGACAACGCCATGAGCAAGGCGCGCTTCGAGTTCCGCTGGGAAGATCAATTTAACCTGGCGCTCGACCCCGAGCGCGCGCATGAGTTTCACGACCAGACCCTGCCGCACGACTCGCACAAGGTCGCGCATTTCTGCTCCATGTGCGGCCCGCAGTTCTGCTCGATGAAAATCACCCAGGACGTGCGCGAGTACGCCAAGGCCCACGCCCTGAGCGACGAAACCCGCGCCCTGGATGCGGGGCTGGAAGAGAAGGCTGCGGAATTTCGGAACACCGGCGGGGAAATCTACAAGCCGGTTTGAGAACGTCAATTTCCGGATTAGACCCTCTTCGGATATTTCCATCGCGAAAAGGTCTTAGGCTTTGGGCTGGGTGCCGGGCGCGGGGGTCTCGGCGGCCCTTGATTGCAATCAGGGATGCCGCCGTGAAGCCTCCATGGATGGATTCACGGCGTCCCCCGCGACCGGTACCCGACCCAAAGCCATGGGCAAGCCCTTACCGCTCAGACATTGCCCCCTCCCAAAACCGCACTGCTCCGCAAACACAAAGGATGACGTCCTTGGACCCAACCACCCCACCAGAACTCGCCGACGCCCGCGTCCCGCCGCACAACATTAACGCCGAGCAATCCTTGCTCGGCGCCCTGATGCTTGAAAACGCCACCTGGGAGCAGATCGCCGACAAAGTCTGCGAAGACGACTTCTACCGCCAGGAACATCGCCTGGTCTTTCGCGGCATCGCCATCCTGGCCGAGGAAAACCAGCCCTTCGATGTCGTCACTCTGGCCGAGGCGCTCGAAAAGCGCTCGCTGCTCGAGGACATCGGCGGCCTGCCCTATCTCGCCGAGATCGACCGCAACACCGCCTCCGCCGCCAATGCCGTGCACTATGCGCGCATCGTGCGTTTCAACTCGGTGCTGCGCCAGCTCGCCCGTGCCGGAGTCGAGATCGCCGACCTCGCCTTCGCCACCGAGGGCCGCAGCGAGTCCGAAATCCTCGACCTGGCCGAGGCCAAGGTATTCCAGATCGCCGAGCAACTCACTCGCGGCGGCGGAGGCTTCCAGCCGATCCGCAACCTGCTGGTCACCGCGATGGACAAGATCGACGAACTCTACCATCGCGAAGAACCCATCACCGGCGTCCCGACCGGCTTTACCGACTTCGACATGAAAACCTCCGGTCTGCAAGCCGGGGATCTCGTGATCGTGGCCGGACGGCCGTCAATGGGCAAATGCCTCGAGGCCAACTCGGAGATCCTGCTGGCAGACGGTCGCGTCGAAACCATTGAAACCCTGTTCCACCGACGCCAGGCCGAACTGCTGACACTCAGCGAACGGCTGCGACTCCAGACTGCGCGGGCGAGCGCATTCGTCGATGACGGCTTCAAGCCCGCCTTCCGTGTGACCACAAGGCTCGGCCGCGTCGTTGAAACAACCACCACGCATCCCTTTCTAACGCTGGATGGCTGGAAGCCGCTTGGCGAGCTCAAGGTCGGCGACACCATTGGCGTCCCACGTCGCCTGCCGGTCTTTGGCACCCAGGCAATGCGCGAGTGCGAGGTCAAACTGCTCGGCTACCTCATTGGCGACGGCTGCTTTAGAAACCGAACGCCCAAACTGATCAACGAAAACGCCTCGATTCAAGCGGACTTTATCTCCGCCGCGCAGGATTTCGGCGGGGTACGCGCATTACTCAAGCAACGCCCCGACCGAACTCCCGAGGTCTGTGTGATCGGCGATCACGCGCGCATCAAGGACCAGCGTCGAGTCTTTGGCCAAGCGCTCGCGGACGCATTGGTCGCGGCTGGATCGTCCCAGCGCGCCTTCGCCCTTGCCACAGGCGCATGCCCGGCCAGCGTATGCAACTGGATTCAAGGTCGCAGCATGCCCGGTGTGGCGCTTTTCGACCGCATTACAGACTTTTTCGCCGACATTCGCGTTACCTGGGATCCCAATCCACGGTTGGATGGCGCGAAAAATGGTCCCAATGCCTTGACTCGCTGGCTCATCGAGCTTGGACTTTGGGAACGCGACGCGCACGGCAAATTCGTTCCCACGCCCGTCTTTCAACTGCCGAAGGATCAACTGGCTTTGTTTCTGAACCGGCTCTTCGCCACCGATGGCTGGGCGACGCGCTTGAGCAGCGGACAATGTCAGCTTGGCTACGCCTCGGTCAGTGAGCGCCTGGCCCGACAGATTCAGCATCTGCTGCTGCGCTTCGGCATCATCGCCAAGCTGCGTCACCGCCGCATTCGCCGCGAACAGGGCCACTCCCATGCCTGGCAATTGGATATCACCGATGGCGACTCGATTCGGACCTTTGCCACCGAGATCGGCATCTTTTCGAAAGAGCCCGCCCTCGAACGCGTGCTCGAGGCGCTCGCGCAAAAGCGCCAGCAGACCAACACCGATCTGATTCCAGTTGGCGTCTGGGAGCGGCTGCGAGCACTGAAGGGTAAGGAGTCTTGGGCGCATCTCGCAGCGCGGGCGGGATTGATCGGCACCAGCAACATTCATGTGGGCAAGCGCGCCCTGCCCCGCAAGCGGCTCGCAAAGCTAGCCTGCGCCTTGGGGGATCAGTCACTAGCTGATCTTGCTAGCAGCGATCTGTTCTGGGACCCTATCGTCGCCATTGAGCCCCTTGGGTTACGTCAAGTCTACGATCTCACCATCCCCGATACCCACAATTTCATCGCTAACGACATCTGCGTACACAACACCAGCTTCGCAATGAATATGGCTGAAAACGTTGCGATTAAGACCGGCAAAGGCGTTGCTATCTTTAGCATGGAAATGCCCGGCGACTCCCTTGCCATGCGCATGATGTCCTCGCTCGGGCAGATCGATCAGCACCGAGTGCGCACCGGCAAGCTCGGCGATGAGGACTGGCCGCGCCTGACCTCGGCGGTCAGCATGCTGTCACAAGTGTCCATGCACATCGACGACACCGGCGGCCTGTCGCCGACCGAGGTGCGCGCGCGGGTGCGGCGCCTGCAACGGGAGCTGAAGCGCGAAGAGAAAGAACTGGGCATGATCGTGCTCGATTACCTGCAACTAATGCAGGCACCCATGGCCGGCGAGAACCGCGCGACCGAGATCTCGCTGATCTCCCGCTCACTCAAGTCGCTGGCTAAAGAACTCAGCGTGCCTGTTGTTGCCCTGTCGCAGCTCAACCGCAGCCTGGAAAGCCGACCGAACAAGCGTCCGGTCATGTCGGACCTGAGAGAATCCGGCGCCATTGAGCAGGACGCAGACCTGATCGCCTTTATTTATCGCGACGAGGTCTACAACGAAGACAGCTCCGACAAGGGCATTGCCGAGATTATCATCGCCAAGCAGCGTAACGGCCCCATCGGCACCGTGAAGCTCGCCTTTCAGGGGCAGTACACGCGCTTTGATAACCTGGCCCACGACTACTACAGCGAGGGCGGTGGGTTTTGAACGTTACCACCTAGCCAAACGGCTTGGATGTCCGGCTTATTTCGGGCCAGACTAAAGTCGCGAGGGACGCCGCCAAGCCTTCGTGATCGTCACGCACAAGCGGGACCCAAGCTTGAGCGAACTGTTGAACGCTGTTTTTTTGCACTCTGCCTAACAACCAGGCTGAAAGTTGACCCATCTCAGCGCTGCAAGAGAGGTTTAGGACACGATGCCCCAGATCATGGTTGATTTTGATTCAGGCGCTCTATCCGCACTCCGACAGGGCCCTAATGAATTCGCGCAAGAGGTCAAGAGCGCAGCGGTGGTTCAGTGGTATGCGGAAGGGCGTATCTCGCAAAGCAAGGCGGCTGAAATTCTCGGGCTAAGCCGCACTGATCTGCTTGGCGAACTGTATCGACGCCGGGTGCCTGCCGTGCAAGCAGACATTGAAGAATTGCGCGAGGAACTGGCGTGCCTGACAAGCTGATCGTCAACGCCTCTCCACTGATCTTTTTACATCGGGTAAATGGGTGGTCTTGGCTTTTCGAATTCAGCACAACGGATGTCGCGGTTCCAGATGCGGTTGTGCGAGAGATTCGCGCCGGTTGGGATGGACCAGAGATCACGGGTGCCTTTAAGAGCCAGCGCAGGCTGGTTCTTGCCGAAGACATCGCGATTCCCCCAATTGTCGCGGCATGGGACCTCGGAGCAGGCGAAACCCAGGTTGTGAGTCATTGTCTTCGTCGGCCCACGGCGGTTGCCGTGTTGGATGACGCCGCAGCGCGCCGCTGTGCGCAGAGCCTGGATATTCCAGTCGTCGGAACATTAGGAATCCTTCTTGCGGCTCGACGCATGGGACAGATTCCGGCAGCCAAGCCTGTTATCGAACGACTGATTGACGAGGGGTTGTATCTCAGCCCCACATTGGTGGCGCAGGCGCTGCAAGAGGTTGGCGAAGCGCCACCGAACTGAGCCGACCGCTTTATTCTGCCGACTGCCAGAATCGCGAATCGACCGGTAATGTCGGCCCGCACCATCGA
Organism: Thiorhodovibrio litoralis; assembly: GCF_033954455.1. Taxonomy (NCBI): domain Bacteria; kingdom Pseudomonadati; phylum Pseudomonadota; class Gammaproteobacteria; order Chromatiales; family Chromatiaceae; genus Thiorhodovibrio; species Thiorhodovibrio litoralis. The sequence goes on along the minus strand of NZ_CP121473.1, from coordinate 469,492 downwards.
GCAGGACGCAGACCTGATCGCCTTTATCTATCGCGACGAGGTCTACAACGAAGACAGCTCCGACAAAGGCATTGCCGAGATCATCATCGCCAAACAGCGTAACGGCCCCATCGGCACCGTGAAGCTCGCCTTTCAGGGTCAGTTCACGCGCTTTGATAACCTGGCCCACGACTACTACAGCGAGGGCGGTGGGTTTTGATCTGAAGCGCCTGTCGACCGGATTAGCGACGGGCCTCAACATCAAGTATGTGCGGCCTGCCCATGATGTCGGTTGGCAGGATACGCAATTGGCTTCCGGGGCCATGCCAATATCCTGCCTGAAGACAAAAGGGCTTTCGACTTGTCCTGTACGCACGTTCGGCGCACAATTCCGAAAGTCTTCCTCTTTCGCCCGGAACCTGCAATGAGCCTGATCGCAACCAAAAATAGCCGTCTCCATATCCGTTGCGACGAGCGTACCCGGCAGTTGCTGGACAAAGCAGCTGCCTACAGCCGCTCCAATCTGTCAGCATTCGTTCTGACCGAAGCCGTCGCCGCTGCGGAACGCATTCTGAGCGAACAGGAGTCGATCACGCTTCAAAACGACGATTTTCAGGCATTTCTTGCCGCGCTCGACACGCCGGCTGTACCCAATGCCGCGCTGGTTCGTGCCTTCGAACGTCATTCGGAACAGGTTATTGCTTCTTGAGCTTCGTTATCCAGGCGCTTGATGGCACCATCGATACCGACCTCTTTCACTGTGGCGAGCCACAACTCGATCTCTACCTGCAGCGCTATGCATCCCAGGATGTGAGACGGGGAATTGCTCGGGTATTCGTCGCCGCCACTCCAAATGAGACGCAGCGTCCCGCCGGCTTCTTCTCGTTGAGCGCGGGAAGCCTTCGTGCTGAAAGTTTGCCGCCAGAGATGGCGCGCAAGCTGCCCCGCTATCCGGTGCCTATTGCGTTACTCGGACGCTTGGCCGTCGACCAGAGCTTTCAGGGCCGTGGATTGGGTTCGATCTTGCTTTCCGATGCCTGCCGCAAGGTTATACAGGCGAGCCAGGCACTGGCCGTTGCCGCCATTGTGGTGGATGCCAAGGATGCATCGGCAGCGGCCTTCTACCGACACTTTGGCTTTATCCCATTGCCGGGCTGCCCGGATCGCCTGCTGTTACCCGCAAAGGTCTTGCAGCAGTTGGCACCCTCCTGCGAACTGCCTTGAACCCCAATCCGCTGTCAAACGTCCCTTCCCGATTAACACTTCAAACTCCGCCATGTCCACCCTTGCCAATCCCAAGAAGCCCAAGACCCTGTTTGTCTGCGCCGCCTGCGGGGCGGAGCTGCCGAAATGGGCGGGGCAGTGCCCGGATTGCGGTGCCTGGAATCAGGTCGAGGAGCATCGCCCGGCGCCCGTTCCTGTCGGGCGCGGTTATGCCGGTGCCGCCACGGCTGGGTTGGTGCATGATCTGGCGGACTTGGCTCCAGAGGTGGAGACTCGCGCGCCTTGCGGCATTAGTGAGCTCGACCGGGTGCTTGGCGGCGGACTGGTCGCGGGTTCCGTGGTGCTGCTCGGCGGTGATCCGGGCATTGGAAAGTCCACGCTGCTGTTGCAGGCCTGCGCTGCCATTGGTGCGGGCTGGGCGGAAACAAAGGCGCCCGGGCGCCGCCATCCGGTGCTCTATGTGACCGGTGAGGAATCGCCCGAGCAGGTCAGCCTGCGCGCGCTGCGGCTCTCGCTGCCGCGGGATGCCATCCGGCTGCTGGCCGAGACCTCGGTCGAGCGCATCCTGGCCACCGTCGAGCAGGAGCGCCCGGCGGTGCTGGTGATCGATTCCATCCAGACCTTGTTCAGCGAGACCACCAACTCGGCGCCCGGCTCGGTCTCCCAGGTGCGCGACAGCGCGGCGCAATTGGTGCGCTTTGCCAAACAATCCGGCACCACGGTGTTTCTGGTCGGCCATGTCACCAAGGAAGGCGCGCTAGCCGGACCGCGGGTGCTAGAGCACATGGTCGACACGGTGCTGTATTTCGAGGGTGGACCGAGTGGCACCCATCGGCTGGTGCGGGCGGTCAAGAATCGCTTCGGTGCCGTCAATGAGCTGGGCGTTTTTGCCATGACCGACCGTGGCCTACGTCAGGTCAAGAATCCGTCAGCCATTTTTCTCTCTCGCCAGGCGGAGCCAGTGCCAGGTTCGGTGGTGCTGGTCACGCGCGAGGGCACCCGCCCGCTGCTGGTGGAGGTGCAGGCGCTGGTTGACGAAAGCCCGCTGGCCAATCCGCGACGGGTCACCCTGGGGCTGGATCAGAACCGCCTGGCCATGCTGCTGGCGGTGGTCCATCGCCATGGCGGGGTGCCCATGTTCAATCAGGATGTCTTTGCCAATGTGGTCGGCGGCGTGCGCGTAACCGAGACAGCCGCCGATCTGGCGCTGGTGCTGGCGGTGCTCTCAAGCTATCGCGACCGCGCTTTGCCGCTGGAGCTAGCCGTCTTTGGCGAAATTGGCCTGGCCGGGGAGATTCGCCCAGTTCCCAATGGCTTAGAGAGACTGCGCGAGGCGGCCAAGCATGGCATGCGTCAGGCCATTATCCCCAAGGCCAATGCGCCCAAGGGTGGACTCGAAGGACTGGAAATTCGCGCCGTGACCACCCTGCGCGAGGCGCTGGATGGAGTCTGAGATGCACCGCAGAAAAGGCTAAAGGCTTAACCGACAGCCGCAAAAAAGGTCGATCTCGAGCGGCGCAATCTGGACATTTACGCCCTGTTGGCGCGAATGCAACACCAGCAGAGTCTCTGGGTCAAACACCACCACATCCTTGACCCCCTGCGACAGATAGAAGGGTGGACCAATGTCAAGATCCTTGGCCTCATAGCCCTTGCTGACAACTTCAATCACGGCTTCCGGAATCATAGTCAGAACCGAGTCCTGCTGCTCCTCCGGCGGCTCCTGGCAGAAGGTGGAAATATCCGGCCGCTTCAGGCCAGTCGGAAACTGGATATAGACATCCTTGGCTGAGATACAGTCGCAAATGCCACCACCCACCGGCCCCTGATCTGACGACGTGCGCAGTGACCGTGCGATTCGATCAACATGCTTTTGGTGCCGATAAACCGGCTGCGCCTCCCAGATTGGCAAGCCGTTGACGATCTCAAGGCGAATGCCAAGTGCATCGGCGCGCAGCAGAGTCTCTGCCAATGTCATAGACGATAGCTCGTGAGGCTTCTTTTTCAACCAAAACTGGCTGGCTCTGCTATCACAGCCGCATCGGACTCCAGTTGCTCCTGCGCAATGGTTTTCACCGTCTTCACCGCCGTGTCGTCGGCCTGTAGGATCTCCAGTGGATAGCCGCTCAGTTTCAGACTGGTGCCGGGCTCGGGGATGGTTTCCATGTAGTCCAGAATCAACCCGTTCAGCGTCTTGGGGCCATCGGTCGGCAGCTCCCAACGCAACGCGCGGTTGAGCTCGCGCACATTGATGCTGCCATCAAGCAACAGGCTGCCGTCCTCATTGCGGTGGATGTCGGGGAAGGAGTCCGATGGATCTGTGGTGATCTCGCCGACGATTTCTTCGACCAGATCGGCCAGGGTGATCATGCCCTGAAAATCGCCATACTCATCGACAATCAAGGCCATACGCTCCTTGGCGCGCTGGAAGTTGATGAGTTGCTGATAGAGCCGGGTGCCCTCGGGAACAAAATAGGGCTCGCGCGCCAGCCCGCAGAGCGCGTCCTTCAGCTCATCACCTTCAGGCAGGCCGCCGAGCGCACTGCGGGCGTGAAAGATGCCAACCACATTATCGATGCTGCCGTCGAATAGCGGCAGCCGCGCATAGCTCGAACGCTTGATGGTGTTCAGGATGTCTTCTTCATCATCCTGCAAGTCGATGCCTTCCACCTCATGGCGCGGCACCATGATGTCTTCCACCGTCGCCTGCTCCAGGTTCAGAATCGCGAGCAGCATGTCGCGGCTGCGCTCGGGGATCATGGCACCGGCCTCGGTGACGACGGTGCGCAGTTCTTCCCGGCTCAGCGCCTGGCCGTTTTGGTCATCCATGCGCACGCCGAGCAGCTTCAGCTGGCTGTTGGCGATTAAATTGACCAGCCAGACGATGGGATAGAGCAGCCGCAGCAGGGGCACATAGACAAAGGCCGCCGGATAAGCGACTCGCTCCGGGTGCAGGGCGGCCAGCGTCTTGGGGCTCACCTCGGAGAACACCAGAACCACCAGCGTCAGGAGGCCTGCAGCGATCGCAATCGCTCCCTCCCCGCCCAGGCGCAGGGCAATCACCGTCGCGAGCGAGGATGCCAGAATGTTGACAAAATTATTGCCCAGCAGGATCAGGCCAATCAGCCGATCTGGCCGCTCAAGCAGGCGCTGGGCAAGCTGGGCTCCGCGGTGCCCCTGGTCAGCCTGATGCCGCAACCGATAGCGGTTCAGGGTCATCAGCGCCGTCTCTGAACCGGAAAAAAAGCCTGACAAAATGAGCAGGCCGATCAGCGCCAGAAAGAGTCCGGCTAATGGAGGATCATTCACTGTGGTTGGGGCTGGGTTGCCTGTTTATGCCGAAACCCTATGAGATTTCGGCTCGTTCTGGGGCAGGTGACAGCCACGGGGGACGCTATGAATACATCCCTGTAGGCTTCCCGGCGGCATCCTTGCCGCCGAGACCCCCGTGGCCGTCACCCGCCCCAAAACCAAAAACCATTTGCGATTGGTGTAAGTCACTCGCCAAAGTATTCCGTGCGATAGCGCCAGGCTTGCAGATTTTCCGGCCATTGATTCTCAGCCAAGCCGGCCTTGCGTTTGAGATGCCGCAGAAAATCCGCCGGACGTGGGAGCTGCTCCCACACCGAGGGCAGAAAGGTACCACGGCACGCCCCGGCTTCGAGAATCAGGCCATCAACGCCAGGGCTCAGGGCCGCCAGCAAGTCGCTCTCGCTCGCGCAGGCAATGGGCTCGCGCGGACCGATGACTGAGATACTAATGTGCAACGCCGCCAGCTCATGCTGCCCGAGCGGCGCAAAGCGCGGATCGCGAAAGGCAGCGGCATAAGCATTCTCGCTGACATCGGCCGCCAGACTGCGGCCACCGTGCGGCTCCAGACTGCCAATGCAGCCACGCAACTGCCCGTGCAGCTCAAGGGTGACAAAGGCCGCACCCGGTGACCGAAGCGCCGGGCTCTCACTTGCCGAATCGACGCTCGCGGCGCGCCCATGCAAAAGTCCATGCGCAATGGATGCACGCGCGACAGCGAGCAGACGGAGATGATCCGCGTCGCCGAGCAGGCGACCCGCCTCCTCGGCTTGCGCGACCACGCGGTCTTGGGTGTCAGCGGAAGGCATAGGCACCATAGCCCACCACGCGGTCGCGCGGACCGGCGGTCTCACTGGAGTTGCGCAAATCGAGCTGTTCGGCCTTGAGCCCGCGCGCCTTGGCAAGCTGCAGCAACCCAGCCATCGGATAGCGCCCGCAGGCCTGATCCGAGCCGATCGCCTCAGGCTGCAGGCGCAAAATGGCGGCAGCCGTGCGGGCATCCAGCGCCCGCGCGCTTTGGTCATCGAGAAAATGACTGAGATCGGAGCTGATTAGAATCAGAGTCTCATCACCACCCCAGAGCGATTCCAGCACCTCCGCCACCTCGGCGGCACTGGCGGTGCCGACCAGGAGTGGAATTAGCTCAAAGTCACTCAGCAACTGCTGCAAAAAGGGCAACTGCACCTCAAGACAGTGCTCGCCGTCGAAAGCGGCATCGAGCGCCTGCAACTGCGCGAAGCGCAGCAACTCATCGCAGGCCGCGCGCGCGATGGGCACCACCCCGAGCGGTGTCTCGTAGCCATCGGCCGCACAGAGCGCAAGCCCATGGAAGGGCAGCCGATGCGAAGGCCCAAGCAGGACCACGCGGCGGATGTCCGCAGCCTGATGCGCGATGCTGGCATAAGCACTGGCCGCGATGGGGCCGGAGTAGATCAAGCCCGCATGCGGCACAATCAGTGCCTTGATGCGGCCATCGGCCCGTTCGGGACCCTCGGCTTGGGCGCGCTGGCGATAGCAGGCGTCGATGTCCGCGCGCAACTGTGCCGGATTCGCTGGATAAAAGCTGCCGGCAACATTTGCCTGGCGTAAGCTAGTCATGCCTCATCTTCCCAATGTAGAGGCGAATTGATTCGCCGAGTCAGGACGTGCGTTCCGGCAAAGATTTCCCGAAAAATACCGCCCCCGCGCCCCGACGATGATCGAGTGACGAAGATCGGCTGCGGCCTGAATAGCCGCACCAATCTGCGCCAGAGACATCTAACAGTTTAGACGATGGTTCTGGATAACTGAAAGGGATCACCGCGAACAAAGAAGCCGTGTGAAGATGTTGGAACCCAATCAAGCCGTTGTCAGCGAGCCGCCATGACCCTATCAGCAAGCTCCACCACTGCGAACCAGGTATCCCCCGGATTCCCCGAGGGGCTGTCCCATGTTCTCAAGGACGGACGCGTGCAGTGCGACCTCTGCCCACGCGCCTGCCAGCTGCGCGATGGCCAGCGCGGGCTCTGCTTCGTGCGCGGCGCGCGCGCCGGGCGGGTCGAGTTGCTGACTTATGGCCGCTCGAGCGGTTTTTGCATCGACCCGATCGAGAAAAAGCCGCTCAATCACTTTCTCCCCGGCACGCCGGTCTTTTCCTTCGGCACCGCCGGCTGCAATCTGACCTGCGACTACTGCCAGAACTGGGAGATGAGCAAGTCCCGCGCGACCGACACCCTGGCCGCAACGGCCAGCCCCGCACAGATCGCCCAGGCTGCCCACAAGCATGGTTGCCGCTCGGTGGCTTACACCTACAACGACCCGGTGATTTTCCTCGAATACGCCTGCGACACTGCCCAGGCCTGCCGCGCGCTCGGCATCGCCAACGTCGCGGTCACCGCCGGCTACATCAGCCCCGGCGCACGCGAGCTGTTCTTTGCCGACATGAACGCGGCGAACATCGATCTGAAAGCCTTCCGCGAAAGCTTCTACCGCAAACACTGTAGCGCCCGGCTCGGCCCGATACTCGAGACCCTAGAGTACCTGAAGCAGGAAACCAAGGTCTGGTTCGAGATTACCACCCTGCTGATTCCCACGCTAAACGACAGCGATGCCGAGCTCAACGACCTGTCAGCCTGGATCTTCGAGCACCTCGGCCCCGATGTGCCCCTGCACTTCTCGGCCTTCCACCCGGCCTTCAAGCTCAACAACCTGCCCCCAACCCCGCCCGCGACCCTGACCCGCGCGCGCCGCATCGCGCGCGCGCAGGGCCTGCACCATGTCTACACCGGCAATGTGCATGACAGCGACGGCGCCAGCACCTGGTGCAGCAACTGCGGCGCCCTGCTAATCGAGCGCGACTGGTACCGGCTCGGCACCTGGAACCTGACCCCGACCGGCACCTGCGCCCAATGCGGCGCGCCCTGCGCCGGGGTCTTCGAGCCCCAACCCGGTAACTGGGGCGCGCGCCGCCAGCCGCTCACGAGCGCGATCTAAAGAGTCTTTGGTGCGATCTGGATAACGCCCTGGATTCGCTTACCGGAGCCCGGAGCCTGTCCTCAGCAGCGCCCACCTGCCGCATGCGCTTGCATCCCAGCGCATGGGGCGCATAATGCCAGCCTTTTGCGCGCCATCATGCGCCCAGTAAGGAGCTTTTGTGTTCAGGAATGCCAAGGTTTTTCGTCTCGATGGCACCTTTGCTTTCGATCAACTGCAACTGCATGACCGTCTCGGCGAACGCGCCTTTCGGCCTTGCGGGCCGCTGGAAACCGCCACCCTCGGCTGGGCATCGCCGCTGGGGCCGAATGCCGAAAGCCTGGCCCACCAGGCCGGCGGCTGTCTGCTGATTGCCGCGCGCCGTCAGGAGCGGCTGTTGCCGGCTTCGGTAGTGGCCGAGGCGGTGGCGGAGAAAGTTGCCGAGATCGAGCAGAGCGAGTCGCGCGATGTCGGCCGCCGCGAGCGTACCCGACTGCGCGAGGAGCTGCTCACCGAGATGCTACCGCGCGCTTTCACCCGTTCGCGCCTGCTGCGTGCCTATATCGATCCGGCTGCCAACTGGCTGGTAGTTGACGCTTCAAGCGACAAACTGGCCGAAGAACTGGTGAGCCTGCTGCGTGAGACACTCGGCTCGCTGCCGGCCAAACCGCTGCGCGCCACCACGGCGGTCGATGAGCGCCTGAGCACCTGGGTGGCCGCCGATGACGCCCCGAGCGGGTTCGATATCGAGGATCAATGCGAGCTGCGTGACCAGGGCGACAGCCGCGGCGTAGTGCGCTGTCGCGGGCAGGACCTGACCAGCCCCGAGATCAAGGCGCATCTGGATTCAGGCAAGCGCGTGGTGGCACTCGCCCTGACCTGGAACGAACGTCTATCCTTCGTGCTCGGTGAAGACCTAGCTTTGAAACGCCTGCGCTTCAGCGACGAGCTGATCGAGGAAGCGCTCGATGACAACGCCGAAGACGACCAGGCGCGCCTGGATGCGGAATTCATCATCATGGCCGGCGAGCTACGCAGCCTGCTCGAGGCGCTGAGCGGGGAGTTCGCGCCAGCGGAAGCTGGCTAGCGCTTATAAGGTTGACCGTCAGGTGCGGGCCGCACTCATTTCTTCGCGAATGATGCGGCGCAAGTCCAATTCCAGATGCTCTGACTCAATGACGCGTCGCAAGGTATCATTGATAAGCATTCTGTAATCGCGATCTCCCGCCATCGCCTTAAAGTGTTCGACAATCGGTGCGTCAAGCACCAGTTCGACCTGTTGCTTGTCGACACGAGCGTGAACAGCCGCCTGCCACTCAGCGCGGCTGACACCCTTGTTACCCAAACGCCATTGGGCCCGATCAAAATCGGCTTGGCTAAGCGCGGGCGCGTCCTCGTCAGAAGTAACCGGCGTTTTGGTAGAAGAGATCGGTTTCATCACTGGTTGCTTTGCGCATTGAGATAATCCGGACTTCATCGTCGGATTCGACATGAACGATCAGCACAATCAAAATCCCGAGCAGGCCAATCGCGATCATGCGCTGCTCGCCGTAATCATGGCGACGATCTTCGACAAGAGCCAATGGCCCGGCAAAAACCCGAGCTGCATCGGCGAAATCGAGCCCGTGTTTGTGTAAATTGGCTTGCCGCTTGGCTTCGTCCCATGTGAAGCGCATGCACTAGAGAATACATGATCGCAAACCGATTACAAGCGGCCAAACTGCAACAACAAGCGTTTAAAGGCCGAGATCTGTCAATCTCTTGCGTTGGCATCAATTTGCCTGCCGCCGCTCGATCTCAGCCTTGATCGCCCGCAGCAGGCGGAAGCTGATGCCGCCAGTCGAGCGCATCCCCTGGGCTTGCTGGAACGCGCGGATGGCATCGCGTGTGGATGGGCCGATCATGCCATCCGTGCTTCCTGAATTGTATTCGAGCCATTCGAGATTGCGTTGCAGGATTAGCACCAGACGGTTGCTGAGCTTCGGTTCGCCGAGGGAACGCCAGCCGCCGTCGCCGTTGGCAACGCACTGGGTCAGTTCGATTGCGGTGTCGGGGTCGTCGGCTTGGCTAAAAACGAATGGCGCATCGCTCTCGCACAGCGGAGACCGCGCGTCGGCCTCGGGGGCGGCGGCTTGATCATTTTCCGATTCATCCCCCTGCTGCGCTGACGCAGAGGCCAAGCTGCCCTGGGTCTGGCCATCACCATCGATTTGGTTGCTCTCATCCGCCGCGGACTCACCGTCGGTTTTACCGGTTTCGTTCTCGGCGCCATTCAACCGGGTTTGACCACCGTTTTGGCCAGCTTGTTCCGCTTGAGCCTCACCATCGGTTAAGGTTAAGTCAGCTCCATCCGCTTGCCCCTCCTCTTCGCCGCGCTTGGGCTCAGACGACTGCGCCTCGGCGGCGCGCGCACCCGGCTGCTCATCACGCGCGTTGGAGGCTTGCATGGGTGCAGACCGGCGGGAATCCTTTTCAGCTAGCGCGGACGATGCCGAAGCGGCATCTGGCGTAACCCAGGGATCGGCAGGGATGACGCCTGTCGTCTCCTCATCCATTGGGCGCATCGCCAACGGAAGCGGTTCCGGTTCTGGCTCAGGCCCGGCAGTTTGTGTCGCAGCTGCCGGTTGACCGTCAGCCGCAGGCTTGTTGGCAGCCACAACCCAAAGCGGCTTGGTTGCCACCAGGGCGATCAGCAGCCCGCCGCCGACCATGAGCCAGAGCGCCCCCGCCACCGGCCAGCCACGCAGTTCGCGCTCGGGGTCTCCCGGCGCACCCACGAGCACCCGCCGCAGTCCTTGCGATACCCAGGACGCGACAGCCGTGACCATCGCCTGCCACCGAACCCAGAACAGGGCGCCAAGCACCCAGGCGATGCGATACAAGGGCACCACCAGCGCAAGCAGGTCTCCGGGTGGCACCCGACCGACCGCTCCGGCCAGCCTCAGCTGCCCGCGCCTAACCAGCCACAGAGTGCCCGCCACCAGCCCGACGCCAAGCGCTACCGGGATACCGTTGGCCAGCAGCGCTTTGGGCTGCGCCATCGCGAACGGCAGGATGATGATGGTCTGGATCAACAGCGCCCAGGCAATCTCGGCGCCGGCCTCGCCGGCCAGCGGTTTGGCCCCGTTTCCTATCGAGATGTGTTTGGCAACCCACAGCAGCCGCGCCATCAGGGCAACCGTGACCATTGTGGAAAGAACCAGTGCCAGCCCTAGAACCATCGCCGGGTCCGGGACCAACCAGCTCCACCAGCCGCTGGCTTGCTCGGTCCCTACCGGGTTGACTGTTAACGCCCCCCCCAAAGTACCCCACAGCTCGCCCCACGCCGCCGGCAGCCCCGCCAACAAGGGCTTGGTGGCATCCTTGGCGACGGCGCCCGTGGTCAGGGGCGCGCCAGCCATGGCCAAGGCAAGAAAGCCGAGCCCGCCCAGAATCAACGGCTGGCGCATGGCTTCGGCATGCTTGCGCAGCCCGATACCGAGGAACAGCCCGCCCTTGACCAGCCCGTGGTGGGCGGCATAGAGCGCGATGGCGACGACGCCGAGCGGCGCCAGCGCCGGCTGCATCAGCACCAGCCCGAGCAGCACCAGCAGAAAGCCCATCTTGCTGATACTCGAGTACGCCAAGATGGTTTTCGGGTCGCGCTGGGTCAGCCCCACGCCAAGCCCGTAGAAAAGCGTAAACAGCCCAAGCAGAATCAGCACCGCCCCCCAGTGCGGCAGCGCCAACACCCCCACCGGCAGAAAGCGCAGCCAGCCGAGCAGCGCGACCTTGATCATGGTGCCGCTCAACACCGCGCTGGCCGCGATGGGCGCCGCCGGATGCGCCAGCGGCAGCCACAGGTGCAGCGGAAAAATGCCGGCCTTCACACCCAAACCCAGCAGCGCGAGCGCGATGGCGACATTGCTGAGTGCCGCAAGCTGCCCGACCTCGGGCGCTGTGGTGCCGGTCTCGGCGACGATCATTGCCAAGGCAGCAAACAGCAACACCTCGCCAACCAAGGCCATGGCCAGATAGACCCGCCCGGCGCGCAGCGCGGTCAGGTCGCCGTCGTGAATCACCAACACATAGGAGGCAAGTCCCATGATGGCGAAGCCAACGTAGAAGCTGATCAAATCCAGCCCGAGAATCAGCCAGAAATTGCCCGCCATCGCGAGCAGAAAAAAGGCGCTGAAGCGCGCGGCGTGCCTGTCCTGATCAGGGGCCGACAACGCGCGCCAGCGCTGCGCGGCGGCGAAGACCCCGGCGGCCAGCCAGACGATTGACGTGAAAATCAAGAACACCTGTCCGGTTGCATCCAGCCCCAAGCGGGTGCCAAGCATCAGCCAGGGCAGCTCGACCTGACTGCCGAGCGGCAGCGCGAAACCAATCAGCAGGGCCGGAAGCGCACCGAGCGGCGGCAGCCACCACAGGCGCCTGGTTAGCGCAGGCCCCGCCAGCAGCAAGGGCCACAGCCAGGCGAAAAGCAGCCAGAACCCGGTCAGCATGATCCCTCCGTCAAAGCCAACGCGGAGCAGGCCAGGCGAGTGCATGCACTCCGATTCACTGCATCCCACCCAATACCAGGAGGAACAGCAACAGGCTGCCAAGCCCCAGCCAGAGCGCTCCCGCGACCGGCCAGGTGCGCAGCACAGCCTCTGAAGGCGACCCGGAAAGCCCCGGGCGGATCGCCGATGCGCTGCCAGGCTGCGCCGCCCCCTGGTTCAGATTCGGGCTCGCGTTTGCGCCGCAGCCGGTTGCGCCTCCCCAAGCGGACGCCAAGCAGCGAACGGCCCGTTCCAGACCAAGATGCCAGCCGCACCACAGCCATAAGCCAGCCGCGCTCAATGCCCGCGCGCCGGCGAGTGCCCACGCCAGCAGATCACCCGGCGGCACCCACCCCACGAAGGACCTCAGCGGATTGCGGCCTTGCTGAGCAAGGCGCAACACGCCGATACAAATGCCTGCAGCCAACACCAGGGTAGCGGTGTTGGTCAGCCAGGACGAAGCCGGACCGAAGACCCAGGGCAGAAGCAAAACCACAACGACAAGCGCACTCCAGGCCAACAATGGCGTATTCAGCATGGGCGCCTGATTCGCGGCAACCCCTTGCGCATTTGCCACTTCCTTGGCTGCTGGATTCGCTAGCCGGCCGGCCGCCGCGTTGACATCTGGGTTGACAAGCCCGCTGTCGCGCGACACCAGCCACATAAAACGCGCCATCAGGAGCATGCTGGCCAGGGTCATCAACCACAGCAGCGGACTTAGACAAGCCCAGGAGTCGTCCCACGGCAGGTCCGTCAGCAGGGGTTTGGTAAAATACTTCGCCACCGCACCGCTGGTCAGGGGCGCGCCGGCCAACGCCAGCGCCAACACGCCGAGCCCTGCGAGGAGCCAGGCGCGCACCCGGGTTGCAGCCGGCCCGCGTGAATGTTCGCGCTCAAAAAGCCCCAGTCCCAAAAACAGCCCAGCCTTGCACAGAGCATGATGCGCGGCATAGAACACCATGGCCGCCACCCCAACGCCGGCGAGTTCTGGCTGGCCCAACATCAGCCCTGTCAGCAGCAGCAGAAAGCCCATTTTGCTGATGCTCGAATAGGCTAGCACCACCTTTGGCTCGCGCTGCATCAGCCCGACGGCAAGCGCGAAGAACGCGGTTCCCAGCCCCAACCGGGTTAACCAAAGTGCCCAGTCAGGCCAGGCCACCGCACCGAGCGGCAGCCAGCGCAGCCAACCCAGCACCGCGACATTAATCATGGCGCTGCTCAGCACCGCCGTGGCCGCGACCGGCGCGGCCGGATAGGTGAGAGGCAGCCACAGATGCAGCGGTACGATGGCCGCTTTCACGCCCAAACCAAGGAGCACCAGCGCCAGACTTGCGCCACTCACCTGCCCCAGCATCGCTGGGGCTGGCATCAGGGTGGCAGTCTCGGCGGCCAGGCTGACCAGCCCGGCGAAGAGCGCCACCTCGCCCGCCACTGTCATGGCCAGGTAGAGCCGCCCGGCGCGCAATGCAGTTACGCTGCCATCAGCCACCACCAGCGCGTAAGACGCCAGCCCCATGATGGCGAAGCCGACATAAAAACTCACCAAATCCAGCCCCACCACCGCCCAGAACTGCCCACTCATGGTGAGCAGAAAGAGCGCGTTGAAACGCCGCCCGGTGAAACTCGCGCCGGCGCCCGGCGTGGAATCGGCTAGCTTCTTATTGGTGCGTTGTTGAGCAACCGTCATCTCGCCGGCCAGTCCCTGAACGCCACCGCGAAAAGCCGCGACGAAGACACCCGCGGCCAGCCATAGCAGTGCGCTGAACAGCAGAAACACCTTACCCGTGGTATCCAACCCCAACTCGCTGCCGAGCATCAACCACGGCAGCGCGAGCGAGGTGTTAACGGGCAACAGCAACGCCACTCCCAATGCCGGCAGTGCGCCCAGCGCCGGCAGCCAGGGCCAGTGCACCCGAGCGGCCAGCGGCACCAGCAGCAGCGGCCAGACCCAGAGCGCCAGCAGCAGCCAGGCGAAGGGGGTGGAGAAGGTCATGTTTCCTTGTTAGTGAGCGGCTGTTAGTAATGAGTGACTCGCGATTGGTGGTTAGCAATTAGTGATCATTAGTTCCTGATTAGCGCCGAACGAGCGGCTACAAAAGGACCACTAACAACTAACCGCCATATTCACGCTTAGCAATCAGCTCCGTCCACTCCAGCGGACTGAAGGGAGCCGCCGCGAACAGCCCGGCCATCAGGCAAAGCGCAGCGGTGATCAGCGGTGGCCACAGCAGGGAGGCATGGGTTTCCAGCCGACGGCGCGGAATCTCCTCATGTGGCCAATCCACCGGCGGCTCGCGGAACCAGGCGCGGAAGAGAATTGGCAGAAAATAGCCAGCGTTCAGCAGGGTACTGGCAGCCAGCACTAGCAACACCCAGGGCACGCCCGCCTCGACCGCGCCCAGGCCCAGATACCACTTGCTGATAAAACCGGCAATCGGTGGAATGCCAATCATCCCCAAGGCCCCAACGCTGAAGGCCAGAGTGGTCCAGGGCATGCGCCGGCCGATGCCGTTCATCTCGCTGACCTTGTGCACGCCCAGGGTCTCGGCATAATTTCCTGCGCACAAAAACAGCGTAATTTTCATGATGCCCTGATGCACCAGATGCACCATGCCGCCGATGGTCGCCACTGGCCCGAAAATCGACGCCCCCAGGGCGATATAGGACACCTGGCTGACGGTGGAGTAGGCCAGACGTTTTTTCAGCCCGTCCTGCCCCAACGCCATCATCGAGCCGTAGATGATGGTCACCGAGGCCACAACACCCAGGATGGTCAGCAGCCCGAGTGCGTGGGCGACCTCCTCTCCGTAAATGTCATAGACCAACCGCAGGATGCCAAAGGCACCCGCCTTGACCACCGCCACCGCGTGCAGCAGGGCGCTGACCGGCGCCGGTGCCACCATGGAGCGCGGCAGCCAGCCATGCAGCGGCACCAGTGCAGCCTTCACCCCCAAGCCAGCGAGCAACAGCAAAAAGATGGCGATGAACTGCGGGTGCAAACTTGCCGGCTGCTCGGCCAGCAGCCCGCCCTGCGTGAAGGTGACAGGCCCGATCAAGGTCTGCAGCCAGACGGCCCCGACCAACAAGAGCGCGCCACCGCCCATGGTGTAGGCCAGATAGGCGCGCGCGCCGGCGGTTGCATCCGGCGTGCCACGATGCGACACCAGCGGATAGGTCGCCAGCGTCAGCAGCTCATAGAACACCACAAAGGTAAACAGATTGCCGGCCAGGGCGATGCCGATGGTCGCGGTCACGCACAGACTGAAAAAGCCGAAAAAGCGGCTGCGATTGGGTGAGTGCTCCAGATAGCCGATGGCATAGACGGTGGTCACTAGCCACAGCACCGTGGAGAGTGTGACGAACAGCACCGAGAGCGCGTCGGCCTGCAGCACCAGGCTGAGCCCCGGCGCCAACGGCAGCTCGGCGCCATAGCTGCGGTCGTGATAGACCCCCCACACCAGCACCGCTACCAGCAGCAGCTTGACGATGGCGCCGGTCATGTTCAGCACAACACGCAGG
This sequence comes from Thiorhodovibrio litoralis, assembly GCF_033954455.1. NCBI lineage: Bacteria > Pseudomonadati > Pseudomonadota > Gammaproteobacteria > Chromatiales > Chromatiaceae > Thiorhodovibrio > Thiorhodovibrio litoralis. The sequence continues at coordinate 453,983 of NZ_CP121473.1, read as the reverse complement.
CGGCGATTGTCCTCCGCCACCAGAAAGATCACCAAGCCCGGGACCAGCGAGCTAAGCAGGATGGCGATCGGCAGCAAGCTATCGAACAGCGGCGTCATCCCAGACCTCCATCCGCGCCCAGCAGGCGCCACAGCGGCGCCGTGCCCAAGCCCAGCACCACCACCGCCGTCGCCCCAAGCAGCAACGCCGGCACCTCGGCCCGAGCCTGGGTGAAGAACTGCCGCGGCGTCGGTTCCAGGCCGAACGCGCGTGCCAGCAGGCGAAATACATAGGCCACGGCCAGCAGCGTCCCGGCCAGCAGCACCAGCACCCACCACCACTGCCCCGTTGAGAAGGCCCCGCTGAGCAGCAGCCACTTGGCGTTAAAGCTGCCGCTCGGCGGCAGGCCGATCAGCGCGGTACCAGCCAGCGCCAGGGCGAGCGTCGTCGCCGGCAGCCGCTGCAGGGTCGCGCTCAGCTCGGCGATGCGATCATGCCCGGCCTGCTGCTGCACAAAACCCGCCGCCAGGAACAAGCCCGACTTGGCAAAGCCATGGGTCAGCGCCATCAAGGCCAGGGCGGCGAGCAGATTCTCACGCGTCTCCCCAGCCGGCAGCCCCTGCATGATCGGAAAGAACAGAAATAGATAGCCGAGCTGCGCGACTGTCGAATAAGCCGCGAGCAGTTTCAGCCGCTCGGCCCGCAGTGCCTGCCAGGAGCCCCAGAGCACCGCGCCCGCGCCCAGCAGCCCGAGCAGGTTGGACGCGCCCGGGGTGGTCAGAGGCGCGAGCACCTCCAGCCACAGACGCAGAATCAGATAAAAGGCCGCTTTCACCACCAGCGCCGAGAGCGCGGCACTCACCGGGGCCGGCGCACTCCCATGAGCCGGCGGCAGCCAGAAATGCAGCGGGAAAAGCGCCGCCTTCAGCGCCAGCCCCATCACCATCAGCCCGAGTGCAGTGGCGGCGATCGGGCCCGGTGAATTGGTGCCCGCCGCCAACTGCTCGGTCAGTTGCGCGAAGTCCAGGGTGCCAAAAGCGCCGTAGACCAGCGCCACACCGAGCAGATAGGTCATGGACCCCAGCAACCCGACCAGTAGATAGCGCAGATTGGCCTCGAGCGCGGCGCGCTGTCCACCAAGCGCGCCCAGGGCTGCGGCGGTGAGCCCGAGCAGCTCCAGATTCACATAGAGGTTGAACAGATCGGACGACAGAAAGAGCCCGTTCAGGGAGGTGAGCAGCAGCAGCCACAGCGGCCAGAAATGGCGCGCGCGGGCGGGATCGCGAAAATAGCCGCCAGCCTGGACACTGATGGCCAGGGTAACCAGTGCTGTCATCCCCAGCATGGCCGCCGCCAACCCGTCGGCCAGATAGCCGATGCCGAGCGGCGCCCCCCAGCCGCCGAAATCCGCGCGCAGGACCCCCTGCTGCCAGACGCCGACGATCAGCGCCGCGGTATTCAGGGTATTGAGCACCACCGCCAGCAGGCCAAAACGCGCGGCCTGACCCGGCAGCGCCACCGCCAGCAGCGCACCGCCCAGGGGCAGAACCAAGGCCAGCGCGAGGGTGTCAGTCATCGGTGGCAGCTTCCCCGAGTTGATCCAGGGCGCGACCGAAAGCCAACGCCAGCGCGGTCGCACTGACTGCGACCACAATGCCTGTCAGCACCAGCGCATGGGGTATCGGATCAGTCGGCGGCGCCCCGCGCCCCGCCAGCGCGATCAGCAGATGAAACACGCCCGCACCCATCACATTAAGCGCGATCAGCTTGCGCAGCAGCGTCCGGTGCAGCAAAAACGACCAGATGCCGAGCACGTACAGCAGAAAGCCGGCACCAGCGTAAAGGAATTCGGTGTTCATCATGTTCCCGCAGTCACTCCTCATTCCCCACATAAGCCGCCGTCAGCAAAGTCGCGATCGTCACAGTCGCGAAGGTTTCGATCAGCAGAATCAGCCAGCCGGCCCAGGGCTCGGGATAGTTCAGGAACCCGCGCCCAGCCAGCATGGTGGCGAGCCCGACCAGGGCAAAGACGCCAATTCCCGCCACCGCCAGCCAGCGCCGTGCCGAGGCACCCGGCAGACCGCCGCGCGCGGAGCCGCCGAGGCGCAAAATGACCCCAGCCGCAGCCAGCAAGGCACCGGCCTGAAAGGCCCCGCCAGGAGCCTTGGCGCCGATCCAGAGCAGATAGCCGGCGGTGAGAATTAGCAGCGGCACCACCCAGGACACCATGCCGGCATAGACAGGCCCGGCGCGCTGATAGCCGCGCGAGGGCGCACCCAGCGCCCAGATGCCGAGCAGCGCCGCGAGCAGCACTGCCAGCTCAAGCAGGGTATCGACCGCGCGGTAGCTCAGCAGCACAGCTGTCACCGGGTTGGTCACTCCGGTGCGCGGCAGCTCGGCCCCCGCCAAGGCGGCCAACTCGCCGTCCGGCGCCTGCATCTGGTGAGTAAAGAACACCCATTGCAACAAGGCCGCGAGCAATGCCAGCAGCACCACGACGAGAATCGAGGCAGAACGCTGCGGCTTGGGCTCCAGCCGATTCATGGCTCCAAGCTCCCGCCTGAGTCTGGCTGCGAGTCCCCAGGTTGCTGTTTGGATTTCGACCGTTTCGACCTGTGCCGGCTCGGCTTGGACTTTTCTGCCTCGGGCTGGTCGGCTTCCAGCTTGGGCTGCTCGGCCGAGGCCGATGCGGCAAGCTGATCCGTTTCGACCTCAGGCTGTGTCAGCTCCAGTTCAGCCTGAACCAATCTCCGCTCGCCCGAAGGGACTTCAGCTTTTGCTGGAGCCGATTCGGGTGCTGGGACTGATTCGGGCAATGGAGTCGATTCCGGCGATGGGGATTCGGGAACGGGGGCCGATGCGGGTGCTGAGGCCGATTCCGCCTCGGAAGCGCGAGCCTGGCCCCCAGCAGAGGTCATCCCCTCTTGCGCAGCCAGGTCAGCCTCAGTTTCATCCGCTGCGGACAGCGCTGAGCCCTGACTCGCGACGGCGCGCCGCGCGGCAGCGAGCATCAGCGCCCCGCCCAGGCCTGCGCCGATGGCCGCCTCCGCCAGAGCGACGTCGGGCGCGCCGAGTCGCGCCCAAACCAGGGACAACCAGAGCCCGAAGACGATGAACAAAATGGCGGCACGGCGCGGGTCACGACTGCTCAGAGTGGCAACCGCCAGGGCGAGCAAGGTGGAGAGCATCAGCAGGTCAAAGGCGAGCAATGCGGGGCCTGACGCCATGGTCGCGCTCATTGCGGGTCCTCCCCGTCGCCGTGCAAGGCACGCCGGGCAATCAGATGCGCGCCGGTCGCGCCGCCGAGCAGCACCAGCAGCCAGATCAGCGCCAGCTCAAGCACGTACCAGAGGTTCGGCGCCCAGGGCGTGAGGCCAAGGATGATCAAGCCCAAGCCGAGATTGTCAGCCTTGGTGAGCGCGTGCAGCCGGGTAAAAATATCCGGCAGACGCAACAAACCGAGGGTGCCGGCGGCAAAAAACGCCAAACCAGCAGCGATCAGGGCGGCGGAGAATGCCAGCGAGAACCAGATCATGCGCGGCGCCGGGTTAGCGCGGCCACCGCCACGGCGGCCAGCAGGCTGAACACCAAGGCCACATCCGCAAGCGCCGGCATGGACAGCGCGGCAGCCAGCAGCAGCAGCACGCCGATGCTCGCGGTACCGATTAACTGCACCGCAAGCAGACGGTCTGCGGGCGTCGGCCCGCGCAGCGCGCGCACCAGACCCACGCCCATGGTCGCCAGTAGCAGGCTCGCGAACACCAGCATCATGGTCGCCATGTCAATAGGCTCCCGCGCCGCCGGGCTCGCGAAATAGCAGCGCGACCTGCAACTCGAGCTGCGCCAACTCGCGAAAATTATCCGAGCCGACATCCAGGACATGAATGACCAGGCGATCGGACCCCTCAATGTCGGCGCTCAGCGTGCCGGGCAGCAAGCTGATCAGGTCGATAAACAGGATGCGTGCCCCTGGATGGCGCAATCTGATGCGATAGGTGATGAAACCCGGGGCGATGTCCAGCGTCCGTGCCAGAATCCGCCCGGCGACATCGAGCCCGCCGCGCGCAGAGGCCACGACAAAAAACAGCACAAAAGGGAGCAACCGGCGCACATCAATGGCGAGCCAGGAGGCGAGCCGCGCCTGGCGCGCGCGCGGTCGCGCGAGTGTCGAGGTAGCCAGGTCGAGCGAGGCAAGACCCAAACCGGAGCCCGCTGGTCCGCGAGCCGTCGGCCGCGGTGCCTTGAATCCAAGGCGCACGCTTGCCCAGGTCGCAGCCAGCACCGCCGGCACGCCGATAACCCAGGAGGCCGGGTCAGCCCGGGTCAGCACCATCCAGAGCGCAGCAAACAGCAGGCTGCGCGTGAGCAACTGTTGCGCACTCGTCTCTGGCCGGGTCTCTGGCTTAAATCGACGCTGGTCTCGGGGCATGCCTAACTTCCAGAACTGCATGGAATTTCGAATTCTCGACCGATGCGACTTGGGTGATCCCCGGGTCGCCCCTATGAACATGTGGAGCAGAGCTGGCCCAGAACCGGCACGGCAAGCAGTGCCGGCGTGGCCAGCGGTCGCGCTGTTCGGCAAGAGTGTATCAAAACTTCGCCCGCATGCCTGCCCGGGAGATTCCCGCCCCAGCGGATTCGCTCACCAGCACGCCGCCTTTTCCGGGTAGAATTAAGCCAGCGATATTTTCCGGCTCATTCCACGAACAACGAGGAGCTCATTGTGACCAAGGAAACCTCTGCCGGCCGCTCGGACGAGCAGCCAAACGCAACATCATCACGCCGCAAACTGCCGCTCGGTCGCATCATGGCCGTGCTTGTGATCTTGGCAATGGCTGCCATCGGCGGTCTCGGCGCTTACTGGTCGCTGCAGCCAGAACCCTTCGAGATCAGCAAGATTGAAATTCCGAACATAGACACCAAGGAAGCGCTCAAGACGCCGGGCGTTGCCACTGTGTCTTCCGCCATCAATGTTGCCGAAACCCTGCTCGGCAAGCCAGGCGGCTATATCAGCAACGATATTACCCCGCCCGGCATCCTGATCGACAACATGCCGAACTGGGAATACGGCGTACTGACCGAGCTGCGTGACTCGGTGCGCTCGCTGCGCAATGATTTCAGCCGCTCTCAGACCCAGTCGATCGAGAACGACAAGCTCAAGCTGGCGGACTCCGATTTCAACTTCGACGCCAACTCCTACATGCTACCCTCGACCGAGTCCCAGTATCGCGACGGCATCAATGCGCTGAAGGAGTATCGTGCGGCCCTGATCTCCGGGACCGACCAAACCGCGCGTTTCTATACCCGCGCCGACAATCTCCGCGCTTACCTGATGGTGGTCGAGAAGCGCCTGGGCAGCTATGCGCAGCGCCTGAGCGCCAGTGTGAACGACGCCGAGCTGACCGCGAGCTTCACCCAGACCCAGGGTGGCGCCCAAGTGCTGGAGGCAACCTCCTGGACCGAAGTGGATAACATTTTCTACGAGGCGCGCGGCTATACCTGGGCGCTGCTGCACATGATGCAGGCAATTTCCATCGACTTCGAAAGCGTGCTGGCCGGCAAGAACGCCTTGGTCTCGGTCGAGCAGATCATGCGCGACCTGCATGGCGCCACCATGCGCAAGATGAGCCCGGTGGTGCTGAACGGCCACGGCTACGGGCTGCTCGCCAATCACTCGCTCGTCATGGCGTCTTATATCTCGCGCGCCAACGCCGCCGTCATTGACCTGCGCGTATTGCTCGAGACCGGCTAGGATTCTGCCTAGCACCTGATCGGCCCGCACGCGTTGCGGGCCGATTTCAGCTCAGCAACAGCCGCACACCACCCGATCTTTGCGTCCGTAACCGCAGAGTCAGACCCGACCGGCGTCGCGAGCCGCGTCAATCATCCCCTCCAGGCCGGAATAACCGCATTTAAAGCCTGCGATCCGGTTCGCCCGCGTCATGGCATCAGCAACCGGCCTTTTGTGGAGCAGTCCGTCGATCAGCGCGGCATTGAAAACATCGCCGGCGGCAAGAGTATCGCGTAACTGATCCGGCGGCGCAGCCGGTGCGAAGAACTGGCGGCCGCCCTTGTCGATACCATAAGCCCCATCGGCGCCCCAGGGCGCCACGCACAGCGCCGCCCCGCTGCGGCGCTGCTGGGCGGCCAGATAGTCCCAGGGCAAGGTCTGGGCGCCGATCTCCTGCTGCACCAGGGCGCGGGAGAACAGCAGCAGGGACACGGGCTGAAACAGCCGCGCGAGCTCGGGTCTAGGCTTTTCGATCTCGATCGACACCGGCAGTGCCGGGTGCTCCCGCCGCACGCGTTCGATCATGACCGCTGTTTCAGGTGCGTTGCGCCCCTCGAAATGCACCCATTGGTAAGCGTCGAGCGGAATCGCGGCGAAATCGTCCGCGCTCAACTCAGGTAGGCGCCGGTAATGCACGATGGTCCGGCTTGCCGTGGCCTCGCTCAGCGTGATGTAGGAGGTGGGGGTTGCCGAGCCCGCACAACGCACGGCTGTCTCGGTGTTGATTCCGCGGCGATGCAAATCCGAGAGGATAAAATCCGCGCCGCTGTCATCGGCGTAGCAACCGGCCCAATCGCAGCGCCAGCCAAGATCGCTCAGAACCGACAGCGTATTGGCAACATTGCCGCCGCGCGCAATGCGCTGACCGGTGGCGCGCACTTCCTGGTCCTCGCAGGGATAGCTCGCGACCTGATTGACGATATCGAGCGCCGCGATGCCAACCCCGAGCATGCGGCCCGGGCGAGAAGGCTCGGGTTCGCGCTGGGACTCAGGCACTCGGCGACCAAGGCTCACCATCCCCAGCGCGGCAGGATGCGTCTCAGCCCCCGTCACCGTCACTATCTTCGGGTTGCGATGCTGCGTCGAGATCACGCGCGACCCGAAAGCCGAGAATGTCGACACGCGCGTCGGCGGCAAAACGATTGCGCGCGTGGCTGCGCATTGCTCCCGCCGGCGAGTTGAAGCTGCCGCCGCGCGTAACGCGCAGCTCGCAGTCCGGCCCGATCCGGGCACTGCCATCGCTCGCAGCCCCGTTGTAATTGTGATGGTAACAATCCGCCGTCCACTCATAAACGTTGCCAGCCGTATCGTAGAGGCCGAATGGATTGGGCGGAAAGCTGCCGGTCGGCGCGGTCGAAATCTGATCCCAGCGGGTCCCGCAGTCAAAGCAGAGTGCGCGGCTGGCCGGCGAGCCGATACCCCACCAGAACGAGGAACTGGCCCCGCCGCGCGCAGCGTATTCCCACTCAGCCTCGGTCGGCAGCCGATAGGGCTGGCCGGTCTTCTCACTCAACCACTTGGCGTAATCACGCGCTTCGTCCCAGGAGACATCGATGACCGGGCGCGAGCCGCGTCCCCAGCCATAATCTTGCGGGCGTCGCGCGCCGGTCTCGCGCACGAATCGATCGTAATTGGCAAAGGTCACCTCGCGCGCACCGATCATGAAGCCATCGAGGCTCACCTTATGCACCGGCCGCGCATCGCTGTCAGCCATCCCAACCGGATTTCCCATCATGAACTCGCTTGGCTCCAGCACCACCATCTCCGGTGCCGTCGCTTCGTCAGTGAGGAACGCATCCGTGTGCATGCCCGCAACAGGTTCATCAGGAACCTTCAACGCCATGCTTTCCGGACTGGCTCTCTGGTCTGCAGTCTCCGCTGCGGCCTGATCCGCCCCCGCCTCGGGCATTCCCGCCTCATCCCTTGGGCCGGTGCTGGAGATCGGTGCTGCGGTGTCCACTGTCGCCACGTCTGAAACCAGGGCGTCCTCCCCGCCGGTCGCCGTTCCAGTCCCCGTAACAGTCGCCGAGCTAGCCGCAGTGCCAGCCTCCGGGGCTGGACGTACAGGGGGCCGCGTGGGCTCCGGCGGTCCAGCCACCTCGGGCGCGGCGGAAATACCGCCCGCCGGCGCCAGGATGCCACCAAACCAAAGACCTCCCACACTCAGACCCGCCAACAACAAACCACCCACCAAACCCGAACCAAAACCGAGCGCGCTACCTTTCGCGGCTCCAGATGAACCGTCCTTTTTGGTATCCTTTGCGGAGGTCGCACTTGGTGCTGATGGCAAGCTGGAGTCGGACGAACCGCCGTCGTCAACAATTTGCGAGGAGCGTTCATCGGTCTGCTTGCGCTCCCGCTCGCCCCGATCGAGTTCGCGTCGCAGCGCGTCGATGTCCTGGTAGCGATCCTCAAGCCGATCCTCAAGCCGGCGGCATTCGTTGGTCAGCTCCTCGACGATGCGCTCCTGCTCGCGCAGCGCCAGTCGCAGCCCTTCGTTTTCCTGCTGGATTGCGAGATCGGCCGCTACGGTGCTGACATTGCGCGGCGCGGCCTTCGCACCGGCAGATGAGCCCGAGTCCGCGCCGCCCGCGGAAGGCTGACCGACGGATGGATTGTTGGACTGAGAGGGTCGATCAGACATGGTCCCCCCTGCCTGCGAGCAGGTTGTGGTGGCTGAAAACGTGAAGATTCCGCAACGCGCGAGGGCGCAAGGATCGGCGTACCATTGGCGAAAGTATAAACAAGTCACGCCTAAGCACAAAAACGGCTGCGCCCGTGGCCAAAGGCGACTATCCTAGATCATTATTTTTCAATCGAGCCAAGGCACTGATGCGACAAGGCATGGGACAGGTCAAAGTGCGAAGAATTCGCCAGCCTCACATCATTGATTCTCGTCCGACCGGTCGGCTGGGCTTAGCGCTCCTGCTGGTCGCCGTGGCGCTCGGCAGCTGGGCCTATCTGGCTTTCGATCTCACTGGCGAAACGCCCTTCGTGCCCAAATGGCCGGTCGAACAAGCAGTCGAGCAGCCAGCCGAGCAACCGGTCGAGCCGGCGGACCTGACCGAGCTCAAGCAGACCCGCGAGGCGCTCCAGGATGAAACAGCGCAACTCGAACAACGTCTGCAAACGCTCACCAAGGACCACCAAGAAGAAAACAAAGCGGTACGAGAAGCACAGGAGAGGATTCGCGTGCTCCAAACTGAGAACGCGCAACTGCGCTCTCAGGTGGCGTTTCTGACCCAACTCTTTGGCGGTGACGATGGCCCGCTCGATATCAGCGACCTGGCACTCTCGCGCGAAAGCGACAACAGGTTCCGCTACTGGTTCAAGGTTTCGCGCACCAACGCCAGTACGGATATGCTGACCGGCCAGGTGCGCCTGCAATTGCGCGGCCAACTGCAAGGCGAGGAACGCTATTTCAGCCTCGACGAACTGACGGATGATTCCCGCGACAGTCACAGACTCGGCTTTCGCCACTTTCAGGAAATTGACGGCACACTCCAATTGCCGCAAGACTTCCAACCCGAAGAGCTGCTGGTGGTCGTGGTGCCGGATGACGAAGCGACAGGTGGGGCGCGCCGGCAGTTCCCGTGGCAAACCAGCCAGGACGCTGACGCAGGCACTGATAATGGCACTGGCCCAGGTGAATAAATCAGATGAATAAATCCGATGAATAAATCAGCGCAACCAATCAGCACCAGCGCGTCCCGGCCAACCCATTCTCACTACCCCATAGTCATGAATACGTGTGATTCACGACAGTCATGGGAAACATGACCCAAAACCGGAACCAGGAGGTTCGTTTCATGGCACGTATCCGCAGAGTGAAGCCGCCCAAGGTCGTGACCGTCATCGGGCAGGGCACCGTCATCGAAGGTCAGGTCCGATTCTCGGGCGCGCTTCACCTTGATGGCAAGATCAAAGGCGAAGTGACCGCCGAACCAGAAACCAGCGCCGCGCTGATCATCAGCCAGCAGGGCGTCATCGAGGGCGACGTCAAAGTCGAGCAACTGATCACCGACGGCAGCATTGTCGGCGATGTGCATGCGAGAGACCGGGTTGAGCTCGGCGCCAATGCGCGCGTTAGCGGCACCCTCTACTATCAACTGCTGGAAATGGCCATGGGTGCCGAGATCAATGGCAAGCTGGTGCATTGCGAGTCAGCCGAGTTGCAGCGTTTGAGCTACGACGGAAGCAAATTTGAAGAAACCGTGACCTTGAAAACCGGTTCCAGCTCAGCGAACGGGCGCGCCTCAGCTGAAACCCCAGGAGGAACTTCAGGAGAAACCACGAATACAAGCAAAAACTCAAGCCGCCCAGCTCGCGCCAGCACCAAACCGGCAACCGAGACGGCCTGAGCTGCGCTGCGGGCAGCCTGGGTAGGCCGCGAGAGCGACTAGGGCTCGTAAGTCTTGAGTCCGTCTGGCGAGCCCAAAATCAGCATATCGGCACCGCGCAGCGCGAACAGCCCGACGGTGACAACGCCGGCGATATTGTTGATTTGCTGCTCCAGACCCGCGGGATCTTGAATTTCGAGCCCCTGGATATCGAGGATCACATTGCCATTGTCGGTGACGAAGCCCTCACGATACACCGGCGTGCCCCCGAGCCGGACCAATTCACGGGCAACATAGCTGCGCGCCATCGGGATGACCTCGACCGGCAGCGGAAATTGACCCAGCACATCGACGCGTTTGCTTTCATCGGCAATGCAGACAAAGGTCTCGCTGGCGGCGGCGACGATTTTCTCGCGCGTCAGCGCCCCGCCGCCGCCTTTGATGAGCTGCAGGCGACCATTGGCCTCATCGGCACCGTCGACATAGAGAGACAGATCGCCGGCGCTGTTTAAGTCCAGCACTTCAATGCCGTGGCCTTGCAACCGTTCGGTCGAGGCCTGAGAGCTCGAGACCGCGCCATCGAACCGGCCTTTGATCTGTGCAAGAAAATCGATAAAGTGGTTCACTGTCGAGCCGGTGCCGACCCCGATAATACCGCCTTGAACATAGGCGATGGCCGCCTCGGCGGCTTGTTTTTTCAGTTCATCCTGAGTCATGGCGCTCAAGCTCCGTCTGTTGAAATTGGTGTTGGGAATTTTACCCGGCATCAATGAACTTCGGGTTTCAGGCCAAAGGCCTCAAGGTAATGCGGGTAGAGGATAAGTCCAGTGCCGATAATAACAGAGCCACTCCAGCACCGGCGCGGCCATCTTTCCCGCTTTTCTGATTGCAAATCCGTTTTGGTCCCGAACAGAAACTTCCTGTTGTTTCGGTATCACTACCACTCACTAACTGCCGGCCTTTCGACCCTGCCCAGGCACCCGCATGCCCCATCGCTATATTGAACGCATTCTAAAAGCCCGCGTCTATGAGGTCGCGTCCGAAACACCCTTGACCCCGGCGCCCCTGCTGTCGCGACGGCTGGCCAATCGGGTGCTGCTCAAGCGCGAGGATCTGCAGCCGGTGTTCTCCTTCAAGCTGCGGGGCGCCTACAACAAGCTGCGTCATCTCTCGCCGGATGCCCTGGCGCGCGGCGTCATCGCGGCCTCCGCCGGCAACCATGCGCAAGGTGTCTCCCTCGGTGCCGCGCGACTGGGTGCAGAGGCCACCATCGTGATGCCGCGCACCACGCCGGCGATCAAAGTCCAGGCGGTGCGCAATCTCGGCGGCCGCGCCCTGCTCCACGGCGACTCCTACGATGAAGCCTGCGCCCACGCCTTTGGCCTGGCCGAGGAGCGCAAGCTGACGTTTATCCATCCGTTTGATGATCCTGATGTGATCGCCGGCCAGGGCACCATCGGCATGGAGCTTCTGCGTCAGCACCCGGACCCACCGACGGCGATTTTCGTGCCCGTCGGTGGTGGTGGGCTGATCGCTGGCATCGCCGCCTACATCAAATACCTGCGCCCGGAAGTCTCCATCATTGGCGTCGAGCCAGCCGAGGCCCCGACCCTGCATCACGCACTCGCGGCCGGCGAGCCGGTCGATCTGCCGGAGGTGGGTTTGTTCGCCGACGGTGTGGCGGTGCGGCGCATTGGCACTGAGACCTTCCGCGTCGCGCGCGAGTGCGTCGATGAAGTGATCCTGGTCGACACCGATGAGATCTGCGCCGCCATTAAGGACATCTACGATGACACCCGCGGCATCGCTGAGCCGGCCGGCGCGCTCGCGGTCGCTGGGCTCAAGCGCTATGTCGAGCTCTATGGCCTGCGCGATGAGACCCTGATCGCCATCGAAAGCGGCGCCAATATTAACTTCGACCGCCTGCGCCATGTCGCCGAGCGCGCCGAGCTTGGCGAGCGCCGCGAGGCGCTGTTCGCCGTCGGCATCCCCGAGCGCCCAGGCAGCTTCCTTGCCTTCTGCAAGGCCATCGGCAAACGCCAGATTACCGAGTTCAACTACCGCTACAGCGATGATCGCGAGGCGCAGGTGTTCGTCGGCATTGAGCTCGGCGGCGGCGCCAGCGAACGGCGCGAGATGGCCGAGCGCCTGGAAAACAAAGGCTTCAGCGTGCTCGATATGAGCGAGAACGAAACCGCCAAGCTACACATTCGCTTCATGGTCGGCGGACATGCGCCAGGACTCACCAACGAACGCCTGGTGCGCTTTGAATTCCCCGAGCGCCCGGGCGCGCTGCTCAATTTCCTCTCCAGCCTGGGCCGGCGCTGGAACATCAGCCTATTTCACTACCGCAATCACGGCGCCGCCTATGGGCGGGTGCTGATGGGCATTCAGGTGCCGGAGGCCGAAGCGGATGAGCTCCATCAGAGCTTGCAGACGCTCGGCTATCCTTTCTGGGACGAGACCGACAACCCCGCTTGTGGACTCTTTGCTGGCAGCGGACGAGCGAAATAACCAAGTCCACTGATGGATGCAAGCGTGATGGGTGAGAGCAACTTCAGCCGGGAGCAATCGCAGCGAAAGCGTCCCCGACCAAGCACTCAAAAATCGTCTAACGAATCCGCCCGCTCAAGCTCTCTACCGCATTGACAGCGGCGGCGGCAGCGACATCGGCATCCGCCTCGCGCCCAGCCATGGTTAGCCGGCCGAAGGCACCGACCGCGCGGGCATCGACCAGAGTGACATTGGCGGCTTTTTCGGCCTCGTTCGCGGCATAGACGATGTAACCGGCCGGCTCGGTTTCCAGGATGAACAGGCTCTGGCCGGGCAAAATCATCGATCCGCGCCGATTCTGCCGGTTGATCAGCACCGCATGGTCAGGGGTGACCGCGCGGATGATCTCGGTCCAGGCCACCTGGCACTTCTGGCGGTCATCTTCACGCACGCCAAGGCGATTCAGCACCGAGCGCCCGGCCTCAAGCACATCGCTTTGATCGCGCTGGTGGATCACCATGGTGCCATAGGCCCGCTCCACCACCTGCTGACTCAGATGCACGCGGGTGGCTTTCAGCGCGATGTCGGTCAGGCGATGAATCGCCATGCCAGGGGAGACCTCAAGCCACAGACAGGCATCGCCCGGCACCGGCAAGAAGCCCTGGGACACGCTACCCATATAGGCGGCGAGCTGCGGCTGCAGCGAGTCGATGAAAACGTATGTCTTGAGCTCGATGGACATGGCAGTGCGTTTCGCCGACCTATTCGGCACGAACCAGCGCGTGCGCCTGTTGGTCGGCATGATAGGACGAGCGCACCATGGCCCCTGAGGCCACACTGGCAAAACCCATCGCCTCGCCCTCGGCCTGCAGCTCGGCAAAGGCATCCGGCGTCCAGTACTCTAGCACCGGCAGGTGCTCGGCGCTTGGCTGCAGGTATTGGCCGACGGTCAGCATGTCGCAATGATGCGCGCGCAGGTCTCGCATGACGGCCAGCACCTCCTCCGGCGTCTCGCCAATTCCGACCATCAAGCCCGACTTGGTCAGCACGCCTGGATGGCGTTGCTTGAACGCGCGCAGCAGCTCGAGCGAGCCGCGATAATCCGCGCCGGGCCGCGCCTGCTTGTAGAGCCTGGGCACGGTCTCCAGGTTATGGTTGAACACATCGGGCACCGCATCGCCGGTGAATTGCTCCAGCGCCTTGGCCTCGCGCCCGCGAAAGTCGGGCACTAGCACCTCAAGGCGGATCTCGGGGCTTCGCGCGCGGATTGCCCGCAGGCAGGATGCGAAATGCCCGGCGCCGCCGTCGCGTAAATCGTCGCGATCGACCGAGGTGATGACCACATAGTTGAGCCCCATGCCGGCAATGGCCTCGGCCAGACGTCCTGCCTCCTCGGCATCCGGTGGTTGGGGACGGCCATGGGCCACGTCACAGAAGGGGCAACGGCGGGTGCAGAGGTCGCCCAGAATCATGAAGGTGGCGGTGCCATGGGCAAAGCACTCGCCCAGATTGGGGCACTGCGCCTCCTCGCACACCGTGGCCAGGGATGCATCCCGCAGCAGGCGGCGGATGCGCGCTACTCCAGCACCCAAAGGTGCCTTGGCGCGAATCCAGGCCGGCTTGCGCGGCGGCCGCGCTGGACCCTGGCCGCCTGCCTGATGCGCCCCTTGACCATCAGCACGCGCGCCCGCCTCCACCTTCACCGGAATACGCGCGACCTTGTCGAGCCCGCGCTGATGGGTGCGCGGACTCAGACGTGAAGGCGGCGTCAGTTTATCGGTTGCAGGCATGATGCAGCAGGGTTCGATGACTTTGAGTTGGGATGATCCTGGTCGCGGATGTTTCTGATCGCACGGAGCGAACACCCGTTACGCCTTAAGTATCACAAGGTTCCGGACAGCGAAGGGAGGTGTCAGCGACCGACCAATGGGCACAAAGCCCAACAGTTTATCATTTTCGGGCCGTCTTTTCCTGCCATTCCGTCAGCAAGTCCCAAGCGACCGGCACCACGAAGATGGTTAGCAGGGTCGCGGTCGCCAATCCGGTCACGAAGGTCGAGGCCATGGTGCCCCAGATGACCGAATAGCTGGGGAACCCAATCGCCATCGGCAGCAGTCCCAGGCTGGTTGTCAGGGTGGTGAGCACAATGGGGCGCAGGCGCAGGCTGACACTTTCGCGGATAGCGCTGCGGCGATCCTGGCCCGCGCGGTAGCGGCGATTGATGAACTCGAGCAAGACCAAGGCATCGTTGATGACCACGCCGGTTACCCCGACCACGGCGATGAAGCTATTGACGGTGAACAGCGACTGCGTCAGCAGCTTACCGAACACCACCCCGATGATGGCGAACATCACCGCCGAGAGAATCAACGCCGGCTGCGCGTAGGAGCGGAACTGCACGGCGAGGATGAGATAGATCAGCAAAATGGCGACGAAGAAGGCGCGCATTAGGCTTTGGAAAGAGCGCTGGGTGTCCTCGTAGCCGCCACCAAAGATCAGATGAGCGCCGGGGTAGCGCTCACTCAAGGCCTGCTCACGCTCGCGCGCCCAGGCCACCACGGTGGCCGCCGAGATGGGCGCGCCGGTGGCGAGATTGGCGGTGATCACGCGCGAGCGCAGCCCTTGATAGCGGCGCAGCTCGCTCGGCTCGCTCAGGTGGCTCAACCGCACCACGTCGCCCAGGCGCACCGGGCCGGTCAGATCCTCCAGCACCGGCGTGGCCAGGGCGTCCTCCGGTCGCTCGAGCCCGCCAGGGTCGAGGCCCAGCTTGATGTCGATTTCCTCATCGGGCAGGCGAAACTTGCCCAGATAGCGGCCATCGAGCACCGAGGCCGCCAGCGCGATGGCCTGCCCTTGAGTCAGCCCCAGCTCGCCGGCGCGCTCGGCATTGACGTTGAAGCGCAGCACTCGGGCCGGGGCGGCGCGCCCGGCGTCAAGGTCAGTCAGGTAGGGCGCCAGCGACGGATCATCGCTGAGCCCGGCGGCCAGCGCATCGGCCAGCCCGGCCACGTCGCGGTCGTTGTGACCCACCACCTGGATGTTGACATCCTTCCCCGAGGGCGGCCCATCCTTCTCGGCGCGCACCCGGATTTTGAAGTCCCCGCCACCATGGGTCGCAATCATTCGGGCGCGGATGTCCTCCAAATGCGCGAGCGGATCGCTGAAAGCGCGCGCGCTGGTGCGCGGCAGCGAGACCATCACGGTGCCCAGATAGCGCCCATAGACCTCCTCGTAGTCTTCATTGATGGTAAAGCCGGCGAAAGCCGCGACCGAGTCGACATAGCCAGGGCCATCGGCCAGCAGATCGGTGCTGATGGCACGCACTTTCTCGTCCACGCGCGCCAGCGGCGTGTCCGGTGGGCCTTCAACGAAAACATAGTAAAGGTTGTAATCGTCAGGAAAGAACTTGATGCGTATCAGGGGTAGGACACCGCTCACCGAGACGCCGAGAATGGCGATGCTGAGCACAAAGGCCAGGCCGACGGTACCCAGTGTCAGCCAGCGAAAGCGCAGGGTTACCGCCAGCAGGCGCTGCGTCGGCTTGATCAGCGCATTCAGCAGCCAGCGGTCGCGCGCCTGGACGGGGCCTGAACCCCGTCCCCCAATGCCGCCACTCCCCACCGGGCGTGGGCCAAAATCACGGTAATGCAGCGGCAGGATGAAGATGCACTCGAACAGCGAAGCGATGATGGCAAAACTGATCGCCTTGGGAATCTGGGCGAAGAACTCCCCGGTCGAGCCGGTCATCATCAGCATCGGCAGGAAGGCCGCGACCGTGGTGGCGGTGGCGGCGATGACCGCCGGCATCACCTCGGCGGTCCCATCGACAATCGCCTGCTCGAGCGGCTCGCCGTCCTGGATGTGGCGGTAGATGTTCTCAACCACCACGATGGCATCGTCGACCAGGATGCCCGACACCAGCACGAAGGAGAACAGGGTGATCTCGTTCAGGGTGTTGCCGGTCAGCCAGGTCATGGTGATGGTCAGCAAGAAGGAAAACGGAATCCCCAGGCTGACCAGCCCGGCGTTGCGCGGCCCCATGAACAGCCACAGCAGCACCCCGACCAGCAGCATGCCGACGATCATGTTCCAGCCCAGGGTGGAGATCGAGGAGACGACATAGGTGGTCGAATCCTGGGTCAGCACCGCCTCGACCCCAAGCGCGGCCAGGCGCGGCGCGGCCGTGGCCAGAATCTCGCGCACCGCGCGGTGGATCTTCAGCGCATCGCCGTCGGTGGTCTTCAGGATGCTCAAGGCCACCGCGTCCTGCCCGCTGACGGAGCGGATCACAAAAGGATCGCGATAGCCGAGCTCGGCGCGGCTGATCAGATCCCCCAAGCGCACAAAGGAACCATCAGCATCGGCGCGCACCACCACGGCGGCCACCTGCGCGCTGTCGCGGAAGCGCTCGTCGACCCGCACCACGAACTCCCCGGAGCCGTCGCTGAAATCCCCGGCCGGGATCACCTGATTGGCGTCCCGCAGCGCGCTCGCGACCTGATCGAAGGTGATGCCAAAACGCGCGAGCTTGGCGGGGTCGAGCCAGATGTGGAACTCGCGCGTCCAGTCGCCGCTCACCCGCGCCTCGCTCACCCCGGGAATCCGACTCATCTCGGCGCGCAGCTGCTCGGCCATCAGCGCCAGCGCGCGATTGGAGCGTTCGCCGACCAGGTTCACCACCACCACCGGCAACCAGGCACCGGTGGTCCACTGGGTGAAGACCGGCGGCTCGACCATCTCCGGCAGCTCGTCGAGAATACCCAGCACGCGAAACCGCAGCTGGTTGTAAAGCGCGTCGTAATCGGTGTCGTCACGGAACTTGAGCGTGATGATCGAACGCTCGCGCACCGAGCTCGACTGAATGAACTCCACCTCCTCCAGCCCCTCGAGCGACTCCTCGATCTTGCGCGTCACCAGCGCCTCGACATCCTCCGGCGAGGCGCCCGGATAGAGGGTGGCGACCTGCACCTTGCCCATGTTCACATCGGGGTAGCGCTCGACCGTGATCTGCCCCAGCGCCATCACACCGACCAGAATGCCTAGCGCGAACACCAGGTTGAACAGCACCTGCTGGCGCAGGGTGAAATGGACCAGGGCTTTCATCGCGCCGAGTTAGTCGCGCGGGCTTAACGCCATGCCCGGCGCGAGTCCTGGTGCGCGCACGCGTAGCCAGTCCTCGCCGTCGATGCGCTCGCTGCCGAGGATGGTGACGCCAATGGCTTCTCCTTCGCGCGGCCGCACCCAGTTTTCCTCGAATCCGCGTTGCACGGCGGCGGCGGGCACCAGTCGGCTGTCCGGATCGGGCAAGGGCAGGCGCAGTTCGGCGCGCAGGCCGCCGCGCTGGGGCTCGATAGCGTCTTGCAGACGCAAATCGACGGCGATCTTGCGCGTGCCCTCGTCAAGGGCGGGGTTGATGCGATGGATGGCCACCGGCACCTCGCGGCCCAACTCCGGCAGCCTGACGGTCAGTGGCGCGGGCATGGTCCGTAGGGCGCTGAGCTGCTCGGGTGTCAGCGCCAAGGGCAGCAGCAGGGTAGAGAAATCCGCCACCTCACCAAGCCGCTCCCCGTCGGCCACCCATTGGCCAGGCTCGATGCGGCGTTCGATCACCAGCCAACCGACCGGCGCCAGTACCCGGGTGCGGGCAATTTTTTCCTTGAGCACCCGTTCCCGCACCTCGGCGCGATGCAGCGCCTGGGTGTTATTGCGCAAGGTTTGGCGCGCCTGGTCGAGCTGCGAGGCGGCGACATTCTTGTTGCGGGCGAGTTCCTGATTGCGCTTGACCTCGCGCTCATCGAAGGCGATCTGATCATGCAACCGCGCCTGCTCGACCTGATTGTCCTCCAGCTCCAGTTGCAGAAAGGTTGCATCAAGGCGCGCGAACTGGCCATCCGCTCCGATCGGATCGCCGATGTCATCCTGCGCCTCTTCAACCCGACCACCAATCTCCGCCACCACAGGCAGACGAGCGCGTGGGCGGGTGAAGGCGGTCAATTCAATGATGCGCATCGATGGGCGAACGATCCATTCCGAGGGGTCAGCCGCCCGGGCAATCAGCGCCAGAGAAAAGAAGAGAAAGATGCCAAAACCAGTGGCAGAAACCAGGCGTAACCAGCGAAACGTACAATGTTCCGGCACAAGTGCCACGGATGACTTCGTCTTAGGTTCTGACATTCCGCAATCGAGCCTCACCATGCGACATGCGCTTCTCCCAACCGCCCGGGCAGACAGCGCCTACCCGTGCCGCCCGATCAGGACTATGCAGCTTTCAAAGACTGGCTGCAAGCGCGGTTGCCCAGGTCCTAGCCAGGCGTCCATGGCCAGAATTCTATGAACGGCCGCGCGCACCAAAGCCATCATCGCGGCAGCCCATGGTCTGCCAATAAACGGTCGATGGCTGCCTCCCAGCTTAGGCTCTCCTCAAGCGGATCCACCTCGGGCTGGTGGGTCATGGCATGCCGGAGGCACGCCTGGAAGGTCTCGGGCGAGTCGTACACCAATGCGTTACCAAACGGATCGTAGAGCGCATTGCTGGCATGCCGGGGAATGATCACGAATTTGCGCTGCGCCAAGGCCTCCGCCGTCGTGGTACAGAGCCCTTCGCTCCGCGACGGGTTCACGAAGATCTTGTAGCGGGCGATATCCAGGGCTGGCCGGGTTGACACTCCCTTGAAATACAGACGCACCCCGCGTTCCCGGGCATAGTCCGCAATGGCATCCTGGTCGCGTCCCCGACCGAAGACGTCGATCTCTCGCTGCCCTCCCGCCGCCAGCAGGTCGACCAGATCGCGAAACCCCTTCTCCCAGATCAGCTTGCCCATAAAATAGAGCCCGGTCCGCGCCCGTCCGGCCTGGGAGAAGAACTTGGGATGGACGCCGCTGCCGAGAAAGCGACCGGCGTCCGGCAACCCGGTGATGCTGTTGCCAAGGACGATGCAGTGATCGCAGAGACGTCGAATCAGCCAGCGGTCGTAGCGCTCCAGGAGGTCAGCCACCCAGCGGACGGCAGGGAAGGCATGCGCGCAATAATAGCGATAGTTGGTCAACACCATCCCGGTGACGCGTGGGGACAGGCTGCGATAACGGCTCCAAGGGCGCGTCCAGTTCAGATGCTCGGGCTCCTCCAGGATGAGCCAGTCGCAAGGGCGAAGACGTGATGGCAGCGCGCAGGCGGGCAGAATGGAGCCAAGCGATGGCCAATAGCGGGCGGGATAAAAGCGCAAATGCAAATCGGGACATCCCGGCTCCGGCAGGCTGGAGCGGATATGGGCCGCCTGCTCCTCCTCGGTATCGAAGGCGCCCGCGTCCCCGAAAAGTTCGCGCTGCTGCCAAGGCACGATCCAGGGCAGATACAGATGAACGTCCAGCCCGCGACGGGCCAGATAGAAGGCCCGCAGCAGTGCGAGAACGGCCGTGCCCGTTCGCCAGGGAAGCGCGGCGGTCGCGACGATATCAACGGTCTGTACAGAGGTCATGACGAATGTTTCGAGCGCTAGTGGTCCGCGGAGATCGACGCAGACTCGATGGCATCGTGAAGGCGGTTGTGCCGATGCTTCCCGATGGCAAGGTCTCGCTCTTGGATGTGGGCTGCGGGAGCGGCGCGCTCGCCGAACGCCTGCTGCGAGCCAAACCGGATCTGCACATCGCGGGCATCGACATTCATCGCCCCCCCAACTGCCGGATTCCGGCATCCACCTACGACGGATGCATCTTCCCCTTCCCGGACAACGCCTTCGACCTGGTGCTGTGCGCGGACATGCTGCACCATACCGAATCCCCCCAAGTGACGCTGCGGGAGGCGGCGCGCGTGGCCCGCGCCTGGGTCATCGTCAAGGACCATGTCGTGGAAAATTGGTGGGAGCGAGCGATCATGACCGCCCTGGATTGGATCGGCAACGTGGGGACCGGAACCCCCATGCCCTTCAATTTCCTGTCGTCTCGCCAGTGGCAGAACGTCTTCAGCCTGGCCCGGCTCTCGGCGGAAGAACAGCGGAACGGACTCCGCTACTGGTTCTGGCCGGTGAGCGCACTGATCGATCGCAAGATGCATTTCGTCGTCAAATTACGGCCTCCGCAACCTCAAATCAGCCCGAACCAAAAGGCATAGGCGCCAGCAAAGAAGTGCAGCATGGTGACGCCCGCAAGATTGCGGGTACGCAGATAAAACAGACCGAAGATGACCCCACTGACCAAGGTCATCAGTACAGCGTCGAGTCCGAATTGCAGATGAAACAGACCGAACAGCGAAGAAGTCAGAAAGACAGAGGCAAAGCCTTTTTTGTCATCCAGGAAACGCTGGAAAGAGCTTTGCATGAAGCCACGGGTGATAAATTCCTGGAAGAAGCTGTGCAGCAGGTAGAAAAGCGCCGGTACAAACTCAAAAGGCGTCGCCTTTCCGTCAACGAGATCGTAATGCTTGAGGACGATGGCCAAAATGGCGACGAGCGCTGCTAGGATCGCCGAGGCGATCGCCCCCTCAATGAGCGAGCGTTTCAGCCCGACCTGGCTAATACCAAGGTCTTGCAATGTCAGGTCCATCATGCGGATGGCGATCAGTGATGGAATTAACAACACCACCAGAGCGCCCCAGGCCGTGATGGGGCTGTAGAGGTCGATGTTGACAATGGAGCGTGCAATCAAATTATTGGCGATGGTAAAAATCGACATCACGCCGATGGTGTAGACGAACAGCCGCCCGAACAGCTGGCGCATTCGCTCCTGTTCCAATTTCTCTTGGAGCAGGCGAACGCGCTCGCTAACGTCGGCGATCACCGCCACGAGTCCCAGGGGTTGCTGATGCTCGCCGACCAGGAGATTGGTGCTTACTATCAGATGCAGAATTGAGCCGCACTCGCCCTGGCCATCGCTATCGCGCTTGATCTGCACTTCAGCGGTATGCGGCGTCGTGGGATCATAGATGGCGTCGAGAATCGCGTCGTTCAGGTTCTCAAGCTCTTCGCGATCAAGAAAGGTCTGTGCAAAACGCTGCCCGATAACATCCCGGGCGCTGATCTGAAACAAGCGCTCCGCGGCGGGATTCAGCATCAGGATGGTGCCACCGTGGTCAAATGAGAGCACCGCATCGCGCATGCTCTCGATGGTTTCTTGGGCGAGCAAATCGGAGGTGTGCTGTGTTTCGTGCATTGCTGTCTCGCGGCCATGATCAAGCGTTGGTAGGCGCGTTCGCCGCGCGCTTGTGCGGCCATCCTATCATCAGCCTTCCAGCGGGGAGCTCCGCGCGATGAAAGTGAGGTTCCCGGCGCCATTCCTGACCGAGCCAGCTGTTGACGCCTGACTCGACAAACAGCGCCGCTCCTTGCCCTCATGTGGTCATCCTCTACACGGATGCCGGTGGCGGCCACCGCGCCAGCGCTCAGGCACTCCGCGATCTGCTCGCAGCCGACGGCGGTTACCGCGTCACCCTGATCAACCCCTATCGCGAAGTGCTTGCCCACCTCGATCCCTTCACTCGCTGGACAGGACGGGATGTGGAGGCTACCTATAACCAGCTGGTGCTCGATGGCGGTCGAACCGGGCTATTTTGCCGGGCTTTCTTTGTCTTGTCGGCAATCGCCGTGGTCTTCCTGCGGCGGGCGGGCCGACGTGAATTTGCCCGGCTATGGGCGACGACCCAGCCGGATCTGGTCATTTCGGTGTTGCCCATGCTCAACCCGGCGATGATCGACGCCATTCAGCGCTACCGCAATGGCCAGGTGCCCCTGGCGATCATGATGACCGACTGGGCCGAAGTGTCGCCCTTCGTCTGGTTCCCCCGGGGCACAGACTATTTTGCCATTGCCGGCACATCCGAGGGCCTGGCGCAGCTGCGCGCCAAAAGGCAACCGGAGGAGCGTATTTTCGCCACCGGCGGATTATTGATCCGACCTCAGTTTTTGCAACCACCACCGGAGAATCCGGGGGCCGCGCGCGCCGCACTGGGCCTTGAACCAGCGCGGCCCACCCTGGTGCTGAGTTATGGCGGGCAGGGCAGTCCGCGCTTGGTCGAACTGGCGAACGCCCTGGCCGCTGCCGATTTCCGGCCGCAGGTCATTTTTCTCTGCGGGCGCAACGCCGGACTCGCGCGCGAGCTGGACGCGGCGAAGCTGCCTTTTCCGCGCCTGGTTCTCGGCTACCGCGAAGATATCCACCGCTATCTGGCACTCGCCGATCTGTTCGTCGGCAAGGCCGGACCGCAGTCGGTATCGGAGGCGCTGGCTTTGGGTCTGCCATTGCTGATTGATGCACATCGTGTCTTACCACAGGAACAAGCTCTAACCCGCTGGGTGCGGACCAAGCAGCTCGGCGAAACCTTTACCCACCCTTTGCAGTTTGTGCGCCAAGCGCGGGCGATGACGGCACAAGCCGGCGCGCCAGATGCGCTCCAGGTGGCGCGCCAGGTGGCACAGACCAATACGGCGGCGCATGACCTACTGGGCATTGTCGAGACGCTGATCCTGAAGCCTTGACCATGACCACGGTGTTTTTCATCCCCCCGGGAGCTGATACATGAATCCAACCCCTGACTTGCTGGTGATCGGCGCCGGATGGGCCGGTCTCTATGCCGCGAAGTATGCCCGCGAGGCGGGACTCGAGGTGACTCTGCTGGAGGCGAGGGATGACCTCGGTGGCGTCTGGAACTATTCCGACGACCCCGACACCATCACCGTGATGCGCAATACGGTGTCGTCGTCCTCGCGGCATGTGACCGAAGCCTCCGACTTCTCGATGGGCGAGGCCGCGGGCAACTTCTTCCGCCACCAGGACGCGCTCGCCTTCCTGCGCCGTTACGCCGATCACTTCGGTCTGAGCGAGCGCATCGTCACCGGCGCCCGGGTCGCACGGGCGTCCAAATCCGCTGACCTGTGGAAGGTCGAAACGCAAGACGGGCGCACCTTCGCGGCTCGACGTCTCGCGGTCGCAACCGGCGTCCACCAGCGCCCCCGGCCGATCACCGGGCCGGTGGCGGACTTCAGCGGCGCCCTGATTCACACCGCCGTGATCAAACACCCACTCGACCTCGGTGTTGGCGCGGGCGATCATGTCATCGTCTATGGAGGCGGCGAGACGGCGGCGGATATTGTCAATGATCTCGCCAACGGAACCCAGGCCAAGGTGACCTGGGCCATCCGCGGTGGTCAGCACTTTTTCCGCAAGGTGCCGCTGCGACCCGGCCAACCGCCGGGCCGCTATGATCGCCACGACATGGCGCTGGACGAATACTCTTCAGCTGTCCTTGGCCTACTCACCTCGGCGCCAAAGGGTGTGCATGGCATGCGTTATATCGGTAATCTTGCCACCTCAGGGAGCGTTTTCTCCTACCAGGGTCACGGTATCGCTGAATGGCAGAACGACATTCCCTTGTACCGCCAGTTCTTCAACAAGAACGGCCATGCGCTGGAGCACGTCTGGAACGGGCGTGTCACCCCGGCGCGCGGCATCGCGCGCTGCACCGGCGACCAGGTGGTGTTCGAGGACGGCCGCGAGGTCCAAGCCACCCACATCGTCTGTAGTTTCGGCTATCAGCCGGATTTCTCCTTCCTGCCCGAGGCGCTGGCCGCGACCCCGACCGACCGACTGCACCGCCTAGTGTTCCACCCGGATGATCCCTCGCTGGCGTTCTTCGGCTTCGCGCGCCCGACCATTCTCTCGTTGCCCTACATGATCGAGCTGCAATGTCTTTACGCTGCCCGCGTGTGGTCCGGGCGCGTCGCGCTGCCGGAACCGGCGACCTTGCGCGCCGAGGCCGAGGCCGACGCCGCCGCGCTCGATGCCGTGTTCGGCTATCAGCGCAGCAATCGCAACATCACCTGCCCCTTTTGGTATCTCGAGGTGATGATGAAGGCGATGCAGCAGGACGGCCTCGCTCCCCTGCTCGCGCGCTTCGATCCGCGCCGGGACTGGACGTTGTTTTCGAAGGTAGTGCGGGTGCCGGCTTCGCCGCTGCTGCTGCGGCTCATCAGCTCGGATTTCGGCCCCGCGGAGCGGGCGCGGCTGGATGAATACATTTCACCGATGCCCTTTGGCTTTCGGCGTCGTGACGTGTCGCTGGGACGCTATCTGCTGACCTACGGGCTGGTGGTCGGGGTCGCGCGGCTGCTACGGCTCGATGCGTTGTTCGATGCCATCGCCCGCCGTCGTATCGCCCGCCACGGTCGCTCGCTGCCACCGCGACCAGCACCCACAGGAGTCACGCCATGACTGATCTTGCGCTATCCGCCATCACCAACGCCATTCTTGCCGTCTTCATCGCCTTTCTGGCGGGCCTCTCCTTCCGCTCCGATCAGGAGCGAACCTCAGCCGCCGGGCTTCTCGCGCTCTATCTTCTGGTGGCGGCGCTGGCCAATTTGCTCGGCACCATTCATCACGGGTTCCTCGAAGGCAGCGGGCATCCCGCCGACATCCCATTGCGTTCCGTCACCCGCATCGTGATGACGCTCGGCATCTTTGTCTTTCTGATGTCGACGGCGCGTCAGTTTCTGTCGACACTCGGTCAGCGCATCAGCCTCGCGCTTGGGCTGGTCGGACTGGCGCTGATTAGCTGGCTGGTGGCAACCGAGGACAATTTCTTGGTGTTGGTGGCGGGGAACCTGGTCGTTATGCTGCTCGCCCTGGGGCTGCACCTGCGCGGGTTGCGCAATGGCAGCGGCTCCTGGACCATGGCCCTGGCCATCGTGCTGACCCTGGCGACCTCCATGTTGATCCCTCTGGGTGGCGACGGGGTGGCCGGCCTCGGGCTCTATGGCACCTTCCACGTCGCCTTGATGCCGGCATTCGTGTTCTTTTACCTCGGCGGTCGCGCACTCAAGCGTCAGCGAACCTGAATGACCACCCCAAGACGTCGCAGCCCGTGACGTCGTTTCCAGAGAATGCAGCGGAGGTTTTTCCGAATGGCGTCATCACGCCCCGCGTCAATCGACAAACAACACTTCGCGCTCGACCTGCGCCGCTACTATCGCGACTTCGCCATCGACCTTGGCGGCTTCGTGCTCGGCTTTGTCTGGTTGCTGCATGCCGAGGGAGTGCCAAGCACCGCCCTGGCCTACCTCCTGGCCGTGATGTCAATTCAGCGCGCCAGTATCTTTGGTCACGACATCGTCCACCATCACCAAGACCCGCGCATGCGCAATTTTCGTCTGCTGTGGGATCACACCGTCGGGGCAATCAGCCTGTTTCCGGTGGTCCGCTTCCATAAGCCCCATCTGACCCACCACGCGCGGGGCATATTCGGCACCGCCGCCGATCCCCAATATCTGCTCGTCCGGCATCATCCGGGCTTTGCGGTTGTCGTCCTGCTGCTTGCGCCGCTGGTGCTGCCGTTCTGGAGCCTGCTGCAAGTCATCGCCGCCAGCCTCGGGGGCACCACGGCTGAGGCGGTGATCGCCGATTACCTCGGGCGCCGTGGAGCTAACACGGCCAATATCCCCGAGGAACGGCACCGGCGCGAAATCGTCGCCCGCAGCCGCTTCGCGCTGGTCCTGCTGTTAGTACTTGGCCTTCTCGCCCCCGAGGCCCTGCCCTGGTTGTACCTGGTGCTCGCCGGCGGCTGGCTGTTGCTCGCTCTACGCATCCCGCTGGAGCATGGACTGGAAAAGCTATTGGAGCGGCCGTCGACCATGCAAGACCAGCTGAGCGATAGCTACACCATCGTCTCGCCGCTTGCCGACATCTTGCAGCCGCACGGCATGAAATATCACACCGCGCATCATCTTTATCCGATCGTGCCCTATCACAACCTGCCGCGGCTGCACGCCGAACTCGCCGCGCACGAACCGGACTACCGCGCGCGTATCATCAGCCTTTGGGAGGCCATCCGTGGTCCGGCGCAGGCGCGCCCGGCGACGGTTACCGGACGCGACACGTCCGTGGTCTAGCGACCGCTGCCTGGGTTATGGTTGTCACCTCATCGGATAGCCAGCGTCGAGTTTCTCGGCACCTCGGTCAGGAGGCTCCATGCCCGAAGATCACTCCAACCCGCCTTATCGATGGCTCTGCCACCGGGATACGCTCCAGGCCCTGAGCGCTTATCGCCTTCTGCTCGCCGAACGGGGACTCGACCGCGCCGGTGCCAGTCTGCGCGCGGACCTGGGTGATCTCGATCTCGCATCGGGCCAGCTCAGCGACGCGGACTTCCTGCAACGACTCATCAACACCAAGCGCCCTCAATACTTCGCCGAATCCGCCGTCTATGGCGATGGGCGCGACTGGAACCCCGCCGAGCTGTCACTGCTCGGCGATCTCGGCCTGGCCGCGCCGGTTCAGGTATTTGACGATGGGCGCCATCAGGAACCGAGCATCCATCAGCCCCCCTTTGCCGCCACCCTGCTCTTCATCCCCGGGGCCCTGCTGCGCAATGGTCGCGGCTGCACGCCGGCCGATTGGGCCGCGGTCACCCGCGACGGCCAGATCGACCCAGCCGGCTATCGCGCCCTGTACGAGCGCCGCCTGCTGCCGCTGTTCGAATACGCTAACGCCGATGCCGCCGCGCGCGGCCAGTCCGCCCTGATCACCGTCCCCGGTCTTGGCTGCGGGCAGTTCGCCGGCCCCTTCTCCGGGCAGCTCGGGCTGCAACTGCTCGATGCGCTGATAGCCCTGCTCGAGCGCCACGCCGAGCGTCTGCCCAAGATTCGCGTGATCTATTACGATCCCTATGTGGAATCTAGCAACCAAAGCCGCGAATTTGGATCGCTGTCGCTGCGCGTGCGCCCCTTCCTGCAAGGCAATGCGCTCAAACCGCAGCTATGCCCGCCGCCGCGCTATGCCGAAGCCGGCGAGGACTTGAGCAACTGCCGCCTCTACAGCCTGGTCGCCTGGGATCATGTCTCCTGGCCCGGCAACGACTACTGGGCCGGCGCGCGCGTAACCGACGACGGCGTCAAGGCCGCCGCCACTGACCTGATGCGAGTGATCACCGGCGTCACGGGCTACTATGACCCGAAGGCGTTTTGCTATCGCCCACCCAGCCCCTACGCGACCTGGGAAGCGCTGGTCCAGGACAAGGGCACCCGCCTGCTGCTGTCATCACAGCCTTGACCAGCGCCATGGCCGCACCTGGACACCTATACACTTGGACACTGGGATGATGGAACTTAACGACCCGCATGACCTGCATCGCTTTGTGCAAGCCCAAGCGCAACATTACGATCAGGCATTGTCCGAGATCCGCGCGGGGCGCAAGCAGTCGCATTGGATGTGGTACATCTTCCCGCAGTTCGCCGGGCTCGGATTCAGCGCGACTTCTCGGCATTATGCAATCAAGAGCCTCGCCGAAGCCGCAGCCTATCTGCAGCACGAGATACTGGGATCGCGACTGGTGGAATGCTGTGAGGCCGTGCTCGGCGTGACCGGCCGCTCGGCGCACGACATCTTCGGCTCACCGGATGACATCAAGCTACGCTCGTGCGCCACACTGTTCAACTGCCTGCCCGCGCCGCCTTCTGGCGGTAGCTCGGTCTTTGAGCGCTTGCTTGACGCCTATTTCGACGGCGTGCCGGATCAGCGAACGCTTGAACTCATTGGTTCCGCGCGATAAGCAATGGACGATCCTAACTGCGCAGGTCCGGCCCAGAGTTGCCGCGACCTCCGGGCCGGGGGCTGTGGCTGACTGGCGGACAATCTTGGAGGAAAACGCATGAAAGTTGCGGTTGCGAGCAAGGACGGTGTGACCATCGACACCCATTTCGGTCATGCCAGACAGTTTCTGATCTATGAGCTCAGCGCCGAGCATTGCCAGTTGGTGGAGCAGCGCGACATCGAGCAATACTGTGTGGCTGGGCAATCGATCAGCTCCGCCCTCGGTGGCATTCTCGATGCGGTGGCCGACTGCCAGGCGGTGCTGGTCGCCATGATCGGCGACCCGCCGCGGGAGAAGCTGGCCGCGAGTGGAGTTGAGGCCGTGTCTGACTATGCGAATCAGCCGATCACGGACGCCTTGCATGATTATGCGCGCCGTCACTCAGCAGCCTGAGTGGCGTCCAAGGCCGAAGCGGGAGCCGGATCGGGAGCGGCTTTGGGAACCGCATCGAGAGCCGAATCGAAATCGGCGCTCATGCCGCGGAGTTGGATCACCGCCTAACCAAGAATGCGTTGATAAGCGCGGCGGAGTAACTCCAACTCCACCGGCGGCAGCTCGCGTGCCTCGGTCAAGGCGATGAAGGCGCCGCCGACCGCCGCGACTTCCGCGAAGGGCGGGTCCAGGCTGATGAAGCGTGCCAGTCTGACCTCAATCGCGCCACCCGGTGACATCGGTGTCGCGCGAAAACCAGCATGCACCTCCAAGGCGCCAGCCTCCAGCCGCAGCCGTTTCTCGGCATCGCGCAGCAAAAACGCCGGATGCGAGACCAACTTGCTGGCGATGTCGGGGTCATCTTCGTCCAGGTGTGTTCGCGCTGGCAGGGGCTCAAAGCCGCAGATGCCGCCATGATCGAAGCGCACAAAACGCGTGCGCGCGCTGACGGGCTGGGTGTGATAGAGAATGAGTCGGGTATCGGCCATGGCATGCTGTCCTCTCGCTGATGCCAGGATAACCCATTGAACTGCGCCATGCCCGCCGCGCACGCGAGAACAGGAGCGACCAACATGGGCGAAAACATCCATACCCGCTGGCTGAATCGCTGGCTGCCCAAGCCCAATCCGCGCTCCCTCAGCAAGCCGCGCGACATGCTCTATGCAGTCGACGAGGCGCCGCCGCTTGGCATGACCCTCGCACTGGGGCTGCAGCATGCGCTCCTCGCTCTGATGCTCTCGGTTTACGGGGTGATCGCCGCCAGCGAATTGGGCTTGAGCGGCGGCGCTGTCCAGGAGTTCGTGTCCACCTGCATCCTGGTCGCGGCGGTCGGGACCCTGTTGCAGGCAAGCGCCACCCGGTTTGGAGCGGGTCATCTCGTGGTTCATATCCCAACGCCTGTGACCCTGGGGACCTTCATTGCCGTCGCCGGCACCTTGGGCCTGGAGGCCGCGGCCGGAGGATTGCTCATCGGCGGCATCCTCGTCTTGCTGTTATCGCGCGGGGTATCGCGGCTGCGCTCGATCTTTCCTCCGGAGGTCACCGGCGTGGTGGTGACCATGCTCGGTCTGTCCCTGGTGCAGGGTGGCGTGGAGCGCAGCCTCGGTCTCACCGCTGGGGCTGTTGTTATCGACGGCTCCGCCGCGCTGGTGGCGGGGCTCACGCTGATGATTATCATCGCCCTGTCCATTTGGGGCGGTCAGCGCTGGCGCAACTATGCGGTTTTAATCGGCGTGGGCGGCGGTTACCTGGTCACGGTGGTTTTCGGTCTTGACCTAGGCCAGGCCGAGCCGTCCGAGTCGGCGGCACGTCTGTTCGATCTGCCGCTGTTTGATCTACCGTTGGCCGAACTGCCGACGCCGGTGCTCGTCATGGCCGCCGCGCTGCCCATGGTGATGGTGGAAGTGGTGAACGCCGTCGATAACTTCGGCAACCTGCTTACATTGGACAAGATGAACGACGCCGATTGGCGCCGCGCCGACCTGCCGATGGTCAGTCGCGGGATTTTTGCGCAAGGGATCGCGACCTTGCTGTCCGGCCTGACGGGAACGCCGTCGACCGGAATTTCCTCGGCCAATATCGGCCTCGCCTTCGCCACCGGCGTCGCGGCGCGGCGAGTGGGGCTCATCGCCGGTCTGTTCCTGCTGGTGTTTGCTTTTATGCCACAGGTTAGCGCGCTGATCGCGAACACTCCGCGCGCCGTGGTTGGGGCCATCCTCATCTACACCGCCGGCTACCTGATCGTGGCGGGTATGGAGCTCATCCTGTCGCGCCTGCTCAACCCGCGTCGAGTATTCGTGGTCGGGCTGGCCATCGTCGCCGGCATGGCCATCGTGGTTCTTCCCGAACTTCCCGCGACGGCGCCGTCCTGGGCCGAGCCGCTGCTGGCATCCTCCTTGGCGGTCGCCGCCATCGTCGCCGTGGTGCTCAATGCCGTCTTTCAAATCGGCGTGAAGCAGCGCGCGAACTTCCCGGTGCCCGAGCGGACGCCTGTCGCCGCCGCTCAGGATTTTGTCGACAGCCAGGGCACAGCATGGGGCGCGCGGCGCATTGTCATCGCCCGCGCCGCCCAAAGCCTCGGTGAAGCCATCGAGCTGATCGAGCCACTGCGCCAGCCTGACTCACCGCCGCTGCTGCTGGAGGCGGCGTTCGATGAATTCTTCCTGGAATTCACGCTCTCCTACGAGGGCCTAGCGTTGAGCATGGCCCCGGAGGTCGATCAGGTCGACCTCGCGAGCATCATGGAAGACGAGGATGACGAACGGCTCGAGCGCGCGCTGGATGCGCTGCCGCTGATCATGCTCAAGCGTCTGGCTGATCGGATTCGCGTGGGCAAGCGCGGCAAGCTGACCTATCTGCAACTCCGGTTCGAGCATTAGCCGCCAGGGGCTGAAGACTGTGGATAACGCCATGATCGAAGCGCACAAAGCCGAGCCTTATCAATTGAATCTATGGTCCCAAGGCGTCGGTTGCTCGCCTCAGTCGAAACCAACGCTGATACTGGGATCACCGGGCAGGCCCTGATAGCTGACCGTCACAGTCATCCCCGGTTTTGGCAGCAACTGCCGCCTCTACAGCCTGGTCGCCTGGGATCATGTCTCCTGGCCCGGTAACGACGATTGGGCCGGCGCGCGCGTGACGGAAGACGGCGTGAAAGCCGCGGCGACCGATCTGATGCGCGTCATCACCACCATCTCCGGTCACTACGACCGCAAAACCTTCAGCTACCGCCCACCTGCCCCGTACGCGAACTGGGAAGCGCTGGTCAAGGGCAAAGGAACACGCTTGGCGACCTAGCGATGAATAGCACCGGATGGCTTGAAACGAATGGCTCAACCCCGGTGGCTTTAGACGAATGCTTGAAAAGGCTCGCGCGATCAGAGATCGAGCCGGCATCCATGGTGGTGCTCAACGCGCGGCAGACCGGCAAGCCGATGCCCCTGCCGTCGCAGTCCTCCGGCGGGAAACAGCCCCGGCCACCAACGCGGCTGACCGCGGACCCGCGGCCAGTGGGAGCGAAAATGCAGGATGGTGTCAAGATCGACGCAGCCCACGGGGACGTTGTGGTCACTGAAGTAACCCCGCATATAGCGAATCACCGCCCAATGTCGGCGCGTCAGTTTCAGACCTTCACGTTCGGCCAAGGCCAGGGCGAACTCTTCGGACCAGTCTTCCGGCTCAAGCAGGTAGCCCTCCTCGTCGGTGGAGACCACTCTCTTGCCGACGGTGATGTTGCCATCAGTCGTGGCCTTCAGTGGCGAATCCCGGCGAACGGATGCAGCCTTCGCAGTCATGGTGAACCTCCGCGTCAAAAACCGACCGACCCAATCCATACCTCTCCACTCAAGTTTAGCCCCAAATCGCAAGAAAGAAACGGAATTTATCGCCATTTCCGATCGATTTTTTCGATTGATTGCGGTTTGCCATGGATATTGACCAAATCAAGACGTTGCGTGATAGACCAAGCTCCGGACCCGCCACAATCGGCGCAGGTCCGTCAAGCGCCGCCGCAAGAGCATCGGCGCCTGCTGCATCGCTTGCTCCAGGGTCATCGGCCCCTCGACAATACTTGACACGCTGGTCACACCGGCGCGGTACAGGCCCTCCAAATCACCGCTGATTGAGCCCGCCAACACAAGAACCGGAATCTGGTGCGCCTGCCCCAGCTCGGCCAGTCGTCCGACCAGCTTGCCCTGCACGCTCTGAAAATCCACCTGTCCTTCGCCGGTGATCAGCAGGTCCCAATGGCCCTGTTGGAGCCGCTGCTCCAGGCCGTAGGTCTCGGCGACGACCTCGAAACCACTGCGCAGCGCGGCCCCGAGATAACTCAAGAACCCGAATCCCATGCCGCCGGCCGCCCCCGCGCCGGGGTGTTCGCGGTGATCGGTCCCGGTCGCCTGGTCGGTGAGATCGGCAAAATGGGCCAAACCCAGCTCCAAGTGCCGCAGCGCCATTTCGTCGGCCCCCTTCTGCGGACCATAGACTGCGGTCGCGCCGCGCTTTCCTAGTAGGGGGTTGGTAACGTCCGACGCGATAGTAAAGCGAGCCGAGCCCAGCCTGACATGGAGATCGTCAGTAACCACCGACCTGATCTGCATCAGCGCCTCAGCTGTTGGGGCAACCGGGGCGCCGGCATGATCGAGAAAGCGGAAACCCAGCGCCTGCAGTGCGCCCATCCCACCGTCGTTGGTCGCCGACCCGCCCAGCGCCAGGATGACGTGCTCAGCCCCCTGCCCCAGTGCCTCGGCGATCAGTTCGCCGGTGCCATAGGAGGTCGCCCGCAGCGGATCATGCGTCCCCGGTGGCACCAGCGGCAGCCCCGACGCCTGCGCCATCTCCACCACCGCAGTCAGGCCGTCGCCGAGCAGGCCGTAACTGGCCCCGACCGGCGTGCCCATGGGGCCAGTCACGGTGAGCATCCGCAGTTCGCCGCCGGTGCCTCTCACCATCGCCTCGGCGGTCCCCCCGCCACCATCCGCCATCGGGAGGCCAATCACCTCGCAACTGGGCACCTCGCAGTCGGGCAGACAGGCACTGAACACTTCCTCAGCGATGTCACAAAAGGTCGCCGCGTCCATGCTTCCCTTGAAGGAATCTGGCGCCACCAAGACCCGCATCGGCCCGGTCCTGATCGCAGTGCGGGAGTTCATAGCAATACGAGCGACATCAGGTACACCACCGCCACCGCAGTCAGTCCTTGGATCAGGGTCGCCACCGTCAACGCCCGATAGGCGGTGCTGACGTCCATCTTGCTGAACTGCGCCACCACCCAAAAGAAGCTGTCATTGGCATGAGATACGGTCATCGCCCCGGCGCCGATGGCCATGACCGCTAACACCTGACCAGCGGTCGAATCCAGTCCCAGCGAATGCAGCATCGGCGCGATCAGGGCTGAGGTCGCGACCAGGGCCACGGTGCTGGACCCTTGGGCGGTCTTGAAGGCTGCGGCGATCACGAACGGCAGGAAGATGCCGAGGTTGTAACTCGCCAATGCGTTGCCCAGCACCTCGCCGATGCTGGCCTCTTTCAGGATGGTCCCGAGGCTGCCGCCGGCGCCAGTGATCATGATGATGGTGGCCGCGCTCTTGAGACCGTCCTCAATCCAATCGTAGGTGGTCACCTTGGTCAACGACGGCAGCAGGCCCAGCGAGATAAAGAAGCCGATGAACAGCGCATTGATGGGCTTGCCCAGAAAGCTGATGATCGCAAAGGCGGTGCCTTCGCCCAAAGGATGACTGGGGAAGGCTGCGACAGAACCGAGTGCAATCAGCAGGATGGGCACCATGATCGGAGCAAAGGCCATGGTCGCCGAGGGCAGCTTGCCGTATTCCTTCAGAGCCTTTTCGTAGGCCGCCTCGTCAAAATTGGCGCCATCTTCGCCACTGCTCAGGCGCTGACCCACAAAGACCGCCCAAGCATAGCCGGTCAATACCGCCGCGAAGGAGACCAGAATCCCGGCGACGATAACCAACCCAAGCTTGTCACTCAGCCCCAGGTTTCCGGCAGCCGCAATCGGGCCTGGGGTTGGCGGAATCAGGGTGTGAGAGGCAAAGAGGCCAGTGGCCAGGGCGACGCTCATCATCACCGCCGACACCTTGGCCCGCTCCGCCAATGCCCGTTTCAGCGATGACAGAATGACGAATCCGGAATCACAGAACACCGGGATGGAGACCACGTAGCCCATGAGGCTCATTGCCAGCCCCGGAAAGCGACCGCCAAGCAGCCTGAGCACCGCATTGGCCATGGTAATCGCCGCCCCGGTGCGCTCCAGGATGGTACCGATCAGAGTGCCGAGGATGATGATGATGCCGATATAGCCGAGGATGTTGCCGAACCCGGAGCGGATGGTGGCGCCGATGGCCAGTGGGTCCATGCCAGCGCCAAAGCCGATGCCATAGGAGGCCATCAACAGGACAATGAAGGGGTGCCACTTCAACTGTGAGGTGGCAAGCACGATGAACGCGACTGCCATCACTAGCACGAGAAGTAGATAACCAACCTCAGTCACGTGCTCCCCCTCACTTTGTTCGCCGTGCACCGAGACGAGATGAGTCGCGCGATAGGCTTTACAGCTTCCAATGTTCGCCGCCGAAGCGGACTGGCTTTTTGCCGCGAAAAAACTTCGCGGCTGCAGTTGCCCAAAGGCAGTAGCGGTAGCGCGCTTCGGTAGTCGGTTTGACCACGCGGGGGCTGCGCTCGTCCAAGGACTGTACCCAGCCTTTGTTGGTCAAGCGCCGAAATGCGGCGCGGTCATCGGCCGTTAGTCTGGCCATACCAGTCCCTCATGCGTGTTAGCTCGGAGTTGAGCCCAAAGATACCAAGATAATCTTCGATGAGCGACCAATCCAGGGAGTTTCCAGCCAGCGCCGCAGCCTGAATCATCAGCTGAATATCAACCCAATCCGCCGCAGCCCTTTGCTCATCGTTAACAGCCGCTTGTATCTTCAAGCCGATCAAATCCTCGACCTGGACAACGGGGAGCCCAAGGTCTCGGGCGATCTCAATGCGTTCGGCACGCTCGAGCATGCTCAGGCTCGGCCCCCGAAAGGCGTGAACCAGGTCAATGCGGCCAAGGTCTGGGGAGTCGGCAACATAATGCGAGACGTTCTCGCTGGTAAAGACACGCCGGTAACCCGCACCTGTCAAAATTTGGTCAGTCCGGTTCAGGTCCTCCAGCATCAGGATAAAATCCAGATCCACGGTAGCGCGCTGCAAGCCGTGCAAAGCCATCGCAAATCCGCCTATCAAGGCATACCGCACCTGCTGCGCATCGAGGGCGCCGCCTATTTGCTGGATGACCTTGAGGAAATCCATCAAGAAAACAATTCATCGTGATGGTGGCTAACCTTGCTCGAGCAGGTTGCGCAGGTCGATGATGGCCGCGTTGGCGCGAGAGATGTAGGACGCCATGACCAGGGAGTGGTTGGCCATGGGACCGAAGCCGGTGCCGTTCAAGATCAACGGGCTCCAGATGGGCTTCTGGGTGTTCTCAAGCGCGC
The DNA here is from genome assembly GCF_033954455.1 of Thiorhodovibrio litoralis. NCBI lineage: Bacteria > Pseudomonadati > Pseudomonadota > Gammaproteobacteria > Chromatiales > Chromatiaceae > Thiorhodovibrio > Thiorhodovibrio litoralis. The sequence continues at coordinate 418,379 of NZ_CP121473.1, read as the reverse complement.
GGACGATCTGGCGCAGGGAGACCTCCGCGTTCTTGTCCACCAACACCTTCCTGAAGTCCACCTGTGTCGCTTTCAGCGTGTGCAATAGCGCCCAGCAGTAGCCGCGTGACTCGAAGAAAATATCGTCGAGCTCCCACCAGTTAGTCTTCACTTCCGTTTGCGATGGTGTGGGAGTTGACTTGGTCGCGTTCGGATCGCCGGCCAGGTCGATGTTGAAACGCATTTCCCCAGCACTGGCCGCGAGACGCTGCGCGTAGCTGCCGAGGCGTTTCTCGACTACCGCCAGGTAAGCGGCCAGATTGTCCGCGCGGCTGTAGAACTGACCGTCGAACTGTTTATTATCGGCCAGGCGGTTCAGGTAATTCTCGAGATAGCCCAGGCCTTCTTTATATGCCGATTCGGTCGAGGGCAGAATCCATGAATCCGAATTGAAATGGAATTGCGGTTCACCGAGCTGCAAATCTTTGTCTTCAGTCGACTGGGTTTGCGAGCGGGCGAAGTCGTTACGCAGCGCACGCACCAAGTCGCGCAACTCTGTCAGAGCCCCAAATTCCCAGTTCTTGATGTTGTCGAGGTAGAGTCCCGGCGGAAGGACGTCATTGGTGATATAGCCGCCAGGCTTGTCGAGCAGGGTCTCGCCGATGCGCATCGCGGTGGCCGTGGTGACATAGCCGGGAACCAATTTGGCCTGATCGCCATCAGCTTTCTCCAGCGCGTTCTGCTCGACATCGAACATGCTGGGGCTGCGCGACCAATAAATGCCGGTCAGCACCATCAGCACGGCACCGGTCAGCAGCAGCAGCCCGAGGGTCCACCACAGGCCTTTTTCCTTCCAGGTGCGCGGGTCGTAGAGCTTGACGACTTTCGCCGCGCTCTGTCGCAGGCGCAACGCATTTTTCGGCGACGGCGCGCCCGCTTCGGGATTGTGTTCTTGCATCATTGGCTCCTGAGCCAGAGACTCAATTAAGCATTAGGATCGTCGACTTAGAAATAGTCGGCTTGGAGATCATCATCTGGGGCCATTATCCGAGCCTTGGCCGCTGCAGTCACCTCAATTATCAATGCATCAAGACGCACACCTGCCCACTCGGCACTCTGTTACACTTGCCGTCACCAGCCAGATAAGGAATCCAACCCGCGCCGCAGTAGGACCGCTCCCGCACATTCGCTCACTTAAGCAGGCCTCTATCCACCATCCATCCCCCACTTTTCCATGCCCGCCTTCCTGCACGCCGCCGATCTCCACCTCGACAGTCCACTGACCGGGCTCGAAGCCTATGAAGGCGCGCCAGTCGAGGAGATTCGCACAGCCACCCGCCGCGCGTTGGAAAATCTGGTCGCGCTGGCGATCGCCGAATCCGTCGATGCCCTGCTGCTTGCGGGCGACATCTACGACGGCGACTGGCGCGACTACAACACCGGGCTATTCTTCGCCGCGCAGATGGCAAGGCTCAAAGAAGCCGGCATTCCAGTCATGATGGTGCGCGGCAACCATGACGCCGCCAGCCAGATCAGCCGGCATCTGCGCCTGCCGGACAATGTCCATGAGTTCCCGAGCGCCGCGCCCGAAACCATCCGTCTCGAGCAGGCCGGCCTGGCGATTCACGGCCACAGCTATGGGACGCGTCAGGTCGAGCAGAACCTCGCTCGCGCCTATCCGCCAGCCGATCCACACGGCTTTAATATCGGCCTGCTGCACACCGCACTCGACGGCCGCGAAGGCCACGCCAGCTACGCGCCCTGTCATCTCGATGACCTGGTTCGCCTCGGCTACGACTACTGGGCGCTCGGCCATGTGCATCGGCGCGAAGTCGTCACCGAGCAGCCCTGGATCATCTTTCCTGGCAACCTGCAGGGACGCCACGCGCGCGAGACCGGTGCCAAAGGCGCGACCCTGGTGCGCATTCAGGACGGTCGCATCGAATCTGCCGAGCACCACGCACTCGATGTGGTGCGCTGGCAGCAGCTTGAGCTTGTGGTGGCAGAAAACCCGTCGCGAAATCAGATTGATGAGCGCATCGCACGCGCATTGCAGAACGCCTTCGATGCCGCCGATGGCCGTCTGCTGGCCCTGCGTCTGAGGCTCTGCGGTCAAACCGAGCAGGATGCGCAACTGCGAGCCGGCGCTGAACAACTCTTGAACCAATGCCGGGTGCTGGGCTTTGAGATCGCGGGTCGTGGAATCTGGATTGAGAAGCTCGTTCTCGACACCAAGCGCCCCGAGCGGCGCAAGGGTGCCGATCAGCCTTCAGCCGACGCACCCAGCCTCGGCCCCCTGCTTGAAACCCTGGCTGATCCCGCGTCTTTTGTTCTCTCGCCTGACATATCAGATCCCAAGTTACCAGACCCCAGCCTGCCAGACACCGAATTAGCAGCCCCAGACTTGCCAGACCCGGAACACCCGCCGCTCGCCGAGGAACTGCTGCAGGATGTCGAGGAGCTTGCGCGCAAGCTGCCGGCCAGCCTGCGCCATGGCGAGGATGCACTGGACTTGAGCGCCGCCAGCCTGAACCGCGCCGACGGCGACCTGCAACAGTGCCTGCGCGATGCCCATGCCCTGCTGCTCGCGCATCTACGTGGCGACTTGACTCAGGGTCATCAGACGCAATGACCACGCCTGCAACAACAAAGCACAGTCGCCAAGCTCCGAGCCAGCAAAAGGCCCACCAGCAGCGCGAGATGAACGAGCTGCACCAGCGGTACCCGCATGCACCTGCTTGAGCTCCACCTGCAGGCCTTCGGCCCCTTCACTGACTGCCGGCTCGACCTGAGCAGCGGCGGCAGCGCACAGGGGCTGCACATCCTCCATGGCCCCAACGAGGCCGGCAAGAGCTCGGCCCTGCGTGCCTTGCATGGGCTGCTATTCGGCATCCCGGCGCGCACTCGGGATGACTTTATTCATGGTCCGCGCGATCTGCGCATTGGCGCGCGTCTGCAGGCACGCGATGGCCGTGAGCTTTCCTGCTCCCGGCGCAAGGGCAACAAGAACACCCTGCTCGACCCGGACCAGAGCCCCATTCCTGAGCAGGAACTCAGCGCCCTGCTCGGCGGCGTGGATGCCGCGACCTTTGAACGCCTGTTCGGCATCGACCATCAAACCCTGGTCAGCGGTGGCGAGGAACTGCTGGCTGAGCACGGCGCCGCCGCTGATGCGCTCTTCGGCGCCGTCATCGGTCAGCTCAATCTGCGCGGCATCGCCGCGTCCCTGACCAGCAGTGCCGACGAGCTCTATCGCCCCCAAGCCAGCAAGCCGCTGCTGAACCAGGAGCTGGCCCGCTACCGCGATCTCGAGCGTGAATTGAAAACCGCCGGTCTCAGCGCCCGCGACTGGGAGGATGCAGACCGTGAGCTGACCGCGGCCGCACAGGCCCTGGCCGCGATCGCACAAGACATTCTTGCAGCCGAAACCCGCCGCAGCCTGCTCGAGCGCGTGCGCCGCACCCAGCCCAGTCTCAGCCGGCTCGATGAGCTCAACGCCGAGCTCGAGACCATCGGCGACGTTCCCGCACTGCCCGAGGATTTCACCCCCCGCCGCCAAGAGGCCGAGCGCCAGCTGCAGCAGTCAACCGCCCAGCGCGCCAGTGCCGACATCCGCCTGGCGCATCTGCGCCAGCAGGCCGACGGCCTGGTCGTCGCCGGTGCCTTGCTCGCTGAAGCCGACACCATTGAGGCCCTGAGCGAAGAGCTCGGCAGCTATCGCAAGGCTGCAAACGACCGCCCCGGCCTGCTCGCCCGGCGCGACGCACTGCGCAAGCAAGCCACCCAAGCACTCGCCGTCACCCGCCCCGAGCTACCCCTCGAACAGGCCGAAACCCTGCGCCCGCTGCTCGCGCTACGCCGCGGCGCCGCGCAGCTGGCCGCCGAGGGCACCAAAGTGCGCGCCGCCGTCACCCATGCGCACAAAGCGCAGCGCGAGTTGCAGCACCAGCTGGAACAGCGCGAAGCCACGCTGGCCGCCTGCCCGGTCCCACCACCGAGCGAAGCGTTGGAAGACGCCGTAAAGGCCGCGCGCCGGGCTGGCGATCTCGACCAGAGTATCGCCGAACTGAGCGACGAGCTCGCGCATCACACCAACGAGGCCAAGCGGGTTCTGGCCAGCGCCGGACTCTGGCCCGGCGACCTGGACAGTCTATGTCGCGCCGCCCTGCCGAACGCGACGCGCATTGCTGAATTTGTCGAGCGCGAGTCCAGCCTGCACCAAACCGCCGAGCGCCTTGCCGCCGATCTGACCGCGATTCGCGCCGAGCGCACGCGCCTGAATGAGCGGCTGCGGACCCTGCAACTGGCTGGTCAGATCCCGACCGAAGACCAGCTAAACGCGGCCCGCGCCCAGCGCGAGCGGCTGTGGCAGGGAATCAAGGCGCAATGCTTTGGCAGCGCGAGCGACATCGCGCCCATTTCCGCGTCCATTCCCGAGCCCGCTCCTGCACCCGCGCCGCAGGCAACCGAGACGCCCGCCGCCCCACTACCCGAGCGCTTCGAAGCCAGCCAGAGCGAGTCAGACAGCATCGCCGATCGCCTGCGGCGCGAGGCCGCCAGCGTGCACGAGCAGGCAGCCATGCAGGCAAAGCTCGAGCAGACACAGACGCAAAGCACGGAGCTCGAGCGCAAGATCGGCGAAAACGCATCCCAAAGCAGCGCCCTGGCGCAGGAATGGCATGCTCTCTGGGCCGCGCTCGGCATTCACCCACACCAGCCTACCGCGATGCGCGACTGGCACGCTCAGGTGCGCCCGCTGATCGAGCAAGCCGGTCAGCGCGCCCATCTTGCGCAACGCCTGCAGCGGCTTGAGCAGGATCGCGCCCGCTTGTCGCTGGGATTGACCCGGGCGATGGACCAGCCACTGGCGCCGACTCAGGCCGTCGAGCCTCTCACTAACCAGTCCGCAAGCCAATCATCTGACCAGTCGATCAACCCAAACCAAGCTGCGGCAGCACCCGCCACCCAGCAACGTCTCGCCCCGCTGTTGCGCAGCGCCGAGCGTGAGCTCGAGCGGATGCAGGAGCAGACGCAAGAGCACGCGAGTTTGCAAGCATCCTTCCAGGATCTGCGTGCGCGGCGTCAGGGCGCGGACACCGAGGCAGCGACCGCCGAGCGGGACCTGGCCGACTGGCAGACAGGCTGGCAAGCACTGCTCGCGCAGCTCGGCCTGCCGGCGCAGCGGGATGGCGAGGCGGTGACCGAGGAATTCGAGCGCTTGGATCAACTCTTTGCGCTGCTCGACCGTGAGGCGGAATTGGACACCCGTATCGAATCGATTGATGCCGATGCCCGCGCCTTCGAGCAGCATGCCCGCGACCTGCTCGCCCGTCTGGCCCCCGATCTCCAGAACAGCGGGCTTGAGCCGGCGCTCGGCGAGCTGCGCCAGCGCCTCGGGCGGGAGCGCGAAACCCGCACCCGCCGCGATGAGATCAATTCCCAACTCCGTCAGGCCGAAGAGGAGCTTGCGCGCATCGACGCCACTCAGGCTGGCGCCCGCGCCATGCTCTCGGAGCTCTGTCGCATCGCCGGCTGCCCAGCGCCCGAAGCACTTGCCGGCGTCGAGGCCCGCGTAGCGCGCCAGCGTGACCTGCACAGCGAGCGCGACGCCCTCCAGGAGACACTGCGCCAGTCCGGCGACGGCCGAGCGCTCCCCGAACTGCGCGCCGAAGCCGCGTCGCTCGAGCGCGATGCACTCAGTGCCGAGCTCGACGCTCTCGAGCAACAGCTCACCATGGAGCTGCGCCCGCGCGAGCGCGCAGCCATCGAGCGCAAGCTCCACGCCCGCCAAGCCCTGGCGGCGATGGATGGCAGCGCCCATGCCGCCGAGCTCGCCGCTCAACTCGCCCAGACACGCGCGCGCATCCGACGTCTGTCCGAGCAATGGCTGCAGCGGCGCTTCGCCACGCGCCTGCTGCAGGACGCCCGCGATCGCTTCGCGGAGCGCCATCGCGATCCACTGCTGCCATTGATCGCCGGGTATTTCTCCCAGCTGACCGAAGGCGCCTTCAGCGCGGTCGAAATCGATTTCGACCAGGGGGAGCAGCCGGTCCTGGTCGCCAGGCGCCGCAGCGGCGAGCGTCTGGGGGTCGAGGCGCTGAGCACCGGCACCCGCGACCAACTCTACCTGGCCTTGCGCCTGGCAACGCTCGAGCAGCGCGCCGCGCATGCCGAACCACTGCCGCTGATCGTCGACGACATTCTGGTGCAATTCGACGATCAGCGCTCGCGCGCCACCCTGGCGGCGCTGGCGAGTTTCTCCGCCCAAACCCAGGTTATTCTGTTTACCCACCACCGTTATGTGGTTGAGCAGGCGCTGGCGCTGCAAGCCGCTAGCGACTCCCAACCGCATCCGCATGCTTCACAGCGGCGGATGCCAATCTTTGTTCACGACCTTTGCTGAGGGCTATCCGCTCACCGCAGCCGCTGCGATCCGCCCTGACGGCAGCGACATCGGCAAGCCGGACGCCTTGATGCGGCAACCGCGATCTGTTCCGCTTGCTTGACGGCACCCATTGTTGCGCATAGCCTTGTAAAATCCGGCGGAGTCGTTAGTGGCTATCATTAGTCTGCCGAGACTCGCGCACATGATCGAACGCCCCCACCGGCCTAGGCGCCATGCGGTCGGCTCGCTTTTTATTTAACCCATCGTGCAGGTACCGTTCGCCGTGAAAGCAATCAACAGCGTCGGCTTTCGAATTGTGGCAGCGACCGCCGCCATCTTGATCATCGTGGTCTGCGTAGCACTCGTCTTCTACGCTAGGGATGAGTTTAAACAGACGGTCGCAAGCGAGGTCCATGCCGCGCGCAACCTGCTGCTACTGACGGAGTCCATGCGCGAGAACATGGACGAAAAATGGCGCCTGGGGTTGTTCTCGGCTGAAATGCTGCGCGAGATCAACGAGTCCACAGACCTCTCCAAGGATGAGCGCTGGGACAAGATGGCAGCCACGGTCCCCGTCATCACCGCCTGGGAAGCCGCGAAGGCTAAGGCCGAAGCGGGCGGTTTTGAGTTCCGCACACCACGCCGCGGCGCCCGCAACGAACAAAACGAGCCCGATCCAGTCGAGGCGGAAGTGCTCACCTATTTCAAAGACAACCCGGATGTGGAAGAGCATTTCGTCATCGACGAGGAACTGGACGCCGTGCGCTACTTCCGCCCGGTCTATCTCAGCCACATGTGTCTCGACTGCCACGGTAACCCGGATCGCAGCGAGGAGCTCTGGGGCCGGACTGACGGAACCGACATCACCGGATTTCGCATGGACGGCAAGCGCCTTGGCGACATGCACGGCTCCTTTGAGATTATCCGCCCGCTGACCGAGTCTCGCACAGAGACGCGCAATAAGGTCATCATGCTCGTGCTACTGGTCATCCTTGCCGGCGGCGGCATGATTGGCCTGATTGGCTGGCTGAGCTACCGCATGGTTTCCCAACCGATCGACTCTGCCGTTGACGCCATGCTCGCAGCCCAGCAGAACGGCGACCTGAGCTTCCGTCTGCCACCGCAGAACAACCGCGAAATGCAGCGCCTGGCCGAGGGCTTCAATGAGTTCATCGCTCGCATCCAGGGGCTGGTCAGAGAAGTCTCTCAGTCGGCCGAGCAACTCGACAGCGCCAGCCGCGAGGTCAGCCAGGTCACCAACGAGACCCACGCCGGCGTCAGCCAGCAGCAGGCGGAGACCGACCAGGTCGCCACCGCGATGAACCAGATGACGGCCACCGTCGAGGAGGTCGCACGCAACGCCGCGGCCGCCGCCGATGCCGCGCGCAACGCCAACCAGCAATCCAGCAACGGTAAGGCCATTGTCCAGCAGACCATGACATCGATCGAGCAGCTGGCCAACGATATCGAAAAGGCCTCTCAGGTCATCTCGCGGCTCGAAAACGATGCCGAGCAGATCGGCGCCGTGGTCGATGTGATCAACGGCGTGGCGGAGCAGACCAACCTGCTCGCGCTCAACGCCGCCATCGAGGCCGCCCGCGCTGGCGAGCAGGGTCGCGGCTTCGCGGTCGTGGCCGACGAGGTGCGCAGCCTCGCCAGTCGCACCCAGAGCTCGACCGACGAAATCCAGCAGATGATCCAGCGCTTGCAGTCGGCTGCCACAGAGGCTGTCGCCGCGATGGAGCACGGCCAGGCCCAGGCCAAGGAATCGGTCAACAAAGCCGTCGAGGCTGGCGCCGGGCTCGACTCCATCACCGACGCGGTCGGCACCATCACCGACATGAACCAGCAGATCGCCAGCGCCTCAGAGGAGCAATCCGCCGTGGCCGAGGAGATCAACCGCAACATCGTCAACATCAGCCAGGTCGCCGATCAGACCTCACGTGGCGCCGAGCGCATGTCCGAGGCGACAGAGAACCTCAAGCAGCTTGCGCAAATGCTACGCGATCAGCTGCACCAGTTCAGGCTAGATGGCTAATCGTAATCCCAACACAAAGGCAAAACGCCAACAAAGTCAATCATCAAACGAAGGCAAATTAACATGAAACAATCCATATTCGGCGCGACCATCCTGATTCTCCTCAATGTCTTGTCTTTCGGCGCTTTGGCACAGGAGAATCCTCTCGCCAAAGCGATATCGCAAGGCTGTGAGAAGGAGCTTGAAACGCATTGCACTGGAGTCACACCTGGAGCCGGCCGGGTGCTGGCCTGTCTATACGCATACGGAGACAAGCTCTCTGGGCAGTGCGAGCTGGCCCTCTATGATGCCTCCGTGCAACTTGAACAAGCCGTAGGCCTCCTGAGTGATGTGGCCGACGAATGCGACGATGATCTCGATGAATACTGTGACTCGGTGTCCAAAGGCGAGGGGCGGCTGATTATCTGCCTACAAGAGCACGAGAAGCAGATCAGTGGCCGTTGCAAGAAAGCTCTGGCTAATGCCGGCTTAAGCGAAAAGGACTGAGCTGTTTTCGGTAGATTAAGGTCCCGGTCCATATCGGCCTTTGGCCCGGGCCATATAAACCTCTAGTCAGTTGGTCGGCAGTGTCTGGTAGAGATTCTCGAATCCATGGCTGAGGGTGCTAGCCCTCAGCTGGTTACAAGATCTGACCGAGAAACAATTGCGTGCGCTCGTGCTGGGGATTGCTGAAGAAAGCCTCGGGCGGAGCCGCCTCGAGGATTTCGCCACCGTCCATGAAGAGCACGCGGTCGGCGACGGTGCGGGCAAAGGCCATCTCGTGGGTGACGCAGAGCATGGTCATGCCTTCGCTAGCGAGCTCGGTCATGACATCGAGCACTTCCTTGATCATCTCCGGGTCGAGCGCCGAGGTAGGCTCGTCGAATAGCATCACCCGCGGGTTCATGCACAGGCTGCGGGCGATAGCGACCCGTTGCTGCTGACCACCGGAGAGTTGCGCGGGGTATTTGTCGGCCTGCTCGGGGATACGCACCCGTTCGAGATATTCCATGGCACTGCGCTCGGCCTCCCGGCGCGGGATGTGGCGCACCCAGATGGGGGCCAGGCAGCAGTTCTCCAGCACCGTCAGGTGCGGGAAGAGATTGAACTGCTGAAACACCATGCCGACCTCGCTGCGCACTTGCTCGATGTTGCGCAAGTCCTCACGGAGCTCAATGCCGTCGACGACGATGCGCCCGCGCTGGTGGGTTTCGAGATGATTGATGCAGCGGATCAGAGTGGATTTGCCGGAGCCAGAAGGCCCGCAGATGACGATGCGCTCGCCCCGTGCGACATTGAGATCGATGCCTTTGAGGACATGGAACTCCTCGAACCATTTATGCAGATCCTGGATCTGGATCATCGGGTTAGCAGCGGCGGTTTGCGTCCCGGTTGAATCGATGCTTTCGCTCTCGGTCATCTTGAGGTCCCGCGGTTGAGCTCCTGCTCCAGCGTCTGGCTGTAGCGTGACATGCCGAAGCAGAAAATCCAATACACCAGTGCGGCAAACACATAGCCCTCCACTGCATAGCCAAGCCAGTTAGGATCGGTAAACGCCTGCTGGATGATGCCGAGCAGGTCGAACAGGCCGATGATCAGCACCAGGGTGGTGTCCTTGAACAAGGCGATAAAGGTGTTGACGATGCCGGGAATGACCAGCCGCAGCGCCTGCGGCAGAATCACCAGCCGCATGCTCCGCCAGTAGCCGAGCCCGAGCGCCTCGGCGGCCTCGTATTGCCCTTTAGGAATGGCCTGCAGGCCACCGCGCACCACCTCCGCCATGTAGGCGGACTGGAACAGCACGATGCCGATCATGGCGCGCAGCAGCTTATCGACCGTGACCTCGCCCGGAAAGAACAGCGGCAGCATGACCGAGGCCATGAAGAGCACCGTAATCAGCGGCACGCCGCGCCAGATCTCGATATAGGTGATGCAGCCCGCGCGAATGATCGGCATTTTCGAGCGCCGCCCCAACGCCAACAGCACGCCGAAGGGCAGCGCCAAGACGATGCCGACCACTGCCAGCACCAGGGTGAGCATCAGCCCGCCCCACTGGTGGGTCTGTACCAACGGCAGACCGGGCACGCCGCCATGAAACAGCAGATAGGCGATGGCGGGATAGCCAAGCACCAGCGCCAAGGCAAGCGGGCGCTTGTGGCGAAAGCCCTTGATGGTCAGCGGCACCAGCAACAGAGCGAGCAGCGAAAAGCCGAGATTGACCCGCCACTGTTCCTCCGCCGGGTAAAAGCCGTACAGAAACTGATTGAGCCGCATACCGATGAAGACCCAACAGGCGCCGCCGCTGGTGCAATCCTCTCGGCTGGCGCCGATCCAGTCCGCATTGATAATGGCCCAATTGATCAGCGGCGGCAGGGCCAGGTAGAGCCCGTAGAGGATCAGCAGGGTCAGGGCGCTGTTAAACGGCGTGGAAAAGAGATTTCGCCGCACCCAATGCCCGGCGCGCATCGTGGGGCTGCCAGCGGTTTTCGGCGGACCTGCACCGGGGCTGGGTCTTTTCGATTCGCTGCCCGAGCTCATCATGGTATCCGTCTCAACGCGCATTCAACGCCGAGCGGGCGTTGTACCAGTTCATGAACAGCGAGATCAGCAGGCTGATAGTCAGATAGACCGCCATGGTCATGGCGATCACCTCCACTGCCTGACCGGTCTGGTTCAGGGTGGTGCCGGCAAAGACATTGACCAGGTCCGGGTAACCGATGGCGGTCGCGAGCGAGGAGTTCTTGAGCAGATTCAGATACTGACTGGTCAGCGGCGGGATGATGACCCGCAGGGCTTGGGGAATGACGATCAGCCGCAGGATCTGCCCGTGCCTTAATCCAAGCGCCTCCGCCGCCTCCGTTTGTCCACCGTCAACCGACTGAATGCCCGCGCGCACGATCTCGGCGATAAAGGCGGCGGTGTAAATCGACAGCGCCAGCAGCAGCGCCGCCAGCTCTGGGATCATGGTAATGCCGCCACGAAAGTTAAAGCCGCGCAGTACCGGCAACTCCCAGCCAAGCGGAGCACCGGCGAGCACGAACACCAGCGTCGGCAGTCCGACGATCAGCCCCAGTGCAGCCGGCAGCAGCGGGAACAGCTGTCCGGTGCGTGCCTGCCGCCGGCGTGACCAGACCCGCAGCGCAATGCTCGCCAGGATGCCGAGCGCCAGAGCCGCCATCACCCAGTCGAAGCCGGCTTCTGGCAGCGGACGGGGAAGATAGAGCCCACGCAGGTTAAGAAACACCGCCTCGCCCAGCGACAGGCTGTCGCGCGGGCTCGGCAGCGCTTGCAGGACGGCGAAATACCAAAAGAAAATCTGCAGCAGCAAAGGGATATTGCGGAACACCTCGATATAGACCGAGGCGAGCCGCGCCAACAGCCAGTTGGTAGACAGCCGAGCGATGCCAATCACAAACCCGAGCAGGGTCGCCAGTGCGATGCCGAGCACCGACACGAGCAGGGTGTTCAGCAGCCCGACAACAAAGGTGCGTCCAAAGCTCGAAGTCTCTGAGTAAGGAATCAGCGTTTGCAGGATGCCAAAACCGGCCTCGGATGAGAGAAAGCCAAAACCGGTGCTGATCCCCCGGCTTTCCATATTCGCCAGGGTGTTGGCGACAATATCAGCCAGCAGCGCGCCAACGCCAACCACAAACAGGGCCTGGAACACCAGCGCCCGGACTTGGGGGTCGCGCCAGTTCAGCCAGTGGCTTGGCCGCTGACCTGACCGGCTCAGCCAGCCGAGCCAAGTCGGCAACTGGCGCGAGGAGGTTTTGTCAGCGGCGGGTTGTGGCTTCAAAACGTGCCGATTCGGTCAGCGGATCGGCGGGGCGTATTGCAGACCGCCATCGCGCCACAGAGCATTCAGCCCGCGCGGGATGCCAAGCGGCGAGCCGCTGCCGACGGTGCGCGCGAACACTTCGCCATAGTTACCGACTTGCTTGACGATTTGATACGCCCAGTCATCTTTGAGCCCCAGGCCCTTGCCTTTGATCCCCTCCAAGCCAAGCAGGCGGCGGACTTCCGGATTGGTTGTCGATTTCTTCATCTCATCGACATTGGCCGCGGTCACGCCAAACTCTTCCGCGTTCACCATCGCAAAAAGCGTCCAACGCACGATGTTGAACCAGTCATCGTCACCCTGACGCACCGCTGGCCCCAGGGGCTCCTTGGAAATCACCTCGGGCAGAATCTCCGCCTTGTCCGCTTCCTTCAGCTTAAGGCGCACCCCATAAAGCTGCGACTGATCGCTGGTCAGCACATCGCAACGCCCGGCCTCAAAACCGCGCGCGGTCTGGTCGGCGGTGTCGAATACCACCGGCTCGTACTCCATGCCGTTAGTGCGAAAATAGTCAGCCAGATTCAGCTCGGTGGTGGTTCCCGCCAGAATGCAGACCGCCGCGCCATCAAGCTCCTTGGCACTTTTGATACCCAGGGCTTTGGTCACCATGAACCCCTGCCCGTCGTAGTAGCTCACACCGGTGAAATTGATACCAAGCGAGGTATCGCGCGTCAAGGTCCAGGTGGTGTTGCGCGAGAGCACGTCGATCTCCCCGGACTGCAACGCAGTGAGTCGTTCCTTTGCCGTCAGCGGGGTGAACTGGACCTTCTGCGCATCGCCCAGCACGGCCGCAGCGACCGCCCGGCAGAAGTCCACATCCAGGCCGGTCCACTCGCCTTGGTCATCCGCATTCGAAAAACCGGGCAGACCGGTATTGACCCCGCACTGAACAAAGCCGCGCTTCTTAACCGCGTCGAGCGTGTCACCCGCAACGGCCGTCAAAGGGCCCAGACACAGACTCGCAAACGCCAGACAAGCCGCGCATCCTTGAGTGAATTTCCGTTGAAACATAATCAAATCTCCTCTCTATATCGGGGATGGCGGCTGCCGGGCACCGCGAGGCCCGGCAATCGATCAGGCCAGCTTATAGCTTGGCAAAGCTCTCATCAAAATCTCTCGCTGCGGCATCCGTGAATTCGAAGTTCTTGCGGATATAGGCCAGCGTGTCCTTTTCGGTATCGGTGACGCCTTGCCCATCGGATGCGGATTTGAACAGGTCCGCGACCTCATCTTTCGACAATTTGCCCTCGCCAGCCCCGGTTGTATGCTTTTTTGCCAGATCCAGCAGTTCTTTCTCATACTTTTGACCATCGATGGTGACATAAGCCATGGCTTCGCTCCTCTTTACTTGTTGTTGCTTGCGTGTCTGTTAGGCGCTTTGGTATGGAGAGATGTCGATCGGTGCCGCATTGGGCATCGCAAGCACATGGTAGAGTGGTGGCGCGACTCAGTCGAGGGAAAGACATGCTACCTGATCAACAGCCGCGCGGCATCCCGTCCGCTTAGCCAACTCGCCTGGAGAGAAGCCGAGGATAGCGCGGCAGAAGCAATTGTCTTGCTTTTCGCTTGGCGCCAGGCCAGACTTAGTTTTACGACTTAGTCCACCTGAGCGCAAACAATGTCAGTCTTAAGCGTCAATGTCCATGAGGCAAAAACCCATTTTTCTCGCCTGCTCGAACAGGCGCATGCGGGCCGCGAGATCGTCCTGGCTAAAGCGGGGAAGCCCTACGCGCGCCTGATGCCGCTCGATCAAGCAGCGTCGGGGCGTCGCCCCGGGCGCCTTTCTGGATGCGTGGATGATGCGTTTTTCGAGGAGCTGCCGGATGATGAGCTGCGCGCCTGGGAGCAAGCCGGGTGAGCGCGCTCCTGGATACGCACGCTTTCCTCTGGTGGGTGACGGACAGCCCGGACCTTTCTGGCCCTGCGCGCAAGATCATTGCGGATGAAGACAACGCGATCTTCGTGAGCGCGGCGAGCGCCTGGGAAATTGCGACCAAGGTCCGATTAGGTAAATTATCGGGCGTGCCTGGCGTGGTTGATCGCTTCGGGGAATTGGTGGCGGCCGATGGGTTTCGCCATTTGCCTGCGTCGTATTTGCATGCCTTGCGAAGCGGCGGCTATGGCGTGGCGCAAAAGGATCCCTTCGACCGCATGTTGGCGGCGCAAAGTGAGATCGAGCGTTTGCCGCTCATCACGCGAGATCCGGCCTTTTCGCTGTTTGGCATCGAAACGATTTGGTAGAAAATTCAGCGAACAGCCGCATCAGGCCCTTGGCTTGACCACGCTGCATGCCCAGCAATCTGGAAAACAATTTCATCCAGCTGCTTTTCTTCTTCTCAAGGGCCTTACTGTTCACGATAGACAACCTGGAAACGCTCCAGAACTACAGGCATTTCCTGGCTAGGTTCAATGCCTAATTCATGACACTCGGCGCTGAAAAATTTCCAGTGTTCTTTTCGCCAGGACTCAAGTGTCTTATCGCCCTCGCCTTCTTCGAACGCGAACGCTGAGTCGACATCCTTGAAAGGCCTGATCTCAACCGCTGTTGTTTCGATTATGCACCTTGGGGTCTTGCTCCAATCCGTGATGACAGTCAGTTTGCCGACCTCGGGAAGAGGTTCCGCTTCTGCCTCGTAACTCCATACGAGACCGGCTGTTGCCCGTTTATCGCCGTTCAGGACAAGCTCAGCGCAGGTATCTGCGTTTTTCTGGTCCGCGCAAAAATGGTAGGCATCGAATTGCCGCGATTGCCGGCGTCCCTCCTCCGGCAAGGTCACCAAAAATCGTTCGAGATAATCTGTTGCTTTTACATCCATAGGAAGTCATGTTTCCGCTCGTGCGAAACAACCGCCCCCAATCCGTTGACACCCCCCCGGCCTCCGTCAATACCGCCTGCACTGCTGCGGTCTGCAGGCCTGGTGGGTAGCCGTACTTGCGCAAGATGGGCTTAACCAGCACCCTGACCTTTTGACCGAGTGCTTTTGACTTCGCCGGTTCAGCCACCGAAACAGCTACCGTTGAGCAAAATAGACATTGCTCGACAGCCCGCGACTGTTGTCACTGACCCTGTGCACCACTGCGGCACCCGCCCCCTCTACTCGGCTGATTCGCGCCAGGATTGGCAGAGTTGCAGACCGGGACGCCGCCTAAAGGTGCCTAGTCCGGTCTGGTTGTAGCGCTCCAGGATGAGGCTTTCAGCGATGCCGCTCGGGCCGATCACGAACTCGGCGCCGCTGAGGCCGAGCGCATTTTCCCCAGTCGTCTCAAACACGAAGAGATTGCCATCCCAATGCTTCAAGGGGAAGGTCATAGAATCCGGTCCCAGGGTGATCGACATCCCAGTCGCCCCCGCGCTCACCCGCAACGGACCGTAATAGGGGTTGTAATAGCGGCCCAGATAGGCCGCTTGCGCCAGTGACGGCGCGGGACTCGCGGGCGGCACGCTGTAATCGCGCATGAAATCGCGCTCCTCGGCCCAGAGCACGGAGAAGCGGTCGAAGTAAAGGCTCAGCAAGTCGTCCTGCACGGCGCCTTCCAGCACCAAGTCGAAGAAGGTCTGAGACGTCGCCTCCGCAAGTCCATAGGGTGCACCATTGGTCAGGACCAGAATGCCGAGGTCGAGCTCCGGATAGAGGGTCACGCTCGTGGCGACCCCGAGAATGAAGGCCCCGGAGTGGCTGAGCTTGGTGCGGCCGGCGTTATCGTAGCTGACGTTCCAACCCAAGCCGTAGAACCCGGAGCGTCCGCCCGCCTTGTCTGCCGGAGCGCTGATCGATTGCGGCAACTGCGTCTGCAACAGTGCGGCGGACTGGATAACCTGCTCACCCTCATAGCGGCCCTCGTCGAGCGCGAGCTGCGCCCACTTCGCCAGATCGCTCACACTGGCGCTAGCCCCGCCCGCCGGCGACTGGGCATCGGGATCGCGCTCATAGAGCGGCTGGTAAACCCCGTCCACATAAGCGTGAGCGACGGCGCGGTTGGTCCGGCTCAGATAGTCGGCATAGCGGAAGCTGCTCTGGTACATGCCGAGTGGCGCGAACAGCCGCTGCTCGGCGACATCGGGCCAGTCCATTCCGGCGGCCGAGGCACCAGCCAGGGCACCGGCCGTGAAGCCGAAATTGGTGTAGGCATAGGTGATGCGAAAAGGCGAGAGTGGCTCGCACCGCAAACGTTTCAGGATCTCGTCACGATCGAAGCCTAGATCCTCCAGCAGATCCCCCGCGTGATCAGGCAATCCGCTGCGATGCGAGAGCAAATCGGCAATAGTCACGGCTTGCGTGACCGAGCGGTTGGACAAGACGAAGCCCGGCAGAAAACGATAGACAGGCGTCTCCCAGGCGACGAGACCATCCCCGACGAGTCCGGCAACGACGGTGGCCGCCAGCGGCTTCGAGACGGAAGCGAGTTGGAAAACCGTCTCCGTGTCGACCGGCTCGCCACTGCCAAGCGCACGGACACCGAAGCCGCGCTGGTAGCGAACCCGGTCCCTGGAGATCACGGCGATCGCCATACCTGGCACACCGGAGCGCTGCAACAACTCGGGCGCCATGCGATCGAGTTCTTGGATCGCACTGCTGATCCGATCCTCCGTGAGGTCCTCCGCGCCGGCCGGCGACACACCAAGGGTCGAGACCAAAAGCACCGCACAGGCGCGCCTCGCGGAATTCGCGACATCACTCCCCCATATTCCCATTACACCCCCTATCGTATCGTCAAGCCGTCGGCGTGAGTAAAGGAAGCAAAAACGACCTGCCCCCCAGGTCGTCCAAGTATCAATCGGTCGTTTGGCGGCTGTCAATGCTGCGCTTTCGAGGGAATATCGACCTGAGCCCCAGCCGCCCGAGCCGGGAAATTGTCCGTAAGCGGGGCGAGCGGTCGGACTCTGGAGGCAATCTTTAGGCGGCTATATCAACGTACTCTACCTGACTTTGTGGCATCGGAGGGGGCATGCCGTCTTCCCGCATACCTTCTAGGTGAAAGGTGATTGCTTCCCGGATTTCGGATTCTACTTCGGCAACTGTAGTGCCAGTTGCGATACATCCGGGCAAATCCGGCACATATGCTGAGAAGTTGCTGTCTGATTTCTCAATGACAATTGCATAGCGCATAGTTTCACTTCCAGCCGACTTCTTTAAAAATACTGTTCTTTGTGCCTGGAGCCACGTCATCATTTGGCTTGCCGGGCACCGTAACCCGACCGGGCTTATCGGGATGCTTAAACTGCCTGTGGCTTCCTCTTGTCGCCGCCACATACCAACCATCTTCTTTAACTCGTTCTAAAATCTCCGATATTTTCACGGTGCTTCGTGCAAATGAGTAAATGAATATTTCATGCCTAACGTCAGCATCAGCCGGCGCGCTATTCGCGCGCTCGGCTGAATGCCATCGTTAGGCGATTTGGTTAGGTTTGGTTCAATTCCTTGGAACCAAATCGAACCAGACCTGTCTAACTCTTTTTTTTATCCCTCACGCTGAATTAATCTATTTTTTCGTTCTTTAGTAAACGACCACCACGGAAGAGGCTCTCCACCCTCCATAAAATGAACAGCAGACATAAACACATCAATCACGCAAGGGTCATGCTTTTTACCTGTTGCTGCGCATAAATTTTCATACATTTTGAATGGCTCCATTCCAACAAGCTTTTTAGGATGGTCGATACCAATCAAATGAAGATCTGCAGATATCGCCTTTCCAATATTTGGTAGTGCATCCAAGCGTGATACTTTCTCTCTGTCTGGATTTTTCATGTTTTGATATTTCGGCTAACGCCATGCTCAGCCGAGCCGGTTGAGCGAGAGCGAAACCGGCTTCGGCTGGAGCAACTTGTTAGGGAATTTTTATTTTAGTCCAGCTAGCGTATTCACTCCGTCAATCACGCACCGCTCGTCTATAATCAGTGGCAACGAGCTACACAACGACCATGAGCCGATTGGCAGTTTGAAATGCATTGCCCCTTGCCTTGGCACTGTCCGATACATATTCCCTGCTCACTATCGCATCCTGCTACACACTGGCCAAAATCACCACTTGCAACGATTATATTGTCTTGGGCCAACTCATCATCGATTATCCTTGAAGTTGTTTGATGGCTTGTCATAGACATCATGCCGTCAATGTTATCGTTGGCGATGATCGGGAAGCTGATGGTGATGACTATAGAAGACACCAGTGCAATGATCGCATTTCTCACAGTTTTTTCTCCATTCGGTTGCGGTAAGGGTGGCCGGCGGTTGGCGCTCCGCTTGAGCGAGGGGTTTGGGCTCACAGGGCGACCGGTGCGAGTGACTTCTTCATGAAGTACCGCGAGAAGCCCGATGGATACTCTGGCAGTTGCGCAAAGCACTTGTAGCCGATCCGCTCGTAGAAACCTCTTGCTTGAAACTCGAACGTGTCGAGCCATGCGCCGTGGCAGCCCCTCGCCATGGCCTCAGCTTCAGCCATACGCATGAGTTGGCTTCCTACACCGCGGCCCCGAAGGCCCTCCGGGACAACCAGGAGTTGGGTGAAGAGCCACTGAAAACCGGTGCTGCCCCACAACCCTCCCATGATCGTGTTAGATGTGTCACGTAAAGCGATGACCAATGGTCGCCCATTGCTCGGGCCTGCCTTCGAGGCGTTGTACTCGACCAGTGAAGCAACGATTTCCTTGCGGATTTCTTCGTTAGCTTCGTCGGTGAGGTCAAGTTGGTATTCCATTCGGTGGCGACGCGATGAGGGTGTTGTGTGACGCCTAACGCCCTTCCTCAGCGGCAAAAGCATAGGGGCATAAATTTTGCCAAAGCAAGAGGCATGACGCTATGCTTTTGTCCGTCTGAAGGAGATTGTTAGGGCTGTGCTCGACCATATGTCCACAAGTGGACCCGCTTATCAGTCGGGTCTTCCATACGAACAAAGTAAAAGCTTTCATCATCAAGCAACTGAATCTTGTGATCTGCAAGCAGAGTCATGACTTTTGTAACCCATGTTGGTACTTCTTGCTCAAACTGACCGTAATTCGCCTTCTTGCCGTATGGATTAGCAGCATGAAGTACCGCACCGCATCGCCCGTGAACTTCAACCAGCTCATCCTTTGTCAGAAAACCATCAGCCCTTAAGATAAACTCCTGCTCCGCCGGTCCGCCTGGAGTTTCCAGCTGCAAAATTGGCATGGGATAAAAATTCTGATTCAGCGCCTCGACATCCTTGATAATTTTTGAGACTCGCCAGTGGTCTTCAAACTTTCTTCTGTTGGCCTCAAATATCTCTCGATTTGCAGCCAGTGAGGAGAGCGCAATTAGTTCGAGAATCATACGAAGCTGGAGAACCATAGTCTCCACATGAGTCGCATGGTATTTAACCGCAATCTCTTTTCGAATCAAGGAAGATATCACCTCGATTCGCCTCTTAATCTCTACCATCACAGAGATATATGCTTCGCGATCTGGAGCCATAGCTCTGGCGCCCTAACGTATGGCACGACGCGCACGGCGGATAAATGTTTGTTGGACTAAACCGCCTTATGCGCGGTGCCAGTTTCAGGAACGGCCTAACTGACGGGCGAGAGTGGATCTTGCAGGGATTATGCTCAAGAGGGTATTGTATCGGCTGACTGGTTCAGGCGGCGCGGTTCAATCTTGTTGTAAACAAGAATTTTCTTATCTCCTGAGGATGGCAGCCTTCATCATTTTGTAACAATCCTGCCGATCTGCATCGCACTATCGAATCAGACACGCCCTCTTCCTGTCTCAGTGATTTCCGAGTATCCATTTTTCCTCGTTATCAGCTTGGCGCCAAGCCCCGCCGAAGGCGGTTTAGTTCAACGTTTTGCATAGCCCGCGGCCAACTGCGGTCTGAGCGTTAGCGAAGGCCGCAGTTGGGCGTCGGCGCTTATCCGATTGTTAGCTGCCAGCGACTTCGATGTAGCGATTTTTCTTCTCTGCTATTCCAAGTTCGAGCTGACCAAGAGTTTGGCGCGGTGAATCAGCCCATTTAAGGTATTCTTCCAATGAACCGATTTCTCTCGCGACTTCTTTGATCGAAAGCCTTCGTAACAATTGCGTGGTTATAGGCCGTTTCTCGTCCCAGAACACCATCGATTCGAGAAACTCCATCGCGGGAGGCGAAGTGACCATTCGATAAACAAACGCCGCTTCGGCTTCGGTATCAAAGGCCAAAAAATTCACCGTGTCATCGAACGCTACAGGCTTCCCATCCATCGGTCCGACAAGGTTAAAGCGCAGTTTCTTATAAAGCCCGGATATAGCTACTTTCCAATCCTTAAATGAGTATTCACCAACTCCGAAGACAGAAAAAGTCGGTCGATTTCGGTATATTGAGCTTCTACGACCTTCAAGAAGGCTCTTGTGCTGAACAAGATATCCCCACGTCTTTGGCGCACGGTTCTTGATAACCGACGTATCATCTCCTACGCGCTTCTGGGTTACTAACACAACCTTTCTATAGGATTGTGTTCTGCCGTTGCCAATATCTGAACTCTTCAACAGAGGATATAGGTAGTCATCCTCGCAGCGGACGATCTCATTAAGCCCATTCTTGTAAGCTCCGTCCAGGGGTTCCATTTCCATCACTCTTGCACAATCATGTTTGATTCCTGAACGCCAAATATATTTCGGATCTTGGCCATTCAAATGCTTCCATTTTTCATAATTGAGCAGATCATTCACCATAAACCCGTCCCTTTCGCCGATAAGCCGGGAAGGCTTAGATGCGCCTAGTGACTCGTATAGTTCAAAATCAGCATCCCCAGCATCAGTGGTCAGTAGAAAAAGGCAAGCATCCACTGAGGCACCGAAGAAAACCTTTGCGTCGATTGGGTAAACATGCCCGAAAAACCGATGCTTCACGCTTTGCCTGACTTGCCGCATTACTTTGCGAGCAACTGAATACTTACACAAATAGGCAATCGCGCCTTCTCTCTTCGAGAGCCACTGGATATGCTGAAGAAGCATCCATTCAGATATGTCAAAATTCGCTGAACCTGTTATCGCTTCCATACCCTTTCGGTTCTGAAAGTTTGATTTTTCAGGGAGATTCTTGCTGTTAAGAAGTCCTAACTCGCTGCTAGTGACCCAGGGAGGATTCCCTATCACTAAAACGAACCCCACAAGTTTGGACAGCGTCTCGGTCCAATCTGTATTGAAAAAGTCGGCTTGCTTAATTAACGCCCGATCATTCGCGGAAGCTTCATTTAGCAAACGATTGGCTTCGTCGACATGCCGGGGATTAATTTCAAAACCAAGTATCCGTGAATGCTCGAATCCTTCGTAAGCAGCGCGAACGAATGAGCCCTTTCCGCAAGTTGGCTCAATGACAACGTCGGGGGCGATATGATGGACCTCCCTAAGGGTCTCGACGACCGTCCTTGCCAGTTCAATCGGTGTCTGAAAGTCGCCAAACTGCCATTTATCGGAAGGCTTTTTTGCCATTGTTCAACGAACTCTAAGTATGCCGGATACGGCGCCAGCCTGTTGTATGACCCTACCATATTGTAGTCGCCATTGAAGGGCATTGGATATTGTTAGGTATCCTTGCTTTGGGGGGTTTTCAAGAATTCTGTCAGCGAGTTGAGCAGCACCTATTTCGTCGACCGGCAAGTTGCGTTCGATAATAAATGCGACAACGTCGTCTTTGTTGCCTTCTCTTTCAAGTATGTCTATGAGACCCTTTGTCGTTTGGAAATCCGCCGTGCGTTCTTTCTCAACAAAGATCGTGTGTTGCATGTTGAGGCAAGCGGTTCTACTTTCCTCATCATCGGTCTTTTCATACACAAAGACGAGCAGATGGTATCCGAGACCGAATATCTTTTGAGAGGCGGACCTAAAAGGACATGAGGATTGAGGTTGTTTGAAACTTGTAACCTTGATGTCAACGTCGAGCCCAGGAAGATCAATGCCTGAGGCGGAGTTGCCCTCTTTATGGGTGTACGTATTCGCCAGGTAGGATGTGAACTTGTGCTCAAGATACGTTCCCACGGCTTTCCCATCCGTTACGCCGTAGAGCGACGGTTCGTCGTAGGCGCTTTCCACCTCTGCGAACCGAGCGGCTTCGGCTCTTAGTCCTTCGATTGTCAATTTTGGTTTCATAGATATCTTGATGCGGTGTTGCAGCTAACGAAAAAGCATTTTATCCGGCGTGCGCCACACAGACGTTCCCGTCGAAGCACTGAGTTCGACGCGCACGGCGGATAAATGTCTGTTGGACTAAACCGCCTTATGCGCGGTGCCAGTTTCAGGAACGGCCTAACTGGCGGGCGAGATCGGATCTGGCAGGGAATATGCTAAAGAGGGTATTGTATCTGCCGTCTGGTTCAGGCGGCGCGGTTCTATCTTGTTGTAAAAAAGCATTTTCTTATCTCCTGAGGATGACAGTCTTCATCATTTTGTAACAATCCTGCCGATCTGCGTCGCGCTATCGAATCAGACACGCCCACTTCCTGTCTCAGTGGTTTGCCGAGTATCCACATTTCCTTGTTATCGGCTTGGCGCCAAGCCCCGCCAAAGGCGGTTTAGTTCAACAGTTAACTAGACAGAATGTCGGTCAGGTGTGCTAGACAGAATCTGTCTATTACAGTATCGCGGATTCTGTCTAGCACACTGAGTTCACTCTTTCGCGACACTATCGCGCCTGATGCAACTGCCGACACTTTACGTCGCGCCACAAGCTGGGAGGAACTAGACGGACGTTGCCATCCGCGCCATCCGCGGCTTCTCGACATGCCAGCCAGGAGCTTTGGGTTTTGGGTCGGGTGACGGGCGCGGGGGTCTTGGCGGCATGGATGCCGCCATGAAGCCTCCAGGGATGGATTTACGGCGTCCCCCGCGACTGTCACCCGACCCAAAACAGCCTCGGGACTCGAAGCGCTACCTCTTCCCTCCGCAACACGCTGTCTATATCTGCTACAAATCATAGTACATGCGCGGCGTTTTTCCCCGCGAAATGCCAAATTGGCGGATATTGGATAACACGCCGTCACCGCCGCCGAGCGGAGCGCCCCTGACGGGAGCGCCCCGAATGCGCCGCCAAGGGCCGCCCCGAATCCCCGATGCCCCGATGCGAATCCCTGGATGCACCTTTCCCCGCAACCAGCACCCCACCAGTACCCGGCGGCTGAAAACGCGGCACTAGGTGACGCTTGCCGTTGCCAATCAAGTCGGCGCGGCCCATGCGTGTCAGCGCCTCGCGCAGCAGCGGCCAGTTGTCCGGGTCGTGATAGCGCAGAAAGGCCTTGTGCAGGCGCCGCTGACGCTGGCCGCGCGGGACTGTGACTTGTTCCGAGTCTGCGGTGACGATTTTGAGCGGATTGCGCTCGCTGTGATACATCGCGGTAGCCAAAGACAAGGGCGTCGGCAGAAAAGACTGCACCTGATCGAGCCGAAAACCATTGCGCTTCAGCCACAGCGCGAGGTTCAGCATGTCCTGATCGGTGGTACCGGGATGGGCAGCGATGAAATAGGGAATCAGATACTGCTCCTTGCCAGCCTCGCGCGAGTAGCGCTCGAACAACTCGCGAAAGCGCTCGAAACTGCCGATGCCCGGCTTGAGCATTTTGCTCAAAGGTCCAGGCTCGGTGTGCTCCGGGGCGATCTTGAGGTAGCCACCGACATGGTGAGTGACCAGCTCACGTATATAGGTGGGCGAGCGCACGGCAAGGTCGTAACGCAGGCCGGAAGCGATAAGAATGCGCTTGATGCCCGGCATCGCGCGCGCCTCGCGGTAAAGACCGATCAGCGGACCATGGTCGGCATTGAGATTCTTGCAGATGTCCGGATGCACGCAGGACAAGCGCCGGCAGGCGGCGGCGATGACGGGGCTGCGGCAGGACATGCGCCACATGTTGGCGGTCGGGCCACCGAGATCGGAGATAGCGCCGGTGAAGTCGGGCGCGCGATCGCGGATGTCTTCCAGCTCCCTCAGAATGGACTCGCGCGAACGGCTCTGGATGACCCGCCCCTCGTGCTCGGTAATCGAACAAAAAGTGCAGCCGCCGAAACAGCCGCGCATGATGTTGACCGAGAAGCGGATCATCTCCCAGGCGGGGATGCGCGCATCGCCATAACTGGAATGCGGGCGGCGCGCGAAGGGCAGCTCGTAGAGACGATCAAGCTCGGTGGTGGTCAGCGGAATCGGCGGCGGATTCAGCCACAGCCACCGATTGCCATGCGCCTGCACCAGGGCGCGAGCGTTGCCCGGGTTGGTTTCTAAATGGAGCACCCGCGCGGCATGGGCATAGAGCACCGGGTCGGCACGGACTTGCTCATACGCCGGGAGTCGGACCAGGGTGCGCTCGCGAACCTTTCGCGCCAGCCGAGCTTCTGGGGCGAGCGATGCGGGCGGCTGCCCGGGCGGCGATGCCGCATCGGTCGGGCTCTGCTGTCCTGAACAAATCGGCTCATCCCGATAGGGATGCGGGTGCGGCTCAATGCGTCCAGGCTTGTCGAGCGCACTGGCATCGACCTGCGCCCAGTCCTGCGGTAACTCGCGCACCATGAAAGCCGTGCCGCGCAAATCCCGAATCTGTTCAATCAGCTCGCCGCGCGCCAGGCGATGCGCCAGTTCAACCAGGGCACGCTCAGCATTGCCATAGAGCAGGATATCCGCTTTGGCATCCACCAGTGCGCTGCGGCGGACCTTCTCTGACCAATAATCATAGTGGGCCACCCGGCGCAAGCTGGCCTCGATGCCGCCAAGCACGACGGGAACGTCCTTGAAGGCCTCGCGGGCGCGCTGGGCATAGACCATCAGCGCGCGATCCGGGCGACGGTCGGGCATGGCATCCGGGGTGTAGGCATCGTCCGAGCGCTTGCGCCGCTCCGCAGTGTAGCGGTTGACCATGGAGTCCATGTTGCCGGCGGTGATGCCGAAAAATAGCTCCGGGCGGCCGAGGCGGCGAAAGTCCTCCGCGCTGGTCCAGTCCGGCTGGGCGATGATGCCGACGCGAAACCCCTGGGCCTCAAGCAGCCGGCCGATAATGGCCATGCCAAAGGTGGGATGGTCCACATAGGCATCACCGCAGACGATAATCACATCGCAGGCGTCCCAGCCGAGCAGATCCATCTCGGCACGCGACATCGGCAGCTCTGGGGCGGTGCCGAATTTGTGCGCCCAGTGCTTGCGGTAGGTGAAGATATCCTGCGGCTCAATCATGGCAACAATCGTGGGCATTGGCGGGAGCTTTCGTTTAGCATAACGCGCACAAGATCGCGCCGCAGTCGCTTTGCATCCCCTAGCGTGAAACAGCAGCTTCATCCTCCGAGGTGGTGCCGCACCATGAACATCAGGATGCCGCCGCGGTTTCGCTCCGCCCGAGACGTTGAGGCCTACCCCATGCCACAAGCTGGTTGCACCACCATTCCCTCCCCGAACATCCCAGCTGCAGCGGCCAAGCAGAGCCACTTGGCGTCTGACTGGCATCGCGCTGCGCTGACCGCCACCATCTTTGCCGCTCTGGTGGTCGCTGGCTGCGGCAAGTCAGCGCCGCCAGCGCCGCCCGCTGCGCCCCCC
Organism: Thiorhodovibrio litoralis; assembly: GCF_033954455.1. Classification (NCBI taxonomy): domain Bacteria; kingdom Pseudomonadati; phylum Pseudomonadota; class Gammaproteobacteria; order Chromatiales; family Chromatiaceae; genus Thiorhodovibrio; species Thiorhodovibrio litoralis. The sequence goes on along the minus strand of NZ_CP121473.1, from coordinate 392,657 downwards.
TCGGTGGTGGCCCAGCCAGCCAAGAAGGAGCTGGTCGAGGGTTCGGCCAATTTTGTCGGCCGTGTGGTCGCTATCAATAAGGTGGAACTGCGCGCCCGGGTCGAGGGTTTTCTCAAGGAGCGGCGCTTCACGGAGGGCGACCGTGTTGAGAAAGACCAGGTGCTCTTCCTGATTGAGCCCGATCAGTACCAGGCGGTGGTGGAACAGCGCCAGGCCGATGTGGCCTCGGCCGAGGCGAGCGAACTCAACGCCAGCGCCCAGCTCAAGCGCGGTCAGGAGTTGCTGCAAAGCAAAAATATCGCACAATCCAAGGTGGATGAACTCCAAGCGGCGGAATCCGTCGCCCAGGCGAGCATTCAGCAGGCGAAAGCAGCGCTGAACTCGGCCGAGCTGAATCTTGGCTACACCCAGATCACCGCTCCGGTTGCCGGGCGCATTGGCCTGGCCAATTACACCATCGGCAATCTAGTCGCCCCCTCGTCCGGTCCGCTGGCGACACTGGTCAGTCAGGACCCGATCTATGTGCAGTTTCCGGTTACTCAGCGCGAACTGCTCGAGGCACGCCGCGAGATCGAGGGTCGTGGCGGCAACGCCAAGGACGTGAAAGTGAAGGTGGAACTGCCTGATGGCAGCCAGTACGACCACACCGGCCAGCTCGACTTTGTCGATGTAACCACCAATGAGACCACGGATTCCGTTACCCTGCGCGCCGAACTCGCCAATCCGAAGGGGATTCTGATCGATGGACAGTTCGTCAATCTGAGCCTCGCGCTCGGTGATCCGGACGAGGCCGTCGTGGTGCCGCAGGCCGCGCTTCAGGTCGATCAGCAGGGCGTTTACATTTTTGTGGTCGACGAAGACAGCAAGGCACAAGTGCGCCGCATTGAGACCGGCCCGACCAAGGGCGCGGATGTCGCGGTGACCAAGGGCTTGAAAGAAGGCGAGTTGGTGATCGTCGAGGGCATTCAGAAGGTCCGTCCGGGCCAGCCGGTGAAGGCCAGCCCGCCGCAGGAGCCTGGCGACAGCGGCGATGGTGGTGCTGATCAGGACGCGGGCGCTGGTGCATCCCCGGACGAGTCCAAGGACACGCCGAAGGACGCACCCAAGGATTCGCCCAAGCCTGGGGCAACAGTGGATGACAGCGACAAGGCATCATCTGACAAGGCGGCTGATGACAAACCTGGGACGCAAACCCAAGCCGCCAGCCCCGACAGTGCTGACGGCACGAAAGATCAAGCAGATCAAGCTAATCAGGGCGATGCTGGCGACCAGAACGGCCAGGCCGAGCAGGAACAGAACAGCGAGGCCAACGCGCTATGATTTCCGACGTCTTCATCGACCGGCCGCGACTGTCGATCGTCATTTCGGTCGTTCTGACGCTCGCCGGGATCATCGCCATCACCCGTATTCCGGTCGCCCAGTTCCCGGACATCGTGCCGCCCCAGGTGTCGGTGAGCGGTGCCTATCCGGGGGCCAGTGCCTCGGTCGTGGAGTCCTCAGTCTCCCAACCGATCGAGTCCCAGGTCAATGGCGTCGACAACATGCTCTACATGAAGTCGACCAGCGCCAATGACGGCAGCTATTCGCTCAATGTGACATTCGCGCTTGGCACCAATCCGGATATCAACACCGTCAATGTGCAGAACCGGGTCAGTCTTGCCGAGCCGCAACTGCCGCTGGAAGTCACCCGCCAGGGGCTCAGCGTCAAGAAGCAATCGACCGCGATGCTGCAAGTCATCGCGCTCTATTCGCCAGAAAAGTCCTATGACGGGCTCTTTCTGAGCAACTACGCCACCATCAACCTGATCGACACCCTCGCGCGCGTCCCCGGTGTGGGCGAGGTGATGCAGTTCGGTCCGCTCAACTACAGCATGCGCATCTGGCTGAATGTTGATCGCATGACGGCGTTGTCCCTGACCCCGACTGACGTGATCAACGCCATCCAGGCGCAGAACGTGCAGGCGGCAGTCGGGCGCATTGGTTCCCAGCCGATGACGCCGGATCAGCAGTTCCAGATCACCCTGCAGACGCAAGGACGGCTGACGGACGCGAGCGAGTTCGAGAACATCGTGGTGCGCGCCAATCAGGATGGCTCCACCGTGCTGATCAAGGATATCGGCACCGTGGATCTTGGCTCACAGCAGTCGGACTCCGTCAGCATGCTTGATGGCCAGGACACGGCATCCATGGCCATCTACTTGGCACCGGGTGCCAACGCGGTTGCCGTCGCCAAGGGCATTGATGCGGCGATGGATAAGCTCGCTAAGCGCTTCCCGGATGATTTGGACTACAACATCGTTTACGACACCACGGACTTTGTCGAGTCGAGCCTTGAGGATGTTATCCATACCCTGTTCGAGGCCTTCGCCCTGGTCATCCTGGTGGTGTTCGTCTTCCTCGGCAGTTGGCGCGCCACCCTGATTCCGCTAGTCGCTGTCCCGGTGGCCCTGGTCGGCACCTTTGCATTTTTGCTGATGATCGGCTTTTCGGCCAATACCATTTCATTGCTCGCGATCGTTCTTGCCATCGGCATTGTGGTAGATGACGCCATTGTGGTGGTCGAAAACGTCGAGCGCGTCATGGAGGAAGAAGGCCTCGACCCGCGTGCCGCCGCCAAGAAAGCCATGGGCCAGATCACCGGCCCCATCATCGCCGTGACACTGGTGCTGCTGTCGGTCTTCGTGCCGGTGGCCTTCATCCCCGGCATCACCGGGCAGTTGTTCCAGCAGTTCGCCGCCGTAGTGACCTTCTCCATGCTGATCTCGGCGGTCAACGCGCTCACCCTATCGCCTGCGCTGTGCGCGGTGCTGCTCAAGCCGACCCACCATCGCAAAGGCGGGCTGATGGCGCGGATGATGGGCGCCATCGACGGGGTGCGGGATGGCTATTCATCCATCGTCACCCGGCTGGTGCGGGTCGCGATCATGGTTCTGGTCATGGTGGCGGTCATCGCGCTCAGCGCCGGCTGGCTGTTCACCCACACGCCCACGGGCTTTTTGCCAGAAGAAGATCAAGGCGCCTTCATGGCCGAGGTGCAGCTACCCGAGGCGGCCTCGCTCAATCGCACCATCGCCATCAGCCAGCAGATCGTCGACATCATGAAGGATGATCCGGCCGTCAAGCATCTGCTGACGGTTCCCGGCTACAGCATTTTGAACGGCAGCGTGCAGTCGAACAGTGCCCTGGTGGTGGTGCGGCTCAAGCCTTTCTCAGAGCGCACCTCGCCCGATCTGGGCGTGAATGCCGTCATCGACCGCATGGCGACAAAGACCGCGGGCATCCCTGGTGCGCGCGTCATGCCCTTTAACTTGCCACCCATTATCGGACTCGGCACCGGCGGCGGCTTCGAGTATCAATTGCAGGACTTGCAAGGGCGCAAACCAGAAGAACTTGCCGGGGCGATGCGCGCCATGATCGTGGCCGCCAACCAGCAGCCGGACCTGGAGCGGGTGTTCTCGACCTGGACCACCAGCACCCCGCAGATCTTCCTGCATATCGACCGTCAGAAAGCCCAGACGCTCGGGGTGACGATTAGCGACATCTTCCTCGCACTCCAGTCGACGCTTGGTGGCTACTACGTGAACGACTTCAACAAATTTGGCCGTGTCTGGCAGGTGCAAATCCAGGGCAGCCAACGTGACCGCGAACGCTTCGATGATGTCTATCGCATTCATGTGCGCAATAAGCAGGGCCAGATGGTGCCGATCCGCGCCCTGATGACGCCCGAACTGTTGCTGGCACCGCAGATTCTGCAGCGGTACAACAACTATCGCAGCGTCACCATTCAGGGCCAGCCCGCACCTGGCTACAGCTCTGGCCAGGCGTTGAAAGAAATGGAAACCCTGTCGGCCAAGACCTTGCCAGCCGGCTATGCCTATGAATGGACTGGCACCGCCTTCCAGGAGAAGGAAGCCGGGGGCCAGACGCCCATCGTGCTGGGCCTGGCGGTGCTCTTTGCCTACCTGTTCCTGGTCGCCCTCTATGAGAGCTGGTCGATGCCGGCGGCGGTGCTGCTGTCCGTCACCGTCGGCATGCTCGGCGCCATGCTGGCGTTATGGATCAGCGGACTGCCGAACGATCTCTACGCCCAGGTCGGCATCGTGGTGCTGATTGGTCTGGCGAGTAAGAACGCCATTCTGATCGTCGAGTTCGCCATGGCCGAGCGTAAAGCCGGGCGCAGCATCGAGCAAGCCGCCATCAACGGCTCGCATTTGCGAATCCGCGCGGTGCTGATGACCAGCTTCGCCTTTATCCTAGGTCTCATCCCATTGGTCATCGCCTCCGGCGCCGGCGAGGCCAGCCAGCGCGGCGTGGGCACGGCGGTCTTTGGCGGCATGCTCGCCGCGGCCGTACTGGGGATTTTCCTCATCCCCATGCTCTACGTGGTCTTCCAACGCGGGCGTGAGTGGTTCCATGGGTTGGGTAAGGCAAAGACACCGGAACCTGCGGCACCGCCTGCTTCGTCCTGACCGAACTCAGTAACCATATTCAACGACCGGAGATAACAACGTGACCGACACCGCCGCCCAAGACGCCGACATCAACGCCGAGGCGCTCGCCTATCACGCCGAGCCAATCCCCGGCAAAATCGCCACCGAAATCACCAAACCGGCCAGCACCCAGCATCAGCTTGCGCTAGCCTACACGCCAGGCGTGGCTGAGCCTGTGCGCCGCATCCATGCTGATCCGGCCGATGCCTACCGCTACACCAATAAGGGCAACCTGGTTGCGGTCATCACCGACGGCACAGCCGTGCTGGGTCTGGGCAATGTCGGTTCCCTGGCCGGCAAGCCGGTGATGGAAGGCAAGGCAGTGTTGTTCAAGCGCTTTGCCGGCATCGACTGCTTCGATATCGAAGTCAATGCCGACAGCCCGGATGCCTTCATCGAAACGGTGGCAAACATCGCTCCGACCTTCGGCGGCATCAATCTCGAGGACATCGCCGCACCGCACTGCTTTGATATCGAGCGGCGGCTGATTGAACGGTTGGACATCCCGGTGTTCCACGACGACCAGCACGGCACCGCCATCATCATCGCCGCCGGACTGCTGAACGCACTGGAATTGCAGGGCAAGACGCTGGCCGAGGCCAAAATCGTCATCCTCGGCGCCGGTGCCGCCGGCATCGCGGCCATTCATCTGCTGGTGAGCTTGGGCGCAAAGCTTGAGAACATTTTCACCCTCGACCGCAAGGGCGTGATCCACCCCGGGCGCGATGATCTCAATACCTTCAAGGCCGAAATCGCCAACCCGACCGACAAGCGTAGCCTGGCAGACGCCATGCAGGATGCCGACGTCTTCATCGGCGTCTCCGGCCCTGATCTGGTCAGCGACGCCATGCTCGCCTCCATGGCGCCCAAGCCGATCGTCTTTGCGCTCTCAAATCCCATTCCAGAGATCCGCCCAACGCAGGCATTCAAGGTGCGCGATGATCTGATCATGGCCACTGGCCGTTCGGATTATCCGAACCAGGTCAACAATGTGCTTGGCTTCCCCTTCATCTTCCGCGGCGCGCTCGACGTGCGAGCCTCGCGCATCAACCAGGAGATGCAGATCTCCGCAGTCGAGGCCCTGCGCACCATCGCCCGCGAACCGGTGCCAAAGGAAGTCCTGCAAGCCTATGAACTCGACAAGCTGGAATTCGGCCCCGACTACATCATCCCCAAACCCTTCGACCCGCGTCTGCGAGAGCGCGTCCCTGCTGCGGTCGCCCAGGCCGCCATTGATAGCGGCGTGGCTGCGGCCTAGACTCAGCCACGGGGGTTGGCCAGGCGGCTCAGCCGCCAGTTCAGGTTGCCAGTTCAATCCGATTGCGGCCTGATTCCTTGGCGCGATACAGGGCTTCGTCGGCGCGCGCCATCAGGTCTTTGGGATCGCTAACCGGGTCGGGGTAGCTGGCGATACCAATGGATACCGTGACCGGGGCCAGCGGCTGGCCTTCATACAGGATAGGCTCGGATGCGACCTGGGCACGCAGAGTTTCGCCGCGCTCGCGCGCCGGTGCGCTCTCGGCGGAAGGAAGCAGCAGGACAAATTCCTCGCCGCCATAGCGGCAAATCAGGTCGGTATCGCGAAAGACTTGCCGCAGTCGCACGGCAACCTGTTTGAGCGCCTCATCACCAGCGGCATGTCCGTGGGTATCATTGAAGCGCTTGAAGTGATCAACATCGCAGATCAGCAGCGACAGGGGCGAGCTTTGGCGCTGCGCCACCGCAATCTCGCGCACGAGCATCTCATCGAGAAAGCGACGGTTCTTGAGCCCGGTCAGGCCGTCTTCGTAGGAGAGCACGCGCAGCCCGTCCTGAAGCGCGAGCAGAGACAGCGTCAGGTTGATCCTCTCCACCGAGCGCCCGAGCACCCTCCACCAGAAGTCGATGTCTTCTGCCGTGCTGCTCGAGCGGCTATCCATTGGCGAGCGAATCAGCAGGAGCCCGAGGTCGGTGTCACCGAGCTGCGGATGCTCATAGTGCAGCCGAAAGGGCCACACCTGGCTGCTGGCGCTGGCATCAATATCGACTGACTGCGCTTCGCTTTCCTGGCGCATCGTGGTGGCCGTCAGGCTCTCGTCAAGGTCTGGCGCGCGCGGGCCCCAGCTGGTGCCTTGACCGATGTGGCGCCCGGCGGTACGCAGGTAGAAAGTGCCCGACAGCGGGTCGCAGAGTCCAGGCAATGCATCGGCCAGCACGGCCTCGCTGGCACTCAGGCGCTGGCAGCCTTGCAGCTGCATGATGAGTGCATCGAGCTCGGCGCTCTTGCGGTTTTCGATCTCCAATAATTGCGCACGGGCGCCTTCGCGCTCGACCATGCGTTCAAGCTCGCTGGTGCGCGCCGTCACCTGACTCTCAAGTGACGCGTTGAGCCGCGCCAACTCGCGCTGGGTGGCGGCGAAATGGCGCACCGAGATGATGACGATCACGAGTGAAAAGGCCAGCACGCCCCAGGCTAGAGGTATCTCGGTCCAGGGCAGCAGGCTATGAGCCACCGCCAAGTCGAGCAGGAGCAGAATGTCGAGCAGCGCCACCGCGGACAGGATCAGTTTCTGCTCCAGGGTGCCAGCTTGCGCCAGACGCAGCGCCGGTACCATCATCGCAACCAGGGTGATGGTGAAGAGCGCATCAAAGAGAGGATAGGTGTTGGCCAGCGACACCCAACCGAGCCAGGCCAGCCCTAGCGCGCCAATAAAGTAGGCGATATGCACCCAGCGGACCAGCACAAGCAGTGAGCTACGCGCAGGACGCAGCCATTGCTCGAGCAGCCAGGCGATGGCAACCGGGATCAGGTAATAGCCACCAGCGCCGACGAACTCCCACAGCAAGGGACGATTCAGCATCAGTGTGCTGGCCGGGGCACTGCTAAACAGCATGGCACTGGATGCCGCGGCAAAGAGCGCGATGGCGCCAAAGCCATGGCGACTGCGCTCAAGCGGGGCCAGCACCAGGGCCAGCACCGCGATCAGCAGCGAGAAGCCACCGGTTACCAGCCGTTCCAATGATTGCGCAAGGACCCGCTCCACCAGCTCGATGCGCTCGCCAAGCAGGATGTCGCCCCACAGGCCGATGTCTTTGTAGTCGGAGAAGATGCGAAAGTAGAGGGTTTTGCCACCGGCGTCGCGCGGCAGCGAGATCAGGTGCCAGGGCCAGCCTACGAAAGCTCCGTGGCCCTCAGCATCGAAGTCGCCAAAGTGATACAGGCGCTCGCCGTCAAGATAGACCTCGACCAAGATGTCGACGCTGAAGATAAACAGCGCCGGATCGCGCCAGTCCATTGGTGGCAGCGGCACCCGGTACCAGACATGCTCGCGCCCGTCGCGCCCGGGCGGATTCGACGGGAAGTGAATCCCAATCCATTGATCGGCCCCGGTCCCGGTCCCGGTCCCGGTGGCCCAGGCTGGCCTGCCGTCTGGCTCCAGAGGCGAATCACCCCAGCGGTACGCCCAGCCGTGCTCCAGTGGGGCGATGGGGCGCTGGAGCACAGTCGCCGCATCTGCAACCGGGGCGAGCTCAGCCGCGGGCGTGTCTGTTGCGGAAGCCGCGGCTTGCGCTGCGGTCAGAAAACCGACTCCGGATGCCAGTAGCAGGGCAAGAGCGCGCGCAACCAAGCTAGACACGTTTGACCTCAAGCACGTCGGCAACCTGTCGCAGCTTGGTCACCAGGCGGTCGAGTTCGTCGATGCCGCGAATGTTCAGCGTAAAGCGCATGCTGGCGACATCGGCACGCCTGTCGCTGTGAGTGGCTACCCCGACGACATCGGCATGGGCATCGGCCAGCGCGGCGGAGACATCGCGCAGCAGGCCGCGGCGGTCGACAGCGAGCAGGCGGAGATCGACGGCAAACCGGGTATCGGCGGATTGCTCGGCCCAATGCGCTTCCACCAGGCGCTCGCGATCGCCCGGCGGTAGATGGGCGATGTTGCGACAGCTCTGGCGATGAATGCGGATACCGCGCCCGCGGGTGACGAAGCCGACGATGTGATCGCTCGGCACCGGCTTGCAGCAGCTGGCGATCTGGGTCATCAGATCACCGACGCCCTGCACCACGATGCCCGGCTCGCGGCTGCCTGAGCCGGCCTGGGTCTGTCCTGATCGGGCCTGCCCTGATCTGGCCGGACGCGGCTTGAAAGTCATCTGTTGCAGGGTCGCGGCCTCAGCTTGGGCAGCGCTTTGGCTGTCTGCCGACGCGGGGCGCGGCTCGCCGACCTGGCGCGCAATCTGCCCAGCGGTCAGGTCCCCACGACCAATGGCGGCCAGCAGGTCTTCGCCGCGTTGCAGGTTATAGCGCGGCGCGATCTGATCGAGCATTGGTTTGGCTTCGATGTTCAAGCGCGCCAGTTCCTTCTCCAGCGCGACGCGCCCCTCGCTCAGATGGCGATCGAAGTCCTGCGACTTGAACCACTGGCGCACGCGGTTACGCGCCCGGGCAGTCACCATGTAGTGATGATGCGCACTCAGCCAGTCGCGGCTTGGGGTGGCGTTTTTCTGCGTCAGTATCTCCACCGACTCGCCACTGGCGAGCTGATGGGTTAGCGGTACGATGCGCCCATTGACCCGCGCGCCACGGCAGCGGTGGCCGATTTCCGAATGAATGGTGTAGGCGAAATCAAGCGGCGTGGCGCCCTTGGGCAGCTCAATCACCTTGGCCTGAGGGGTCAGCACATAGACATGCGATGGCTCGCACTCGGCCTTGAAGCGCGCGAGCAGCTCACCGCTCTGGTCGCAGTCGTTCTGCAGTTCCAGCCAGTTGCGCATCCACACCACGCGGCGCTGAAAGTCGGCATCATGGCCGGCGGCCTCCTTGTAGGCCCAGTGCGCGGCGACGCCGAGCTCAGCGTGCTCGTGCATCTCCTGGGTGCGGATCTGCACCTCGAGCGGCTTGTCACCGGGGCCAATGACCGCGGTGTGCAGGGAGCGATAGAGATTGCCTTTCGGCGTGGCGATGTAATCATCGAACTCGCGCGGGATGTGCTTCCACAGCCCATGCACCACCCCGAGCGCGGCATAACAGGCGGGAATATCGGCCACAATGACCCGCAGCGCGCGCAGATCGAAAATCTGCTCAATGTCGACAGCCTTGCGCTGCATCTTTTTCCAGATGCTATAGATATGCTTCGGGCGCCCGTAGATTTGCGCCTCGATGCCGGCGCGCGCGAACTCCTGCTGCAACAGCGCAATCACCTGCGCAATGTAGTCCTGGCGCTCGGCGCGGCGCTCGCGCAGCGCGGTGGCAACACGCTTGTACTCCTGCGGATGCAGGTAGCGCAGCGCCAGGTCTTCAAGCTCCCATTTGATTTGCCACACACCAAGCCGGTTGGCCAGAGGGGCATAGACGCGCTCGGTATCCTCGGCCAGCGCGATCTGGCGGCTGGGCTCCAGCGACTTGGCGGCGCGCATCAGGTGCAGGCGCTCGGCCAGCACCACCAGCACCACCCGCACGTCCTCGGCGATGCCGAGCAGCAGGCGGCGCAGGTTTTCCTCGTGCTCGTGCTGATCCTTCTCGGCGATGATGCGCTCGACATTGGTCAGGGCGCCGATGCGCCCAAGGTCGGCCACCATGCGCGCGATCCCCGATCCGAAGCGCTCGGCAAGGCGGGCTTCGGTCAGCGCATCGCGATCGAGACAGCCGTTCAGCAGCGCGGCGCACAGGGTATCGGCGTCCATGCGCAGGTTGAACAGGATATCCGCCGTGGCCAGGCGATGACGCGCTTCGGTTTCGCCGGTGTCGAGCCGCGCTTCATTGCGGCAGTCGATCATCAGCGCACAGGCAGTCGCAATGCGCTCGCGGTCTGCGGGCTCGTAATGCGCGTCGAGCTCGCGCAGCCATGACTCGGACGCCGGGCGATCCGCGAGCGACCGATCAGGCAGAGTCGAGGTGGATTGAACCATCGGGCGCGCGGAATATCTGCGGATGAAGGAAAAGAAATCTCATCGCGCAGAATACCAAAGCCGCGTCGTTCGGGTGGGTCGGGAGAGCAATTCGATGGAGATCAGCCCGCACGGAAGCGGGCAAGAATTCGGGGTCAGAACGACCCCGAATTCTCAGGCAACTGACCGAGAGCCGATCAGCTGAAAATATCGTGAACGATATTGTTGTACCAGCTATGGGCGTATTTGACTTCCCGTGCCAATGCCCACTCAGGTGCATCCATCGGTGTTAGACCACCGGCACCCTCGACACCGGCGATGGTGGCGCCATCCTCGCTCAGGCGATAGACCGCCGCGACCGAGATGCCATAGTCCTTACCAACGATGGAATAACAGGTATTCACATAGGCCGGGATGCCGGGCTCGTCCCCGTTTAGCATGGCGATGATGGCGGCCGCCGTGACCTTGGCCTGACTGTTGGCCGAGTAGCCGGATTTGGGCATCTTGGTGGCGATGCAAGCGTCGCCGATGACATGAATGCCGGCATGGATGCTGGACTCAAACGTCTTTTTATCGACCGGGCACCAGCCGCTGTCGTCGGTCAGGCCGGCTTCTTGAGCGATCTTGCCGGCGTGCTGCGGAGGGATCATGTTGATCACATCGGCCTTGATGGTGTCGCCAAAGCTAGTTGTCACCGACATGTCATCGGCATTGACACCGACCACGGCGGAATCCGGACCCGGCTGCCATTCAATCAGCGCATCCTCGGTGCCGAAGCCATAGAGGCGCTCCCAGCCCTGGGTAAACAGGCCCTGCTTGGAGAACTTCTGCTTAGAGTCCATGATCAGCACCTTGGACTTGGGCTTGGACTCTTTCAGATACATGGCGATCTGGCTGGCGCGCTCGTAAGGGCCGGGCGGGCAACGGAAGGGGTTGGGCGGTGGGGCGATCAGCACAGTGCCGCCGTCTTTCATGGCTTCAAGCTGGCTGCGCAGGATTTTGGTCTGCTCGCCGGCCTTCCAGGCATGGGGCATTTTCTGCGCGGCTTCCTCGCTGTAGCCCTCGATTTTGTCGTACAGCAGGGAGATGCCCGGGGCGACGACGCAGCGGTCGTAGGGGAATTCCTCGCCGCTGGCGGTCTTGACGACCTTTTTCTCGGCGTCGATGCCGGTGGCACTGTCATGCACAACCTTGATGCCGTGACCTTTCAGACCGTCATAACCGTGCTCGATAGAGTCAAGCTTGCGGTCGCCACTGAGCACCTCGTTGCTCATGTAGCAGGTGAAGTAGGTCTTGTTCGGCTCGATCAGGGTCACATCGATGTTCGAGTCGCCAAGCTTCAGGTATTTGGCCGCGGTGGCACCGCCGGTGCCGCCGCCCACCACGACGACCTTCTTGCTCTCGGCGCGGGCGATGTGCGGGAAGCCGACGGCGCTGACGGCGGCCAGGGCTCCGGTGGATTTGACGAAGTCGCGTCTGTTCATTGTCATGTCCTGTTCTCCTCCTGGATGCTTATTGCTGGCTCGCGTAGTAGGCCCAGAGGGCGGCGAGGCTATCTTCACCGTCGGACTCGAGCATGGACTCAAGCTTGCTTTTCATCTTCTTGGGGATCTCGCGACGCTCGTCGCGGAAATCGGTCATGGCGTACTTCAGATAGGGTGTCCATTGACCGGCCAGAATGTAATAGTCCTCTTCCTCGGGGACCGGCTTGCCGCCTTCGATGTGGCACTTCTCGCAGTACTTTTCATGCAGCTCGCCGCCTTGCTCGACCAGCGCCTGGTCGAAATCCTGCTTGGCTGCCGCATACTCCTGCTTGTGGAAGTACTCCGCCATCTTCTCGAGTTCTTCATCGGTGTAGCCGCGTGCGATACGGCCCATGATGGTCGAGTAGGTCTCGTCATCACGGAAGTACTGCATGGTCTCGACGAAGACGATCGGGTCCATCGCAGCGATGGTTGGCGTTGCGGGGCCTTGACTGTTGCCATAGGTGCCATGACAGCCGGCACAGGTGTTAGCGAGCATGTCGCTGGTGGCGGTCTCGGCCAGGGCCGCGCCCGAGCCGAGCCCGAGTGCAAGGGCTGCGCCGATCAGAGCGCGGGTTGGGGGTTGCTTGGTCATCATTCCTCCTCCTGACTTTTTCTAGGGAAATACAGCGTGGCCCGAGCCGATGGCGTGAATACCATTGCAGACTGGGCGACTGGGGTTGGCACAGCTCCGTTGTGCGCTAGTGCGCGGGGGCTTCCATGCGATTGGGTTCGACGCGGTTGGCGCCGGGTCTGGTGATGAGGCAAACGCCGCGAGGCGTGCAAGTGTTAGTTGTCATTGCTGAGTATGCTGGCGGCAGCCTGATGCCCGCCGCTGCGGGCGAGGTCGGCCGCCGTCTGGCCGTCGGCGTCGGTTAAGGCGGGGTTCGCGCCATGCGCGAGCAGCAGCCGGAGCAGATTGGAATCGCCCTGGCTGGCAGCCAGCATCAGCGGGGTGAGACCATCGACATCGGCGACATTCGGGTCAGCTCCGGCGCCAAGCAGCATGCGCGTAATCTCCGGGTATCCGTCGGCAACCGCCCATGACAGCGCGCTCATCCCCAACTCATCGCGCGCATTAACATTGGCGCCAGCGCCAAGCAGCAGCCCGACGACCGGTTGATGGCCGTTGTCGGCAGCGATGATCAGCGGGGTGTCGCCCTCGTTGTCGCGGCCGTTGATATCCGCCCCGGCCTGGAGTAGCAGCTGCGCGGTCTCAGGAAAACCGGCGGCGACCGCGTTCATCAGCGCGGTGCGTCCGTCCTTGTCGGCCGCGCGCGGATCGGCTCCTCGAAACAGCAACTGCCGCACCATCTCGGAGATGCCATAGCGGCTGGCGATCATCAGCGAATCCCAGCCCGACCGGGTGCGGTCGTGGACATGCGCGCCGCGCTCAAGCAGCAGCGCAGAGATACCTATGTGGCCGTTCTCGGCGGCGAAGGTCAGCGCGCTGCAGCCCGCGACAGTCCGACCATTCACGTCAGCGCCACGATTCAGCAAGGTGGCAACCGCCCCCATGCTGTCACTTTCAACCGCCATCATCAAGGCGGTCTTGCCAAACTCATTGGCGGCGTTGACGCTGGCGCCCTGATCAATGAGCCCGGAGATGGACTCGCTGTCGCCGATCATGGCCGACAGGCGCAGTTCGCGGTCGAGTTCGGGGTTATCCGCCAGCGCGGTGGTGGTGATGAGCCCCAGCGCCACAAGCAGAGAAACAGACAGGCTCACAAGGCGGGGGCGGGGGCGGGTCGCCGCCTGCGCGCGCGCCAGGCGCGAGTCACTAGGCATCGTCATCCTCCGGCTCGCTTGGCATCTCATGCACGACAGCCTTGTGGCAGTCGATGCAGGTCTGGCCCTTGTCCTCGGCGCGGGAATGGCGGCTGCGTGCAGAACGGCCTTGCTCGGACAGGTCCATGTTCTTGAATTCGTGACAGCTGCGGCACTCGCGTGAGTCGCTGCGCTCCATCTTCTGCCACACCCGCGAGGCCATGGCCCAACGATGCTCCTCGAATTTTTCCGGAGTATCAATGGTGCCCATGATTTCGTGGTACACATCCTTGGCCGCGATCACCTTGGTGGCGATCTTGGGCAAAAAGGGCTTGGGCACATGGCAATCGGAGCAGGTTGCTTGCACGCCCGATTGGTTCTTGAAGTGCATACTCTCCTGATATTCCTTGTAGTTGGTCTCCATGGTGTGGCACGAGACGCAGAACTCCATCTCGTTGGTGGCGCTCAGCGTGGCGTTAAAGACGCCCGCGAACCCGATACCGGCTACAAAGAGAGCGGCGAGCACAAGAATAAGACGGAGGGAAGAACCCTTGAGAACAGGCATGCGAAACCTCGCTTACAAACTGACAACAGAGCCTGATGATCGTCGTGATGCGCAAAAACCAAGGCAGGGCGACACAACTGACGCCGTGGACATGGCCGACCAGCGAGCAATCAATCCATTACAATGGACGGCGGCGAGGTGGTGAGTCGCCATTTGGGCCGGGTCGCGCTGCTCCTAGCCTCGATTTATTACGATGTCATTGACGGATGCTAATGGATCGAAGGCTTTTTGCCAAGCGGCGAGGGCTGCGGACCCGTCCGGCAATTGCCCTGCTAAGGCAACGCGATTGCGTGAGCGAGGCTGTCCACGCGGATCAATGCAGCAGGTGAGAGCCGGCGCACGGCGGTCGTCGTCTGGGATTGGAATGGCTTGGAGACGCTTTTGCAGGGAGACAAGTGTCAGGACTGCAAGCGCGCTCGCCGTCGAGGACTCACGCGCGTGCCGGGACTCGCGCCAGGAGCAGGCGAAAGGCTGACTGGCCGCTGGGACCATCAGCCCTGGAGGATTCACACCAAACGGTGCTGATCTTTCATGTAAAGATAAACCAGGTTGGAGACTGATCGCAGCGCATTGCTGCGTGCCGTAATCCAGCTGGTGTAGGACTCGGTGCGGCTGTCGCGCTCGATAATGCCGATGAAGGTATAGGGTCGCGGGCGCCCGCGGCTGTCCCGACACTCGATGATGCCCATGTTGCCGCACAGACGCGCGGTCGAGCCGGTCTTGTCGTAGACACGCACATTTGCGGGGATGCTGCTCACCCCGCGGGCAATGCGGTCGTGATTGGGCAAGCCCATGATCTCGCGCAACTCCTGGGAGTGCGGCAGGCGGTTTTGCCAGAGCGCGAACAGGAAGCGGCTGTAATCATGCGCCGAGGCCATATTGCGGTAGGTGCGCCCGCCGGCCGGAATATACTCGACCACGCTTGTCTCACGGAAAACACCCGGCGCATAGGTTTTCAGCACCCGCTCGACATCCCCCGGGCCATGATTGCCGTTGGCGCGGCTGACCATCTGCATGAGCTCATTGGTGGCCGTGTTGCTGCTGCGGCGAATGCTGCGTTCCATGATATCGCGCACCGAGCTTGAAAACGTGAGCCCGGAGCCGCGCCTGTCGGCGGAGTAGAAAAACGCCTGGGCCACGAACGGCTTGATCATGCTCGCCGCCTGACGCGGGATGTCCTCATTGATGGCGACCAGTTTCTGCCGCGCAGAGAAATCGTAGATTGACCAGGATGTGCGCTCGCGGGAGGAAATGCGCCCCTCGGCACGCATGCGCTTGACCAGCGCCGAGACCTGGGTTTGCAATGAACTGGGCGCCGCCGCAAGCAGGCTTGGTGCACCGCCGAGCAGCAGACCGCCGCCGGCAAAAGCGAGCTGGCGTAGAAAGTCGCGGCGCGAAGACAGCCCGTCTGCGTCAACACTGGAAAGGGCTGCTGTGGCAGAAGGGTCGTAGAGCTTGTTCATGGCATGATCCGCTCCCAGGCAGGGGAAACAAGGGAATGATGCCGTAAAGCATAATTGAAAACAACAGGAAAGCAAGGCGCTTGCCCGGGTAATTTTATAGATTTTTTAGGCAAACGCAACAAGCAATTGACTTATCGCGCTTTTCCAAAGGACTTTGCTGACCCTCTGGTGGAACACACCGAAGCACAGGGTTGATCAATCCCCAGCTTGGTCAGGGCTGTGAACGATAAGCCCCGCGGCCAGAGGCTTCGGCTTCTGACCGTGGGTGTGCCTGCCGCACCACATTAGCAGCGCGCCAGATCAGCGGCGCAGCAGATTTCAGGCAAAGGCGTCGCTGTCGAGTGCCATCGGCGCCGGGCGTCCCGAGGCACCGCCCAGCTCAACCAGCATCTGCGCGTCAGCCGGCAGCACGTCGACCTCGGCGTTGGATGCGATCAACTGGTCCGTTTCCATCACATCCAGCACGGCGGCCAGCACTTCCGGGTCCTTGCCGGCGAGATCGTTGAGCGCGGCACCCACCACTGCTGGGCGGGTCGCGGCGGCCTCGGCCATTTTCTGCGACACCTTGTAGGCGGTCTGGCTTTTGATCAAACCAACGCGGTTCTCGCCGTCCTGCTTCATCGCGCTGGTGACCTGCACCAGGCGTTTGACGACTTTCTCGGTGATGTTGTCCACCATCTGCCGGTCGGTGAAGGCGACCTTACGAATATAGACCGAGCCCAGCTTGTAACCCCATTTCTCCGACAGCGGGGACACGGTCGCGCGCACCTTGCGACTGAGCTGATGGCGATCCTCGAGCATCTTGTCCATCTCAAGATTGCTTAGGGTCGAGATGGTCGAGCTGGCGACATTCGCCTGCAGAGAGCCCTCGGGATTGGCGTTGACGAACAGATAGGACACCGGGTTGCTGACCTGCATCTCATACCAGATGCCCACGCCCATGGGCGTGCCCTCCTCTGAGTTGACCATCTGATCGCGCAGGTAATACTGCTTCAGCGCGGTGCTGACCAGGTAGCGTTTGCCGAAGAATGGCACCAGCAAGGCCTTCAGTCCGAAATGACTGACCGGATAACGCAGGCCAGACTCGTCCAGGGTGCCAATCACCCGTCCGAAGAGCGTGAACACCTGTGCCTCACGCTCGCGCACTACCGCATAGAGCCCGAAGGAACGCGACAGCCCGAGGAACACTGGAATAAAAATAAGACCAAAAAAGAACGCGATAGCCGCGCCGAAACCTTGATCGATAAACATAATGATGTCCTCCTTCAGCGGCTCGGGGCGGTGACTTGCACGATGCGCCGCGCCTGCTTCAGCAGCGGAATGCGCATGTTGCGCAGGTAGGCGCGCAAGGCCTCGCGGCCACCCGTCCCCTTGATCTTGGACAAGGTCTCACCAAGCTCGCGCAGCGGCGCCACCTCAGCTTGGGCGTTGTTGCTGGCGATCTCCACCGCACGCTTGCTCATGGTGATCTGCTGCTCGGCATCGGCGCGTGCGGTGCTGATATCCGCCGCGACCTGATTGCGGGTGGAGTTAATCGCTGAGAGCGCGCGGTCAACCTCGGTCGGCGGGTCGATCTGAGTAATGAGCGCAGCATCGAGCTCGATGCCATAACGCGTGCCGGTCGAGCGGCACTGCTGCTCCATGTAGTCATTCAGCAGCGGCAGATTTTTGCGCAAGTCGTTGATCGACACCCCTTCGGACAGATCGACTGCCGGGCCAGTGCCTTCATCACCCTGCATTTCGCTGTCCCCAACCAGACTCTGGCCCTTCGGATCGACAAAATTGGCAATCCGCTCGCGCAGCACCGAGACGAAATAGCCCATCACATGCTCAAGCGGGCTGTCGATACCAAAAAGGTAAGCGTAGAGGTTGCTCTCCGAGGCGCGAAAGCGTATCTGGCCATTCACGCCGGTGGTCAGGTTATCCTTAGTGACAGCCTCAATGGTCGATTGGCGCTTGGTCGGGTCCCAGGTCAGGTCCAAGGCTTGGGTGGCAACGTCTACCTTGTGCACCTGTTGCCAGGGCCATTTAAAATATGGTCCGCCAGGGCCGATGGTGCGCAGCATCGGGAACTGATAACGCTGCCTTTCCTCGTCGTTCAAGCTGTCGTCAGTGACAAAGCTGTCACCGATGCGCTGGGCGCGACCAAAAGAGGTAAGCACGGCGCGCTCATTGGGTTTGACCGTATAGAGCGAACCGGAAAATACGCGAAAGCCGATATAAATCAGCAGCCCGAAAATAAAGGCGGTAATAGCCATAGGCAGGATCTCCGGCAGATGCTTGATAGGGTGAGCGCCCGAGCGTTGCGCGGGCACTGCCAAGCATAACCGGTTGCCATCAGCTCGCAAGCGCAATTATTGCGAAAAGAGCGGCTGGGCCAGCGCGGAGATACTGCGTTTTAAGGATACCGGATCGATTGGCTGCGGGAGATTTTCGCCAATCGGAGGTTTATTCCCCAGCCTCCTGCTGAGTCTGGCTGCGCCCGGTCGCGAGATTCAATCCTGGCGCAGGCTGAAATGCGCGAAGGGGATATTCTGCGGAAGATCAATCGCAAGCGGCAGCCGGGCGCGCAACTCGGGGTCGAGCAGGGAGTGGGGGCGACATTGCTGCAGGACGTAGCGGGCCACGCCGGCGTCGGCAAGCTGCTGCATCAGTGGCGCGAGATACTCAGGGTGGTCGAATCCCGGCATCAGGGTGGTGCGCACTTCCAGATCAACGCCAGAATCGAGCACGAGCTGAAGGCTCTCCCAGGCCTGCTCTCCGGAGCCGGGCACGCCGGTGATCAGCGGATAGTCCGCGGGCAGTGCTTTGATATCGAGCCCGATCCAGTCAACCAGTGGCAAGATTCGGGTGAGTCGTCTTGGAAAGGGGCCGCCAGTATGCAGTCCGATCTTGAAGCCAAGCGCGCGAGCCTCGGCCATGGCGGCAGGCAAGGCAGCTTGCGCTGTCGGCTCCCCACCGCTGAAAACCACGGCATCGAGCAGCCCCTGACGTCGGGCAAGAAACTCCCGCGCCTCTGCCCAGTCGAGCGCTGGCGCCTGGCCAGCATCGAGCAGATGCGCATTGTGGCAATAGGGGCAGCGCCACGGGCAGCCATGACAGAAGAGAGTCGCCGCCAACTCGCCGGGATAATCGCCGGTGGTCATCGCGGTCAGGCCCCCAAGGCGCAGTGCCTCTGCTGCATCCGGTGCGGAAGCTAAGTCCGTGGTAGCTTGCTCAAGATTGGATCGCTCGCGCATTTCCGCAGCCGTGGTCTGACAACCGACCTCTGGCGCACAGCCTAAGGTCAGCCTTGGCTCAACGGTTTGAACAGCGTCGGACATGGCAGCTTCGTAAGTTGCGAGTAAAGGCGAATCAGGCCGCCTGGAGATGGCGCTCTTCTTCGAATGCGGATTGGCCCGCGTGCGCGTTTGACCGTTCCCCCTGGCCCTGCGGTGTTTCGCAGAACATGACGCGATCGCGATGCTCGGACTGCTTGCCGGCGTTGAAGGCTGAAACCGGACGGTGATATCCCATCACCCGGGTCCAGACCTCGCAGCGGGTGCGTTCTTCGTCGCGGATTTCGATGTTGTCGTCGGTCAGCATGAGATGTCTCCGATTAAGGGGCGAAGGATGTCTTTTACAACAATTGATTAGTGCGTTAGCGCCGGCGTTCCGCCGGTGCTGGCAAGCTCTGCGCCCTGGGCCTCAGCGCGCTTACGCGCGATCAACTCCTGATCGCACTTGGGGCAGAACTCATGCTCGCCGGCGATATAACCGTGATGCGGGCAGATAGAAAAAACCGGCGTCACCGTGACATAAGGGAGGCGGAAGTTCTCAAGTGCTCGCTTTACCAATCGCTTGCAAGCGTCGGTGGAGCTGATCTTCTCGCTCATATAGAGATGCAGCACGGTGCCGCCGGTGTATTTGGATTGCAGACCCTCTTGCAGGGCCAGGGCCTCGAAGGGATCGTCAGTGAAGCCGGCCGGGAGTTGTGAGGAGTTGGTGTAGTAGGGCGACTCCTCGCTGCCGGCCTGCAGGATGTCCGGGTAGCGTTTCTTGTCCTCGCGCGCGAAGCGATAGGTCGTGCCCTCGGCCGGTGTCGCCTCTAGGTTATACATATGGCCGGTTTCTTCCTGAAAGGTCACCATGCGCTCGCGCACATGATCGAGAAAACGGCTGGCAAACTCGCGGCCCCACTCGCTCGTGATGTCCTGCGAGTCGGCAGTGAAGTTGCGGATCATCTCGTTTAAGCCATTCACGCCGATGGTCGAGAAATGATTGCGCAGAGTGCCCAGGTAGCGCTTTGAATAAGGGAAGAGCCCGGCATCGAGATGGCGCTGGATAACCTTTCGCTTGAGCTCAAGGCTATGACGCGCTAGCTGCAGCAGGTGGTCCAGGCGCCCGAACAGATCGTCTTCGTTGCCCTTGCTCAGATAACCTAGGCGCGCGCAGTTGATGGTGACCACCCCGAGCGACCCGGTCTGCTCGGCCGAGCCGAACAGCCCGTTGCCGCGCTTGAGCAGCTCGCGCAGGTCGAGCTGCAGCCGGCAGCACATGGAACGCACCATGTTGGGGGTGAGCTCGGAGTTGATAAAGTTCTGGAAGTAGGGCAGCCCGTACTTGGCTGTCATCTCAAACAGCCGCTCGGCATTCTCGCTGTCCCAGATAAAATCCGGCGTGATGTTGTAGGTCGGAATCGGGAAGGTAAAAATTCGGCCCTTCGCATCGCCCGCGGTCATCACCTCGATGTAAGCGCGGTTGATCATGTCCATCTCGGCTTGCAGTTCACCATAGGTGAAAGACTGCTCGACGCCGCCAATCAGGGGCACCTGGTCGCGCAAATCTTCCGGGCAGACCCAGTCGAAGGTGAGATTGGTGAAGGGTGTCTGAGTACCCCAGCGCGAGGGAACATTCAGGTTGTAGATCAGCTCCTGGATGTACTGGCGCACACGGCTGTAGTCAAGCTGGTCCACCCGCACGAAGGGCGCAAGATAGGTATCGAAGCTCGAGAACGCCTGGGCACCGGCCCATTCGTTCTGCAGGGTACCGAGAAAATTGACGATCTGGCCGATGGCCGAGGACATGTGCTTAGGCGCGCCGGCCTCGACCCGGCCGGGGACGCCGTTCAGCCCCTCGTTGAGCAAGGTGCGCAGCGACCAGCCGGCGCAGTAGCCGGAGAGCATGTCGAGATCATGGATGTGATAATCGCCGTCGCGGTGCGGCTGGCCGATCTCGGGCGTATAGACGTGGCTGAGCCAATAATTGGCGATCATCTTGCCCGAGGTGTTCAGGATCAGCCCGCCGAGAGAATAGCCCTGGTTGGCGTTGGCTGAGACGCGCCAGTCGGAGCGGTCGAGGTATTCATTGATGGAGCCCGCGACATCGACCAGGGTGCGATGGTCGTGGCGCAGTTTGCGATGCTGCTCGCGATAGACGATGTATGATCGCGCGGTCTCGAAATGATTGGCGCTGATCAGAGTCTGCTCGACGACATCCTGGATGTCCTCGATATCCGGAACGCGCCCGTTATCGAAGCGGTGCGCCAATACCTTGACCACCTGGGCGGTCAGCAGGCCGGCCTCGAGCTCATCAAACTCCCCGCTCGCGCGCCCGGCGCGCAGGATCGCCGACTCAATCCGCGCGGACGCGAATGGCACTTCCTCCCCGTCGCGCTTAAGCACGCGCCGCGGCAGGCTGGCGAGGCTGGATTGGGAATGCGCCATGAGGCGTCCTCTCAGGCTAAGGCACAAGATATTGTGTTACAGAGTATAGAAGACACTAGATATTGTGAATGTTGTAATGACGCCAAAATCGCGAAAACATGATCTGGATCAATTAATGCACCGCTATGACGCTATCAAGAGAGCACTGCGGGGTAGCGCAACGGCACCCGGCGCGAGAGCCCGGTGAGCAGCTCATAGCTGATGGTGCCGCTGGCGGCGGCGACTTCATTGGCGCTGACCAGGTTGCCCCAGAGCTCGACGGGATCGCCGGGCTTGGCTTGGGGCTGATCGGTCAGGTCGACGGTAAGCATGTCCATTGAGACGCGGCCGATCAAACGGGTGCGCTGGCCATTGACGGCGACAGGCGTTCCGTCAGGGGCGTGGCGCGGATAGCCGTCTGCATAGCCGGCCGCGACCACGCCGACGCGAGTCGGACGCTGGCACACGAAGCGCCCGCCATAGCCGATGGCTGCACCCGCAGGCAGCTCGCGCACCGCAGTCAGCTCAGATTCAAAGCACATGGCCGGTTGCAGGGCATCAGCATGCGGATGCCCCTGCTCCAGCGGGCTTAGCCCATAGAGCATGATTCCCGGGCGCACCCAATCCGCGTGGGTGTCAGGGCGCGTGAGAATGGCGGCGGAATTGGCCAGGCTGCGGGGTCCGGCGGCCGTGTCAGACAAGGATGCGAAGCGCGCGAGCTGCCGGTCGGTCGGTGCCGGATCGGCCTCGTCGGCGCGAGCGAAATGGCTCATCAGCACCAGTTCCCCGACATGCGGGCAACTGGCAAGCTGGCGATAGGCTGCGACGGCCTGCTCGGGGGCGAGTCCGAGCCGGTGCATGCCGGTGTCGACCTTCAGCCAGACCCGCAGCGGCTGGCGCGGGCGGGCGTTCAGCAGCCACTGGAGCTGGCGCTGGTCATGCACCACCGTCATCAGCGCCAGGCGCTCAAGCGTCTCCAACTCGACGGGGTCGAAAATGCCCTCAAGCAGCAGGATTGGATTGTGGATGCCCGACTCGCGCAGCTCCAACGCCTCCTCGCTGCAGGCGACGGCAAAGGCATCCGCCTCCGCTGCCAGCGCGCGCGCGACCGTGACGGCCCCATGCCCGTAGGCATTGGCCTTGATGACCGCCACGACACGGGCGCCACCGGCGAGTTGTCGCGCCAGGCGATGGTTGTGCTGAATTGCCGCAAGATTGACCTGGGCACGAATGGGGCGGGACATCGCGTCAGAATATTCCAGATTTTCCCGGATAGGTAAGAGACGGCAAGCCTCTTGTCATCCGCTCTGATTACCAGCTGTTGCTAGCGGCGTGCCCCGGTTGCGCCTCAAGCGCGACGGCCATGGCTTCGCGCAGCTGCGCGAGATCGATTGGCTTGGCGGCATAGGCATCCATGCCGGCGCCGAGGAAGCGCTCGCGATCACCGCTCATCGCATGGGCGGTCAGGGCGACGATGGGCAGCAGGCGGTTGTGTTCGCCCGCCTCACCGGCGCGGATGGCCGCGGTGGTGGCGATGCCATCCATGCCCGGCATGCGCACGTCGAGCAGCAGCAGGTCGAAGTGCTGCTCGCGCAGCGCATCGAGTGCCTGGTAGCCGTCACTGACGGCATGAATCTGACAGCCGGCTTTCTCAAGCAGCTTCTTCGCCACCAGCCGATTGACCGCCTCGTCATCGGTGACCAGCACCCGCAGTCCCTGCAGCGGGTCCGCTGTCACGGCGTCGGCCTGCGGGGCGGTGCTGGCTGGCGCTGCCGCCCGGGCAAAGGGAATGGAGAGCGTGAACTCGGTGCCGATACCCGGCTGGCTGCCAATGCACAGGGAGCCGCCCATCAGCTTTAGCAGATTACGCACGATCGACAAGCCCAGGCCGACACCGTCGTGGGTGCGAGTAAAGATGTTATCGACTTGCGCGAAAGGCTCGAACAGATGATCCAGGTCAAGCTCCGCGATACCCGCGCCTGTATCCCGGACACTGAACAGAATCAGTTGATCATCGCCCCGCCCGTGGCCAAGCCAGCGGACCGTCAAGCTGACCTTGCCGTGCTCGGTGAACTTGATCGCATTGCCGAGCAAGTTGCCGAGGATTTGATGAACGCGGATCGGGTCGCCTTTGACCTGGCGTGGAGTCTCGGGGTCCAGGGTGATGTCAAGCTCAAGCCCTTTCTGGCGCGCGGCGGGCGCGAAGAGCTGTCTGAGTGAGTCGATGAACTCGTGAAAATCGAAGGTTTCGTGACTCAGCAACAGGCGCCCGGCCTCGACACGCGAGAGGTCGAGAATGTCCGTCAGCAGCCGCGTCAGACGCTCCGACGCGCGCCTGGCCTGGGCGACATAGTCTGTTTGTTCGGCGGATAAAACAGTCGATTCAAGCAGCGACAGCATCCCAACCACGCCATTAAGCGGGGTGCGCAGTTCATGGCTCATGTTGGCCAGAAAGGCGCTCTTGGCGGAACTCGCCGCCTGTGCGCGCTCGGAGCGCTCGAGCAGGCGCTGCTCGGTGAGCTTGCGCTCAGAGATGTCGCGCAGCACCGACATGTGCTGTCCGGGAATGACGTTTGCCACCGCGTGATATTCCGTCATCAGCAAGGTGCCGTCCTTGCAGCGCAGCGTAAACTCGCCGGACTGCTCGCCCTCATCCAAAAACCCGCGCCACTGGCGACTCAAGCACCCAGCCTCATCGGGCGCGGCAAGTTCGGCAATGCTCATCTGCTTGAGCGCGTCGCAATCATAGCCGAGCATGGCGCAGGCGGCCGGATTGGCATCCAAATAGCGCCCGTTGTCGTCGGCGATCAGGATGGCATCGCCGGCCTGCTCGAACAGCCCGCGAAAGCGGCTTTCACTCGCGAGCAGCCGCGCCTCCTCGGCCTTGCGGTCGTTGGTGACGCGAAAATAGACGCACAGCGAACGCGCCGAGGGGTAGACGTGAACCTCGTACCAGTTCTGGTGCGGGGCGTAATAGGCTTCGAACTCGACCGGCACTTGCTCACGCAAGGACCGCTCATACTCCTGGTGGAAGCGGGTGCCAACCGCCTCGGGGAAGATATCCCAAAGGTTGCGCCCGATCAGCTCGCCGTTATCCGAGCAGCCAAGCGCCTCGCGGCCGGTGCGGTTCATGTAGAGCAGGCGAAAGTCGGGATCGACCTCGAAGAATGCATCCGTGGTGCTTTCGAGCACCTCCAGCAAGCGCTGATAAGACTGGCGCTGCAAGTCATCGCGCGATTGCGGCGGCTCCGCGGGTAAAGATGCACGATCCGCGACCAGCAGGAATCCGGGGGGCTGATCGAGCTGATCAGGCTGATCAGGCTGATCAGGCTGATCAGGCTGATCGGCGATGGCGGTCAACTCAAAGCGGAACGGCTGCCCGGCCAGGTCGCCGACAAAAACCTTCACCTCATCGCCACCAAGGCTGCACAGGGCGGCCATGATGGGATCGGCAATCTCCGGCGGCAAAAACTCGCCAAGCAGACGGCCAGTCATGTCCGCGCGCTTTAAGCCGGCGGCATCAAGTCCGCGGCCATGGGCAAACAGGCAGCGCCCATTGGTATCGATCGCCTGAAGCCAGCCGCGAGGATAGGCAGCCACCAGCGCGCGTAAAAGCGCAGGCGCTGCTGGCGAGTGGTCATCCTGACTGTGAGCGGTGGTTGTCATCATGGGGTCGGCTGGCATCCTGCGCCGGAGCGGGAAGTCACGTAAGAGGTAAATCCTCCATCCATTTCATGCTCTGGGTATGCTCCGGCATCGTAGGGGACCGGATTTGCCACCCGTTCTCGCGCAATTCGCGCGAAATGTCAAAACCGCGTTAGTCCGCCGCGCTGTCCTTCATCTGCTCGCGCCGCGCATCGGCCGGAGCCATCAAGGCATCCACCCCATCTGGGTCGACGCGTCCCCGAAGCGGTCACACGCAGTCTCGGGCAATGTGCCACAGATGGCACGCAATTTCCGCAAGCCTGGACGATCGAAGGTGGACATGTCGGCGCTGCGTGAGCAAACAACAGAGCGAACTCTTGTTGCGAATTGTCAATCGTGACGTTATCGGAAACAGCGCATTGCTCCATGTGCTATACCTAGCTTAGCGCCTGCAATGCGCGTTTATAATATGGCTAAATCCTAGGAGTTTCCGCTAATGGCAAAAAGCCAAATGACCCTCAGCACCAAGATCACGCTCGGGTTCGCTGCTGTGTTGGTGCTCTTGGTTTTCGGGGTCGGCTTGGGAATCCAAAGCCTGATGTCTCTATTGGCAAGCTCCGATGAGGTGGTAGCAGCGGATAATCTGCGTACCGATTTAGTCACCCGCGAAGCCGAGCATTTGAGCTGGGCATCGGCGCTGAAGTCATTTGTTTTCGATAAGGACGTCAATGAGCTGGAGGTTCAGCTCGACCCCACCAAATGTGCGTTTGGCCGCTGGTACTACAGCGACGAACGCAAGCGTGCCGAGGCCATGTTTCCGGGACTCAAGCCTTACCTTGCCGCGATCGAGGACCCGCATCGTCAGCTGCACGCATCCGCCCAAGCCATTGATGAGGTCTACGAACCTGTAGACCCGGCGTTGGTGCAGAAAATCTCCGACATCGAAAGCGGCCACCTGCGTTGGGCCATGACGGTGCAGGAGGCTCTGCTGAGCGGAGCGACCGAAATCGATGTGCAAATGAATCCGCGCGAGTGCGCGCTGGGCAAACTGCTCTACGGCCCGGAACGTGCGCGCATTGAAAAGAATGATCCGCAGCTTGCTCGCATCTTCAAGGAGATCGAAGAACCCCACAACACGCTGCACGAGTCGGCCAAGGAGATCAACGCCGCACTCGCCGAGGGCAGTCGCGTCAGCAGTTGGGGACAGGAAGACACGGGAAACGATGGTGTCGCCAAGGCCCAGCGCATCTACCGCGAGGTGACCATGCCGGCACTGGAAACCGTTACCGGCCATCTGCATGACATCATCGAGGCCGCCGAAAAGCGACTGCAGCATGTGCAGGAGGCCGCAACGATCTTCCGCAACGAGTCGGAGCCGAACCTGGCCCAGGTGCAGGAAAATCTCACCGGAATGGGCAATAAGCTCCAAGCGGATGCCACCGAGTTGCAGGAATCCATGGAGGCATCGGGCCAGAGCTCTACTACGCTGCTGATTGGTGCTGGAATTGTGGCCTTGTTGCTCGGGCTTGCTGCGGCGATCCTCATCGTGCGCGGCACCTCGCGCCAGCTCGGCGGCGATCCGGCTGAGTTGGTGGATGTCGCCGGTCGGCTCGCCGACGGTGACCTGACTCGTTCGCTTAAGGTGCGTGCCGGTGACAAGACCAGCGTGATGGCGGTGATGTCGCTGATGACCGACAAGCTGAAAACCGTGGTCAGCGAGGTCCGTGTCGGCGCGGATAGTCTCAGCTCCGCGTCGAGTGAGGTCAGCTCCACCGCCCAGGCGCTTAGCCAGGGCGCCACTGAGCAGGCCGCGAGCGTCGAGGAGACCACCGCGAGCATCGAGCAACTCAACGCCTCGGTGCAGCAAAATACCGAGAACGCACGCGTCACCAACGGCATTTCCAAAAGCTCGGCCGAGGAAGCCCGCCAGGGCGGCGAGGCAGTCGACCGCACCGTCAAGGCGATGAAGGAAATCGCCAGCAAAATCGGCATGATCGAGGAGATTGCCTACAAGACCAATCTGCTTGCTCTCAACGCCGCGATCGAGGCCGCCCGTGCCGGCGAGCACGGAAAGGGCTTTACCGTGGTCGCTGCCGAGGTGCGCAAGCTCGCCGAGAACAGCGGCACCACGGCGCAGGAGATCAATCAGCTCGCCACCAACAGCCTGTCGATTGCCGAAGATGCCGGGCGCGTGCTCGAGGAAATGGTGCCCAACATCGTCAAGACCGCCGAGTTGGTGGAGGAAATCACCGCCGCCTCCGGCGAGCAGGCATCTGGCATCGGCCAGATCAACGAGGCCATGGGCCAGCTCGACAAAGCCACCCAGCAGAACGCCTCAGCCTCCGAGGAACTGGCCGCCACCGCCGAGGAACTCAGCGGCCAGGCTGCGCAGCTACAGGAAACCATGGCGTTCTTTAAGGTGTCAGCAGGCAAGCGTGAAAGCTCAAGCCCGGCCATCAAAAAAGCGGTCTCGCCCCCCCGTCACAGCGAACCGGATGTCGCAACTGATGATTTTGGCAGCAATGGGGGCGATAAGGATTTCGAGCGCTTTTAGGCGGGATGCCTAGCCAACTCAAGGGCAAAGCAAGCAGGCATTAACCGCTGCGGCCTTTAACGCGCTGGCGAGCAGACAGCCTTGCTTAATGGCGCTCCCTAGGGGATTCGAACCCCTGTTACCGGCGTGAGAGGCCAGCGTCCTAACCGCTAGACGAAGGGAGCGGGACGTGCGGTGGAGAGTCGCGTATTATACGGTATTCCCTGGTGGGCTCAAGCGGGCGGTAGAGATTTATTGTTCGCGCGGCCCCTGTCCATTTGCTTGTCTTTTGGGCACAGCGGGTTCTTCGACAAGTCGATCATTTAACATAAAAAAATGCGGATCTTTTCGTTTCCTTGTCTTCTGTGACTGAACATTCACCTCGCATTGTGCCGCGCCCGGAGCACAGTATTTCGCGCGCGAATATCAGCTCGAATGCGGTAAAGGTGCTCAACCGGCTGAAGCAGAGCGGCTATCAGGCTTATCTGGTGGGCGGTGGTGTGCGCGACTTGCTGCTCGGGCATGAGCCGAAGGACTTTGATGTCGCCACCGATGCGCTCCCGGAGGATGTGCGGCGGGTGTTTCGTAATTGCCGGCTGATCGGGCGGCGGTTTCGCCTCGCGCATGTGTTCTTCGGGCCAGAGATCGTCGAGGTGGCGACCTTCCGCGCCGCGAACGTGACCAGCGGAGATGATGATGACGCGCGCCAGATCGAAAACGGCATGATCCTGCGCGATAACGTCTTTGGCAGCATTGCCGAGGATGCGTTACGACGCGATTTCACGGTTAACGCGCTCTATTACAATATCGAGGATTTTTCGCTGGTCGACTACGCCGGGGGGCTCGACGATATCGCCGCCGGTCGCTTGCGACTGATTGGCGATGATCCTGTCGCGCGCTACCGCGAGGACCCCGTGCGCATGCTGCGGGCGGTGCGCTTTGCCTGCAAACTGGGTTTCATGATCGACCCGCGCTGCGAGGCACCCTTGTTTGAGCTCGCACCGCTGTTGCACGACGTCCCCCCGGCGCGGCTGTTCGAGGAGATTCTCAAGCTATTTCAAGCGGGTTGTGCCTTGTCGGCGTTTGAGAAGCTGCGCCATTACGGGCTCTTTGCCGAGCTTTTCCCCGAAACCGAAAACTGCTTGGCGGCGGAGGAACAGGATTTCCCGATTACTTTCGTTAATCGCGGACTCGACAATACCGACCGTCGATTGCAGGAAGGCAAGCCAATCGCGCCTTTCTTCCTGTTCGCGGTGCTGCTGTGGGAGCCGGTGCGGCAGGAGTATCAACGACTGCTTGACGCTGGTCATGGCCCATCGGAGGCGATGGCTGTCGCCTCGGGCTCGATCAACGGGCGCCAGCAAAGGCGGGTGGCAATCCCCAAGCGCCTGGGTCTGCCGATGCGCGAGATCTGGTCTCTGCAGCCCGCGCTGGAGCGGCGGCGGGGCAAGCGCCCCTTTGCCTTGATCAATCATCCGCGCTTTCGCGCCGCCTACGATTTTCTGCTGCTGCGTGCGGAATCGGGCGAGGTGGATACGGAACTTGCCGAGTGGTGGACCCAGTTTCAGCAGGTCAATGCGACCGAGCGCGCCGTCATGACGAGCGAGCAAAAGTCGTCTGGGACCCGCCGACGGCGACGCCGGCGCAAGGTGCGCACCGATCAGCCCAACACGACGGGCGATGCATCCACGCCTGCCGTGCCCCCTGTTTGATGCACATCTCTTGCCGGATGAGCAGCTTTGGCTTGATCAGCTCCGCTTGCCTGATGAGCAATTCTGCTGAGGCGCGTCGCTCCTGCTCGATGAGACAAGCAAGCCCACGCATCGCCCAAGACGCTCAGTCCTTGCGACACTGCTAGCCATGGAACCCATGACTCTGAGACGCCTCGCCACCATGAAGCGCGAGCGTGAGCGGATTGCCTGCCTGACCTGTTACGACGCGACCTTCGCGCGGCTGCTGGAGCAGGCCGGGGTCGATGTGCTGCTGGTGGGCGACTCTCTGGGCAATGTGATTCAGGGTCAGGACAGTACGCTGCCGGTCACGCTCGATGACATGGTGTATCACACCGCTTGCGTCGCGCGCGCCACCTCCGGCCCGCTGCTGATTGCCGATCTGCCCTTTCTGAGCTACACCACGCCGGCACAGACGCTTGAGAGCGCCCGCCGGCTGATGGGCGAAGGTGGCGCCCGCATGATCAAACTGGAGGGCGGCGAACCGAGGATGCTCGATTGCGTCCGCTCGCTGAGTGATTTTGGCGTGCCCGTTTGCGCGCACCTCGGCCTGCTGCCGCAGTCGGTGCACAGGCTCGGCGGATACCGTTATCAAGGGCGCGATGCCGCGGCGGCGGAGCGGATTCGCGCCGAGGCGCTGGCGCTCGAGCAGGCCGGAGCTGCCATGCTGGTGCTGGAGTGCGTACCAGCGCAATTGGCGGCAGAGCTGACCCAGAGCCTCAGCCTGCCGGTGATTGGCATCGGCGCTGGTCCCGACTGCGATGGGCAGGTGCTGGTGCTGCACGACATGCTGGGGGCGGGCACGCAGCCGCGCTTTAGTCGGGATTTCCTGACCGGCCAAGACAAAGGGCTGCGCGGTGCGGTCGACGCCTATTTAACGGCAGTGAAGTGCGGGGCCTTTCCGGGACCGGAACAGACGCTGTTTTGACGGCTTTGGCCCTGGCAGTGGTAGCAAATGCTGCCGCTCCGCTTGCCGATCATCAAGTCCAGTGCCTTTGCCGCGAATCTCACCGAGCCATTGTCCGGGCCGGCCAGGAGCATGAGCGGTAAGGTGATTTGAGGAACGCGATCGTTGGAAATCTTCACGAAAATACCCGCCACCCGCGCGCAAGTAGCCGATTGGCGCCGTGCAGGTCAGCGCATCGCGCTGGTGCCAACCATGGGAGCGCTGCACGACGGACATCTGTCGCTGGTTGCTCAGGCGCTGAGTTGCGCCGACCGTGTCATCGTGAGCCTGTTCGTCAATCCGCTGCAATTCGGCCCCAATGAAGACTTCGACCGCTATCCGCGCACCTTTGAACGCGATTGCGAGCTGCTCAATGCGCGCGGCGTGCATGCACTCTTTGCTCCAGCGGATGCGCAAATGTATCCCGACGGGCGCGAGGGGCAGACACGGGTGCATGTTCCCGGGCTTTCAGACATGCTCTGCGGCCTGAGCCGACCCGGATTTTTCGACGGGGTCGCAACAGTTGTGACCAAACTCTTCAATGCCGTGCAGCCAGATATAGCGATCTTCGGCGAGAAAGACTTTCAGCAACTGGTTGTCATCCGCCGACTGGTGCGGGATCTCAACCTACCGATTGAGATTCTCTCTGGCCCCACGGTACGGGAAGTCGACGGCCTCGCGCTGAGTTCGCGCAACGCCTATCTCTCGGATGCCGAGCGGGTTGCTGCGCCAGCGCTCTACCGGCAACTCCAGCAGGCCGCACAAGCCCTGCGCGATGGGTGCAGCCCAGCGGCGGCTGAAGCCGAGGGCGAGCGGGCACTGAACGCGGTCGGATTCAACACGGACTATTTCAGCGTGCGGCGCGCGCACGATCTTGGCGCTGCGCAGCCGTGCGATGCCGCGTTGGTCATCCTGGTCGCGGCTTATCTTGGGAGCACCCGTCTGATCGATAATCTGCTCCTACAGCGGCCTGCTGCAAGAACTTGACGGCGCAAGCGCGAGCGCAGCGTCCGCGCAAGGCTCAGTCGCGACTTGAACTGCCACTATACTGTCCGACACGCAACGCGATGAGTATTCGTGTTGTTTTGTAATATCAACCCAAAATTGGAGAAACAAAATGGCGACTGAAGATCAAACCGCGCCAAACGGAGCAGTCATTCCACCGGAACTGTTCGGCGAATTGGAAAAGCACTGGGGATGGCTGCTCGCTTTCGGGCTTTTTTCCATCGTGCTAGGCACCTTGGGGCTGAGCCTGACCTTCCTGCTGACAGAGGCGAGCGTGCTTTTCTTTGCCACCTTGCTGATTGTTGGCGGAGTGTTTCAATTGCTACAGGCGATTAAATGCCGCGGTTGGCGCAGCATTCTGTTTCATGTGCTTATCGCTCTGCTTTATGTGGCGGGTGGGCTGATGATCGTTCTGTATCCTCAAGTCACGGCCGTCAGCTTGACACTGATGCTGGGCGCCGTACTGATCGCGGTCGGTATCATGAGGCTGCTGATGAGCTTTCAGCTGCGCCCGTCCAGCGGGTGGTATTGGCCACTGATTTCAGGTGTGATCTCGCTGCTACTTGGCGGCCTGATCATCGCTCAGTGGCCCACCTCTGGACTTTGGGTCATCGGACTCTTCGTCGCCGTGGAGCTGATCTTCAACGGCTGGTCCTATGTGTTCGTCGCGCTCGCGGCGCGGGCCGCGGCCAAGGGGAGAGTCAGCTGAGGCCGACCGCTCCTTGTCGTCTCCATCGGCCGGCTTGCGCCGGCCGATGGGCAGCACTGAGGGCGTCCACTCAACCGCTGGCAGCAGGTGCCTGAAGGTGGTGCCATACATGTCCCACACAGTGATGAAGAGCGAGGCAATCAGCGGGCCGATGAAAATTCCCGAGATGCCGAACATCATGATGCCGCCCAGGGTGCCGAAGAAGATCATCAGCTCGTGCATTTTCGTGTCTTTGCCGATCAGAATCGGGCGCAGGAAATTGTCCAGGCTGCCGACGAACAGACCGCAAAAGAGCGCCAGCAGAATGCCGCTGACCATCTGGCCCTGAACGATCAGGAGAATCACAGCGGGAATCCACACCAGGGCCGAGCCGACGCTTGGGATGACGGAAAGCACCGCCATCACGGTGCCCCAGAAAACGGCGTTATCGATGCCGGCGACGGCAAAGGCGATACCGGCCAGCGTGCCTTGCACGGCACCGATCAGCAGGCTGCCCTTGAGCGTGGCGCGGGTAACCGAGGTGAACCTGTCGAGCATCAAATGCTCGTCACTGCTCTTGAGCGGCAGGTAGTAGAGAATTTTCTCCACCAACTTGTCGCCGTCCATTTGCAGAAAATACATGGTGTAGAGCATCACGAAAGCCATGAAGATCACATTCGCGGTGCCCAGTGTCAGCGAGGACAGCCCGCCGACCAAAAATTTGCTGACGATGCTGACCGCCTCGCCGGCCTTTGAAATCAGCAGCTCGCGGTAAGGTCCGAGCTCGTCGTAGAACGGCAGATGCTCGAGCTTAGCGGCAAAAACACCGGGTTCGCTAAGCTTTTTCACCCAGGGCGTGACAGACTGGCTGACGTCGATGGCCTGCGCGACCACAACGCCGATCAGGCTGGTGAGCGGGATCAGGATAATGAAAACCATTGCCAGCAGGGTCACCAGCGACGCCAGATGGCGCCGACCGCCAAACAACTGGTCGAAGCGCAGGTAAAAGGGCCGCGCCAGCGCGCTGAACAGCCCGGAGAGGAAAATCACCATCAGAAACTGATGGATCATGCTTAAAAAGAGCGCGCTGATGCCAAGCGTCATCAGCAGAATGGTCAGATTATTGATCTGGTCTTTGCTCATTGGCGGCCTGCTTTGTTTGTGCCCTGCCGATCCTGCCGGGTTGGGCGCGCGATCCCCCACCCGGGCCGTGCCCGGAGTGCATGCGGTGCGATCTTGTTGTCAGCGCGGATTCTATGCCAGAAACCGGCGCGCAGGCCACGGCTGCAGCGCTCGCGACTTGGACGGCAGCGATGGTAGCAAGCCGACCGTGCGGAGCGCGTCAAAAATTGCCGTGCCGGCCATCCTCTCTCAAGCAGTTTTGTTAAACTCATCGCCAAAGAGTGCGCTTGTCCGATGAGTCCATCGCGGCGCGGGCGAACAACCAGGGTGAAGCGACAATGGCAAAGAAACCGGCAAAAAAGGAACCAGCGGACGCCCAGGGCGGCGCCAACAAGAGCAAGCTGATTGTCATTATTTTAGTGGTATTGCTCTTGCTTGGGGGTGGTGGTGCGGCAGCCTGGTTTTTCCTGCTGCGCGGAGGAGGTGAGGAAGCTGCGGTGGCGGAGCAGCAGGAGCTCGGCCCTTCGCCCCTGATCTACTACCGCCTCGACAAGCCGGTCACTGCGACGCTGGCGCCCGATGAGCCGGCCAATCACCTGCGGGTTAATGTGGTGCTGGCTAGCCGGAATCAGGCCGTCATTGATGCGTTGCAGCTGCATACGCCGATCATTCGCAATGATCTGCTCGTGCTGTTCGGCAACCAGTCCTTCGAAGAGCTCAACACGCCCGAGGGGAAGGAAAAGTTGCGCGAGCAGGTGCATGAAACCGTCACCGCAATTTTGGTCCGCACCGGCTCTCCCGCCGGAATAGAGAATGTGTTTTTCGACGAGATCGTCATGCAATGACGCCTATCGTCTGATCTTAAGAGACCGCGCGCCATGGCCCAGCAAACCGACATCCTCAGCCAAGATGAAATCGACGCCCTGTTACACGGTGTTGATGGCGGCGACATTGATACGGAGAGCGAGGACTTCCCCACCGACGGCGAGGCGCGGTCGTTCAATTTCGCAACTCAGGAGCGTATCGTCCGCGGGCGTATGCCGACGCTCGAGATGATCAACGAGCGTTTCGCCCGTTACCTGCGCGTGCATCTATTCAATCTGCTGCGGCGCTCGGCGGAGATTTCCGTGGTCGGCACCCGGCTGACCAAATTCGCGGACTATGTCCATTCCCTGTTCGTGCCGACCAGCCTGAACCTGGTGCGCGTAGCCCCTCTGCATGGAACAGCGCTTTTCGTGTTCGACCCGAAGCTGGTGTTCGTGTTGGTGGATAACTTCTTCGGCGGCGACGGGCGCTTCTACACCCGCATCGAAGGGCGCGATTTCACGCCCATGGAAATGCGCGTCATCCAGAATCTGCTCAACACGGCCTTTCGCGACATGGAGAAAGCTTGGGAGCCCGTGATGGAGCTGAAATTCGAGTTCATCAACTCCGAGGTCAATCCGCAGTTCGCCAACATCGTCAGCCCCACCGAGATCGTGGTCATCAACGACTTCCACATCGATCTCGACGGCGGCGGTGGCAATCTGCACGTCACCCTGCCCTACTCCATGATCGAGCCGATTCGCGAGCATCTGGATACGGGCTTGCAATCGGACCGCTCGGGGGTTGACCAGCGCTGGCTCAAGGCCCTGCAGGAAGAAGTCCAGGTCGCGGAGGTCGAGATCAGCTCCATGCTGACCGAGGCGACATTGAGCGTCGAAGAATTGCTGCGGGTGCGCGCGGGCGACATCATTCCTGTCGATCTGCCGGAGCAAGTGATCTTGAACGTGGAGGATGTGCCACTGTTTCGCGGCAAGTACGGCACCCTCAATGGTCAGAACGCGATAAAAATTGAGGAAATCCTGCATCGCTGACGCCACTGGCGTCAGGCCCGGCCAAAGTTCCAATGCCTGGAGGGCAGTTCCAATGCCAAGGCAGCCAACCAACCAGAAGAGCCCTGATTCATGAGCGAGGACAAGGAAAACGCGGTTGTCGAGGATGCGGAGGACGGTGGCAACGACCAATCCGCGGCCGACGACTGGGCCGCAGCGCTCGAGGAGCAGCGGCATGAAGAGCAACAAGGCGGCGGTGACGCGCAGGCCGATGTCGATGCCGCGATGGCGGCGGCCGCCCCTGGCGGCGGCAGCTCCGACCCGCGCAGCCCAGAGTGGCTGGGTGGCGGCGGCGATCCGGGCGCCGCGACACCCATGCAGCCAGAGGAATTCGCCCAGTCGGTGCCCGATGGTGTTGATGCGGTCAATCTCGACATGGTGCTGGATGTTCCCGTCACCATCTCGATGGAAATTGGCCGCACCCGGA
The DNA here is from genome assembly GCF_033954455.1 of Thiorhodovibrio litoralis. Taxonomy (NCBI): domain Bacteria; kingdom Pseudomonadati; phylum Pseudomonadota; class Gammaproteobacteria; order Chromatiales; family Chromatiaceae; genus Thiorhodovibrio; species Thiorhodovibrio litoralis. The sequence continues at coordinate 357,327 of NZ_CP121473.1, read as the reverse complement.
TTCCAATCCGCAACTTGCTGCAGCTCAACCAGGGCTCGGTGGTCGAGCTCGACCGCCTCGCCGGTGAGCCGCTGAACGTGCTGGTCAATGGCACCCTGATTGCACATGGCGAGGTGGTGGTGGTGAATGAAAAATTCGGCATTCGCCTGACCGATGTTATCAGCCCCAGCGAGCGCATCAGGAAGATCAACAAGTGACACCCGCACACTACGGCCAACGCCGGCTCCGCGCGGGCGCTTCGCGGCTGGTCGGTCAATTGGCCTTGCTGTTGGCTGCCCAGTTCGCAACCCTGGACGCGCTCTTTGCACAAACGCCTGCGGCGAGCGAGCAGGCCGCCGCTGCGGCCAGTCAGTTCGCCGGCGCCAGCTATGGCTCCGGGGGGTACTTGGCGCAGCTTATCGGCGGGCTGGCGTTCGTGGTGATCGCCATTCTGGTGTTTGCCTGGTTCATGCGTCGGTTTTCTGGCACCTCGAGCAGGGGACTCCCGCGAGCGATCGAAATTCTGGCGGTTCGCTCCGTCGGCACGCGCGAGCGGTTGATGCTCGTGCAGGTCGGCGAGGAGCAGGTGTTGATCGGGGTCTCCCCGACCGGCATGCGCGCCCTGCACCGGCTTGAGAAACCGCTGAAATCCCCCTCCGCATCGGAACCTTCGCTTGGAAAGAAAGCTGGCGTCGATTTTGCTTCTCTGCTGCGCAAGCAGATGAGCAAGACCACAGACGCATGAGCCCGATCCAAACCCCCAATCCATCGCGCACCGGACCGACAGCCGGCTTGATCACCCTGCTGGCTCTCGCCGCCGGGACGACCTGCCTGCTGTTCGCGCCTGAGTCCTGGGCACAGACCGGCGGCCTGAACGCCCTGACGGTCACCACTGGGCCGAACGGCGGGGAAACTTACTCGATCACGCTGCAGGTGCTGATCATCATGACCCTGCTGACGCTGTTGCCGTCGGCGCTGATCATGATGACTTCCTTTACGCGCATTGTGATTGTCCTTGGCATTCTGCGCCAGGGCCTGGGGACCACGCAGACGCCCTCCAATCAGGTACTGCTCGGACTCGCGCTCTTCTTGACGCTGTTCATTATGGGACCGGTGTTTCAGGACATCTACAGCGACGCCATCGTGCCCTACATGAACGAAGAGCTCGGCACCGAAGAGGCGCTGAGCACGGCAGTCGGTCCGCTGCGGACCTTCATGCTGGCGCAAACCCGCGAGATCGATCTGGCGATGTTTGCCAACATCAACGGTATCGACGGCTTTGATAGCCCGGACGCCATTCCGCTCAACCTGCTCGTGCCGGCCTTTGTTACCAGCGAGCTCAAGACGGCATTTCAGATTGCCTTTCTGATCCTGATTCCTTTTCTGATCATCGACATGGTCGTCGCCAGTGTGCTCATGTCCATGGGCATGATGATGCTCTCGCCGATGATTATCTCGTTGCCGTTCAAGATCATGCTGTTCGTGCTGATCGACGGCTGGTCGCTGATCATGGGCACCCTGGCACGCAGCTTTTACAGCTGAGCATCACCTTCCAAGCAAGCACAACGTCAACCCAATTCAACAAGCGCTGAGAGGCAAATCCAATGACTCCGGAAATGGTGATCGATGTCGGAAAAGATGCGGGAACCGTGCTGTTATTGCTGGCTACGCCCCCCCTGCTGACAGGTCTGGCCGTCGGCGTACTGATTGGCATGATCCAGGCCGCGACCTCGATTCAAGAGATGACGCTGACCTTCATCCCCAAGCTGCTTGGCGTCTTTACCGCCATGCTCTTTTCCGGCCACTGGATGTTGGCGACCATTACCGACTACACCACCGGACTCTACGACAGCATTCCCTCGCTGTTGGGCTGAGATGGCCGCGCTCAGAGACAATGAATGCAAGGATTCATTTCTCGGCGTGAGCGCGACCATGACCCTCGGCAGTCGGCATGTCTGGCCTGCGCAAGCGCGATGATCAGCATCACAGCCGATCAGATCATGAGCTGGACCCTGTCGGTGATCTGGCCCTTCGTGCGCATTAGCGCCATGCTGCTGGTGGCGCCGATCTTCGGCGCCCGCGGCGTCAATGGCAGAATGCGCATCGGCTTTGGCCTGCTGCTGGCCTTGATGATCGCACCCCAGTTGCCAGCCCCGCCGATGATCGACGTGCTCAGCATGCAGGGGTTGGTCATTGCGATTCAGCAGGTGCTGATCGGCATCGCCATGGGCTTTGTACTACAGATGGTGTTTTCATCCCTGACCCAGGCGGGCGAGAGCGTGGCGCTGTCAATGGGACTTGGCTTTGCCTCGGTGGTTGACCCGGCTGCTGGTGTGCAAGTGCCCATCGTCTCGCAGTTTTTCGTCATCATCGCCACCCTGCTGTTCCTGGCCATGAACGGCCATCTGGTGCTGCTTGAGATGCTGCTGCTGAGCTTTTCCAGTCTGCCGATCGGCGTCGGCGGTCTGGTGCCGGACGATTTCTGGACGCTGCTGAATTTTGGTACCACCATGTTCAGTGGTGCCTTGTTGATCGCGCTGCCAGCCGTTGCCTCGCTGCTGATGGTCAATCTGGCCATGGGTGTGGTGGCGCGCACCGCGCCGCAGCTCAATATTTTTGCGGTGGGCTTTCCGGTCATGATGTTGGCCGGCTTTGTGCTTCTCAGTATTTTGCTGCCGAGCGTTTTTGCCCGATTAGGCGAGTTATTGACACTGGGCTTTGAGTTGATCCAGCGCCTGATTGGACTCTGATCGCAACCGAAGGCTCGCGAGTCAAGTCCTGGGCCGCCCCGGCGCGCGCACTCGGCTTGGCGATCGCAGCAAAAGATCGCGCAACGACATGGCCGGACCGACACAGGCTGCTGGAGAACGAACATGGCCGAAAACGAAAACGGCCAAGAAAAAACCGAAGAACCCACTGGCAAACGGGTCCGCGAATCACGCGAGAAAGGCCAGGTTCCCCGCTCCAAGGAGCTCAATACCGTCATTGAGCTGATTGTGGCCAGCACCTTCATGCTGCTGTTCGGCTCCTATCTGGGCATCGGCATGGCCAATCAGTTCGCCGACAGCCTGACGCTTGAGCGCGACATGCTGTTTGATCCTGCCGTACTTCCCGCCTACTTTGGCGAACAGTTCGGCCGCGCATTGCTCAATCTCTCCCCGCTGCTCGGTTTGCTAGCGGTGGCCGCCTTGATCGGGCCAGTGATCATCGGCGGTGCCAATTTCTCGTCACAAGCACTGCAGCCGAAATTCAGCAAGCTCAACCCGATAAAGGGCATGAAGCGCTTTGTCTCGCCCACCGGCCTGATGGAGCTTGGCAAGGCGCTTGGTAAGTTTTTACTGGTCGGCGGCGTTGCCGCCATGGTGCTTTCCACCATCGTCGACGAGGTTCTGATGCTGGGCGAGGAGCCGGTCAAGGAAGCGATTATTCATTCCGCCCATCTGGCGGCCTGGGTGTTTTTGATGGTCTCCGCGGTGCTGATTCTGATCGCCCTGATCGATGTACCCTTTCAGCTGTGGAACCACAACAAGCAGCTCAAGATGACGCTGCAAGAGGTGAAGGACGAGCACAAGGAGACGGAAGGCAAGCCCGAGGTCAAAGGGAAAATCCGCCAGATGCAAATGGAGATGGCGCAACGGCGCATGATGTCCGAAGTTCCTAAGGCCGACGTCATCATTACCAACCCGACCCATTATGCGGTGGCAATCTCTTATAAGCCGGGCGCCATGAGCGCGCCGCGGCTGTTGGCCAAGGGCGTTGACGATGTGGCCTTCAAGATTCGCGAGCTGGCCGAGGAGCATCTGATTACCACCGTGGAAGCGCCTAAGGTGGCACGCGCGATCTACTTCACCACCGAGCTAAATAAGGAAATCCCCGGCGGACTTTTTGTCGCCGTGGCGCGCATCCTGGCCTATGTCTATCAGCTTAAGCGCCCGAATACGCACCCGAGCATGCCGCACGACCTGCCGGTACCTGAGGAGTATCTCGATCCGACCTCGGCGCGCCGTGCGCGCAGGGCACACTGATGGCCACCATCGCCGAAAGACTGCAATCCCTGCGCGGCTTCGGGCTTGGCGCGCCCGTGCTCATTATGGCCTTATTGTCTATGTTGGTGCTGCCGCTACCGCCCTTCATTCTGGACATTCTCTTTACCTTCAACATCGCGCTGTCGCTGGTCGTGATCATGGTCGCGATCTACACCCCGCGACCGCTCGAGTTCGCCATCTTCCCGACCGTGTTGCTGGTCGCCACCCTGCTGCGCCTGGCGCTCAATGTCGCCTCGACGCGGGTGATCCTGCTCAATGGTGCCGACGGTACAGGTGCAGCCGGGCGCGTGGTGCAGGCTTTTGGTGATTTCGTCATCGGCGGTAACTTCGCCGCCGGTCTGGTGGTGTTCTCCATTCTGGTCATTATCAATTTCGTGGTGGTCACCAAGGGCGCCGGACGCGTATCTGAGGTCAGCGCCCGCTTCACCCTGGATGCCATGCCTGGCAAGCAGATGGCAATCGACGCCGACCTCAATGCCGGTCTGATCGATCAGGATACCGCCCGCACGCGGCGCGAGGAGATTGCCCAGGAGGCTGATTTCTACGGTTCGATGGACGGCGCCAGCAAGTTCGTGCGCGGGGATGCCGTCGCCGGCATTCTGATTTTGTTCATCAACGTTATTGGCGGGCTGATCATCGGTACCACGCAGCACGACATGACGTTCAGCGACGCCGCATCCAACTTCGTGCTGCTGACCATCGGCGACGGTCTGGTTGCCCAATTGCCGTCACTGCTGCTGTCATCCGCGACCGCGCTCATCGTCACCCGCGTCTCCACCGCGCAGGACATGGGCAGCCAGGTGAGCAAGCAGCTGTTCCAGAACCCCAAGGTGCTTTATGTCTCCTCCGGGATCATTGGTATTTTGGGCTTGATTCCCGGCATGCCCAACATGGTGTTCTTGGGGCTTGCGAGCATGTTCGCAGGGGCTGGGTATCAGATCAGCCGCCGCGCGCGCGAGCTAGAAGCCGTTGACGCTCAGGCAGCGCTGCCACCCGGAGTCGACGTGCCCTCACCCGAGCAGCGCGACCTGTCCTGGGAGGATGTGCCGGCGGTCGATCTGGTGGCGCTGGAGGTCGGCTACCGGCTGATTCCGCTGGTCGACCGCAGTCAGGACGGCCAGTTGATGGGCCGCATCAAGGGCGTGCGTCGCAAGCTGTCGCAGGAGCTGGGCTTCTTGATTCAGCCGGTGCACATTCGCGACAACCTGGAGCTTGGCCCGAACCAATACCGCATTGCGTTGCTGGGTGTGAATGTCGCCAGTGCCGAGGTCTTCCCGGACCGCGAGCTCGCGATCAACCCCGGGCAGGTGTTCGGCAAGGTCCCGGGCACGCCGACCAAGGACCCGACTTTTAACCTCGACGCGCTCTGGATCGATCCCTCCGACCGCGATGCCGCGCAAGGCGCCGGCTACACCGTGGTCGATGGCGCGACCGTGATCGCCACCCATCTGTCGCAGGTGCTGCGCGAGAGCGCCTATCGGCTGATCGGCTACGAAGAAGTCCAGCATCTGCTCGATCAACTCGGGCGGCGTTCGCCCAAGCTGGTCGAGAACCTGTTCTCCAAGCAGCTCTCCCTTGGTGCGGTCCTCAAGGTACTGCAGAATCTGCTCGCCGAGCAGGTGTCCATCCGCGATATCCGCACTATCGCCGAAACCTTGGCGGAACGCTCGCAGACGAGTCAGGATCCCGACACATTAACGGCCGCCGTGCGCGTCGCGCTGGCGCGCTCCATCGTGCAGGACCTGATCGGCCCTAGCGAAGAGCTGCCGCTGATCGCGCTCGACCCCTCATTGGAACAGCTCTTGCATAAGTCACTTCAGACCAGTCAGGGCGAGACCATCGGGATCGAGCCCAGCCTGGCCGAGCGGGTGCAGCGGTCCGTGGCAGATGCGGCCCGCCGACAGGAGGTCGAAGGCGCACCGGCGGTCCTGGTGGTGGCGCCGGAAATCCGCTCCTGGATCTCGAGCTGGTTGCGCGGCGCGGTGCGGAATCTGACAGTGATCGCCTTTACTGAGATTCCGGACAACAGGCGCATCCGGGTGGTCGCGACCGTGGGACAGAACGAGGCACGCGCGGCCTGAAGACAACCAAACACTATCCAAGGGCCTGTTGATACGGCCCTTGAGAGCTTGAAAACTTTTTGAGCTTAATGGAGAACACAGATGAATGTCAGGCGGTATCGAGCGAAGGACATGAGCGATGCAATGCGCCAGGTGCGTGAGCATCAGGGCGCTGACGCTGTGATTCTCTCCAGTCGCCGGGTGGAAGGGATGCTCGAAATCGTCGCGGCGCTCGATCATGACGGAGCTCCAGCCGAGCCAACACGCGTGAGCGCGCAAAGCCGCGAAGCTAGCGCATCCCGACGCAACGGTGCGCGCACCCAAGGTCACCATAGCGCGCGCGGTCAGGGTCCGGTCGATCCCGAGCTTGATGCCATGCGCCGCGAGCTGAGCGATCTGCGCCATTTGCTGGTCCAGCAGAATGGCGCCAGCGAGAGCGCGCAGTGGGCCGCGCGGCATCCGCTTGCGGCGGAGCTGGTCGCCGGCCTGACCGAGTGCGGCTTCAACGAGAAGCTCTCGCGCAGCGTAACCGGCGGCATTCCTGAAGATACCAATGTCGAAACCGCCTGGTCGCGCGTGCGCGCGCGGCTGTCCTCGGCGCTCGCCACCGAGCAGCCCGACATCCTTGAACATGGCGGCATGCTGGCACTGGTCGGGCCGACTGGCGTGGGCAAGACCACCACCATCAGCCGGCTTGCGCTGCGCCAGATCCGGCGCATGGGACGCGACGCCGTCAGCCTGGTGACGCTCGACCGTCAGCGTTTGGGCGCCTACAAGCAACTCCAAGCCTTCGGGCAGATGGCTGGCGTGCCGGTGATGCTGCTTGAGAGCGAGCGCGAATTGGCCGATCTCTCGGTGCGTGCCGGCGACGGGCGCCTGGTGCTGATCGACACCGCCGGACAGGCCGCGCGCGATGTGGCCGAGCAACGGCTGTTCGCGCAGGTGCGCTCCGAGGTCGATTTGAAAACCTGGCTGGTGATTGCAGCGACTCATCAAGGACGGGTACTGCGGCAGGTGCTGCAAGCCTTCCAGGGCAGTGCGCCGAGTGCCCTGGTGCTGACTAAGGTGGACGAAGCCGAACAGCTTGGCGAAACGCTCTCGGTACTGCTCGAGCAACGCCTCGGGCTTGCTTTTTACAGCGACGGCCAGGGGCTGGGCGAGCATTTCCATACGATCGACACCCTCTATCTGACGCGACTGGCCCTGCGCGAAACGCCTCTGCGCGGGAGCACTTTCGCGCGCACTTCCTCCATCCGCGCGTCGGCGGAACGCACTGCGGGCGAGCGCGTGACAGCCCGCCCCTTGGGCTCGGCACCCATTGCTGATCGCCTTGGCCCGCAGGATCAGGGTATGATCCTCGAGTCGGTGGTTCCATTCAGGAAAAGCGCTCATGTCGGCCTATGACTCCGGGCTGAAAATCGTCGCCATCGCCAGCGGCAAGGGTGGCGTTGGCAAAACCAATGTTTCGGTTAATCTCGCCGTGGCACTGGCCAGGCTTGGTCGTCGCGTCATGCTGTTCGATGCCGACCTGGGCCTGGCGAATGCCGATTTGCTGCTTGGCCTGCGCCCCCAGCGCACGCTGCACGATCTGGTCAACGGCGAGGTGGAGGATCTGAAAGCCGTGCTGGTCGAAGGCCCCGAGGGCATCTTGCTGGTTCCCTCGGCCTCGGGTATCGCTTCCATGGCCAATCTCACCCCGACCGAGCATGCCGGGTTGATTCGCGCCTTCAGCTCCTACCGCGACCCGCTCGATGTGCTGATCGTCGATACCGCCGCCGGCGTGCAGGAGTCCGTCACCAGCTTCTGCAAAGCGGTGCAGGAGGTGCTGGTCGTTGTCTGTGACGAGCCGGCCTCCATGACAGACGCTTACGCACTAATGAAGGTGCTATACCAAGATCATGGGCTGCGCCGCTTCCGCTTGGTCTGTAACATGGTCGCCAGCGCCGAGGCGGCTCGGCGCTTGGCGCAAAAGCTCACAACCGTGCTGACGCAATATTTGCCCGAGGTGGTGGTGGATGTCTCCGCAGCCATTCCGCTCGATGAGCACTTGCGCCGGGCGGTGCAGAAGCGCGTGCCGGTGGTGAGCCTGTACCCGTCAAGCCCCTCCGGCCGCGCTTTTAGCGAGCTGGCACGGCGCGTCGACGGATGGAAAACAGCGCGCAGCGGCAGCGGCGGTCTCAGTTTCTTTGTCGAGCGCATGCTCGAGCGGGCCTGAGTGACTGGCGCAGTCTCTGTGTGGCGGCTACCCTTAACCCTGTGGCCTATTGTCAGACCATTTATCGGGCCACGAGCGACGGCCGATCGAGTCGATTACCCAGTTGCATATCAGGCCCGATGAATATCAGGCCAGTTGAATATCAGGGAGGCGTGATCTTGCATCCGTCATGACCGCGAAGCGACCCTTGCAGGGCTATCAGAGCGATGCGGACGCGCAGTCGCCAGAGCAGCTCGTGAGCGAGCACGTTGACCTGGTCCGCCGTATCGCGCATCACCTCATGGCGCGGCTGCCGGCGTCAGTTCAGGTCGACGACCTGATTCAATCGGGTATGATTGGCCTGATCGAAGCGGCGCGTCAATTCCAGGGCGGGCAGGGGGCCACCTTTGCCACCTATGCCGGAATTCGCATTCGCGGCGCCATGATCGACGAGTTGCGGCGGGCCGACTGGGCGCCGCGCTCGGTGCATCGCAACAGCCGGCGGATGGCCGTGGCCATTCAGAGCGTCGAGGCGCGCGAAGGACGCGCCGCGCGCGACCGCGAGATTGCCGCCGAGTTGGATGTCAGCCTGGATGAATTCCATGGCATGTTGCAGGACAATGCCGGTGTGCATTTGCTCGGGCTGGATGAGCTTTTCGGTCAGGATCGCGATCATGATCGTCTGCTGCCGGCTGATGGCTCGACCCCGGTCGATTCGCTAGAGCGCGATGCGTTTCGCGATGCGCTGGCTGAGGCCCTGGCCAGTCTGCCGGAGAAGGAGCGGCTGGTGCTGGCGCTCTATTACAATGAGGAATTGAATTTGCGCGAGATTGGTGCCGTCATGGGTATTACAGAATCCCGCGTGTGTCAGATACGCAGTCAGTCCGTCCACCGGCTCAGGGCTCGTCTGCAGGAGTGGGTCGGTGCCGGTGAATCGGACAAATAAGCCGATGCTGATCGGCTGACGGGGGTCTTACGATCTTCGTATTATCACTCATCGAGTTGGTTTGGAGCTGAAAGTGGATAAAGGCATGAAAATTCTCATCGTGGATGATTTCTCCACGATGCGTCGCATCATCAAGAATCTCCTGCGCGAGCTCGGATTCAACAACACCATGGAGGCCGACGATGGCAGTACCGCGTTGCCGATGCTCAAAAACGGCGACTTCGACTTCCTGGTGACCGATTGGAACATGCCGATCATGCAAGGCATTGAGTTGCTGAAGGCTATTCGCGCCGACGAGCGTCTCAAGACCTTGCCAGTGTTGATGGTCACCGCCGAGGCCAAGCGCGAGCAGATCATGGAGGCCGCGCAGTCAGGAGTTAACGGCTATATCGTCAAGCCCTTCACTGCGGAAACGCTCAGGGAAAAAATCGAAAAAATCTTTGAGCGTCTTCAAGGCTGAGACGGTTTCCAGGGGCAAGCTCTAGGCCGCCAACCCTCACGCCGCCAAACGGGCACCGCCAACCAGGTCAGCGCGGCACGGCAGGACTATGTCACAACAGCAAGAAGAATTAAACGAGCACCAGCTTGAGCTGGCGCGGCTGCTGATCGAACAACTCGAATCCGGCCAAACCGATGAAGCCGCGCTGACCATCCAGCGCTTGGGTGCCCCCTATGAGCGCGAGCTGTTCGAGGAACTCGGGCGCCTCACCCGCGAGCTCCACGAGGCCCTGCGCGGTTTTCGCGACGACTCCCGCCTGATCGAGCTTACGCAGTCGGAGTTTCCGGATGCCAAGGAGCGTCTGAACCACGTCATCACCATGACCGAACAAGCCACGCACCGCACCCTGAACGCGGTTGATGAAGGGCTGCCCATCGCCGAGGCGTTGCATGAAAAATCCGCACGCTTTGCCGAGAGCTGGACCAAGTTCCGCGGCCGCGAGCTGAGCGTGGAGCAGTTTCGCGACCTCACGCACGAACTCGATGACTTTCTGCACCATGCCACGGCGGAAACCAAGCGCATGGGTAGTCTGATGTCCGAGGTCATGATGGCGCAGGATTTCCAGGACCTGACCGGTCAGATCATCGCGCGCGTCATCAAACTGGTGCAAGAGGTTGAGGGCAACCTGGTTGGCCTGGTGCGCCTCTCCGGCGCGCGCCTGGAGCCCGACAAAATTCACCAGTCAGCGACGACTGCGGTCGCCGAGCCCGACGCGCTCGCGGCTCAGGGACCGGCCGTGCCTAACACCAAGGATGCAGAGGCTGAAGTCATGTCCAGCCAGGACGATGTCGATGCCCTGCTCTCGAGTCTCGGCTTCTGACGCCGCCTGACATCACAGACGCGCATGCGCTTCATCAGCAAGAGTAACGGTCATGGCCATCGACCCGAATGACGAAATTCTCCAGGATTTCCTTGTTGAAGCCGGCGAACTGCTCGAGGGACTAAACGAGCAGCTGATCGACCTTGAGCAGGAACCAGACAACCGGGAATTGCTCAACGCCGTTTTTCGCAGCTTCCACACCATCAAGGGGGGCGCCGGGTTCCTGAGCCTCGACTCCATGGTGGCAGTCTGCCATCGGGCCGAGGACATTTTCAACCTGCTGCGCAACGGCGAAAAGCGCATCGACGCTTTCCTGATGGACACCATCCTGCGCGTACTCGATGTGCTGAACGTCATGTTCAACGACATCAAGTCCGGCCAGGACCCGGACCCCGCTCCCGCCGCCTTGCTCGGGGACCTCGATAAGCTCGCCGTGCCCGGCGATTCCAGCCCGCCCGCGACTGCATCCACCCCAGCCGCCGAGCCGGCGGCCGAAGCACCTCCTGCTGCGAGCCCCGAGCCAGCTGAGCAGCCGACACCACCTCCGGTTGAACAGCCTGAGCCCAAACCAGAGCCGGCACAGGAAGCGGACGCCGGGGAGAGTCCGCTTGCCGCCGGCGGCGAGATGATGACCGAGGCGGAATATGATCATCTGCTCGATGCGATCAGCAGCGAGCATGCCAGTGCGCCACCGGCAGCACCAAAAGCACCCCCGGCAGCGCCGAAAGCCCCCCCACCACCAGCTGCGGGCGGGGGCGATACCATTACTGACGACGAATTTGAGGCGCTGCTCGATCAACTCCACGGTGCCGGCGGACCGCCCAAGCCCGTTGAGGCGCCGCCGCTCGTTGAGCCTGCTCCTGTTGATCCCGCCCTAGCCGAATTAGCTCCAGCCGAGCCTGATCCAGCCGAGCTGCCGGCAGTTGAAGCGCCGCCAGCTCAGCCAAGCGCCCAACCGGCGCCTCAGTCGGCCAGCAGTGCTACGCAACCTGCGCCCGCGCAGCCCAAGCCGGCGGAAGCAGCGGCTCCCCCAGCTCAGGCTGCCCAGCCGGCTGCGGCAAGCGCGGAGGCCAAGCCTGCCGCGGACGACAGCGCGGCACCCGCCAAGGCGGCTTCGCGCAACGCCGCCAACCCGCCCGCCGAGACCTCTGTGCGGGTCGATACGCATCGTCTTGATGAGATCATGAATCTGGTCGGTGAGCTGGTGCTGGTGCGTAACAGACTCAGCATGCTGCGCTCGCAGATGGGTGATGACGAGGTCTCCAAGGCCATCGGCTCGCTGGCGCTGGTGACGGCCGATCTGCAAACCGCGGTGATGAAAACCCGCATGCAGCCGGTGAAGAAGGTCTTCGGCCGCTTCCCGCGCGTGATCCGTGACCTGGCCCGCAACCTGGGCAAGGAAATCGACCTCGAGACCTTCGGCGAAGAGACCGATCTCGACAAGAATCTGGTCGAGGCGCTGGCCGACCCACTGGTCCATCTGGTGCGCAACGCCGTCGATCATGGCATTGAGTCGCCGGAGGATCGCGTGGCCAAGGGCAAGCCACGCAAAGGCAAGGTTGTGCTCGGGGCGGCCCAGGAGGGCGATCATATCGCGCTCATCATCGAGGACGACGGCCGCGGCATGGATGCCAACGTGCTGCGCGCGAAAGCCGTCGAAAAAGGCCTGCTCGACCCGATGATGGCCGAGCGCATGCCCGACCGCGAAGCGTTCAACCTGATCTTCATGGCCGGTTTCTCCACCAAGGAGCAAATCTCTGACGTCTCCGGCCGCGGCGTTGGGATGGATGTCGTCAAGACCCGCATCGCCCAGCTCAACGGCACCGTTGAGATCGATTCCGAGTTGGGTCGTGGTACCAGCCTGCAGGTGCGTTTGCCGCTCACGCTGGCAATTCTACCTGCACTCATGGTGATCCTCGACGGGCGCCGCTTTGCCATCCCGCTCGCGTCGGTCTCGGAGATTCTCGACCTGGACCTGACCAAGAGCCATTTCGTCGACGACCAGGAGACTATAATGGTGCGCAAGCACGCCCTGCCGCTTGTCTATGTCGGGCGCTGGGTGCGCCCGGATGCGCAGATCACGGCGAGCGCGGAAGCGCATGTCGTGGTGGTTCACGTTGGTCAGCGCAAGGTCGGACTGGTCGTGGACGGCCTGGTCGGGCAGGAGGAAGTTGTCATCAAACCGCTGGGGCTGGGCTTGAGCGGCGTACCGGGGCTTGCTGGTGCCACCATCACCGGCGATGGCGGCATTGCTCTGATTCTGGATATTCCCGAGCTCATGCGCACCATGGGCAAGGGCGGACTTACCAGCCGCGGCGCGCACAGCCGGGCAGTCGTAGCGGAGATTTAATTCATGTCGTGTCGCGTTGTCGTGGTTGACGATTCCGGCTTTTTTCGCCGACGCATTGCCGAGATTCTCAATGCTGATGTAGGCATTGAAGTCGTGGGGATGGCAGCAAACGGGCAAGAGGCGATCAAGGTCGTCAAGGAAGTAAAGCCAGATGTGGTCACCATGGACATCGAGATGCCGGTGATGGACGGCATCACGGCGGTGCGCCACATCATGAAGGACAATCCGTGCCCGATTCTCATGTTCTCGACCCTGACCACTGATGGGGCGCAAGCGACGCTGGACGCGCTTGATGCCGGGGCCATGGACTTTATGCCCAAGCGCTTCAACGAGATGGCCGGCGACGAGGATAGCGCCAAGGCGCTGCTGCGCCGGCGCGTGCGCACCCTGGCGCGAAGTCGCGTGCGTCCGTCCGCCGCTGCCACCGCGAGACCGCCGGCAGGTACTCCAACCACGCCCAGCCCAGCGACGAGCGCCACCACCGCCGGTGCGCGTCCGGCGCCACAAGGGACCAAGGCGGCGGACATCAATCCCGGCACGCTCAAATCGGCCCGCGCGGTGTTGATCGGAACCTCCACCGGCGGACCGGTCGCCTTGCAGGAAGTGCTCAAGCACCTGCCCAAAAGCTTTCCGCTGCCGATCGTACTCATTCAGCACATGCCGGCCAGCTTCACGCCGGCCTTTGCCGAGCGCTTGAATAAGCTGTGCCAGATCGAGGTGCGCGAAGCAGCCAACGGCGACATGCTCAAACCTGGCTTGGCGTTACTCGCGCCGGGCGGTATGCAGATGGTGCTCGAAGGTGGCTCTGCCCCGCGCATCAAGATCACCGACAGCCCGCCTGGCACCATCTACAAGCCGAGCGTCGATATCAGCTTTCAGTCGGCCGTGGGAGTGCTGCGCGGCCAGGTGCTTGCGGTTGTGCTGACCGGCATGGGCGCAGACGGGCGCGAAGGTACGCGAGCGCTGAAGGCCCTGGGGGCAAAAGTCTGGGCGCAGGATGCGGCTTCATCCGTGGTGTATGGCATGCCTGCGGCAGTTGTGGATGCGGGTCTGGCCGACAATATTCTGGCACTTGCGGAGGTGGGACCAGCGCTGGTCAAGGGGTTCTGCTGAGGCTGGCAACATGGATGCGCTGAGCATCATCGGCCTGGCACTTGGACTGTTCGCGGTAATCGGCGGCTCCGTCGCCAAGGGTAGCGGCCTGGCCGCGCTGTGGAATCTGGCGGCTTTTATGATCGTCGTGCTGGGCACCCTGGCGGCGACCCTGGTCAACTCGCGCCCGGTCGCCTTTTTTCATGCCATGCGGATTTTCCCCTGGGTCTTCCGGCCGCCGGAGCTGGATGCCGAGCGGATGTTCAAGCGCATCGTCAGCTGGTCGCACCTCTCGCGCAAGGATGGCCTGCTGGCACTCGAGCCGGCGGTGGAGAAAGAAGCCGATCCTTTCGTGCGCAAGGCGCTGGGATTGCTGGTGGACGGGACCGATCCGCAAGCATTGCGCGAGGTGCTGGAATCGGACCTGCAGCATGCGGAATCCTTCGACATCCAGGCCGCGCGGGTGTTTGAGAGCATGGGTATCTACTCGCCCACCCTCGGCATTATCGGTGCGGTCATGGGCCTGATGGCGGTCATGCAAAATCTGGGTGATCCCTCGCGTCTGGGTCAAGGCATCGCGGCGGCCTTTGTCGCAACCATCTATGGGATCGGCTTTGCCAACCTGTTATTCCTGCCAGCGTCCAATAAGCTCAAGAGCATCGTGCACGCCCGCACCAGTTATCAGAGCATGCTACTCGAAGGGCTGGTGGCCATTGGCGCGGGCGAGAACCCATACACCATCGAGACCAAGCTCAGCGGTTATCTTGGGCGATGATCAATCGCAGACGCGAGTCCGATGAACGCAATCACGAGGCCTGGGCCATTCCCTATGCCGACCTGTTGACGCTACTGCTGGCGTTTTTCGTCGTCTTGTACGCCATCTCGGCGGTGGACGCCGGGAAGTTCCATGCCCTGTCTGATTCCATGGTCGAGGCCTTTGGGAATGCGGGCTCCGGGCGTCCGATCGAGATCGGGGAGGTGGGGTACGATGCCAGTGAGATTGCCGATGCGCAGGCGCGCACCGTGGCACCGCTCGAAATTTACTTTGGGCTGGCTGATCTGCCCACGGGCGAGATCGCGCCGGTGCGAACGGATGCGCGCGTGGAGGCGCAGGCACCCGCCACGCCCGCGGCGAATGAGGCGTTAGCCGCACCTCAGCCCGACGATCGGCTCTCTGCGATTGCCGATATTGCCGATCAGCTGGAAACCTCGCTCAAGGATTTGATTCGCGACGATGTGATTAAGGTCAAGCGCGAGGCTTACTGGCTCGAGATTCAGATCAACACTCAGCTGTTATTTCCCAGCGGGTCAGCCACCCTCGCCGCAAGTGCCCGCCCGGTGCTGGCAGATGTGGCAGACACCCTTGTCGGGCGTCCGGTGCGGATTCATGTGGAAGGCCATACCGATAACGTGCCAATTGCCAGCGAGACCTTTCCCTCAAACTGGGAGCTGTCCTCAGCGCGCGCAGCCAGCGTAGTACATCTGTTTGCCCGCGAGGGAGTCGACCCGCGGCGCATGGTGGCCATGGGGTATGGAGAATTCGCGCCTATTACCAGCAACGCCACCGCCGCCGGGCGGGCGCAAAACCGCCGGGTTACCGTTATGATTCTGCCCCAGCCGAGCGCGACCGATGACGGATTGGACGGGAACCACGCCCCCGAGCGGCTGAGATCCGATTCTCGGGCGCCGATGGAAGCCCGATAGAGGCCCGACGTAAGCCGGGGCCTTGAGGTGAATTGACGGGGCAATCGCGCCACAGTGGCCGAGGGCAGGCGCCTTGACCAGGGACTGCGCAGCGCCCGGTTGGCACTAAGGCCGAACAATCCGCATAATGCCGCACTGTTTAACGGGAGTGAAAAGACATGACCGAGCCACAAAAGGCCCAAGATGCCGCGTCCCACGATTCCTCTTCTTTTGTCACCTTCAGTCTGGCCGAGGAAACCTACGCCATCGACGTGCTGCAGGTGCAGGAGGTGCTGAAGCTCACCGAGATCGCCCCGGTACCCGGGGTGCCGAATTACATTCTCGGCATCATTAACCTGCGCGGCGATGTGGTGACCGTTATCGACGGGCGTCGACGCATGGGGCTGCCAGACCATGATGCAACGGAGCAGTCGCGCATCGTCATCATTGATGTCGACAACCAGAACGTGGGTATCCTGGTGGATTCGGTGGCGGAGGTTGTGCAGATTACCTCCAAAGACATCGATCCAGCACCAGCGGTTGGTAACGATCAGAACAGCCGCTTCATTCTCGGCGTGTACAGCAGTCCGGACGGGCTCACTATACTGGTCAGCCTGGAAAAACTGCTCTCGGATGAGGAATGGGAACTGGTGCGCAACATCTAGCCCAGCCCACCGGCGCGTCTTGATCCAGCGCAAATGCTCGTGATTGCTAACACTTCGCGCCCGTATCCTGATCATTCAGGCTAAAAGATGGTTATCGCCACCGCCGACATTCTGACGCTTCTGGCCTCCGGGATCGCCTTGCTGGCACTGCTGGCGCTGGCGGGTTTGCGCAGGCGCCTGATGCAGATGCAGCAGTTGCAGGAGCAGCAAACCCAGACCTTGCTGGCGATTCAGGGCGCTGTGAGGGTGCTCTCCGGTGAGGCCGTCACCCATCGCGAGGATCTCGTCAGCGTGCGTCGGGCAATCGAGCGCATCGGCGAGGTCAACCAGCAGACGCGTCTAGAGATGCGCCTGCGCGATGCGGACGGCAGCCCCTACACCCAGGCGATCCAGCTGATTCGCCACGGACAGCCCCGTTCTGAGGTGCGCAAACTGTGCTCACTGACCGAATCGGAAGTCGATTTACTGTTCAATCTGCACGGACAGGGCGTCGCCCTTGGCCAGGGCGGCGATCAGGAAGGCTGATCAGGAAGGCTGGGACTCGGCAACGACTGAATCATCCTTGGCTTGATCCTGACGCGGATCGATCCCCGCGAGCATGAAGACAAAGGCCAGCACCTCGGCGACAGCAACATAGAGCGCGGGCGGAATCTCTTCACCCAGCGGGATTTGCGCCAGAGCCTCTGTCAGCGCCGGGTCCTGCTGCAAGGGAATGCCATGCTCATCGGCAACGCGCAGGATTTCCTCGGCCGTCAGGCCAGTGCCCGTTGCGGTGATGCGCGGGGCATGCTCGCGGTCCCAGCGCAGGGCAACCGCTTTTTGATTTGCGCGCTGGTGCGCTTGTCGGGACTCCTCGCTCATGCCTGCTCCCGCAACAGCGGCGCCCGCGCGGGTGGCTTGCTCTGCGTGTTGCCTTCGCGCGCGTGCAAACTGCCGATGTCGAGATCGCGGCTTTCAAGCTGCGCACGCAGCTCCGGCAGACGTTCGCGCAGCAGTTCGGCACTGGCGCTCTGCTCAGCGACCAGACTCCCGTGCAGGCGGCTATCTCTGAGACTGAGGCGAATCAGCAGCGGCCCAAGCACCGGCAGGTCGAGGCGAATCTGCATGCTCCAGTTCTCGCCCTGATCACGGTCCTGATCCGCCTCCCGCTGAATGTCGGCATCCAGCGTCAATAATCCGGCACCGGTCCGAAATGGCAACTCAAGCGCCCAACGCTGCTGGTCCGGGCCGTTTTCGGCGTTTTGCAGCTGCAGCGTGACCAACTGCTTGAGCACACCGTCAACCTCGCGCGACAGTCCTGTTGAGAGCTGCGCGAGGCGATCCGCGCCGGCCATCTGCATGTCGGCGGCGCGTTGTTGCGGGGCTTGGGGGTCAGCCTTGCTTTGGGCGAGTGTTGGGTTGCTAGGCTGACCAGCTCTACTTTGGGCTAATGTTGCGGTATCGAGCTGACCAGCTTTGGTTTGGGCTAACGATGCGGTAGCGGATTGGCCTGCTTTGGTTTGCGCTAGCGATCCAGCAGCGGCCTGGCCTGCTTTGGTTTGTGCTGGCGATCCAGCACTGGGTTGCCCTGCTTTGGTTTCCGCTTGTTGAGCGCTTTTGGGTTGGCCGGGCTTTGGGTTAGCTGCTTGCTGCGCGCGCACTTGTTCAGCCAAACGCAGTAATTGTGCTTTCAAATCCGCATCTAGCGCTTGGTGTGAAGCAGGAGCGGCGCCGGCACGGGCAAGGGTAGCCTCGAGCCAGACACCTGAATTTCGCAGGCTTTCGGCCAGGCGCGCGGGGTCAGTCAGTTCGCGCGGGCTCGCGAGGCGATCAAGCAGTTGCTTGACCGACTGGTTTAGCGCCTGGTTCTGCGCGCTCTGCACTTGCGCGGGGCGCTCGCTGCCCGCCTCGCGCAGTCCGCGACTCCAATCGGCGAAGGTCGTGGCCAAACGCTGGGCGCCGGGCAGATGATTGCGCAGTTGGGCGTTGAACCAGGCCTTGGTGCCGGGCGCGCCGTCGGCGCTGGGCAGCAACAGCCTCAGCATGATCCGCGGCGTCAGGGAGGTCACCTCGGCGTTCAGCGTGGCACCCCGTCCCTGACTGGCTGCAAGCGAGCGCAGCGCGTCCAGGAGGGCCGGGCGCAGGCTGTCGGTCACGCCCACACGCATGTTCTGCGACCACTGGCCGCCTTCGCCCTGGGTGCGCAGCCGCACCTCCATCTCACCCGATCTCTGCACCGCTTTCACCTGCACCTCGACGCGCGAGCCAAGTGCCACGCGGGTGCTTTCGCGCGCCTGATCGACCGCCGCACGCGCGGTCCGCGTGGCATCGGCAACACGCGCCGACTGCGCGCCGGTGTTGGCGCCGGTGTTGATCTGGCTGGGCTCTGTCATCGCAAAACCCGATCACCATCGCAGCAGATTGCGGGAGCAGGTTCTCGCACACCCCCGCCCGAGTGCTGAAAGGGCGGTGGCGAACGGGCGAGACGTGGGGATGCCACAGAGCGCGTCAGGCCTGGGTCAGGGTGCGACCGAGCACGGTGCCGGACTGCGAATGCCCTTGTGCCGAATAGGTATTGCCGTTGTCATCCTCGCCGCGGATTAACTTCAGCGCGGTGGCGACGCGCTGACGACCGCGCTCGATCGCCTGGGCATTGGTGCGGTTCATCAGCTCGCAACTGGCCGCGAGTTCGCGCAGCCGCTTCCAGCCGACGGTGGCGGTTTCGTGCTCTGCCGCTGTCGGCTCGCCATCCTTAAGAAAAGCGTCCATGCCGTCGGCGGTGAACGTGTGACCGGCGGCCTCGACAATCTGCTGCAAGCCCGCAGTGGCTTGTTCAATTTGCTCAAGCACCCGTTGCTTATTTTCCACCAAGGCCTGCAGATGCTCAGGGTCACGGCCATCGAGCGTGGCGGTTTCCTCAAGCAGCAGCTTCTCGAGCTGGCCCGCGAGATCGATCGAGTGATCGAGTGCATGCAGAAAGTTGTGATGCTGTGACATGCTAACGTCCATGGTGCGTCATCCCCGGAGGATGAAGCTGCTGTTTCACGTATAGGCTCACTTTGAAGGCTTGCCGCGGATAATCAACCCTTGTTAATCGAGCAACCCCTCGAGTTCAATCAGTTTGTCCGCCAGGCGCCGGTTGTCGATCGGATAGCGCCCCTCGGCAATGGCGTCGCGAATTTCCTGCACCCGGTCGGCGTCGAAAGGCGCGGTGGCTGCGTCGGCCTGCGCGGCGCTGAGCGCGCGCGCAAGGGCTGTCAGCTCAAGCGACTCGCCCTGGTTTGCAGCGGAGCTTGCAGCAGCAGATGTGCCCGCCGCTTTGCCGGCAGCACCGCTTTTGCCAGCGGATCGCGGGGAGCCCTTAGACCCGACTCGCTCCGCGCGACCTTTATTCGCTCCCAGGTTTTTGATGTCCATCGGTCATCTTGCTGTCAAAATTCGCTAGCGGCCTTAACCGAATCTTAGCCTAACGGCGAAGGCAACGGGAAATGAAAACCCATGGAATTGCGTCAACATCATCGTGCCACCCCGCTTCAACGCGATGCAACCAGCGGGTTAGAGCGGAATCCTGACCACGCCAGGGGATTCGATGACACCTTCGACAACCCGCTCGCTTGAGTTGTTGCGCACCCGGATGCGATCCCCCGCGCCGCCGTCCTCCAGCGCCTCGCCGCTCATGCTGACGCGTATGCCGCCGCCCTCGGAGAGCAGGCGCACGAGTTGACCGCGCTCAACCCAGAGCGGCGTTTTCAGGTGGGAATCGGTGATGATGTCACCGGGGCGTAGCGAGCGGCGTACCTGCATGCCGACGGTATCGGTCAGATCATCGTAGTAGCCGCCCAACAAGGCACCGGTCTCGCGCTGCTCGAGTTTGACGTCCGTGGGCATGACCATGCTGCTGCGGTTCAGCGGGCCGGCGGCCACCACGACCGCGCCAAAGCGCTCGACGCGGGCGGATACGAACAACGACCAGCGCACCGGCCCCTGACATTGGATCTTCACACTGGTGTTACCCGTTTTGCGCGCACCCGGTGCCAGACTGGCTTGAAGGTCATGCTCGCAAAGCTTAAGGCGCAGCCGCGGGTCGACCGGGTCGACGGAGACCTTGACCTTCGCACCGCCATCGCCGCCCGCCACATGATGAAGAAAGGTCTTGGCCGCGCGCTGGATATTGGTAACCGGCTCGATCTCTTCAGTGGCGGCCAAGCCGGCCGCGTTTGCCTGCGCGATGATTCCCACTTGGCCGCTGATTCCTTGGACCAGGAAAAGGGCGCTGAAGCATAGCAAGGGCGCACTGATCAGCCAGCGCCAGTTGGGCGCCAGACGCTGGCGCCTCGGTTGCGGGGTTCTGAGGTTGATAGTTTGCATCTCTTGCTCCGTCTTGCCTATGGGCGATGAGGCGATTTCGGCTCCTGTTCGTTGCGCAGGAGAATGCAAGACCGAGGCCATTTTTACCGACCGCGCCGGCGCGAGCAGTAGTCGCGGTTGCAGCGACCAGCCAGCGGACCAAAAACCGCCGATGGCTTAAGCCATGTTGCCGCTTTTAGGCTATCATCCAATGAGTGGCACCCATGCGATCGGGGCCAAGGGTCTGGAGGTTTAATGAGTCAATTTATTGACGATGTCGACCAACGCACGCAGATGGTCGGGCAGAACCGAATGGAGCTTTTGCTGTTCCATCTCGGTGGCACCCAAACCTTCGGCATCAATGTGTTTAAGGTGCGCGAGGTCATCGCCAAGCCACGACTGCGCCAGCTGCCGGGCTCGGCGGCTATTGTTTGCGGGGTCGCCAACATCCGCGGCAAGACGGTGTCGATCATCGATCTGGCCAGCGCCATCGGCTTCGGCGCCCAGACAATTTCGCCAAATCAGGACGCCAAGGTCATTGTCACCGAGTTCAATCGTTCGGTGCAGGGCTTCTGGGTCTCGAATGTGGACCGGATCGTGAATGTCAGTTGGGAAAAGGTCAAGCCCCCGCCGCGCGGCACCGAGCACGAGAGCTTTCTGGTGGCGGTCACGGAGATCGACAACCGCTGGGTTGAAATCATCGATGTTGAACGGGTATTCGTGCAAGTCAACCCACTTGCACGCGAGGTTTCAACGGAGTTCAAAGAGCAGGCGCGTGCGGTCGCGGGCGATGGCGCACAACGCGTACTGGTGGTGGATGATTCGATGGTAGCGCGCAGACAGATCGAGCGCAGCGTGTCGGATCTCGGCTTTGCAGTCGAGGCGCGTTCCGACGGACTCCAGGCGCTGGAGTACCTTGAGACACTTGAGCAGACCCAACCCGCGCACGAGCAGATCGCGCTAGTGATTTCCGACATTGAAATGCCACGCATGGACGGCTACACGCTGACGCGCAAGATCCGCGAAAGCCCGCATTTGCGACACTTGAATGTGATCTTGCATTCCTCGTTGAGCGGTCAGTTCAATGCCGATCTGGTAAAACGTGCTGGCGCGGATCATTTTCTGCCAAAATTCGATCCTGACGAGCTTGCCGCCGCCATCTTGAAATATACTCGCCAGCAGCTAACGCATGAGGCTTGAAGTAGCGACCCCTTGAAGCACCCGGAAAGACTCCGATGCGTGCCGGACCACCTTGCCAGATCAACTTG
Organism: Thiorhodovibrio litoralis; assembly: GCF_033954455.1. Taxonomy (NCBI): domain Bacteria; kingdom Pseudomonadati; phylum Pseudomonadota; class Gammaproteobacteria; order Chromatiales; family Chromatiaceae; genus Thiorhodovibrio; species Thiorhodovibrio litoralis. The sequence goes on along the minus strand of NZ_CP121473.1, from coordinate 335,399 downwards.
CCAGATAATTGCGCCATGTTACCGTGATTGACCCGCAGGACTACACTGAATTTTCTCGCTTTTTGAGCGAATGCTGCGGGCTGGTGCTCGGCTCAAACCGCCAGTACCTGGTCTCCAGCCGCCTGTCGCGCCTGCTCGAGGAGTTCTCTTTCGCCAGCGTCGAGGAGCTGCTGCGAGCGTTGCGCAGCTCGGCCCAGCCCAAGCTCAAGTCGCGCGTCATCGATGCCATGACCACCAACGAAACCTCCTGGTTTCGCGACGGTTACCCGTTCGAGATGCTGCACCACATCATCCTGCCGGACCTTGCTGCTTCCAAGCGCTCCATCCGCGTCTGGTCAGCCGCCGCTTCCACCGGGCAGGAGGCTTTTAGCATTGCCATGGTGCTGAGCGAGTATGCCAGCGCCAATCCGATGAAAGCGCCAAGCGCCAGCATTGTGGGTACCGACTTGTCTGAGTCGGCGCTAGCCGAGGCCCGCACTGGCATCTACGACGGCCTGAGCATCGTGCGCGGCCTGAGTGAGGAGCGCCGCAAGCGTTTTTTCGACACCGTCGAGAACGGCCACAAGATCAAGCCGGAGCTCCAGCGCCAGGTGCGCTTTCAGAAGCTCAACCTGCTCGACTCCTACGCCACGCTCGGCAAGTTCGACATTGTCTTCTGCCGCAATGTGCTGATCTACTTCTCCGCCGAAACCAAGAGTCGAGTTTTTGACGGTATCGCCCGGCAGATGGACCCGGGCGGCTATCTCTTCATTGGCGCTTCCGAGTCTGTCTCCCCCTACACCAAAGCCTTCGAACTCGAGCGCACCCCGCGCGGCTCGGTCCTGCGCCGGGTCTGATCGCCTCATCCCCTAATCGCGCCCGCGCGCGATTGCCCATCGATTTCCTCCTGCTTGCTCCGCCCTACTTCGGCTGGCACGGGCATTGCTTGTTCATGACCAAGACATTGGGTCAGCCATGCAGGACAAGCCATGAGCCTCTCTCTCGACAAAGCACTAGGCATTTCGCCGCAAGCCCTTCTGGTCAGGGCGGACCGCACCGAGTTGTTGGCGTCAAACCTCGCCAACGCCGAAACCCCCAACTACAAGGCGCGCGACGTCGACTTTCGCGACGCGCTCTCACAGGCAGCCGGACGCGGCAATAGCTTGCCGCTCAAGCGCACCAACGACCGCCACTTGCCGCCTGACACCGCCGGAGCCGTCGACATGCCGCCGGAGCGACTCTATCGCGTCCCCGCGCAACCGGCGCTGGATGGCAATACCGTCGATCCGCAACTCGAGCACGCCGCCTTTGCCGAGAATGCCATGCAGTTTCAAAGCAGCGTCGAATTCCTCAACCGCAAGGTCTCGGGTCTGAAATCCGCCCTGCAATCCGGAGGCAGCTGATGAGCAACTTTTTTAGCATCTTTAATACCTCGGGTTCGGCGCTGACTGCCCAGTCGGTGCGACTCAATACCGTGGCATCCAACCTGGCCAACTCCAGCGTAGGCGCTCCTACCCCTGAAGAAACCTATCAACCCAAGGAAGTGCTGTTCCAGACGGTGCTTGATCGTAACAACCCGGAGCGAGCAGATACGCCAGTGCGGGTCGCAGGAATCGTCGACAGACCAGACGAGCCCATCATCACCTATGAGCCACATCACCCACAGGCAAACGAGGAGGGCTATGTCTTCCGTCCCGCGGTCAACGTGGTCCAGGAAATGGCCAACATGATGTCCGCCTCACGCAGCTTCGAGGCCAATGTCGAAGTCATGAATACCACACGTCAGTTGCTGCAGCGCACCCTGCAGATTGGCGGACAGCAATAAGGAATCCGCACAATGTCAGATTTTTCTACTGAGACCTTGCAGTCACTTGGCCTCGCACCGACTCCCCAGGTCAATACTGAACAGCGCGGTGAATTAGGCCAAGAAGATTTCCTGAAACTACTGACCGTCCAACTTTCTACTCAGGACCCAATGAAGCCCGTCGAGAACACGGACTTTATCGGTCAAATGGCACAGTTTTCGACGTTAACCGGCATTGAAAGTTTGACACAGTCTTTCGAAACCCTGTCGCAGTCCTTGAGTCAGGGTCAGGCACTCCAAGCGGCGACTCTCGTAGGCCATGAAGTCTTAATCCCGGCTGAGTTTAGCCAACTCGACGAAGGCGAAACAATTTCCGGGGCCATTGACCTTCAAACCGCTGCAACATCTGCCTCGATAGAGATTTTGGATGCTAGTGGAGCGGCGGTTCGCACGTTAGAGCTTGAAAATACCGGCGCGGGTTTGCAGCAGTTCGAGTGGGACGGTCTTCTGAGTGATGGCACCCCCGCAACACCGGGTGTCTATCAATTCCGCGCAAACGTGGTTGGAAATGAGGGTACCGAAGCGGTGGAAACATTTCTGAACAAGCGGGTAGAGACCGTCGCTATCGGTGAGGACGGAACTCTGGAGCTTAGCGTGCCAGGCATGGAATCGATCGGCTTCTCAGACGTCAGGCGTATTAGCTAAGCTCAGTAAGATTTGAAAAACGGGAGTTAACTCATGAGTGCTTTTAATGTTGGTCTTAGCGGTTTGTTCGCAGCGAGTAAAGACCTTGACGTAACCGGGAACAATATTGCCAATGTAGGGACCACGGGGTTTAAATACTCGCGCGCAGAGTTTGGCGACCTCTTTGCCACTACAACCACCGGGCTTTCCAATACGGCGGCAGGTCAGGGTGTTCGCGTTCTTGATGTGGCGCAGCAACACTCACAGGGAACCATTCAGTTTACGGATAATGCGCTAGACCTTGCAATTAGTGGAAATGGCTATTTTGTGGTAGAGGATAAAATAAACGGGAGCCTCGAATACACTCGAAATGGTGAGCTCAAGGTCGATCGCGAAGGCTTTATCATCAATAATAATGGTCAATATCTGCAAGGCTTTGAGCCAGCAGAGCCGAACAATCTTGATACCATCTTTGCAACTGGTGAATTAACTGATCTGCAACTTCAGACGGGTAATGCAGAACCCAGTGCCACCAAAGAGGTCGACGTGGTGGTTAACCTACCATCGGATGCCGAGCCTCCGCTACTAGACTGGACGGCCCAGGATAACGATGGCTGGCCAGACCCAGGTGAGCCAGGCAGTCCTACTAGACCTGACCCAGATACTTACAACTACTCCACCGCTGTTACAGTCTATGATTCCTTGGGCACCCCAAGAACGCTGACCCTGTATTTTGTGAAGCCTCGTGATGGCGACGACAACCCAATCCCTTTGGAATGGGATGTTTACATGGGAATGGAGATTGAAGGTGACGACGGTCGGATGTATATGCAAAGTGCAAACGGTGGCGACCCGACAGGCCCTGGCAATGAGGTAGAAGCAGCAAGACTCGTTTTTACACCTGAGGGTTATTTGGAAATGCCGAGTCCTCAACCGCAGCCCCTGGATAATGACGCTTTCGTTTGGGCTTTGGCATTTCCTGATGGCGAACCGTTTGGTAATGGAGCCAACCAATTTAGCCCAGATGCGGCTAATGTAACCACTATCAATTTTGGTGCAACCTCTCCGGAAAACGCAGGAGACGGCACAACCCAGTACGGCACCCAGTTCGACATTAACGAACTTAACCAGGACGGCTTTACAACAGGGACCATATCCACGATTGACATTGATAATGAAGGCAGGGTATTTGCCCGTTACACCAATGGTCAGTCGTCGGTCTTGGGGCAGGTCGCAATGGCCAGTTTTAATAATGTCCAAGGTCTGCAACCAGTCGGAGACAACAACTGGGCGGCTACCTTCGCCGCTGGCGATCCAGTCTACAGCGCAGCTGGTACTGGAGATCTCGGAACAATTCAATCCAGTGCCCTCGAGGCATCGAATGTGGATCTGGCTACTCAGCTAGTCAATTTGATCGTTGCCCAGCGAAATTTTGAGGCTAACTCCAAAACAATTTCAACCTCCGACCAAATGACACAGACGGTTCTGCAGATCAAGCGTTAAGCCAAACGGGCCTTTGAGGCTGGAGGGATTTCATGGACCGCATGCTGTATGTGGCAATGACCGGCGCCAAGCAGACCATGTACGCGCAGGCAGTCAACAACAACAATCTAGCGAACGCCAATACGCATGGATTTCGCGAATCCTTCGTATATGCCTACACCGAGCCTATGCGAGGTCCGGTTTACGACTCCCGAGACTATGTACAGGTAGCCGATGAAGCCATAGATTTTAGGCAGGGCGCCATGCAGACCACTGGACGGGACCTGGACGTCGCCATACAGGGTGACGGATTTCTGGCAGTACAAGCCAAGGACGGCACCGAAGGTTACACTCGCGCCGGCGATCTTCGCATCGATGCGCAGGGCATTATGCGTCTCGGTAACGGCTTGCCCGTGCTCGGCGATGGCGGACCCATTGCGATACCACCGGCTGAGAGCATTCTTATTGGCACCGATGGCACCGTGACCATTCGTCCGCTGGGAGGTGACGCGCAGGGGCTTGCGGCCGTTGAGCGTCTGCGCTTGGTCAATCCGCCAATTGAAGACTTGGTTCGCGGCGAGGATGGGCTATTTCGGCAGCGCGACGGTGCTCAAGCACCAGCCGATGCCAATGTGCGGGTGGCATCGGGCATGCTTGAGACAAGCAATGTCAATACAGTGGCGGCGCTGACGCGGATGATGGAGCTCACCCGTCATTACGAGACCCAGGTCAAGATGATGAGCACCGCCGACACTCTTGGCAAAACCAGCAACCGTCTGCTCGGTATGAGCTAGGTGCGAGTTGATCTGCGCGTATTTCCAGAGCGCAACTGAAACAAAAATCAGGGCGGCAATGAGTGCCCGCCTGGAGGGAATAGACCATGAACCAAGCGCTATGGGTGGCAAAAACCGGGCTCGATGCTCAGCAGACGCGGATGACCGTGGTATCGAATAATCTCGCAAACGTCAATACCACTGGGTTCAAAAAAGGTCGCGCAGTTTTTGAGGATCTCATCTACCAGACGATTCGCCAGCCAGGCGCTCAGGCGACTCAGGACACTCAGTTGCCATCCGGCCTGATGTTGGGTGTCGGCGTGCGCACGGTGGCAACCGAAAAGCTCTTCCAACAAGGCAATATGGTTCTGACCGACAACGCCTTAGATGTCGCCATCGAAGGACGCGGATTCTTTCAGATTCTGCTACCCAATGGCGACATGGGGTATACCCGCGACGGCAGCTTCCAGGTCAACTCCGATGGCGAGGTGGTAATGTCCAACGGTTATCCATTGCAGCCAGGGCTAACCGTCCCGGAAGAAACCCTTTCGATTACCATCGGCCAGGACGGGACCGTCAACGCACAGTTACCCGGCCAACCCGAGCCTCAGCAGCTTGGACAACTGCAGCTTGCGGACTTTATCAACCCGGCTGGCCTCCAGCCAATGGGTGAGAATTTGTTCCTGGAAACGGCAGCATCCGGCGCCGCGCAGGAATCCACACCCGGTATTAACGGGCTAGGTGGTCTTATTCAAGGCATGCTTGAGACCAGCAACGTGAATATCGCAGAGGAACTCGTCAATATGATCGAGACCCAGCGCTCTTATGAGGCCAACTCCAAGGCCTTGTCGACTGCCGATTCGATGATTCAGTTCGCGAACAACAACCTCGCCCGCTAAGGCCAGGCTGATCAAGAGTAATGCACCATGATGCTTAACAAGATACTCACAGTGACTATGTCCGCCGCCATTCTCGTTGGTTGCGATTCCATGCCGGTGAAGCGCGGAGATAGCCCGGAATTTCTTGCCGCTTCCGCGCCTGCGCCGATGCCGCAACAGTACAACAACGGCGCCATCTTTCAGGCTGCGCAGAGTCGCGGGCTGTTCGAGGACTATAAAGCAAGGCTGGTGGGCGATATTTTAAATGTGCAACTGGTCGAAAAGACCGATGCCACGAAAACTGCCAAAACATCGGTCACCAAGGATTCCACCGCCGGGATTGACTTTACGCGCCTAGACATCCTTGGCCATCAAGTTGAACCGTCAGGGAATCTTTTCGGGGCCGGATTGGAATCGGGAACTAACTTTGACGGCCAGGGTGACTCGGAGCAAAGCAATAGTCTCGAAGGCAATATCTCGGTCACGGTGGCTGAGGTACTGCCCAACGGCAATTTGGTCATACAGGGCGAGAAATGGCTGGGCCTGAATCAGGGCAAGGAATATGTGCGCCTGCGCGGTATCGTGCGGCCCATTGACATTACCGCCGAGAACACCGTGCTGTCGACTCAGGTCGCTGACGTGCAAATCTACTACGGCGGAACCGGTGCTGTGGCCGACAGCAATGCGATGGGCTGGATCATGCGCTTCTTCGTCAGTGCGCTGATGCCATTCTGAGCACCTCGCTGCCCGCTGAAGAATTCTGGCTCGCGATTTGCTTCAACCTGGGTGAGCCGGCGACAATCCGGCCACTCACCCGGACATCTTCCAGAAATGCCCCGGGTAATCGCCAAGAATTTGACGAGGTCGACCGATGAAACACCGCTCCACCGTCTCCGCCACCTGGTTCGCCGCGCTGGTCGGCCTGATGGCCAGCATGCCGCTGCAAGCAGGCAATTCCATCCCTAGTGCCGCCCCCGGACAGGAGCGCATCAAGGACATCGCCAACTTTGCCGGCGTGCGCGACAACCAACTGGTCGGCTACGGCTTGGTGGTGGGGCTGGACGGCTCCGGCGACCGCACCACCCAAACACCCTTCACCGTGCAGAGCCTCAAGAACATGCTCGCCCAGCTCGGCGTCACCTTGCCAGCGGACGTGAATCCGCAGCTCAAGAACGTTGCCGCCGTCATGATCACGGCCGATCTGATGCCCTTTGCCAAGGCCGGTCAGCGCTTTGACGTAACTGTCTCCTCGCTCGGCAACGCCTCCAGCCTGCGCGGCGGTACCTTGCTGATGTCGCCGCTAAAGGGCGCGGACGGTCAGGTCTATGCCGTTGCACAGGGTAACCTGATTGTTGGCGGTTTGACCGCTGATGGTTCTGATGGCAGCAGCGTGACCGTCAATATTCCGAGCGTCGGGCGTATTCCGCGCGGCGCCACAGTCGAGCGCGAGGTACCCAGCTCTTTTTCCCAGGGCGGCTCGCTGGTGCTAAACCTCAATCGGCCAGATTTTTCAACCGCCAGCCGCATGATGGATGTCATCAACGATGCCTTTGGCGGGCGGGTGGCGCAGGCACTCGATGGCGCATCAGTCAAGGTGCGTGCGCCAACCAGCCCAAGCGACCGGGTCGCCTTTGTTGCGGTACTCGAGAATTTGCCGGTTGAGCCCGGTACGCCGCCGGCCAGAGTTGTGATCAACGCGCGCACTGGCACCATTGTAATAGGCGCCAATGTGCGGGTCATGCCTGCCGCCGTCTCTCACGGCAACCTGACTGTCACCATCACGGAAAACCCGCAGGTGACGCAGCCTAACGCACTTGCAGGTGGTCAAACGGTGGTAACGCCGCAGACAAACATTGCCGTCACCCAGGAGGATAACCGCATGTTCTTGTTTGATCCTGGCACTTCGCTCGATGAGATCGTCCGCGCTGTCAACAATGTTGGCGCCGCCCCCGGTGATCTGGTCGCTATCCTCCAGGCCCTGCGCGAGGCTGGCGCCCTGCGTGCAGAGCTGGTGGTAATCTGACCGCCCCTTGCCCCGGTAATACGGACCTGCTGCCATGCGCGAGCTCAACACTGGCATTTCGGCACTGGCCACCCATCAGGCCAGTAGAGCATTGGCCACTGACCCGGCCGGCCTGCATGACCTGCGCCGGCAAGCCACCTCTGGTGACAGTGAAGGGCTGGAAGCGACTGCCCGCGCCTTCGAGGCGATGCTCGTTGGGCAGATGCTCAAGCAGATGCGTGCAACCTCTTTGGGGGATGGCCTGTTCGACTCCGCCCAGAGCGATATGTATCGCGACATGCTCGATCAGGAGATCGCACAATCTGTCAGCGAGGGTCCTGGGCTTGGCTTTCGTGGTCTGCTGATGCAACAACTCGGCCGCACCAGCGCGAGCGCCGCGCAGGCGGCCGACCCTGCTGATCTGCGCGTTCCGGAACGCAACCCCTACCTGCGTCCGATGCGTCCCCTTTCTTCTGCCGCGGGGGCTGGTGAAGGTGCAGAAAGCGCACAAACTTGGCGAAGAACCTCAGCCTCAGTCGAGGCGCCACCGCTCGACCCCAACGACTGGCCCCCATCCTCGCCCGAAGATTTTCTACGGGTGCTACGACCTCAAGCCGAAGCAGCCGCCGCCAAGCTAGGCTTCGACCCGAATGTACTGTTGGCGCAAAGCGCGCTCGAGACCGGCTGGGGTCGCCGTGTGCCACGCCATGCCGACGGCCAAAGCAGTTACAACCTCTTTGGCATCAAGGCGCATGGCGGCTGGACTGGGGACCGGGTCTCGGTCGGCACGCTCGAGTACCGCAACGGCGTGGCTCAGCGCGAGCGCTGGGCTTTTCGGGCCTACCCGAGCCCTGCGGAATCCTTTCAGGATTATGTCGAGTTTTTGCATCGCAATCCGCGCTACCGCGATGTGCTCGCCAGCCCCAACAGCCGCGAGTTTGTCCGGGGCTTGCAGCGCGCCGGTTATGCCACGGACCCGAACTATGCCAACAAAATCTTGTCCATTCACGACCGGCTGAACGCTATGATGGCCAAGGATTCGACTCAAGAAATCGCCTCCGCAACCGTTACATCCCATGCAGGTTAATTTAAGTTGCGATGCAGGAGCCTCGCGACGCAAGCGGTGTTGCGCGCGGAACCGGAAAACAGGCAGTTAAATGCACCATAGGGCAAGCAGATGAGCATCATGAGCACCGGCACCGCCGGGCTGCTGGCATTCCAGCGTGCGCTCGCGACCACCGGGCACAATATCTCCAACGCCACCAAGGATGGCTACAGCCGTCAGCGTGTCGACCTTGAAGCGCGCACTCCGCAAATGCTCGGTGGCAACTTCATTGGTCAGGGGGTGCAGGTTTCGTCCATCCGCAGGATGCAAAACGAGTTCGTCGATGTGCAACTGCGAAACAGCACCTCCGATGCTGCCAATGGCGAGGCCCGGGCGGAATATAGTGAACGTATCGACCGTTTGCTAGCGGATGTCGAAACTGGCTTGGCACCGCCCATGCGAACTTTTTTCAATTCAGCCAACGACGTGGCGAGCGACCCGACCTCGAACACCGCCCGCACCGTATTTTTGGGTGAAGCAGAATCCATGGTCGGCCGATTCAATGAGCTGAATTCCAGAATCGAAGAGCAACGCAAGCTTGTCAACCAAGACATTAAAGTTAATGTCGATGAAGTCAATGCCCTGGCCTCATCGCTAAAAGACCTGAACAAGCGCATTGTTGAAGGCTACGGCATGACGGGGGGGCAAGGTGGCGCGCCCAACGACTTGCTTGATGAACGAGGGCGAGTGCTGACCGAGCTTTCCAACATCATCGACATCCGAACGCTCGAGCAGGAAGACCGCTCGATGAATGTTTTTATCGGCAACGGGCAACCACTAGTGCTCGGCGGCATCACCAACGAACTGACCGTTGGCAATATGTCAGGTGACATCCGCAACTATGGGATCGGCTTCAAAAGTGCCGGCGGTAACGCAAACGATATCACCAAGTTTATGACCGGCGGTGAACTCGGCGGTCTGATCGAAATTCGCGATCAGATACTGGACCCGGCACAGAATAGCATCGGCCAGATTGCTGTCGTCATGAGTACGGCGATGAATCAACAGAACCAGCTCGGGCTGGATCTGAATGGTGACACTGGCGAGGATATTTTTGTCACCCCGGAACTGTACGTTGGAGCAAAGCCCGGGAATGCCAGCAGCGATTACCCTGATGTGCAGTTCAACACCGGCGCTATCACGGACTTGACGTCCAGCGATTATTCCTTGCGCTACAACGGGTCTGACTTTGAATTGAGGCGACTGGACGATAACTCGGTGGTCGCTGACTCTTCCGGTGATCCGGTTATCAAGGTGGACGGTTTGATCGTTGACACCAGCACAATCGGTGGAGCCGCGAACAGGGATGAATGGATAATTCAACCAACCCGCTTCGCGGCTGAGCGACTTGACATCAAAATGGTTGATCCGCGTAAGGTGGCTGCTGCCGCCGGCGCGACCGCTAGCCCGGACAATGACGGCGCGACGCGCATGCTCGACCTGCGGCGGGATGACCCGCCCCCAGCCGACAAGGAAAATGTCGAAGTACCCGCAGCCGTGCTATTTCAAGGAGGCAATTTTCAGGTTTTCAGCCCTGAATTTACTGGGAAGTATGATTTTGCCGACCCACCGAATTTGATCGGACCAAACGCCGGAGGTACCAAAATCGAGTCATTCAAGGTGACCGATGCAACGGATTTTGCGCCTAGCAATATTCAATACGACGAAACCAACCAGGTTTTCGAGGTCACAGGGGGAGGCGTGCCGCCATTATCCACTTCTGTTCCAATTGATCCGACAGGCACAACAACCATAAGTGAAAATGGTTTCGAGATGAAAATTCGGGGAACCCCCGGAGACGGTGACACCTTTAACATTATCCAGCAATCTTCAACTCCACCGGTGGCAGATCAGCCTCCGCCAACAACGGTTGTGGGTAAAGGTTGGCAGCTTGACATAGCAGGCACCCCAGTCGAGGGTGATATCTTTGGTGTTGAACTGAGCAAAGGCCGCGAAGGTGACAACCGTAACATGCTCGCTCTAGCCGGTCTGGCCGAGGACCGAGTCATCGAGAATCAAGAAAGCTTTGCCGACAGCTACAACAGCACCCTAGGGCTGGTTGGGACCCGCACACGTCAGGCGCAGGTATTTCGTGATTCGAGCATTGCACTGCGTGAATCGGCCCAGGTTCAGCGCGACGAGTTGTCTGGGGTCAATCTCGACGAGGAAGCCGCTAATTTAATCAAATATCAAAAGGCTTATCAGGCTGCCGCCCAAGTAATTTCGGTCGGTAACCAAATCTTCGATACCCTGTTCGCGGCAATCCGTTAATTCGGGTTGGGAGCTAGTAATGCGCGTTTCAACGGAACAGATCTTTCGAGCCGGCAGTGAGTCCATGCAGCGGGCTCAGGCCGAGCTTAGCCGCACCGGGCAGCAGCTATCCACCGGCAAGCGCATTCTGTCGCCTTCCGATGACCCAGCAGGCGCGACTCAAAGCGCGCAATTCCGGGAAATCATTCAATCGATCGAGCAATTTCAGCGTAATGCCGATCTTGCCCAACCGCGTTTGCAGCAGGAAGAGTGGGCCATTGCTGGCGTGACGGATCAACTTCAGCGAGTACGAGAATTAGTGATTCAAGGCGCGAACGACAGCCAAACCGACGAAACTCGCGGCTTTATGGCGCGCGAAGTCCGCGAAATTCGCGATGCAATTTTCGATGTCGCTAACACCAAGGATCCGAATAGCGAGTATCTCTTTGCTGGAACCAAGTCCCTTGCAACACCCTTCGAAATTGACGGCGATGGGGTTGTTTCATACACCGGTGCCGAAGGCAATGGGTCGGTGCGCGAAATCGCGATGACATCGCTCCGAAATGTTGCCATTGGTGACAATGGTGCTGACGTCTTCATGAATATCCGGGAGAACGACGGACGGGTGTCGGCAGATGTCATTCGCGCTGACAATGGCGCCATTCCTCGGGGCTCCGTGGTTATCGAAAAGACGGAGGTGAGCGACCTCGGGGTCTTTCTCGATGGCGATAACGCCGTTGATTCATTTGAAATCAGCTTTCTCGATAATGCTGGCACGGTCCAATACCAGGTCGAGCGCTTCGGGCCAAACGGCGCTTCCAACGGGGTGGAGCTAGGCCCAACCGACTATTCCCCTGGCAGCCCGGTTGAATTTGCAGGCCGTTCGCTCGTCCTCAGCGGCACGCCGCGCTTACCCAATGCCGGAGGCGCCGGGAACCCGAGCGACATTGTCACGTCACGTCCGGCCGAAAACGTCTCACTCTTCCACACACTTGATGCAATCGCCACCGCCCTCGAGACGCCGGTTGGCGGGCCAAGCAGTCGTGCTGATCTGACCAACGCCGTTAACCGTGGCCTCACGGATCTCGATGCAAGCTTCAACCATTTGAGCGATATCCGTGCCACCGTGGGTACCCGGCTGCAGGTCATCGATAGCCAGACCGAGCTGAACGAGGGCCGCAAGCTTGATCTGCGTTCGACCCTGTCCGAACTCGAAGATCTCGATTACGCTGAGGCCATCAGCCGCTTCAAGTTTCAGCAGGTTGCACTTGAGGCCGCGCAGCAGTCTTATGTACAGACCAATCGTCTGTCGCTTTTCAACTTCCTCTAATGTAAGGGATAGCCTGTGGTCAGGGATGGACGCCAGCCAGATATGAGGTTCAAGGCACAACGCTCTTGAGCAAAAATCGAATCCCCTACGGCTGGCATCAGATCACAGACGACGATGTTGCCGCCGTCGTCGATGTCATGCGCCATGGCCAACTCGCCCAAGGCGAGCAGGTGGCGCTTTTCGAGCATGAGCTGGCCACCTGCTGCGGCGCTGCCCATGGCATCGCCTGCAACTCCGGCAGCTCGGCGCTGCTGCTGGCCTGCCGCGCCCTTGGACTCGCACCTGGTCAAAGCCTGTGGACCTCGGCGCTGACTTTTGTTGCTTCCGCGAGCTGTGCGCTGCACTGCGGAGCTGAGGTCGACTTGCTCGATATCGACCCTGGCACCGGCAATCTTTCCATCACCACTTTGAAGGAAAAGCTCTGGCAAGCCCGACGCGCGGGTCGCTTGCCGCGCGTTCTGGTGCCCGTCCATTATGCCGGGCGCCCGTGCGACATGGAGGCCATCGGCGCGCTGGCGGCAGAGTTTGGCTTCGCGGTGATTGAGGATGCGGCCCATGCGTTGGGCGCGACCGAGTTACAGGACGCAAACAGCCGCATCGGCAACGCTCGCCACAGCGATGCGGTGGCCTTCAGCTTTCATCCGGTCAAGCTGCTGACCACCGGCGAGGGCGGTATGGTGATGACGAATGATCCGCTGCTGGCCGAGCGGATTGCTCGGCTGCGCAGTCATGACATCGAGCGCCCGACGGACAATGGGCGGGCGGACTGGCGCTATCGCATTCGACAGCCGGGCTACAACCTTCGTCTGTGCGATTTGCAGGCCGCGCTTGGGTGCAGTCAACTCAGGCGGATTGACAGTCTGCTTGCGCGCCGCCGCGCCCTGGCCCGCCGTTATCATCAACGCTTGGGCAAAACAACACTCAAGTTGCCGCCGATGGATGCCGATGAACACTGTGCCTGGCATTTGTATTGGATCGCTTGCGCGGACGCAGAAGAGCGGCAAGGCCTGTTCGACGCTTTACATCGCGCGGGCATTGGCGCGCAGGTGCATTATCAACCGCTGTATCGGCTTGAGTTGTTTGCGCATCGCGGCTGGCGACCGGAGCAGTTCCCCGGAACCGAGGCTTTTTACGCCGGCGCTCTGTCGCTTCCCCTGTTCCCTGATCTGAGCGAGACGGCGCAGGATGAGGTCATGAGTCTAATTGAGGAAACGCTTGGCTTGCGAGCTTGACAGCGTGAGCGTTTGGTCCGATCAAAAGGCTGTCGACCGCTCTGCCAGCCAAGCTGAAGCTGCAAAGTCGATCTGAAACTGAAAGCAGTTTCGCAATCGCGCTAAAATCAGATCCGAACAGGTCAATTCAAGTGCGATGCGGAAAACAGCGGGCGCAAAGGACAGCGGGAAGGACTCACAGCCATGCTTGATGATCAGGTCATTCTCATTACCGGCGGGACCGGCTCCTTCGGCACCGCTTTCGCGCGCCGGGTACTGCGCGATTACAAGCCACGCAAGCTGATTATCTTCTCGCGCGACGAACTCAAGCAGTATGAAATGGCGCAGGTTTTTCCGGAGCAACGCTACCGCGCGATCCGGTATTTTCTCGGCGACGTGCGTGACAAGGAGCGCCTGCACCGGGCTTTCGATGGCGTCGATATCGTCATCCACGCCGCCGCGCTCAAGCAGGTGCCGGCTTGCGAGTACAACCCTCTTGAGGCCATCAATACCAATATCCTCGGCGCGTCCAATGTGGTCGATGCGGCAATCGACTTCCATGTCGGCAAGGTGATTGCGCTCAGCACCGACAAGGCGGCCAACCCGATTAACCTCTATGGCGCGACCAAGCTTTGCTCGGATAAGCTCTTTGTGGCGGCCAACAGCCTCTCCGGGCCCAAGACCACGCGTTTTTCGGTGGTGCGCTACGGCAATGTGGTGGGCTCGCGCGGCAGTGTAATCCCTTACTTTCAACGCCTGTGTGCCGAAGGCCGCCTGCCGGTCACGGACAGGCGCATGACCCGCTTCTGGATCACGCTCGATCAAGGGGTGGATTTTGTGCTTGCCTGCCTCGAGCGCATGCAGGGCGGTGAGGTGTTCATCCCCAAGATCCCCAGCATGAACATCCTCGATCTGGCCCACGCCATCTGCCCGAACTGTGGTATTGAGGAAGCCGGCATCCGCCCCGGTGAGAAGCTGCACGAGGTGCTGCTGCCCGAGGACGACTCTCGCAATGCGATAGAGTTCGATGACTATTTTGCGCTCTACCGCCACCACGGTGGACGCGCATCAGACGACGCGCGGCTACGCGGAACCGGCCACTGGTGCGAGGAAGGCTTCCGCTATGCGAGCGACACCAACAACCGCTGGCTGTCGGTCGATGAGCTCAAAGAGATGATCGCGAGTCTGGATTCGTCCTGAAGTCCAACACCCGGGGTGAGCCCTTCACGGCCCTGCGGGTTTGGCCTTGCATGGGATGCCTGGTTTGTCGGGCAAGCTGGCAACCGTGGTTTCGATCCAGTCCTCGGCAAGGCGGTTGATCTCAGCCGCGCTGCGGTTTTGACTGGTAATTGGCGGCCCGACCACGACACGAACGCAGCCTGGCTGTTTGACAAAGGCGCGCCGCCCCCAGAAGACGCCGGAGTTGTGTGCAATGGGGACGACGTTAGTTCCGGTGCGTTCAGCCAGTTTGGCACCGCTGATGTTGTAGCGCCCGCGCTCGCCGTGAGCAACGCGCGTGCCTTCCGGGAACAGTATCACCCAACGCCCGGCATTCAAGCTGGTTTCGCCTTGACTCAGCACTTGCTTGAGTGCCTGGCGCGGCGAGCCCCTGTCGATCGCGATGGGATGGAAACAACGCAGTGCCCAGCCAAAGAACGGAATGGCGAGCAACTCCCGCTTCAGCACCCACGCCTGTCGACACGGGAAAAGCGTCCGCAGTGTGACCGTCTCCCAGGCGGACTGGTGTTTGCACAGGATGATTGCGTCCCCTGAAGGTAAATGCTCGCGCCCGCTGACCTCAAAATCCATCTTGCAAATAACACGAAGCAGCGTCAGCGAAGCGCGTGACCATGCATTACCAAGCCGACCCAGCGCGCACTCGGTCACAAAGGGAGTGGCAAGCAAAATAGCGATGCTAAAGCCAATACTGGTAAAGCTAAATACCAGGATAAAAAGTGCGGAGCGAAGATACAGCATGGTTTGGCGGTGTTGGACTCAGCGAAAAAGCAGCATCTGGGTGGTAAGTATGGCGGAGTGGTTTCAGGCTTGGGTGCCAGATTCTGAGCTCAAGGCTGCCGCCCAGACCCTGCCCGGGATTCGCTGAGCAGGGCATCGACGACGGCGAAAAGATCAGGGAACTGCTCGACATTGCTGAGCTCCACCCCATGGGTCGCGCAGGTGCGCTCGCCCTTGCCGGTGCGAACCAGCAACGGGCGCGCCCCCACCGCCATGGCCGCCTGCACATCGCGCAGCGCATCGCCGATGACGGGAACACCTGTGAGCTCAACGCCAAAGCGCCGAGCGAGGGACTCCAGCAGGCCGGTGCGCGGCTTGCGGCAGGTGCAGCCGTTATCCGGGCGGTGCGGGCAGTAGGCAATAGTCTCGATGCGCGCGCCTACGGTGGCAAGCTCGCGGGCCATTTTCTGATGAATGAGCGCGAGTTGGTCGTGATCGAACAGGCCGCGGCCGATGCCGGACTGGTTGGTCGCGACCGTCACCGTCCAGCCGGCATTGTTGAGTCGGGCGATGGCCTGTGGGCTGTTGGCGATGGGTACCCATTCGTCAGGCGATTTGATGTAGGCGTCCGAGTCCTGGTTGATGACGCCATCGCGGTCGAGGATGACAAGCTTGACAGTCATTTGTGTTCGGGGCCAGGGTCGCTACCGGTTTCATCCTTGAATGCGGAGACGCGGATGCGACCCCCGATCATGCGCGCCTCACGCGACTCGAGCTTGACCATTTTTTTCCAGAACGCGGTTTTTAAGTCGACATTGGCGGAAATGGCGGTGCCAAGCAACAGAATGTAAAGATCGGCAATTTCTTCGGCCAAGTGCCCGTAGGGCTTGCCCTTGGTCACGCTGGCCGAGATCTCGCCAAGCTCTTCGGCCATGAGCGCGATGCGATAGACCAGATCCTCACCGCCAGTCTCGCGAAAGCGGTGCTTATCATGAAAGGCCTGCACCTCCGCCAGCATGGCGTCGTAGGAGTCTGGGTTGGTGGTGTCTTCAGCCATGCGCCTTATCAGAATCAGGGTCGGAATCAGGTTGGACTCTCGCGTGCTCCCGAGCAATGTCTGCCGCGGCGCGCTTGCTCATTGCAGTTTCGCGATATCGGCGATTTGCAGGAACAGCTGCTGCAGCCGCTCGAGCAGCGCCAGGCGATTTTCGCGCACGCCCGCGTCTTCGGCCATCACCATAATAGCGTCAAAAAAGGCATCCACCGGAGCGCGCAGACTGGCCAGGGCCACCAGGGCCGCGCGGTAATCGCCAGCCGCGAGTAGCGGCTGTAGCTTGGTTTCGACCTCATCCATGGCCTGCACCAAGGCTATTTCCTCGGCCTCCCGCAGCGCGCCGGGGTCCAGCTGGCGGGCATGCTGCGGAGCCTGCTGGGGTGCTTTTTTGAGGATATTGCGAATGCGCTTGTTCGCTGCCGCCAGCGCGGCGGCCTCGGACAGGGCACTGAAGGCCTCGACCGCGCGCACCCGGCGGTCGATCTCGGCCGGCTCGGAGAGGCCAAGGCTCAGCACCGCATCGACCCGGTCGGCGGCAATCTTCTGATCCTGATAGTAACCGCTCAGGCGCTCGAGACAATAGCCGAGCACCTCATCGACCACCGCTGGCGCGCTAATGGCCGCAGGGAAGCTCTCGGCGCTGTGCCCGAGCAGCGCCTTGAGGTCGAGCCTTAGCGGGGTTTCGATCAGGATGCGCAGCACGCCGATGGCGGCACGGCGCAGGCCATAGGGGTCCTTCACACCGGTTGGGCGCTCGCCGATGGCGAAGACGCCGACCAGGGTGTCGAGTCGGTCGGCCAGCGCCAGCGCCTGCCCAAGCGGCGTACCGGGCAGTTGGTCGCCAGCATGACGCGGCAGGTATTGCTCGGCCATGGCCTCGGCGATGGCGGCGGACTCGCCACCGTGCTGGGCGTAGTAGCGCCCGATGATACCCTGCAGGCTGCCGAACTCCCCGACCATCAGGGTGACCAGATCGCACTTGGCCAGTTGCGCGGCGCGCTCGGCCTCGGTGTGGTCGAGTCCCATCGGCTCCGCCATGGCGCCGAGCACTTGGGCGACACGCGCAGCGCGGTCGGCCAGGGAGCCAAGCTTGTCCTGAAAGACCACGTCCGCGAGCTTCGGTGTGCGGCTGGCCAGCGGGTCTTTGAGGTCTTGCGACCAGAAAAATTGCGCATCGGCAAAGCGCGGGGTAATGACCCGCTCGTTGCCGGCGCGGACCACATCCGGGTCGCGACTTTCGATATTGCAGATGGTGATGAAGCACGGCATCAGGGCGCCATCGCTGCCGAAGACCGGAAAATACTTCTGGTTCTTCTTCATGGTCTCGATCAGTACCTCGGGCGGCACTTCGAGATAGGCCGCATCGAAGCGCCCGAGTAGCGCGACCGGCCATTCGCACAGGGCGGTGACCTCATCGAGCAGCGCATCCGTGGGCTGCGCCTGCCCGCCAGCATTGGCGGCGAGCGCGCCGACCTGCTCAACTATGCGCGCACGGCGGGCGGCAAAGTCCGGCTCCACCCTGCCCTGCTCGCGCAGCAGGCGGTCGTAGTCGCGCGGATGCTCGACCCTAATGGGCTCTGGTGCGTGGAAACGATGCCCGCGCGTTTGCTGACCAATGGCGATCCCATGCACCTCGCCGCTGACCGGCTCATCGCCAAGCAGGCCGCAGACCCAGTGTACCGGTCGCACAAAACTGGCCTCGCCGCTGCCCCAACGCATGCGTTTTGGAATGGGCAGCGCGGCAAGCGCCTGCTCAACCATGTCCGGCAGCAGGTCGGCGGCGGCGCGACCAGGGATGTTCTGTTCGTAAATCAGCCAGGCGCCCTTTCCGCTTTCCAGCCGGCCAAGTTCTGCAACCTCGACTCCGCAGGAACGCGCGAAGCCGAGCGCGGCCTGAGTCGGCTGACCATCGGGGCCGAATGCCGCCGCTACCGCCGGACCGCGACGCGTCTGCTGCTGATCGGGGGAAGCGAGCGCCAGATCGGCAACGCGCACCGCCAGACGGCGTGGGGTGGCGAATAGCTGCGCCTCGCCATGGGCCAGCTGATGTTCATCGAGGCGTTTGATCAGCTCCTGACGAAAGGCTTCCGCCAGGCGCGGCAGGGCGACCGGCGGGAGTTCTTCGGTGCCGATTTCAATCAGCAGGTCGCCCGTATTGCTACTCAGGTTCGTGGTTGTGGCAGTGCTCATGCGGCCCTCCGTTCGCTTTGCTCAGCCAGCATCGGAAAGCCCAGCGCCTCGCGCGATTGGTAATAGCCCTCGGCCACCGCGCGGGCCAGGGTGCGCACGCGCAGGATGAAGCGCTGGCGCTCGGTCACGGAGATCGCCCCGCGGGCATCGAGCAGGTTGAACAGGTGGGAGGCTTTCAGCACCTGCTCATAAGCCGGCAGCGGCAGGCCGAGCTCGGCGAGATGGCGACTTTGGCGCTCGGCGACATCGAATTGTTCGAACAATGCCGGGACCTCGGCATGCTCGAAGTTGTAGGCCGATTGCTCGACCTCGTTCTGGTGGTAGACATCGCCATAGGTCACGCGCGCCTCGGGGGTCTGCTTCCACAGCAGGTCGAAGACATTCTCGACCCCCTGCAGATACATGGCGATGCGCTCGAGCCCGTACGTGATCTCGCCGCTGACCGGGCGGCATTCCAGCCCGCCCACCTGCTGGAAGTAAGTAAACTGCGTGACCTCCATGCCATTGAGCCAGACCTCCCAGCCCAGGCCCCAGGCGCCGAGAGTGGGGGATTCCCAGTTATCCTCAACAAAGCGGATATCATGCACCAGCGGGTCGATGCCGAGGGTCTTCAAGGACTCGAGATAGAGCTCCTGAATGTCCGCCGGCGAGGGCTTGAGCAGCACCTGATACTGGTAGTAGTGCTGCAGCCGGTTGGGGTTCTCGCCATAGCGCCCGTCGGTCGGGCGACGGCTGGGCTGCACATAGGCCGCGCGCCAGGGCTCGGGGCCGATGGCGCGCAGGAAGGTTGCCGGATGAAAGGTCCCGGCGCCCACTTCCATGTCATAGGGCTGCACGATCAAGCAGCCGCGCTCGGCCCAGAACTGCTGCAGCCTGAGAATGAGATCCTGAAAATCCAGCACCTGAGACTCCGACCCCTGAGCATGAGACCTCTGGGACTGAGCCCCCTGAGAATTTGATCCAGCAGTGCCTGGCACGCAAACCTCCGATTAAATAGGCAACCAAACAGGCAACCAAACAGGAAAGCGCCCCAGTATAAAGGCTTGTCGCAAATCGCGCGCTAGCGGCGAGGCAGCAAAGGTAATGGAGCGGTACACTGTCACCATGGTGAAGGCATTATGAGTAGTGAAGCCCATCAGCAGGACGAGCGCGGCGCTAGTGATTGGAAAGCGGAACGCGTGAGCGCCATCGCGCGCACCAGTTTGGTGGCGGCGATCAGCAATGCGCTGCTTGCGGTGGGCAAGATCCTCTGCGGCTGGTTTGGCAATTCCCATGCGTTGATTGCCGACGGGGTGCATTCGGTCTCCGATTTGGCCTCGGACGCGCTGGTCTACTTTGCCGGACGGCACGCCGGGGAGGCACCGGATGCCGAACATCCCTATGGGCACCAGCGGTTCGAGACGGTCGCGACACTGGTGCTTGGTTTCTTCCTGGCGGCGGTGGCGCTTGGCATCGGCTGGGATGCAGTGGAGCGCCTGTTTCAGCCCGAGCAACTGCTGCAGCCGAGTTGGTTGGCGCTGGCTGCTGCCGGGGTCTCAATTTTGGTCAATGAGGCGCTTTTCTGGTACACCCTGGTCTATGCTCGCCGGGTGCGCTCAGACATGCTGCGCGCCAATGCCTGGCATCATCGCAGCGACGCAATTTCATCCATCGTAGTGCTGATCGGCATCGCCGGCACCCTGGCGGGCTTGAGCTATCTGGACGCCATCGCTTCGGTGCTGGTAGCGGTGATGATTGCCAAGATTTCCTGGGATCTGGGCAAGGAGGCGGTTGGCGAGCTGGTCGATGCTGGCCTGGAACCGGCGCGCGTGCGCGAGATTCGCCAAGCCATTGCCGGACTTGCCGATGTGCGCGACTTGCACATGCTGCGCACCCGCACCCACGGTGGTCAGGCCAGCGCTGACGTCCATATACTGGTCGATCCCTACATCAGCGTCTCGGAAGGGCACATGATCACCGTGCTGGTGGAGCAGCGGTTGAAGGCCGGCTTCGACGAGATCAACGAGGTCATCGTCCATATCGACCCGGAAGATGACGAAGCCCGCCCGGTCAGGGCCGACCTGCCATTGCGTGCCGAGGCGCTGCAGAAGCTCGAGCAGCTCTGCGCCGGGATTCCGCAATTCGCCGAGCGCCGCCGGGTGCTGCTGCATTACCTGCACGGCGCGCTTGAGGTCGAGATTCTGCTGCCGCTTGGGCTCTCGACCGATCCGGGAAGCGAGCCAGAGAAGCTCGCGAGTCACATCCGGCACGCGATCACCAAAGACCCGGTGTTCCGCCACGCGCGGGTTTACTTTGGCTGATGCCTTGACCGCCGGGCGCGCAAACGCTGTTCTCGGTCTGATGCGTTTGGTCTGATGCACCCGTGCTGCTCGCCAGCAGCATGCACGAACGTGGTGCGCTGAGCGCTTCACTTGCACAGCACTGGTGCGTAGCCGCATTCAAAAAGAGCGCAACGCTCTGTCCTGATGCTGCTTCTCTGCCTGCGTCCTTATGGCATGATCTCTGCTTTCCGCTGTGCCAGCCGTTGGCATTTACCCTCACTCAAAATCCAACTGATCTGCATCCAACTGATCTGCAATGGCAGACCAAAATTCCGCTCACCCGAATGGAGAATTGCTAGATGTCCGCAAAGGTAATGAAACTGATCAAAGACGAGGACGTGAAGTTCGTCGACCTGCGCTTCACCGACAGCCGTGGCAAGGAGCAGCATGTCTCGATGCCAGCGTCCATGGTTAACGATAGCCTGTTCCAGGACGGCAAGATGTTCGACGGCTCCTCAATCGCCGGCTGGAAAGGCATCGAGGCCTCGGATATGGTGCTGATGCCAGAGGCTGACACGGCGGTGATGGACCCCTTCACCGACGAAAAAACCATGATCATCCGCTGCGACATTCTCGAGCCCGCCACCATGCAGGGCTATGAGCGCGACCCACGCTCGGTCGCCAAGCGGGCTGAGGCGTATCTCAAGTCCACCGGCATTGCCGACACGGCTTTCTTTGGTCCAGAGCCTGAGTTCTTCGTGCTCGACGACGTGCGCTGGGGTGCCAGCATCAGCGGCGCCTTTTACAAAGTTGACTCCGAGGAAGCGCAGTGGAACTCAGAGCGCGTGTTCGAGGATGGCAACATGGGCCATCGCCCGGGCCTCAAGGGTGGCTACTTCCCGGTTCCTCCCGTTGACTCGCTGCACGACCTGCGCTCCGCCATGTGTCTGGCGATGGAAGAGATGGGGCTGAAGGTCGAGGTGCACCACCACGAAGTGGCCACCGCAGGTCAGTGTGAGATCGGCACCGTGTTTGACACCCTGGTCAAGCGTGCTGACATGAATCAGATTCTCAAATACTGCGTGCACAACGTGGCGCACTCCTACGGCAAAACAGCCACCTTCATGCCCAAGCCGCTGGTCGGTGACAACGGCAATGGCATGCACGTGCATCAGTCCCTGGGCAAGGGCGGGCAGAATATTTTCAGTGGCGACAAGTACGCTGGCCTGTCTGAGAACGCGCTCTATTACATCGGCGGCATCATCAAGCATGCGCGTGCGCTGAATGCGTTCACCAATTCCTCCACCAACTCCTATAAGCGTCTGGTGCCGGGTTTCGAGGCGCCGGTCATGCTGGCTTACTCGGCTCGCAACCGTTCGGCCTCGGTGCGCATCCCCCATGATGCCAACCCCAAGGCCGCGCGTATCGAGGTGCGCTTCCCGGACAGCACGGGTAACCCCTATCTGTCCTTCGCGGCCATGATGATGGCCGGCCTCGACGGTATCCAGAACAAGATCCATCCGGGCGACCCGATGGACAAGGACCTCTACGACCTGCCGCCGGAGGAGGAAAAGACCATTCCGCAAGTGTGCTATTCGCTCGACCAGGCACTCGACGAACTCGACAAGGATCGCGAGTTCCTGACCGCCGGCGGTGTCTTCACCGACGACGTCATCGACGGCTACATCGCACTCAAGATGGATGAAGTCACGCGCCTTCGCATGACCACCCATCCGGTGGAGTTCGACCTCTACTACAGCTGCTGATACAGCTGCCGGGGCCGCGAGCCTCGCGGAGTGCCGGTTGGCGCTCCGCGAACCACGGCAGCCAAGTCAGCCCGCGCGCCGGAGCAACCGGCCGCGGGTTTTTTTTGCCACCACCCCGGAGCACCGCCACCAACGTTGTCGCCGCGGGATATCTGCACTAACATTCTGGATATCCAATCATCGCCGCTGGGTGCATCGCCATGCCGACGCTTTCTGCCATCCCCACCGACCGCCGCGCCGACCATCCTCGGGCAGAGCCTGGGCTTTTTCCGAGATCCGCGCTCTCCCGCAGGTTCTGGATACCGCGCCTGCTACTCACCTGTGTGGTGCTGAGCTTCCCAGCCTGGTGCGGCGCCCAAGCCTACAAGGGAGTCGATGCCGAGGGACGTGTCATCTATTCCGATCAGCCATTGCCGGATGCTGAAGCCATCCCGCTGCCACGCCGCTCCTCAGGCGAAAACGCCGGGCAGGAGACGGGGGAAGATGCTGGGCAGCAAGGCGCCATGCTCGGCCCTTACGAGCAGTTCGCCGTGGTGGCGCCGTCCGCGGGCGAGACCCTGGAATCCGCCGAAGGCAAGGTACAGGTCAGCCTGATGCTGAGCCCGCCGCTCGAGACCGAGCACAAGCTCGCGGTGCAAGTCGACGGAACGCCGGTTGATGGTCTCAACGGGCGCACGCAATTTCAGCTACAGGGCCTGCCTCCCGGCAGCCATCAGGTCCAGGCACAGATTCTCGATCCAACGGGCGCGGTTCTGGCGCAGACAGCGCTTTTGTCATTCAACCTGCTGACCACCCCGACCCCGGCAGATCAGCCCTGATCATGCCGAGCCGCGCTAGCAGGGTCATTCACCCTGGCAGCGCCCGCACATTTTTGGTGCGAATTCTCGCCGTTGACGTTGCGCCCTGCCCCGTCGGTCAACGCAAACAGCGCTGCGCTGCAAGCACTCATGCGGATTCAGGCCGGCTGGCCTGGTTATTGCTAACTACCTCAGGGTGTCCGTGGCCCTAAGCCGTGGCTTGAATCCAAGGTGCCAGCTTCTACTCGCTTCTGCCAGGCTCACCGCGGACCGCCTCAGCGATTAACCGGCATGCTTGCAACAGATGCCGTGCGTGCAAAGTGGAAGATTCCTCCCACCATGAAGAAGCCAGCCTCTGTGGCCACACGTGTGGACCCGCGCATTGCCGAGCGGGTGCTCGACAATATGACCGCGGCCATGCTGCTGTTCGACCGCGATTTGTATCTGCGCTATATCAACCCGGCGGGAGAAACCCTGTTGTCTGTCAGTGCCAATGCCGTGCTTGGCGTTCCCGCCGGCGACCTGGTGCCCTGCCCGTCGGAACCGGTGGAACAGCGTCTGCGCGATACCCTGCAGACGCGCCATCCCTACACCGAGCGCGAAGTCGAGCTGACCCGCCCTGATGGACAACTAATCCGCGTCAATTGCACTGTCCTGCCATTGCATCAGGAAGACGGGCGCAATGATTTGTTGATGGAGCTTTACCAGGTCGACCGCCAGATCCGCATCACCCGCGAAGAGCACCTGCTTGCGCAGCACCGGGCGAGCCAGGCGCTGCTGCGCGGGCTTGCGCACGAAATCAAAAACCCGCTCGGTGGGCTGCGCGGAGCCGCGCAACTGCTCGAGCGTGAACTGCCGAACACCGATCTGCGTGAATACACCCGCATCATCATCGACGAGGCCGACCGCCTTCAAAATCTGCTCAACCGCATGCTCGGGCCCAATCAGCTGCCCCAGGTCAGCCATGTCAACATTCATCATGTGCTTGAGCATGTGCGCGGACTGATCACAGCCGAGTTTCCGCAGGGCCCCAGTCTGGTCCGCGACTATGACCCGAGCATTCCGGATTTCGAAGCCGACAGCGAGCGGTTGATCCAAGCCTTGCTCAACATCGTGCGCAATGGTGCCGAAGCCGCCGGGGAGAAAGGACAACTGACCTTGCGCACCCGCGTGCTGCGGCAATTCACCATCGGCAATCTGCGCCACCGTCTGGTGCTGTCAGTCGAGATCGAGGACAACGGCCCGGGCATTCCAGAAAGCCTGCAGGATCGAATTTTCTTCCCCATGGTGTCCGGCCGCTCCGGCGGCACCGGGCTTGGCCTGCCGATTGCGCAGGAGTTGATCAACCAGCATGACGGGTTGATCGAATGCGAGAGCCGGCCGCACAAAACCCAATTCTTCGTTTACTTACCATTAAGACATGCTGATGAACAGGCCGCCTCGGATCTGGGTGATTGATGACGACCGTTCCATCCGCTGGGTGCTCGAGCGCGCCCTGCGCCAGGAGCACATGGATGTAACCAGTTTTTCCAACGGTGTGGGGGTGATGGACAACCTCGAGCGCGAGCGCCCGGATGTAATTCTCTCGGATATCCGCATGCCCGGAATCGACGGGCTGGAGCTGCTGCGCCAGATCAACGCCAAGCATCCGGGGCTGCCGGTCATCATCATGACCGCCCATTCGGATTTAGACAGCGCGGTTTCATCCTTCGACAGCGGTGCCTTCGAGTACCTACCCAAGCCGTTTGATATCGACGATGCCATCGACCAAGTGCGCCGCGCCTGTCGCTGCCAGGAGGATGCTGACGGCGCAGTGGAGATGCTCGACCAAGCTCCTGAAATCATCGGCGAAGCCGCCTCGATGCAGGAAGTCTTTCGCGCCATCGGCCGGCTGGCGAAATCCAATATCACGGTGCTGATCAATGGCGAATCCGGCACCGGCAAGGAGTTGGTCGCACGCGCATTGCATCGGCACAGCCCACGTTCGGGCGCGCCCTTTATCGCCCTGAACATGGCCGCCATTCCGCGCGACCTGATGGAATCCGAGCTGTTCGGTCATGAGCGTGGCGCCTTCACCGGCGCGCAGACAAGGCGTGAAGGACGCTTCGAGCAGGCCGATGGCGGCACGCTGTTTCTGGATGAAATCGGCGACATGCCGGCCGAGCTGCAAACCCGCTTGCTGCGCGTACTGGCCGATGGTGAGTTTTACCGAGTTGGCGGCCTTGCGCCCATCAAGGTCGACGTGCGCATCATCGCCGCGACCCACCAGAACCTGCATGACCTGGTGCGTCGCGGGAGTTTTCGCGAGGATCTGTTCCACCGCCTCAATGTCATCCGCATTCATCTGCCCGCGCTGCGCGAGCGGCGCGAGGATATTGCCCTGCTGATGCGCGCCTTTCTCGCTCAGGCCGCGCGCGAGCTCAATTGCGAGCCCAAGGTGCTGGCCAATGACGCCACCGAGCGGCTTGAGAATCTGGACTGGCCAGGCAATGTCCGCCAGCTCGAGAACACCGCCCGCTGGCTGACGGTGATGGCCTCGACCAAGGAGATTCATGTCGAGGACCTGCCACCGGACCTGGGCGCGACCGAGACCCGCGCCCCATCGCAGGACGGCTCTTGGGAGGGAGCTTTGCGCAACTGGGCCAAACGCATGCTGCGCAACGGCCAGCAGAACCTGTTGGAATCCGCCCTGCCGGCTTTTGAGCGCGTGATGATCGATGTCGCGCTCGAGTTCACCGGCGGCCGCCGTCAGGAAGCCGCGCGCCTGCTCGGCTGGGGGCGCAACACCCTGACGCGTAAAATCAAGGAACTCGGCATAGAAAGTCGCGTCGGCGCGACCCCATCCGACTGAGACACGAGCGCTGCGCGACCGGCCTGGTCTTGCTGGCGCTTGAAAATGCGCCGTTCAACCAGACCTTCTCGCCACTGACTGATCAGACAACCGCCCCGAGCCTACCCATCATCCCTGCACTCAGGAAAGCCCCGGGCAGGCAAAGCGGCGAGCACAGGAGTATCCCGTTGGACGCAAGCAGTATCCAGATTGCCGGCTCGGAATTTGCCGGCGCTTCTTGGGAGCAAGGCAGCTTCCACCTTCGCTTCACCCGCGCACTTATCGTCAAGACCATGACCGGCTCGCTCGAGCAGACCCTGTGGTGGCAGGCGGGAGAATTGGTCATTAACAGCGTGGAGCAGATAGAAGGAGAGCTACCGGATGGCCCTGGCGTCTGCGAAACCGCCGATATCGACGACAACCAATATACCTATCGAAACATGATCCCGATTCCGCTTGAGAGTCGCGGCAGGATTCGCCTCGAGCTGCATATCCGGGATCGCGCAGAACCCCTGATTATCAGCGGGGAGACCATCGCACTCACGCTGCGCGATACCCCCAAGTACATTGAGCACATCCGGCCGGCCGCCTAGTGCCGGTAAAAGTCCTGGCGCCAAACGGGATCAGCGACCCCGCCTGCAGCGCCTAAGCAAGCGATGAACGACGGCGATTAGCGTTTGGAGCCGACGATTTCGTGCGCCAGGTCAACCACGCGGTTGGCCATGTCGTTGTACTCATGGCGGAAATTGGCGAGCAGTCCATCTTTGGATGCCCAGTAGTCCTTGCCCGAGATGCCGTTGTCATGCTCGTGGTCGATGAACTGCTTCTGCATGACCAGCATTTTATCGATCAGCTCCTGTTTTTCTTTCTTCAAAGCAGCAACGTCGGCCATAGTTCAGCTCCTGAGGATGTAGTGCGGAAGGGGTGCGGATGCAGCACGCGGCAGGAGGCGCCGGATGCTGAACCTGTAAACCGGATTGATGTCGTGCGCGGCGGCTGCAAGATCGCGTTATGCCGACATTTCCGGGCATGTTAGAAAGGAATAATATAGCACAGCCGTCTGATATTGGGTCAAGCTGCCAGCAGCGGCTTCACATCCGCGTCACAACGAACTGGTTCGTCCGCTTAGCCATCCTGGACTGCGTACTTGGATATTCTGCTTTACGAGCCCGAAATTCCGCCGAATACCGGCAATATTATGCGCCTGTGCGTTAATGTCGGGGCCCGCTTGCACCTGATCGAGCCGCTGGGCTTCACGCTTGAGGATCGGCTGCTGCGTCGCGCCGGACTGGACTACCGCGATTGGGCTCAGGTGCAGACTTACCCCTCGCTCCCGGTCTGTCTCGACGCTTTGCAACCGCGGCGGTTGTTCGCGCTCAGCACCCGCGGCGGGCGTTCCTATGCGGAGGTCGACTTTGCTGCCGAGGATGCCCTGCTGTTTGGTCCCGAGACGCGCGGGCTGCCTCAGCAGATACTGGCAGCTCTGCCAGCGGACAGGCGCCTGCGAATTCCGATGCGCCCTGGCAACCGCAGCTTGAATCTTTCCAACGCTGTGGCGGTCGTCGCCTACGAGGCTTGGCGGCAGCTCAAATTCGCACATGGCGGGTGAGCGCAATCCCCAAGACCGCAGTGCTTGCCGTTCCTCTGGCGGCATTGCCACGGGAGCCTGGCACGCAAGCATCCCCCAACAAGGCGTTCGCGCGTTGCAGTCCAGCCATCCCGTGCGCGGACCAGCGGTAGCTCCAGCAGCCCCGTCAAAGCCGCGCCAAATCACCAGCGCTCGGGCCAGCCAGAGCAGTTGGCGGCAGAATACAAAAAAGGCCCGATCATGGGGACCATGACCGGGCCTTTTGTTTGAATGGGACGCGGATGGGCCCACCGGAACCACCCGCGCGGAGAGATAATAAGCCCGCCGCTAACGGCGGGCCGCTTCACGCTCTAGTTGAGCCCTCCTGATGCGCTGATGGTACCTGAACTCCCCGAAGTCGGCGAGCTGCCAAGATTGCTGACACCGAAGAGACTGGCAAAGTCACTCAGCGACAACTGCTGTGCGCCGGCCAGGTCGAAGGTGAACAGGTCAGGGCGGCCAAGGAGTTTCAGCTGCTTGTCGCCAATGGTCAGCAGCACGCCATCCGTCGCGAACTGACTGGCATTGACCGTCATACCTGCCGGCAGCGCGATGTTGCTGGTCTGGTTGTCGACGATGGTGACAGACCCCTGCAGTGAGGAGGCTATGTTGTAGGTGTCGTTGCCACCGAAGTCGACATAGCGCAGCATCACGCCTGTTTCGCCAGAGATGCTCGTGGTTTCAGCACCGGCACCGAGCTGCACCACCTTGGTGGGCATGGCACCTGGGTCAGCGACCGCCGGGCCCGCGCTGATAGCAACCTTATCTCCATTGGCATCTGAGGCATCAGGAACTTGCGTCAGGCCGAGGTTGCTGCAGTCGCTGGCGCAGTCGAAGCGGATGGTGGCCACCGTGCCACTGCCGATCAGATTGGCGTTGAGCGCGGTAATCAGGATGCGCAGACTGCCGGACGTCGGCGAGCTGGAATCCAGATTCTTGCCTGAACTCTGGGCCGCGCTGCCTATGGTCACACCGAGGACGGACGCAGCGGACGGGTTGTAATCGACCTCCGTCAGCAGGGTCGCGATCGACAAGCCGCCAGCATCCAATTCCAGATCGACCTCGGCCACGCCGCCGGACAACCGTGGCTCGCTGAACACAAGCCCAGCCATGGCGGAGCTGGCGGCGGCTGCCACTGCATCGGCGGCAAGGCGTTGGCTCGAGCTTACCCGCGAGCGCGGCGCGGCAGCCTGGTTGGCGGCCTGGCCAGCGGTGTAGTTGATGCCAATCAGGGTGATGTCTGAAGCACCCAAAGCAGTCAAGGTATCGTAATCCTCTTTCTGGCACAGGAGTGATGGTGCAACTCCGCTCACCGCAGCAGTCCGTGCAGTGGTGTATTCAGCCAGCTCAACACGGCCACTGCAGTTGCAGTCACCGAGAAGATTGCCGCAACGCAAGCGCACAATTTTGCTGCCGGTGCGACCAGACAGAATGGTGCTGCGGCCATTATTTGTCACTGCCGGTGCGTTTTGCTCGATCTGCACCGTGGCCATCATGGAGTCGACGTCGTCAGTGACCAAGATGGGGTTGGCCGGTGCAAATTTGAGCGTCGCGATGTCCGTATTTCCAGCAGCACCGAAGGTGATGGCGGAGCCTCCTCCAAATTGTTGGATTTCCAGCTCGAGAACTCCGGTCGCCGGCGTATTCTTCACGCGCCATTCAAAACTGCCTGCACCAGCAAGCGGACCTGTAACCGCAACGCCCCATTCTACTCCGTTGCCGAGCGGATTAGCCGCAGTATTGGTACCGCTATCCTCAAAGGCGCCGTCGCCAAGTTTCAGCACATCCGGGTCGTAGTAGATCTTGGTGCTGAAGGAGACAATGGCCTCGGAGCCGGTTGGTGCGCTAAAGGTGAGCGGGAAGTCCAAAGTGGTCCCAAAGTTGAGCTCGTCAGTCACGCCAACCAAGCCACTCGGCGATACCTCGTTAAGATTGCAGCCGAGCACCAACTCGGGGAATAGACGATCTTCGTCCAAGCCGTTGATGTAGGCGGTGAAGGTATCGATACCGCCTGCCAGGTCGGGCTGATCCACGGACGGCGCCACGCCGCTCGGCGGGAAGAAACCGGCCGCGACGCTTTCGGTTTCACCGGCGATGAAAACCTCATTTTGGTAGGCAGGGGTTGTGTCCGCCGTCGTGTCATAGTCAGCAGGGCGGGTTCTTAGGCGAATGAAGCGATCCGCCTCGGGACCACCGAAGAAGGTGGAGTAATAGATGCTCTGCCCGCAGGGACCGAGCTTGGTCAGAAAAGCATCGCCATTGCCGGCATTGAAATTCTGAATGGTTTGCGTGGGATCGAACAAGAAGGGAATGTTCCCCACATCCTCGAACGGGAAGACGTTGGAGCCGGTTTCGCCGCCAAGGTAGATATCGAGCTCATCCAATTTGAGTGGGACACCTGGAGTAGGTGTAGTAGTAGCAGTGTCCTGCATCTGGTCCACGGCCACCGAGTAGGCATAGTCCTCGCCTCGGCCACCAAGGTAGGTGGAGAAGTGCAGGAAGGTGCCGGTCCAGTCGAGCTTGGTCAGGGTGGCGTCGACTTCCTCGCCGTCATTGACTTCATCGACTGCGTTCATCAGTGGGAAGTCGGTGGAGTCGGTATAGCCGCTGATCAGGTAGTGGAACAGGTCGGGGTCGGTGGTCGGCACGCGCACCATGTCGGTCAATGTGTCATCGCCGCTGCCGCCGATGAAGGTACCGAAGATCAGGTTGTCACCGCCGCGTTCGAGGCGCGCAACGAACATATCAATGCCGCCGCTATTGGCGTCGCTGATGGAGAGGTCGGTGACCGGGAATTGCTCCGATTCGGTATTGCCGGCGAGGTAGACATCCTCATTCTCGGCGATCTCGATGACATCGATGCTGTCATTCCCGTCGCCGCCAAAGTAGGTGGCATTCTCGATCAGGTAGCCGTCTGACTTCATGCGCAGCACAAAACCCGTGGTGCCGCCGAAGTCCTCGGAGAAGGCATAAAGAGCGTTGCGCAGCGGCAGGTCCTCTGACTCGGTGATGCCGGCGATGTAGATTTTGTTCGGCGAGCCCCCTCCATTGGGGTCGATCGCGATGGCATTGCCGGCATCGTCCTCGGTGCCGCCATAGTAGGTGGAGAAGCTCAGATTGTCGCCGCTCAGCGCAAGTCTGGCGACAAAGGCATCGGTACCGCCAATCAGCAGCGGGTAAATGGCATTGGAGGTCGCGAAGTTTTCCGAGTCTGTTACGCCGGTCAGGTAGATGGCGTCATAACTTGGGTCAATCGGGGTGACCTCTTTGGTGGCGACCTTTTCATTAGTCGAGCTGAATTGCGACAAGGTACCAGCGGCGATGGGACCGCCAGCCGCCTTCCAGTCGAGCTGTAGCTCAGGAGTGGCATCCGTGTTTTTCGAGATCGTGAAAGGCGCGAATGGATAGCCGGGATCTGCTTTGAGTGCCGCGATTAATGCATCAAGATCCGCGCTGCTCAGGCTTGCGGCGGTCAAGGTCATCCCATCGGCCGTTAGGCGGTAGCTGTCTGTTGTAGTCAGACCAACATTCGTCAAAGTAACGCTTTGTTGCGCAGGAGTGGTTGCATTACCTGCTGTATCCTGAGTTAGGTTGTCGACGCTTCCTCCACTCACTAAAGTCGCCAAAGCGTCCGAAGTAGGTGTTGCTGTCCACTCGAGCCTGATCTCGTCCGCTGTTGTCGTGATCGTGACATCGGTCCAAGTGGGGGTGGCAGCGAAATCGAGACCGGTGCCATCAGCTGCGGTTGCAGTTACGGTGTCGCTTTTTCCATTAGCTGTTAATGTGTAACCTGTGCCGTTGACCACAAAGCCAGTGATATCAATTACTTGCACCATGAAAGGGGCGACGGTGCCGGATGAGTCATAAACGGCGAAATCGCGCACTTCATCGTCGCCGTCGCCGGCGAGTATCGTTGCCCAAGCAAGGGCGCCGTCCACACCGACTTTGTAGATGAAGCCGTCGGTGCCAGCCTGAGTACCAACAAGCTCGTCGGGCGTCAGGATGTTAGTATCATCCACGGGTAATGCGAAGCCATTGGATTCGGTATAGCCAGCAACGAAGCTTTCGCCATCTTCATTCACCCACATGGAGGTGACGATGTCATCGCCGCCGCCGCCGCCGTAGGAGAAGAAGTTCAGCGTCGGGTCGATCACCAGCTCGCGCGAGCGATCATAGGAGGCGATCTCGAAGCCATAGGCGGGCGCGCTCTTGCTCGGGCCTTCTTGCGCGGCGGCTTGGATCAGCTTGAACTGACCGGAAACCCGCTCACGCTGGCCGTCGGCTTCCTGATAAATTACCGGAGCACTTTGACTGATTTGCTCGCCATCGGGCAGGGTGATCAGCAGTTCGCCGTCTTCACTGACGGCGAGGGCTTGGGCACCTTCGAGCGCGACCTGAATCCTGGCCGGGTCGGCACCGGGGTGGACGATGAAATCGTAGACCAGGGCCTTGTTCTCGGAGCGGAAGACCATGTCCACGCCGTCGAAGATGCCTTGGTAGGTCAGCTGGCCATAGCTTGGAATATTGCTATGGGAGTTGGCCTTGTCGCCGCCCTTGAGGAAATTAAAGCGCGCCTGTTGCGGCTCGCCCGGCTGCAGGCCGGCGGACTGTTCAGCAGAGGTGCTGGCAGCCAGGGGCCGCAGCGCCAGTGGCTGGTAGCCATCCGGGCGTTTGATCAGGAGGTCAACACCCTGATCGCGGAATAGTGCCTGGGCACCAGCGGCGCGGGCGCGGTAGCGAATGCCCTCGGGCCACTGGCCCTGGTTGGCGACAAAATAAACCGGCAGCGCAGGCGCGCGCGCCTCCGGAGCTTTCTTGCCCAGTCGGTCGGGGCCAAGTGCCGCCGAGCTGAGACCGGCCACCAAAAAGACCGTGAGCAAGGTCAAAAAGACCTTGAATATTACGTATTTATGTCGTGGCATTCGCTTAGATCCTCAAAAAGTGCGTTTTTCGACACTGCATAGCCGAGTATAGCGGATTTTTCCTGATCGGTTGTGTGACTTTGTTAACAAAAAATTGTTGCCCTCTGCTGTGACGCGGGTACCTGGCTTGGGGAACGGCGCAAGTTTGGACAGGCCAGACCAGTGCGGCTTTCAGGGAGGAGCGCCCTGCGCTTGAGGGATAAAATGCGCCACGCTAATCGGCGCTGGGTTTGGCTGCCGCTGTTCGTGGCTGTTCCGCCTTTCGCCAACACGGGCTAACGGCCAGCTTGGGGCGGGCTTTAGTCGAGCTCGGGCTTGCCGGCGCGCTCGAGCAGTCGGGTAGTGGCTTCTTGCGGGGTGCGGCCTTGGTAGAGCACGGCATGGACTTGCTCGCAGATGGGCATGTCCACCTGGTGACTGGTGGCGAGCTTGTGCACGGCGGTGGCGGTGATGACGCCTTCCACCTCCTGGCCGATGTCGCTCTGGGCTTGTTTGAGGGGGGTGCCGGCGGCCAGCGCCAGGCCGAGGCGACGGTTGCGCGACTGGTTGTCGGTGCAGGTGAGCACCAGATCGCCGAGGCCGGCGAGCCCCATGAAGGTCTCGCGCCGGGCGCCGAGGGCGCAGCCGAGGCGGATCAGTTCGGTCAGGCCGCGGGTGATGAGCGCTGAGCGGGTGTTGGCGCCAAAGCCGAGGCCATCGGCAATGCCGGTGGCGATCGCGAGCACGTTCTTTGCGGCGCCGCCGACCTGCACGCCGATGAGATCATCGTGGTGGTAGGTGCGAAAACGCTGGCCATGAAAGAGCGCCGCGAGCGAGCGCGCATAGCCCTCGCTACTGGCTGCCACTGTGACGGCGGTCGGCAAGCCCTTGGCAACCTCGCCGGCAAAGCTGGGGCCGGACAGCACACCTAGCTCGCGCTGGGGTGACTGCTCACGGATCACTTCATGCAGCAGGCGCCCGCCTTCGGGGTCGAAGCCTTTGGTCGCCCAGCCAATGCCCATGTCCGCGGGCAGCAGCGGGAGCAGTTGGGCAACCACGCTGGCGAAGAACTGGCTGGGTACGACAATCACCACCGCATCAGCATCCGCCCCCGCAGTGGCAAGGTCACTGACTGGCTCCAGCGCTGGCGGCAGCGCAAAGCCGGGCAGAAAATCGCGGTTTTCGCGCGCCTCGGCCATGCGCTCCATCAGCGCGGGTTCATGTCCCCACAGGCGCACCTGATGGCCGTTGCGGCAGAGTTGCAGCGCGAGCGCGGTGCCCCAGGAGCCGGCCCCGATCATTGCCACTGTTGCCATGCTGTCTCCCGTCGGATTGGATCAGGCGCCTTTGGCGGTGAGCTGATCTCGCGTCAGTGCGGCTTGGTGCCGGCGGCGGCCTGCTGCTCGGCGACCTTTTGCGCGTAGACTTGGTCGAAATGGATGTGCTGCAGCACCAGGTGCGGAAAACCGCCCTTGGCGACCAGGTCCGTCACCGTCTGGCGCGCGTAGGGGAAGAGGACGCTCGGCGCATAGACATAGAACAAGGGCGCGAGCTCTTCTTCCTTGAATCCTTTTACGCTCAAGATGCCGGCTTGCTGCAGCTCGACCAGGTAAGCGGTTTTCTCGCCAACCTTTACGGTGACGGTGAGGGTGAGTACCACCTCGAAGGTGTCTTCGACCAGCGGATTCACCTTGATGTCGAATTGCAGCGCGACCTCGGGCTTCCATTCATCGCGAAAGATCTCGGGAACATTGGGCCCTTCGTAGGAGAGGTCCTTGGTGTAGATGGTGCGGATCAGGACCTGATGATCCTGAGCCTGTTGCTGCTCTGGCGCCGCATTTGGCGCCTGCTCTGGGGTGTCTTTCTCAGCCATAGGTAACCTTTTGATCAGTGCTTTTTGCGGGTCAGGGGCAAATTGGCGTTCTGCCAGGCCATGACGCCGCCGCGCAGGTTGTAGACTTCCTCGAAGCCCTGCTTGCGCAGGATGCCGCAGGCCATCTGCGATTGCGAGCCCGAGCGGCAGGAGATCACAACGGGTTTGGTCTTGAATTTTGCCAGGGTGCCGGTCTGGTTGCGGAAGCCATTCATCGGGATGTTGACCGCGTTGATGATATGCCCCTTGGCATAATCCCCGCTTGGGCGCACGTCGATCACCGCGGCTTCACGACGGTTGATCAGATCAGTTGCACCCAAGGGGTCGACCGAGCCCTTGTCGCCGACGATCAGGTTATGGATCAGCAGGGCTGAGATGACGATCAGGGCGAGGAACAGAATCCAGTGGTTGCCGGCAAATTCAACAAGTTGGGCAAGCATGGCAAGTAAATATTACCCTCAGTGGCCGTGGTGACAGAAAACCTCGCGCATCAGGCGGATGAGCTGCAGGGTACGCGAGTCGCTGACGCGATAAAATACCCGATTAGCGTCCTTGCGCGAAGCAAGAATGCCTTTGTCGCGAAGAATTGCCAAATGTTGGGAGATATTGCTTTGTGAGGTGCCGACGTGTTCAACAATATCCTGTACGCTGACTTCCTCATCGCCAAGAATGCACAGAATTTTCAGCCGCAGCGGATGCGACATGGCCTTAAGGGAGCGCGAGGCGCGCTCGATGTCGCCGTCGTCGGTGAGTAGCTCCTCACTGAGTGGGTCGGCTGACGCATCGGCCAAAGGATCAGCCCGCGCAGCCTCTTGCGGCGCATTGGCGGATGGCGGTGGCGCGCCGGGCGTTGCGAACGGCTGTTTTGAATCGGATGCCATGACTCATGATCAAAAGATGATCGAATGCTGATTGACATAGGGATGATAAGCTTTTTCTCGCATCTGGCAAGCAAAAACCCACGCGCGGTGGTTTCGGCTGGCGCTGCGGTACGACAAAATCGCACGTTTTGGATGAGACTGGCCCTGTGGGCGGCGCTGGCGTCAACTCTGCTGTCAACTTTTGCGCCGCGGCTAGCCTGGTCCGTTACCCAGGGCGAGCCAGGGCTGGATGCAGCGGGAGCGGCGGACGCAGGGTCAGGCGACTCGCAAAGCCTGTCGTCGATCGAGCAGCAGGTGGAGGTGCTCGAGCGCGATCTGCGTGAGCGCGAGGCCCGCCGTGACCAACTCTATGCTGATCTCGAGCTAACCGAGCGCGATATCTCGGCCCTTGCGCTGGGCGGGCGGCAGCTCGGTGCCATGGTGGATGAGCAACGCCAGGCGCTGGCTGAGCTGCGCGTGCGCCAGGAGACGGTGCGCTTGGAGCTGGACGCCGAGCGCGCGGTGCTGGCCGAGCTGTTGCGCTCCGCGCATGCGATGGGCCGCGGTGATCGGCTGCGCATGGTGCTCAATCAGGAGGACGTCACCCGCAGCGGGCGCCTGTTCGGCTACTACCGCGCCCTTGGCCAAAGGCGCGCGCGCCAGATCGCGCGGGTCGATCAACAAGCCAAACGGCTCAAGGGACTGAGTCAGCAAACCGCCGCTGAGGCCGAGCGCCTCGCCGAGCTCGCCCGACGCCAGGAGGAAACGCGCCAGCGGCTGCATGCGGCCCAGGAGGAGCGCTCGTTGATCGTCGCCAACCTGGAGCGCACCATTGCCGCCGGTCGTGATCGGGTCGAAGGCCTGCGCGAGAATGCCGCGCAGCTGCGCGCGCTGGCCACTGAGCTCAGCCGCCAGAGTGAGATTCGCGATGTGCTTGACCTTGACCGGGAGAGCCTCGCCGCTCGGCGCGGTGCCTTGCACTGGCCGGTGCGCGGCGCGCGCGTGCTAACCAGTTTTCGCCCGCGCGCAACCGGCGACCTGCATGGGGACGGCGTGCTGCTCTCGGCAACGCCGGGCGAGGATGTACATGCCGTGCATGGCGGGCAGGTAGTCTATGCTGACTGGCTGCGCGGTTTCGGGCTGCTGCTGGTCATCGACCACCACGATGGCTACATGACCATTTACGGGCATAATCAAAGCCTGCTGAAGGAACCCGGGGAATGGGTCGGGGCCGGCGAGACCATCGCACTGGCTGGGGCTAGCGGCGGTGGCGACCGCGATGGGCTCTATTTCGCGCTGCGCCACCAGGGCAGACCGCTCGACCCGCGCCTTTGGTGCTCTGATGGCATTCGCTAGGTGCCATTCGCTAGGCCAATTTACCCGCAGCGCTTGCCAAGCGCTGGCAAATTGTCACAATGCACCCAGTCTTTGGGAACACCGACCTCAAGGAACACCGACCTCAGGAACATCGATAAAGAGAACCGATCATCATGATGCTCAAGCTTTCCTTTCCCGCGAATCGGATGCCGTGTTCAGGCTCGGTGTCGGAGACTGTTCGCCAGCGCGCCAGCTCGGCGGTCATCGCCGCTCCTGCACTGGTTGCCGCAGCCTGTCTGCTGTCGCTGACCACCCTGGCGGTGAGCGCAGAGCCGCCGAAACCCTATACCCCCGCGCCGGATGTCGAGCCACTGACACAGCCCGCTGCTCAGCCGGCTGAGTCCGCGCCAGCACCAGCTGAAAACAAAGCCGAGCCGGACTCACATGCGCAAGACACTGCGGGGGATCAAGGCGAGGACCAAGGCGAAGCAGACGCAGCGGAAACCGCTGCAGAGAAGGAGGACGAGTCTGCGCTGCCGCTGGAGCAGCTGCGTTCCTTTGCCGAGGTCTTCGGTCGCATCAAGAGCGATTATGTTGAGCCCGTCGATGACAAGGCTCTGCTCAAGGCTGCCATTCGGGGCATGCTCTCGGGCCTGGACCCGCATTCCTCGTACCTGGA
The DNA here is from genome assembly GCF_033954455.1 of Thiorhodovibrio litoralis. NCBI lineage: Bacteria > Pseudomonadati > Pseudomonadota > Gammaproteobacteria > Chromatiales > Chromatiaceae > Thiorhodovibrio > Thiorhodovibrio litoralis. The sequence goes on along the minus strand of NZ_CP121473.1, from coordinate 297,790 downwards.
TGCCGAGGAGTATGAAGATCTCCAGGTTGGCACCAAGGGTGAGTTCGGTGGCCTGGGCATTGAGGTTGGGATGGAAGATGGCTTCGTGAAGGTCATCGCCCCAATCGACGACACCCCGGCGGAACGCGCTGGCGTGCAAGCCGGCGACGTGGTCGTGCGCATCGATGACAAGCCGGTCAAAGGGATGTCGCTCGGCGACGCGGTCAAGCTGATGCGCGGCGAGCCGGGCACCGGCATTGAGCTCACCATTATGCGCGATGGCGAGGATAAGCCGCTGAAGATCGCCATCGAGCGTGACATCATCCAGGTCGCCAGCGTCAAGGGGCGGATGCTTGAGCCGGGCTATGCCTATATTCGCGTTTCCAATTTCCAGTCCCGCACCACCGAGGACATGCGCCGGAAAATCGAGGAGCTGAGACTTAAGGCCAAGCAGCCAGCGGATACCGCTGAGTCAGCTGCAGCTCCAAGCGAGACGGAGCAGGATCAGGATCTGACCGAAAGTGACTCGGAGACGAGCGCAGCAGCCACCGGCGATCCCATCAAAGGGCTGGTGCTGGACCTGCGCAACAACCCAGGCGGTGTGCTCAATAGTGCCGTAGGCGTCAGCGATGCCTTTCTGCGTGGCGGACTGATCGTTTACACCCAGGGCCGGGTCGAGGACGCGCGCATGGAATTCAAGGCCGGCCCGGATGACATCCTTGAAGACGCCCCCTTGGTGGTGCTGGTTAATGGCGGCAGTGCCTCGGCCTCGGAGATCGTCGCCGGAGCGCTGCAGGATCAGGGGCGCGCCATCATCATGGGGACGGATACCTTCGGCAAGGGCTCGGTCCAGACCATCGTCCCGGTCGATGAAACCACGGCGCTCAAGCTCACCACGGCCCGCTACTACACCCCCTCGGGCCGTTCGATTCAGGCCCATGGCATCGAGCCCGACATTGGCCTGGAACGCGGCAGCCTGACTCTGGCCGACAAGCCGGACGTGGCACCACTGAAGGAAGCCAATCTGGTGCGGCACTTAGAGGACGACGCGGCGGATGAGAATGCAGCGGACGAAACCGACGCCGAGCAGTCGCTGGCGGCAAAGGACTATCAGCTCAGCGAGGCGCTGAATGTGCTGAAAGCACTCAGCCTCGCCCGCACCCGCACCTCTTTCAAGCCCGAGATTCTGGTGCCGCCACAAAGCAACTGAGACCGAACTGGAGGAGCGATAACGATGCCTCGCGTACTGGTTCCCCTGGCTCAGGGGTGTGAAGAGCTCGAAGCCGTGACCATTATCGATTTGCTGCGCCGCGCCGAGATCGAAGTAATCACCGCCGGCCTGGAAGACGGGCCGGTGCGCGCCAGCCGCGGCGTGGTGCTGCTGCCTGATCAATCGCTCGACGCCGTGCTCGATCAGACCTTCGATCTGATCGTCCTGCCCGGCGGCCTGCCTGGCGCCGATCACCTCGAGCGTGACCAGCGCATTCGCGATCTGCTGCGGCGCCAGGCCGAGTCCGGCCGCCGGGTTGCCGCCATCTGCGCCGCACCCAAGGTGCTGGCCAGCGCCGGCCTGCTCGATGGCCACCAGGCCACCAGCTATCCCGGCGCTGTCGATCCCGCCGACTATCCGCGGGTGAAGTTCACCGACGCGCCTGTGGTGGTTGATGCCCTGGTGGTCACCTCCCGCGGGCCCGGCACCGCGATGGACTTCGCGCTGGAGTTGGTCGCGCAGCTTTCAGGCGATGCCCAACGCGACAAGGTCGCGGCCGCGCTGGTGCGGACTTGACCCTGCACGACGCAGCCAGAGAGTGCCGACTGCAATTGCCGCGAGCAAAGCTCGCGCGCCTGGGCTGATCGCTGCGCTAGCAGTTTTCCCCCAGCGGTTTTTTTAGGGAGTTGCGCTTGAAGGTCCTGTTACCAAGCTTAAGCCTCGGGCTGGCCTTGCTGACAAGCGGTTTTCTCAGCGCATGGTTAGCCAGGGCGGCAAACGGGCGGATAGCGACTTTTCTGCGAGCTTTGGACCATCCCAACGAGCGCTCCTTGCACCAGCAGCCGACGCCGCGCACCGGCGGCTTGGCGATCATCGCAGGTTTTAGCCTGGGGCTGGTGCTGTATATCAGCGTTGCTGGCTGGCCTGCATCCGCGCAAGTCGGACGCCTTTTGGGCGCGCTCTTATTGGCGGTCGCGATTGTCGGCGGCGTGTCCCTGATTGATGATCTGCGCGAACTGCCGCGTCGCTACCGACTGCTGGCGCATATACTCGCCGCGGCCGTGCTGGTTACAGGTGGCATGCGCTGGGAGACCAGCGGGCTGCCAGGCATTCAGACCCCGCTGCCAGCGTTGCTGGTGTGGCCGCTGAGTGTTTTGTTGATTGTATGGATGATCAATCTTTATAACTTCATGGATGGCATGGACGGCTTTGCCGCGACCATGGCCCTCTTTGGCTTTGGTGCGCTGGCATGGCTTGGGTTTTCTCAGGGAGCCTGGCTCTTTGCCCTGGTCAATGCGCTTGTTGTAGCCTCGGCCAGCGGCTTTCTGAGCTTGAATTTCCCGCCAGCGCGGCTGTTCATGGGTGATGTCGGCTCCTCTGTGTTGGGTCTTTTCGCCGCCGGCCTCAGTCTTAGGGGAGCGCAACAAGGGCTATTCCCGCTGTGGGTAGCGGTGCTGGCGTTCTCGCCCTTCATCGTCGATGCCACCTGGACATTGTTGCGCCGCGCCTTGAAGGGTGAGCGAGTATGGGAGGCGCACCGCTCCCATCATTACCAGCGTCTGGTTCTGGCTGGCTGGAGTCACCGCAAAACGCTTGTGCGCGCCAGTGTGCTAATGGCAGCCGCAGCGCTTTGTGCTGTGGCCGCGCCCCGCCTTGCGATCACCGAGCAGTGGACTTTGATCCTGGCCTGGGCGGGAATCTATGCGCTGATCCACTGGCGGGTGACTCTGGCAGAGCGTCAAATTAAGCGCCAGGCTGCGCTGCGCTGATGGGCTTGGCGGCACTGTATCCGCTCTACAATCGGCTGCGTTCGCGCACGGCTGCGTTCGCTCACGACCTCATCATGGTGCCGACTGCCTGGCTGCTGGCATTCTGGACGCGGTTTAATTTCGAGACGATTCCCACGCCTTTTTTGAACAGCGCCTGGCGCGCGCTGGCGTTGGTGCTGCCGATCTGCGCGCTGGTCTACTGGCTTTTCGGGCTCTATCGCGGTGTGTGGCGTTTTGCTTCCCTGCCCGATCTGACGCGCATCCTCAAAGCCGCGGTCACCGCCTCGGCGCTCAGCATGATTGCGCTCTTTGTGCTTAACCGGCTCGCGGAGGTTCCGCGCTCGGTCTCGGTGCTTTTTCTGCTTTATCAGCTGGTCTTATTAGCCGGCCCGCGCTTGCTTTACCGCTCGATCAAAGACCGGCGCCTGACGCTTAAGGATGCGCAGCGGGTGCTGATTGTTGGCGCCGGTCGGGCGGGGGAAATGCTGGTGCGCGACATGCTGCGTGATCCGGCGCATCGCTACCAGCCGATTGCCTTTGTTGACGATCGCCCGCGACGGCGAGGGGGCGCCATTCATGGCGTGCCAATCAAAGGGCCGGTGGATGAGTTGCCCCAGCTGGTCGAGCGTCTTGGCATCGATCTGGTGCTGCTCGCGGTGCCAAGCGCTTCCGCCCGCCAGATGCGACATCTGGTCGAGCGCTGTGAGCGCTCGGGCCGACCCTTTCGCACCGTCCCTCAGCTTGAGAGCCTGATGACGGGACAAGTGAGCATCAATCAACTGCGGGATGTGTCGATTGAAGATTTGCTCGGGCGCACTCCGGTGCAACTCGATTGGGACGGGATTCGCGCTGGACTGGCCGGCCGTCGCATTCTGGTGACAGGCGCTGGCGGCTCAATCGGTTCCGAGCTGTGCCGACAACTGATCGCAACCGGGGCTGAATCACTGATTTTGGTCGATGCCTGCGAGTTCAATCTGTATCGTATCGAGCTTGAACTGCGCGAAACGCACCCGGATGTCGCGCTGCGACGCTTTTTGCTCGATGTCACCGATGGCGAGATTCTGAACGGGCTTTTTCGGCGCGAGTCACCGCAGATCGTGTTTCATGCCGCGGCCTACAAGCATGTTCCGCTGCTTGAGGATCAGGTTCGCGCGGCGGTGCGAAACAACGTGCTCGGCACTCAGGTGGTCGCCACTGCGGCAGCCCAGGCTGGCTGCGAGCGTTTCGTGCTGATCTCAACCGACAAGGCAGTGAATCCTGCCAACGTCATGGGCGCAACAAAACGTGTAGCCGAGCAGCTGTGTCTTAAGCAAGCGAGAAGCTCTGAAACGCGCTTTATTATCGTGCGTTTTGGTAACGTGCTCGGTTCCGCTGGTAGCGTGGTGCCTTTGTTTAAGCGCCAGATCGCGCAGGGCGGCCCCTTGACGGTGACTGATCCAGAAGTCGAGCGGTTTTTCATGACCATTCCCGAGGCCTGCCAGCTCATTATGCAGGCGGCGGCGATCGGCCAGGGTGGGGAGATTTTTGCGCTCGACATGGGCGAGCCGGTCAAGATTCGCTTCCTCGCCGAGCAGATGATTCGGCTTTCCGGGCGCGAGCCCGATGTCGATATTCCCATCCGCTACATTGGCCTGCGCCCCGGCGAAAAGCGTTTCGAGGAACTCTTTTACAAGGATGAAGACACCCTGCCAACTCAGCATCCGAAGATCCGCGCCGCGCGCCGCCCGGCGACTGCAGCGGCGGCTGAAATTGACCTGGCGGTGCTCGAGGGACTGCTCAGCGCCCTGAACGCGGGGGATGAACAGCACCTGCGCCAGGCGCTTGCCCGCTTGGTGCCGGAATGGTCCGCGTGACCTGAAAAGCGCATTCCGCTGGCTGGCCCGGAACACGCGCATGCGAGCGACCTCAATGGATTTGCCTGGACAGTGCGCCACCGCGAAGCCGGAAAGGCTACAATGCCAAGGTTGGGGTCGGATTCAGGCGGCCGACTGAAGTTTGCCGTTTTCGCGCGGCCAGGTTCTCAACGATCAGGAGATTCCATGCCTTCAGAGTCAGCGTCCGCGCATCCGCTAGCGTCTGTTGCCGCCAAGACCGGCTTGGATCGGCTGCCCATGCTGCGCAACGCCCTGCGCTTTTCCGGTCGTCGCCGCGAGCCGAGGTTGAATCCCGCTGTCGACTTAGACGCGGCGGAGCAAGTGCTCGGCGCTTCCGCTGAGATTGATCCAAAGGCCGCTCCCGGGGAGAAGCCGTCCGCGGCGGGTTTGGTCGAAGGGGGCGAAGGCGGTGGCGAGGCCATCGCCGAATCGCTGGTTGAGGATATCCCACCGTCCACCACGGAATTGACCGCGGCCGACGAGGCGCGGGTGATTGCCCATCTGCACGAACAGGGCAAGCTTTCGGCCGGGGACTTGGCGCGGGCGCGCAAGTTGGCCGACGACAGCGGCGACCCACTGCGCGGCATGCTGGTGCGTCTGGGGCTGGTGTCTGATCGCGACATGGCGGGCGCCTATGCGCAGGTGCTCGGTCTGGAGCGCGCGACGGCGGAGGATTATCCCGAGGACCCGATCCTCGAAGACGCCATCAGCCTGCGTTTCATGAAAGACTCACGGGTGCTGCCGCTGCGCGAGCACAATGGCGAGCTCGAAATCGCCGTCGCCGATCCGGTTGATCATTTTGTCTCTCAGGCTGTGGCCATGGCCACTGCACGCACAGTGCGCCTGCGCGTTGGCCTGCCGACCGAAATCGAAGCCGCCATCGAGCGTCTCTACGAGCATCCGAGCGAAGACGCCGGGGAAGCCGATCTGGACGCCGAGCTCGGCAACTTCAGCGAGGAGGACATCGAGCATCTGCGCGATCTGGCCAGCGAGGCGCCGGTCATTCGGCTGGTGAATCAGATCCTGCAGCGCGCGGTCGAGTCACGCGCCTCGGACGTGCACATCGAGCCTTTTGCCGATGAGCTCAAGGTGCGCTACCGCATCGACGGCATCTTAAAGGAGTCCGAGTCACCGCCGGTGCGCTCCACGGCAGCCGTCATCTCGCGCGTGAAGATCATGGCCAAGCTCAATATCGCCGAGCGACGGCTGCCGCAGGACGGGCGCATTCCGCTGCGGGTGCAAGGCAAGGAACTCGATCTGCGTGTCTCCACGGTGCCGACCATGTTTGGCGAGAGCGTCGTCATGCGCCTGCTCGATAAGGAAAGCGTGAGCTTCGATTTCGACGCCCTGGGTTTCGACGGCCCGCCGCGCGACCGGCTGATCAAGGTGCTGGAGCAACCCTTCGGCATTTTCCTGGTCACGGGTCCTACCGGCAGCGGCAAGAGCACCACCCTCTACACCGCACTGAGCCGGCTAAATACCCCGGATCGCAAAATCATAACGGTCGAGGACCCGGTGGAGTATCAGGTTGCCGGCATCAATCAGATTCCGGTCAAGGCGTCCATCGGCATGACCTTCGCCGGTGCACTGCGCGCCATTGTGCGCCAAGACCCGGACATCATCATGGTCGGTGAGATGCGCGACCTCGAAACCGCGCGCATCGCGGTGCAATCGGCCCTGACCGGTCACGTGGTGCTCTCTACCCTGCACACCAATGATGCGCCAAGCGGCGTGACCCGTCTGCTCGACATGGGCGTGGAGGAGTACCTGCTCACCTCCACCATTAACGGCATTTTGGCCCAGCGCCTGGTGCGGCGCCTGTGCCCTGATTGCCGCGAGCCTTTCGATGCGCGGCCCGAGCTCGCCGATCGCTTCAAGCGCTCGGTGCCAGGTCTCGAGGGCCCGGTGCAGCTGTATCGCGCTGGCACCAGCGCCTGTAAGAGCTGCAATGGCGCCGGTTATAGGGGGCGGCTGGTGATTGCCGAGGTACTCGTGATGAGCGACCGCGTGCGCAAGGCGGTGCTGGCGCATGAAACCGCCACCGACATCGGGCGCATCGCGCGCGAAGAGGGCATGATGACCATTTATCAGGACGGCCTGCGCAAGGCGCTCGACGGGCGCACCACGATCGAGGAAGTCATGCGCGTGGCCGAGGAGAACTAGGCGCCCCTAACGGAAACACCAATGGCCCGCTACATGTACAAGGCCGTCAAGCTCGACGGCGAAGAGATCGAAGGCGAATACGAAGCGGCAAACGAGGCCGCCCTGATCGCCCGACTCCAGGGCGAGGGGCTGATTCCGCTCGTCACGCGCCCGGCTGGCGGCCTGACCGCGCGGCTCGCCAGGCGCCGGCGCAAGGAACTGACCACCAAGGATATCGAGGTCATCACCCGTCAGCTGGCCACCCTGCTGGAAGCCGGCCTGACACTCGACCGCTCGCTGCAGGTGTTGAGCGATTTGAGCATCGACGACACCGTGGTGCGCGTGCTCGCCGACCTGCAAGACCGCGTGCGCGGTGGCGCGACCTTCTCCGCCGCGCTCGAGGCCCAGGGCGGTCAATTCCCCAAGCTCTACGTGAACATGGTGCGCGCCGGCGAGGCCAGCGGCGCGCTCGATGAGGTGCTGGTGCGCCTGGCGGATTATCTTGAGCGCAGCGCCGAACTGCGTGGCACCGTCAGCTCAGCGCTGGTTTACCCGATGATTTTGTTGTTTGTCGCCGGGCTGTCGGTGATCCTGCTGCTGGTGTTCGTGGTGCCGCAGTTCACCGTGCTGTTCGAGGACATGGGCGCCGCCTTGCCATTGCCGACCCAAATCGTGGTCAGCACCGGTGCCCTGTTCCGCAACTACTGGTGGGCGCTGCTGGTCATCGTCGCCATCATCGCGGTGCTCGTCGAACGCTGGCTGCAGGACCCCGAGAATCGCCGCCGTTTTGACTACAAAGTCATGGGGCTGCCGCTGTTCGGAGACCTGATCTGGAAGATGGAAACCGCGCGTTTCTGTCACACCCTCTCGACGCTACTAAAAAACGGCCTGCCGCTTCTGAGCGGGCTCAATTTGGCCAAACAAGTCATCAGCAATCGCAAGATTGGCGAAGGGCTCGATCATGTGGCCGAAGACCTCAAACACGGCCGCGGCATCGCCGGCCCGCTGCAGCAGCATGAAGTCCTGCCTCAGCTCGCCCAGCAGATGATCCGCGTCGGCGAGGAATCCGGCACCCTCGATGCCATGCTGGCAAAAGTGGCCGATATCTTCGACCGCGAGACCCGCAGCTCCGTGCAACGCCTGCTCACCCTGCTCGAGCCCCTGCTGATCATCGGCCTCGGCGTCATCGTCGCCGGCATCATCATCTCCATCCTGATGGCCATTCTGGGCGCGAACGAGTTGGTGTTCTGAGTCTACCGGCTGCTGCCGGGTCGAATCGGCTTCAGTTGGGATTGCCCGTGCTTGCGGTTTTAGGCTCTGGCTCCCGGCGCGGCTGGCGAGTGAAGGCCGGGCGCATGAGGCGGTGGATTTTCTTGACGTATTCCCGCGTCTCCGCTGGCACATAGGGCGCTACCTGGTACCAGGGCAGCACAGCGTCATCCTCGTCGCCGCCGGCTTTCCGATAGGCTTTGCTGACGCGACCGAAGCCGGCGTTATAGCTGGCGAAGGTATAGAACAGGTGCTGATCGCTGACGCCGATGCGCTTGCGCCAGCGTTGGTAGAGATAGCGGTCGTAGTAGATGCCAGCGGCGATGTTCCAGCGCGTCTCGGCGAGACTGGAAAAGGAGGGATTCTTGCCTTGGATCTCCTTGAAAGTGCTTGGCAGGATTTGCATCAGCCCGGTGGCTCCGCTGGGATTGTAGGCCTCGGGGCGCAGATTGGACTCGGCAATGGCTTGCGATTTGAACCAGCGCCAGTCGAAGCCGGGGCCAAAATAGCGTTTGGAGTATTTGCGAAAGTCCGCGTCGTATTCGTCGGTCCAGCGCGCATGGCCCACATGCCCCAGACCAAAGCCAGCGAGCGCCAGCGCTGGAGCCAGGGCGAGCCAGATGGCGGGCAACCCCAGCCGCCCCAGCCACGAGCCCATCAGTTAAGGCCCATGCCGATCACCAGACCCAGGGCCACCCCGACGCCGATGAAAATGCCCATGATCATCATGCCGACGGCCTGATTGCCGCGCGCCAACTCAGCCTGAATGTCGAAGTTGACCGTATGGCCGAATAGCTTGCACCCCAGCCACATGAAAAACAGCGTCATCACGCCGCCCAAAAACGCGTAAATGAAATTGAGAATGGCTGGATCGAGGGCATCCGTCATAAGCTTCTCCCGGGTCTTGGCACACCCCTGTCATTGCAGGAGGGTTCGGCTGGTCGCGCTGCGCGCCTGAGATGGCCGCCGCGCACTTTTCAGTGTTAGCCATGACGACACTTTGGTCAAGCCGCGCGGGCGCTGCGGATGCGCTCGTAGGCCTGGCGAATCTGCTGGGTCTTTTCGGCTGCCAGTTTCAGCATCTCCTCCGGCAGACCCTCGGCCACCAACTTGTCGGGATGGTGCTGACTGCGCAGGCGACGGTAGGCGCCTTTGATTTCGAGGTCCGAATCACCCGGCTTCACACCCAGCAGCGCGTAAGACTGCGCGAGCGTCAGGTCAGCCGCCTCGCTTGGAGTTCGCCGGCGCCTGGATTTCTTCTTGTTGCGGGTGCCGTTTTTCTCCGCGCCCTTTGCCTGCTCGGCGCGCGTGCGTTGCTCGAGCTGGTTAAACTCCGCCTCGGGGATGCGCAGGGCCCGGCGCACCTGGTTAAGCAGCTGACGTTGCGCCGGGGCGGGCGGCCCGTCGGCATAGGCAGCCTGTAGCTGGAAACGCAGAAACATCTCCAACAGCATAGGATTGCCCCGGCAATCGCGCCAGAAGGCACCGAGCGCTTGCGCCAGCACGAAATCAGGCGACTTACCGCGCTTGAAATCGGCGATGGCCTGGCGTTTTTTTTCCGCGGAAAAGCGCAGGCGCTTCATGGCGGCCTGGGCCATGGCGATTTCCGCTTCCGAGACCCTTCCGTCGGCCTTGGCCACATGCCCCATGGTGCTGAAGGTCACCGCGCGAAACGCCGTCTGCACCCGCTCGCGCTCGCTCCGCGACAGCGAGCCGTTGCGCCTTAGCGCGCGCAGGCCATGATCGAAACCATGTCCTAGAATGGCGCCCAGCACGGCGCCCGGTGCCTCCGCGACAAGCAGCCCGACGATGCCTCCGATCACTTTACCTATCCAGCCCATGGACTCGTATCTCGATGATTCCCTTTACGCCCCGCACCCAGGGTGAGCAATTTCGCCCCAACTCAGGTATAAACTGCGGCGATTTCCGCTACTCTGCCCGGCAGACCGATGGACCATGCCATTGCGGCTAACTCCGGGCACGCGCTAGCGCCGATGCTCCGCGCGGCCTTTTGCTCACAGGAGACACTCCTATTATGACATCAGACGACATCGCACTCGTGCGCTCTTCCTGGGCGCAACTCCAACCGCAAGCCGATCAACTGGGTACCGCCTTGTATCAGCGCATGTTCAACGACAACCCGGACCTGCGCCATCTGTTCAAGGGCGAAATGGACGAGCAGGCCCACAAGCTGATGCGCATGGTCAATCGCGCGGTCGAGTCACTCGACGATCTGCAGGCGCTGGATCGGGTGATCAAAATGATGGGCGCGCGCCATAGCGGTTATGGTGTCGAGGACGAGGATTTTCCACGACTGCGCGAGGCCTTGATCACGACACTGGCCGAGCGGCTCGGGAGCGACTTTACCGCCGAAACCCGCACCGCATGGATCAGGGTCTATGATGAACTGGCCGAACTGATGATGGAAGGCGGAGCAAGCTGAGGTCGACTAGCCTTCAACCTCCGCCAACGGCGTGGATGATCTCAACCCGATCGCCCTCGGCGAGCTCGCTTGCGGCAAACTGGCTGCGGGGCACCAGGGTCTGGTTGACTTCAATCGCAAGTCGCCGGCCGGTCAGCCCCTGCTGGTCAATCAGTCGCTGCAAGGTCGTTCCCGGGTCCAGCTCATGGCTTTCGCCGTTAAGAAAGATGTGCATAGATATGTCCTCAGCCGGCCCTGGCGCCGTTAGCAACCGCGATAATGGCGCCGTTGCACTCGGCGCCGCTGGCCGGGAATTGGGATAAAAACGTCGCGAGGGCCGTCATGGTGCAATGGTCAGAAGATCTCATTCCGCTCGAGCGCGCGGTAACGCTCGATGGGTTGTTCCTACAGCGGCTGCACCGCTCGCCACAGCGCGAGGCCTATCGCTGGCATGATCGTACGCTTGATCGAACTCGGGGCGGCTGGCAAAGCCTGACTTGGGCGCAAACGGCCGCGGAGGTGGCGCGCTGGCGCAAGGCGCTGGCAGGTGAGGCGCTGAAGCCTGGCGACCGCGTCGCCATCCTGCTGCGTAATTGTCCAGAATGGGTGATTTTCGAGCAAGCAGCTCTGTCGCTCGGCCTGGTCACGGTTCCACTCTACACTGACGACCGCCCCGAGAATGTCGCCTACATCCTCCAGGATGCCGCAGCTGAGGTCCTGTTAGTCCAGGATCTGGGGCGCTGGAAGCGGCTCGCGGAGGCCATCGCCGACCCACGCCGGCCGGCGCGGGTGGTGCTGCTGGAGTCCTCCGCCGAGGCGCGCGCGCAGGCTGAGCGCGACCCACGCGTGGCGCCCGCCGCTGACTGGCTACCCGCGCAGGCGGAGACCTGGCGCCAGCGCGTGGCCGACCCGGATGAGTTGGCGACCATCGTTTATACCTCCGGCACCACCGGCAAGCCCAAGGGCGTCATGCTCACCCACCGCAATGTGCTAAGCAACGCGCATGGCGCCCTGACCGTGCTGGATGTCTATCAGGAGGACGTTTTCCTGTCCTTTTTGCCACTGTCGCACATGCTCGAGCGCATGGCGAGCTACTATCTGCCGATGATGGCAGGCTCCACCGTCGCCTACGCACGCTCGGTCGGGCAGCTCGGCGAGGATCTCGTGAACATCCGCCCGACCGTGATCATCGCCGTGCCGCGAGTCTTCGAGCGCGTCTATCAGCGCCTGAGCCAGCAGCTCAAAGATCGCCCACCACCGGCGCGCTGGTTGTTCGCGCTGGCCGCGCGCGTCGGCTGGATGGTGTTCGAGCACCGACAGGGGCGCCGGCGCTGGCATCCACTGCAGCTGCTGTGGCCACTGCTCAAGCGTCTGGTGGCCACCAAGGTGCTAGAACGGCTCGGCGGGCGCATCCGTGCGGCAGTCAGCGGCGGCGCGCCCCTGCCGCCGGATGTCGCGCGGCTGTTCATCGGGCTGGGACTGCCGCTGATTCAAGGCTATGGCCTGACGGAAACCAGCCCGGTGATCAGCGTGAACCCGCTTGAGGACAACCGTCCCGAGACCGTCGGCATCCCGCTGCGCGGCGTGCAGGTGCGCATTGGCGACCAAGATGAACTGCAGGTGAAGGGGCCGGGCGTCATGCGCGGCTATTGGAACAATCACGCCGCCACCGCGCGGGTGCTGGGCCGCGATGGCTGGCTGCGCACCGGGGATCAGGCACGGCTGATCGGTCGCCATATTCAGATCACCGGGCGGCTGAAGGACATTCTGGTGCTTTCCAATGGCGAGAAGATCCCTCCGGCCGACATGGAGATGGCCATCAGTATGGACCCCATGTTCGAGCAAGCCATGGTGATCGGCGAAGGCAGACCCTTTCTGAGCGCCCTGCTTGTGCTGAATGCGGACCTGTGGCCAACGCTGGCGCGGGAGTTTGGCGTCGACCCTCAAGAACCAGCCGGTCTGACCGAGCCACGCTTGGTCAAAGCCATGCTGGCGCGCATGCGCGAGGCGCTGGCAGATTTTCCCGGCTATGCCAAGATCCGCCGCGCCACCCTGTTGCTCGAGCCCTGGTCCATCGACAACGGGCTACTGACGCCGACGATGAAGATCAAGCGCGACCGGGTCATCGAAAGGTATCGCGACAGCATCGAGCAAATGTATGCCTGAACGGCTTGGCGGTTCAGTCTGTTCTGAGCGGGCAACATCTTGCCTTGCCGATCTGCTCGCCCGGACCTACAATCGCCTGACAGGCATCTGGCCGGTGCCGGCACCATCGCGGGTCCATCTCAATGCCAGCCCAGGCCAATGCGAACCCAGGCATGTGAACCCGGCACAATGCAGGTTCGGTGCAATGCAGGCCCAGTTTAATGCGGGCGTAGTTCAATGGTAGAACAGGGGCTTCCCAAGCCTCCAATGTGGGTTCGATTCCCATCGCCCGCTCCATTCCCGACCGCGATGACGGCGGCAGACGCGGTTCTGATCCGCCGCCGAAACCACGGCTCGCATCACGACCAAAACCGCCCCGCGAATTGCGACAACAACAGCAGGGCAAATTGCAAAAGGAGTCGGGGAGCATGATCCGACGGCTACGAGCAATTCTTCTCGCGGTCGTTCTCATTCTTGCCGGACTCGGCGGAACCCTCTTTTTCGCCGGCGATTATCTGCTTGATCGCCCACAAATCCGGGACGTCCTGATCGCCCAAGCCGAGCAGGCCACCGCCTGGCAATGGACCATCGGCACGGGCCCGCGCATTCGCTGGCGCCCCCTGCCGGAGATCAGCCTGGGGCAGGTAACCATGCAAGCGCCGGCGGACCACCCGCAACGGCCGCGGTTGCATGCGCGTGAAGTGCTGATCGCCTTTCGTTGGGGCTCCTTACTCAGCGCCGAGTTGCAGCCAGCGAGCGCCACGGCGCTGGGTCTGACCGGCGAACTCAACAGCACACCCAACCCCGCCACGACGGTAAATCCGCGAGTGATCGCCTTTGACATGGCACAGGCCAAGGTCGAGCTGGTTGGAGCGAGCAACGCCACCGGCCCGCGCCTGCGCGAGCTTGCGATCGATGGCGGCCAACTTAGCCTGAGCGCTGTGGGAAAAGACGGCGCGACGCGACAGGATCTTCAGGTCACGGAGTTGTCCTTAAAGATCGGGCCCTTGCCCTTGGTTGGGCCTGGGCTTGATCCTGGACCTGGACTCAAAGGGGAACCCGAGGATGGCCCCGGGGAAGAATCGGCGGCGACACAGGTGCATGCGCGCGGGCTGTTGCTCGGCGGCCTGCCTGGGTTCGACGCGGACTGGTCGGCGCGGATGGAACTGACCTCTAGCCTTGCGCCGGTTAGTGATCCCGACATCCTTGAGCTGTCGGACGCGCGCCTCAAAATCGGCGCCCTGCGGTTGCGTCGCGCGAACCTCGACCTGCATGGCCCAGCGGCCGAGCTCACGGGCGACCTGCGTCTCGATCGTCGCGCAGGTCTGGCAAAACTCGAGAACATGCAGGCGCTGATGCTCGGGCTGCGTTTTCACGGACAGCTCTCCACCGCTCTGGAACAAGGTTTGCCCACAGCATCCGGGCAGCTCAGGATCGACCCCTTCGATCCGCGCGCCTGGATTGAAAACGGCGAGCTCGACCAGGTTCCAGCCACGCTGACCGCGACCGACCAAGGCTTTCGCTCGCTCGCGGCGCGTCTTGATTTTCATTTGAGCCCACGCGCCCTTCGCGTGGAGTCCCTCCGGCTAAAGCTTGATGACACCGAGGCCCAGGGTCGCGCTTCGCTCGGTTTTGGCGCCCAGCCGACGGCCCTGTTCAGTCTGTCAATGGACCAACTGAACCTCGACCGCTACCTGCCAAGTGGGGATGTCGCACATCTGGCGGCAAGGTCTGCGACAACCTCAGCATCACGCGCAGATGACGAGCTAAGTCTCACCGCGAGCGCGCGGACCGCCCATGACCTCCCCCCAGACGGTCGATTGCTTAAAGTCAGCGCGCTCGCGGCATCAGAGCCGGCGCCAACACCGCCCGCCACGCAAGCCGCCGCGTCGTCCAGCCCCTTCTGGTCTGCGCTGCGAGCATCGGGTGAAATCGAAGTCCAGCAATTTGGCATCTTCAAGCTGAACGCCGGCCCGATTGAATTGAAACCACGGCTTCAGAACCTGCACCTGACCACGGACTTTTCCGCTCCGGATTTCTACGCCGGGCGCATCGGCGGCTATCTGGAGCTGACGCCCGTCGGCGCGAAGGCACCAGCGCTCAAGCTGCTGGCGAAAGGTGAAGGCGTGCAAATTGGCCCCCTGCTGAACGATTTGCGCACCGAGCTGTCGGCAAGCGGCGCGGCCGAGATTGGGCTCGAGTTGACCGCCACCGGCGGCGACTGGGCTCAAATCAGCCACAGCCTGGGCGGCGATGCCGCCCTGCTGCTGCGCGATGTGCGAGTGGAAGGCATCGCGCTGGACAAATTGCTCCGCGCGAAAGGCCTGAATCTTCCCGCAACCCTGGCTGAGTTGCCCCAACTCGATGTCTTCACCGAGATGAGCGCGAGCTTTCAGGGGGGATCGGGATTGGGATTGTTTCGCAGTCAGGACATCCTCGCTCGTTCGCCGCAGGTGGCCATCTCTGGCACCGGCCTTGTTGAGCTGCCCACCCAACGAGTGGATTTCGATCTGAACGCCGTTTTGCAACCAAAGGCGAATGAACCGGATGGCATTGATCTGAGCGGCCTGGAGCTACCGCTTCGCATTCAGGGCGGGTGGACAGCACCGCGCGTGACGCTCGACCCAGGGCCGGCATTGCGCGAGGCCGCAGCGCGCGCGCTCGAGCGCAAGCTGCAACAGCATCAGGACAAGCTGCGCGCACTTGAGGAACACACCGGAATCAAGGGTTTGGAGCAAGGCTTGCGCCAATTGCTCGGAACCGACTAAGCGCGCGTGATGCCATGACCACGGCCTGGCTCCCCGATGCCTTCGCGGCCACAGTGCTCGATTGGTTCGCCCAGCACGGCCGCAAGGACCTCCCCTGGCAACGCGAGCCCACACCTTATCGGGTCTGGGTCTCGGAGATCATGCTGCAACAGACGCAGGTTGCCGTGGTCATCCCGTACTTCGAATGCTTCATCGCGCGTTTTCCGACCCTTCACGCACTGGCGCGCGCGGACTTGGACGATGTGCTGCGTCACTGGGCCGGGCTTGGCTACTATGCCCGCGCGCGCAATCTTCATCACGCCGCCCGCGAGATCGAGAAACGCCACGGCGGCGAGTTCCCCCAACAACTCGACTCCCTGATGGCACTGCCGGGCATCGGCCGCTCCACTGCCGGAGCGGTGTTGTCCCTGGCCGGCGGCCAGGCCCATGCGATTCTTGATGGCAACGTCAAACGGGTGCTGGCAAGGTGCTTCGCAGTATCTGGTTGGCCGGGGCAGAGCGCGGTCCAACACCGTCTGTGGGTGCTGGCGGATGAGCTGCTGGCAGCCGCCGTTGGACTTGGTCCTCGCGGCGACTGGCCCGGCGCCGCCGCCTACAACCAAGGGATGATGGATATAGGTGCGACCCTCTGCACCCGCGGCGCGCCGCGTTGCACTTGCTGTCCACTCAGTCGACAGTGTCTCGCCTTGGCGAGCGACCAGGTGCGCTGCTATCCCAAGCCCAAGCCCAAGCGCTCGCTACCGCGACGCGCGACCCGCTGGCTGCTGGTGCAAGACGCTCAAGGTAACATTCTGCTCGAGCGACGCCCCGCCAGTGGGATCTGGGGTGGACTCTGGACCTTGCCGGAGGCGGCAATGGATGAAGATTTCACCAGCTGGTGCGAGCGCCATCTGGGTGCCCAGGCCACTGCGGTTGAAAAACTCGCCGACAGACGGCATACCTTCTCCCACTTTGCACTCGATATCCACCCGGTACGCCTGAGGTTTCCGGGCCTTTCCGACAGGGTCGCAGACGATGATTCCCGTGTGTGGCTGAGCCTTGAGGCGGCAACCAAAATGGCCGTGCCCGCGCCACTCAAACGCCTGCTGCTGGAGCTGTCCGAAGACGCTTGAGCCGGGCAGTGACAGCTTGCTGCCGGCGCCGGATCAAACCGCACCGGCTCGCGGCGCCTGGGTTGGCCCTGGTCAATAAGCGTGCCTGCTATGCCGCGAGTGCAGACCGGTTTACGAAACAGACTGAATCCGCCAAGCGCGACCGGCTTTGGTCGCGACCTTCCTAATGGAGAATTTTATGGCCCGCATGGTTGAATGCATCAAGCTCGGACAAGAGGCCGAAGGGCTCGAACGTGTTCCTTATCCCGGTGCGCTCGGGCAGCGTATTTTCGATCAGGTATCCAAACAGGCGTGGAGCGAATGGCTCAAGCATCAGACGATGCTGATCAACGAAAATCGCCTCAGCCCGATGGATCCCAAGGCACGCAAGTTTCTTGAGCAGCAGATGGAAGAGTTCTTTTTCGGCGAGGGCGCGGAGGTGCCCGAAGGCTATGTGCCGCCCAAGACTTAGGCGATTTCTGTCAAAGCGAATATCGCCTGGAGCTGTCAGTGCGCCCCAAGGGCGCAGGTCAAGGGATCGACAGATCGCCAAATGTCTCGAGTGCCGCCTTGAGTTCAGGCTGCTCACGAGCGGCCTCAGGCACGGCCACGCCGGCGGCAATCGCCTCCCAGGCCTGATGCAGACTTTTCGCCCCGGCGGTCGGTCCCTGGGGGTGGTTAAAGACGCCGCGGCCGGGAACGAAGCCAAAATCCGCGCTGCCGACCTGGGCGTGAACAGCCGCGAGCGTCGCCGCCGAGTCGCTTCCACCAGGGACCGGCAGGCTGGGCTTCAACGCGCCAAAGCTCGGGTCGAGACAGGCATCGATGCAGGCGCTCACTTCTTCCGCCGGGGTCATCATGCGCTCACCAAAACCGGGCATGATGATGACATCGAATCCGGCCAGGCGTTGCAGTTTGGTGATAACACGGCTATGCACACCAAAGAAGGGTAAACGGCTCATGGCCGCGATGACCGGAAAATGCGCCACCAAAGGCACTTTGGTATGGCGGGCGAGCATGCGCGCGGCACTCAGACCCGTGGGCCAGGCGTTCAGCATCACCGCGCCCGCGCCGGCAGCGACGGCGGTGTCATGCAGTGCAATCAGCCGATCCACCTCGTCGGTGATATTGGCGAGGTAAATTTTCGGCACCCCAGTGCTCTGCTCGGCGCGCCGGCAGGCGTCACCCAGCAATCGCGCCCGTTCGGCCAGTGGTGACCAATCGGTGTCGGCCAGCATTTCATCGTCCTTGGCGATATCCAGGCCACCGCACCAGGCCTGATGGCCAAGCTCGGCGAAAGGTTCCGGGGCGAGGCCGATGTTGGGCTTGACCACGCCAAAAAATATCGGTCGATCATATACCCGAAGCTTCTCGCGCAAACCCTGGATGCCGAATTTTGGCCCCGCGAAGGCACTCAGGAAAGATGCCGGGAAATGAATATCGAGCAGCTTAATCAGGGGGATGCCCGGGGCGAAAAAGGCGCCTTCGCCGAGCACGGCACTTAGCAGGTTGGGGATACGCGGGCCGAAATTGGCGTGCGGGTGAGCGATGCGCACATGACAGCGATGGACCGGGCCCTCGCCCAATCCCGGCATCGGCACAGTCCAACCAGCCGGCGAGGGCTGAATTTCAAGTTCCAGCACCTTGGCTGCGAAACGCGGGCGGTAGTCCTCATCGACGCCCACGCGCGCCCATTGAGCGGTGGATTGCTCACTACAAAGGTGGGCGGCAGCGAGCTCCGGGTCGCCCTGGCACTCAAAGACATAATCGAGCAGCAGATGGTCTTCGAGAACAATATCTTCGGCCGAGGCGAAAAAGCCGCGGGCATCGGTTGCGTTCATGGCGTTAACCCTCCCCGAGAAACTGCAGCGTCAGGGCGCGCGACGGTCGCGGACCGTCGAGCTCGATAAAAAAAACCGACTGCCAATCACCGAGCATCAGCTTGCCATCGACAACCGGGATGGTCTCGGACGCGTTCATAAACAACCCGAGCAGATGCGCATGGGCATTGTCGCGATCATCCACCGGCGCGACATTGTGGCGATAATCGCCGTCGCGCGGGATGAAGCGCTTGAGGAAGGCCAGCATATCCAGCTGCAGCTGCGGCTCGCGCTCGTTTAAGTTGACGTAAGCCGTGGTATGGCGGGAGATCAGGGTAGCCAGGCCCGTGCGGATACCGGAACGGGCACAGCACTCACGCAGTTGCGCGCTGATGTCGATGATCTCGATGGGTTGATGGGTCGCTAGGGTGATCTCATCCAACACGGTTTTCATCGTTCTACCTGCGAATTGGCCTTATCCAGGAAGCCTGTTTTCTACCAGATACCGCCGCAGCCTGGCGACTATCTGCTCCGCCGGCGTCGCGTGGCCAAGCGCCTCGCGCAAGCGGCCTTTGGTGTCAATCAGATAGGTGCTGGCGGAGTGGTCGATTAGGTAGCCCATGGCGGAGCTCGGGTCTTCGCTGACGCGATAGACTGCGCCATAGCGATCGGCCAGGGCACGCAGCTCAGTATCGCTGCCGGTCGCACCGATGATGTCCGGATGGAAATAGGCGGCGTAGGTTTGCAGATGCGCGAGGTCGTCGCGCTTAGGGTCGACGCTCACAAAAATGACCTGCACCCGATCGCGCTCCTCGGGCTCGAGCGCGCGCAAGGCCATGCCGAGCATCGCCAGATTGGTCGGACAGACATCCGGACAGGCGGTGTAACCAAAGTAAAGCAGCACCAGCTTGCCGCGGAAATCCTCAAGGTGCAGCGGACCAGCGGCGGATTGCAGCGCGAAGTCGCCGCCTGCCGCCTGCGGCCTTTGCTCGTCGCGCAACTGATGCGAGGGCGCTTGCGGGTGCCAGCCGAACCACAGCCAGGCGAGCAAGAGCGCGAGCGCCAGTGCGGTCAGCGGCAACAGCCGACGGGACCAGAGGCTGCCCAACCGCGCCGCCTGAACCTGATTGAGGGCCGGATTGGGAGCCGGCTTGCGCACCGGATTGCGAACTGGCCGGGGGGCCGAATGGGGTTCAGGCATTGAGCCCCAGGGAGACGGTCATGCGATGCTTCACGGCAAGCTGAATATAGTGCTCGGCGGAATAGGCGAGGTATTCCAGTTCCAGATCCGTCAGCTTACGCTCGCGGCGCGCCGGCGCGCCGACGTACAGATAGCCGCCCTCGAGCACTTTGCCGGGTGGCACCAGGGCACCGGCGCCGAGCATGCAGTAGGGCTTGAGCACCGAGCGGTCGAGCACCTTGGCACCGATGCCGATCAAGCAATGATCCTGCACTTCGCAGCCATGCAGCACCGCCTGATGCCCCACGGTGACCTTGTCGCGCACGATGGTCGGCGCACCGCCGGGCAGAAAGCGGCTATCGTGCGACACATGCAGAATGCAGCCATCCTGGATGTTGCTGCCGGCACCGATTTCGATGCGATGAATATCACCGCGCAACACGCTCTGCGGCCAGACTGATGCCTCAGGCCCGATGCGGACATTGCCGATAACCACGGCTGTCTCGTCGACCCAGGCATCGTTGGCAATCTGTGGCTCCATACCCTGATAGCTGCGGACGTTATTCATCGCTACTCCTGCTATTTGGCCCTATGCATCGCAGCGGCTATGCTAGCACGATGCTCCGCCGGCTTGGCGAGAGCGGCCTTTTCTATGGGAAATTCTTGGCGGGACTTCTTGTGGAACTCATTGGTGGAACTCTTGGGAGGAGAATTCTTGACCGGAAATCTTGGAAACTGTTTGCGGGATAATTTTGCGGGAGAGTAATGCGCTATGTACAGTTCGATCGATTTGCATGCCTGGATAACCGCCTCGCGCTGCACCAGTGAGCATCATCGCAGCAGGCCCCGCTTTGCTTTGCTGCGACTGGCCCGGCTGGCACTGGGACTAGGACTGGGACTGGGTTTGAGCCTGTGCGCCACAGTGTCAGCACAGGAGAACATGTTCGTCAATGACGCAGAGCCGGATACCCCCGACAGCGTGCGCGACGCCGAGTCCTGGAAGGAAGGTCGATTCAATCTCCCTGCCTGGCCGCTCGAGCAGGACCTGATCCCAGTGCGGCTCGACAACCCCGATACGCCCTTCGATTACTTCATTGACGCGCGCAGCCTCAACACCGGCGCCGACGGTGTGGTGCGCTACACCCTGGTCGCCGAGTCCGCTTCCGGCGCCCGCAATCTCTCGTTTGAGGGATTGCGCTGCACGCCGCACGGTGAATATCGCATCTATGCCTATGGCCAGCAAAATCGTTTCGAGTCCGCAGGGCTGGCTGCGCAGTGGTTGGGTATCGACCGTCGAGGTACCGACCCAGTGCGCGAAGAACTCTGGCGGCACTACCTGTGCGTTCCGCGCAAATTTGCCGCCCGGCCAAAAAAGGCGCAGGTGCGACTGCTGCGCAATGGCCGCGTGAGCGGCACCGAAAACACCGGTTTTCTGATGGAGTAGCCAGCCGCGACACGCTGCCAGCCGCTGCGCATCCGCTCCGTTCTGCACCCATTGCGCCTATTGCGCTCGCACCGAAACGCCACCATTGCCAAGTTGCAGACGCACGCTAGCTCCAAAGCCCAACAATTTGACCCGAAGATTCCTCACAGCCAATGACCAATCCGCTTCTGACCGATCAACCCCTGCCTGAGTTCGCCGCCATACGCCCCGAGCACATCGACCCGGCACTGGACAAGCGTCTGGCCGAGTGCCGCGCGACCATCGCCGCCGTCACCCGCGATCCGGACAAGGCCACCTGGGAGAGCTTCATCGAGGCGGTCGAAGCGGCCGATGAGCGTCTCAGCCTCAGCTGGTCGCCAGTCAGCCACCTGAACGCGGTGATGAATTCCGAGGCGCTGCGCGAGGCCTACAACGCCGGGCTGCCCAAGCTCAGCGAATATGGCACCGAGGTCGGGCAGAACCCGGACCTGCTGCGCGGGTATGAAAGGGTTGCCCGCGAGCCTGGCCTCGACGCCGCCCAGCGCAAGATGCTCGAGCACGGCATTCGCGGGTTTCGCCTCTCCGGCGTCGACCTGCCAGAGGACAAGAAGGCCCGCTTTCGCGAGATCAATCAGCGCATGACGCGCCTGACCAGCCAGTACGAGGAGAACCTGCTCGACGCCACCAACGCCTGGCACAAGCAGATCACCAACGAAGACGCGCTCGCCGGACTGCCCGAGTCCGCCCTGGCACTAGCCGGCCAGCAGGCGCGCGAGCGCGACATCGACGGCTGGGTGCTGACGCTCGACATGCCCTCCTACCTGCCGGTGATGATGTATGCCAAGGACGCCGAGCTGCGCCGCGAGCTCTATGAGGCCTACAGCACCCGGGCATCGGATCAGGGCCCGCATGCCGGGCGCTGGGACAACGGACCGCTGATGGAAGAAATCCTCGCCTTGCGGCATGAGCAGGCACAACTGCTCGGCTTCGCCAACTATGCCGAGCTATCTCTGGCACCCAAGATGGCGCGTTCCACCTTGGAGGTGATGGAGTTTCTCACCGATCTTGCCGCGCACTCGGTCGCGCGTGCCCGCGCCGAGTTGGAGGAAGTCCGCGCCTATGCCGCCTCCGAGCTTGGCCATCAGGCGCTCGAGCCCTGGGATGTCGCCTACTTCTCCGAACAGCTGCGGCAGCACAAATACACCATCAGCCAGGAGGAGCTCAGGCCCTATTTCCCCATCACCCGGGTGCTGCCCGGCCTGTTCGAGACCGCGCGGCGACTGTTCGACGTGCGCATCAGCGAGGCCGAAGCCCCCGGGCTCTGGCATCCGGATGTGCGCTTCTACCAGATTCACGACAGCGACGGCGAACTGCGCGCCCAGTTCTATCTCGACCCCTTCGCGCGCCAGAAAAAGCGTGGCGGTGCCTGGATGGACGTCTATGCCAACCGCTACTGGAGCAACGGCCACCGACAAATTCCGGTCGCCTATCTGGTGTGCAACTTCTCCCCGCCGGTCGACGGCAAGCCGGCACTGCTGACCCACCAAGAGGTGCTGACGCTGTTTCATGAGTTCGGCCACGGGCTGCACCACATGCTGACCCGCATCGACTACCCGGCCGTCGCCGGCATCAACAATGTACCCTGGGACGCCGTCGAGCTGCCGAGTCAGTTCATGGAAAACTGGTGCTGGGAGCGTGAGTCCCTGGACCTGATCTCAGGTCATGTCGAGACCGGCGAGCCGCTGCCGGATGATTTGTTTGAGCGCATGCGCGCGGCGCGCAATTTTCAGTCGGCGATGCAGATGGTGCGTCAGCTCGAGTTCGCGCTCTTCGACTTCCGCCTGCACAGCGAGTTCGACCCGGCTGCCGGCGCGCGCATCGGGCAAATTCTTGATCAGGTGCGCGACCAAGTCGCGGTGATGAAACCACCAGCCTTCAACCGCTTCGCCCACGGCTTCTCGCACATCTTCGCCGGCGGCTATGCAGCCGGCTACTACAGCTACAAATGGGCCGAGGTGCTGTCAGCCGACGCCTTCTCGCTGTTCGAAGAACGCGGCATTTTCGATGCCGACACCGGCCGCTCTTTCCGGGAAAACGTCCTTGAGAAAGGCGGTGCGGCCGAGGCCATGGACCTGTTCATCGCCTTTCGCGGGCGCGAACCGACCACGGATGCTTTGCTGCGTCATAGCGGCATCAGCCCGCCAGTGCCAGAGGCGCAACCAACCGCTGGCAGCTATTGAATACTCAATCCCTGTGGGGCGGTGCCGGGATACCTAAAGATGAAACTTTGTGAATCACGCTCCAGGCCTTTATGATCCCGATGCGCGACAATAGACCCGAAAGGCAATTTGGCGTTTAACTTACTCACCGGCCCGAGACTTCAAAGTCTGGAGTGGATCAGAAAATGCTTGGAAACTTAAAGCTCAGAACTCAACTTTTTTCGGGCAACGCTCTAATTCTGGCCCTCATGATTGGCATTTCAATCGTGGTCTACACGAGCATTAAGTCACTGCTTCAGAATTTTCAGTGGGTCAACCACACTCATGAAGTACTCGCCGAAGCGTCCAGCATCGAAGCTGCCGCCGTCGACATGGAAACGGGCATGCGCGGCTATCTACTTGCGGGAAAGGAGGGGTTTCTCGACCCGTACAAGAGCGGGAAACAAGCATTTGATGCACTAATTGGCAAGCTGTCAAAGACCGTCGATGACAATCCTGCTCAGGTGCAATTGCTGGCGGAGACCAAGGAAACCATCGATCAGTGGCAAGTCAATGTCACCGAGCCGGCCATCGAACTTCGACGAGAAATCGGCGACGCGAAGACCATGAACGACATGGCCAAGCTGGTTCGAGAAGCCCGGGGCAAGCAATACTTCGATGCGTTTCGCGGGCAGATTGCCACCTTTATCGAACGCGAACAGCAGCTGATGCAACAGCGCCAGGCCAAGGCAAGAACAGCAACCGATATTGACGAACTCAGGCAATTGGCGGGCTGGGTAGATCATACCTATGAGGTGATCGCGAGCGCGCAGGCGATCCTTGGCGCCGCGGTCGACATGGAAACCGGGATGCGCGGCTACCTTCTCGCGGGCAAGGAGGAATTTCTCGAACCCTACACTACCGGCAAGGCCAACTTTTATGAGTTAGTCGCTTCCTTGTCGAAAACCGTGGACGACAATCCCGCTCAGGTTACTCTGTTGGAAGAGATCAACACAACCATAACTGACTGGATCAACAATGTTGTTGAAGTCCAAATCAATCTGCGCCGCGAAATTGGTGATGCCAAGACCATGGATGACATGGCCAGGTTGGTTGGAGAAGAAAAAGGCAAGGTGTTCTTCGACAAATTCCGTGAACAGATTAAGACCTTCAAGGGAAGGGAAGAGGCGTTGATGGGCACGCGGATGAACAGCCTTGAAACCACATCGGCGCGGGCGATCAATACCGCCATCTTCGGAACCTTGTTAGCGGTCATCATCGGCGTCGCCATTGCGGTGCTGCTGACCCGCATTATCATGAAGCAGCTGGGTAGTGAGCCGGCCGTGATTGCCGATATCACACGCCGCGTCGCTGACGGCGACCTGGCGGTCAAGTTTGATGAAACCAATCTGCAGGGCGTCTATAAGGATATGTTCGCAATGGTCGAGCGCCTCCGTCAGATCGTCGGTGAGGTTCGTGTGGGTGCGGATAATCTCTCCTCGGCCTCGAGCGAGGTGAGCTCGACGGCGCAGGCACTGAGTCAGGGTGCAACTGAGCAGGCGGCCAGTGTGGAGCAGACCACTGCAAGCATCGAACAGTTGAACTCATCGGTGCAGCAAAATACCGAGAATGCCCGCGTCACCAATGGCATCGCCAATAGCTCGGCGGATGAGGCCCGGCGCGGCGGCGAAGCCGTCAAGCGCACGGTCGATGCCATGAAAGAAATCGCCGGCAAGATCGGCCTGATCGAAGATATTGCCTACAAGACCAATCTTCTCGCGCTCAACGCCGCCATCGAGGCAGCACGCGCGGGCGAGCACGGCAAGGGCTTCACCGTGGTGGCCGCCGAGGTGCGTAAGCTTGCCGAAAACAGCGGTGTCACTGCTCAGCAGATCAACCAACTTGCCACCGGCAGCGTCAGCATCGCCGAAGAGGCCGGCAAGTTGTTGAACCATATGGTGCCCAACATCGTCAAGACAGCGGACCTCATCGAAGAGATCACAGCCGCATCCGGAGAACAGGCCTCGGGTATCGGGCAGATCAACGATGCCATGAGCCAGCTCGACAAAGCCACCCAACAGAATGCCTCCTCGTCCGAGGAGTTAGCGGCAACGGCCGAAGAGCTGAGCGGTCAGGCCAGTCAGTTGCAGGAGACGATGGCCTTCTTCCGCACCGAGGCCGGGAGTCAGCACGCCACACCGCGTACTGCGTTGCGCACGCTCACAAGCAGCTAACCTTCTGCTCGGCCTGGAGACCGAAACCTTGGCCCTGCTCTATACTGTTTTTATAAACAGTATAGAGCAGGGCCTCACCAGTGTTTCACACCATTGCCGACACGCGCACCGCTCAACCTGAGCCCGATTACGCCGAGCTCTGTTGTCAGAGTCATTTTTCTTTTCTTTCCGCCGCCTCCTCGCCGGAGGAATTGGTCCTAGCAGCCAGCGCGCTGGGCTATCGAGCACTGGCGCTGACGGATGACTGCTCCCTGGCTGGCTGCGTGCGCGCCCATGTCGCGGCCCGGTCGCACGGGCTGGCGCTCATCATCGGCAGTCTGCTGGAGCTTGTCGACGGCCCGCGGCTGCTAGTGCTGGCGACGAATCTGACCGGGTATCGTGAGCTCTCCACGCTGATTGCGCGCGGTCGCCGCAAGGCACCCAAAGGCCGGTATCAATTGACGCGCGCCGATTTCGTGTCCTGCTTGAAGGTTGGTCCGGAGCCCGGTTCACAGCTGGCGCACTGCCTGGCGATCTGGCTGCCGGGTCTGGTGTCCGTGCCCGCTTCGCTACTAGCGGAACATGGCGCCTGGCTGCGCCAGCAGTTCCCCGGACGTGCCTGGCTTGGTATTGCGCTGCATCGCCAGGGGGATGACCGGGCCAGACTCGCCGAACTGCTCGCGCTGGCCGAAGGCTGTCAGCTGCCGGCGGTTGCGGTCGGCGAGGTGCTGATGCACGCACCGGAGCGCGCACCTTTGCTTGATGCCTTGACCGCCATCCGCCACAACAGCCCGATTGCGCGCCTTGGCACCCGTCTGGCCGCGAATCGCGAGCGCCATCTGCGCCCGCGCGAGCGCTTGGCGCGCATCTACCCGCCAGAGCTGCTGCGCGAGACTCTGGTCATTTCCGAGCGTTGCCAATTCTCGCTCGCTGAGTTGCGCTATGAGTACCCGCAAGAAGTTGTGCCGGCGGGCCTGACCCCCATCGCCCATCTGCGCACCCTGACCGCAGCCGGTGCCGGGCGGCGCTGGCCAGATGGCGTGCCAGAGAAGGTCCAGCGCTTACTTGCGCACGAGCTAGAGCTGATCGACGCACTCGACTACGCGCCCTTTTTCCTGACCGTCTTCGATATCGTCGAGTTCGCCCGCGCGCGCGGCATCCTGTGCCAGGGGCGTGGTTCGGCGGCCAACTCGGCGGTCTGTTATTGCTTGAGTATCACGGAGGTTGATCCCTCGCGCATGGAGTTGTTGTTCGAGCGCTTCATCTCGCGCGAGCGCAACGAGCCGCCGGATATCGATGTCGACTTCGAACACCAACGCCGCGAGGAGGTCATCCAGTACATTTATGCCAAGTATGGCCGCGACCGTGCGGCCCTGGCGGCCGAGGTGATTTGTTATCGGCCCAAAAGCGCGCTGCGCGATCTCGGCAAGGCGCTCGGGCTGCCCGCCGACAGCATCGACCGGCTCGCCGGGCAGCGCCACTGGTGGGACGGGCAGGCGCTGGACGAGGCAGAGTTGCGCGCCCATGGTCTCGACCCCGATAGTCGGCCGGTGCGCTGGCTTAAGCGGCTGCTGCCAGAGCTGATCGGCACGCCACGGCATCTGTCGCAGCATGTCGGCGGCTTTGTCATCAGCCGCGGACCGCTGGCCGAGCTGGTGCCGATTGAGAACGCCGCCATGCCCGGGCGCACGGTGATCCAGTGGGACAAGGACGACATCGACGCGCTCGGGCTGCTCAAGGTCGATTGCCTGGCGCTTGGCATGCTAAGCGCGATTCGCCGCGCGCTGGATCTAATCAGCGACTTTCGCGGTCGGCGGCTGACGATGGCCGATGTCCCGCCGGAAGACCCGGCGGTGTATCAGATGATTGGGCGCGCCGAGACCACCGGGGTATTTCAAATCGAATCGCGCGCGCAGATGGCGATGCTGCCGCGCATCAAGCCGGCCTGCTTCTACGACCTGGTGATCCAGATCGCCATCGTCCGGCCCGGGCCCATCCAAGGCGACATGGTGCACCCCTATCTGCGCCGGCGCGCGGGGCTGGAGCCGGTCAGCTACCCGTCCGAGGAGGTCCGCTCAGTGCTTGGGCGGACCTTGGGGGTGCCGATTTTTCAGGAACAGGTGATCAAGATCGCCATGGTCGCGGCTGGCTTCGACGCCGGCGAGGCCGACCGGCTGCGCCGTTCCATGGCTGCCTGGAAGAAGCGCGGGGGCTTGGGACATATCCGCCAGCGCCTGCTCGATGGCATGCGCGCACGCGGCTACGCACCGGCCTTTGCCGAGCAACTTTACCGGCAGATTTTGGGCTTTGGCGAATACGGATTCCCAGAGTCCCATGCCGCCAGCTTTGCGCTCTTGGTCTATGTCTCGGCCTGGCTGAAGTGCCAAGAGCCGGCCGCCTTCTTTGCCGCGCTCTTGAACAGCCAGCCGATGGGGTTTTATGCCCCGGCGCAACTGGTGCGGGCAGCCAAGGGGGAGGGGGTCGAGGTGCGCCCGGCGGATGTGCGCAGCAGCGACTGGGATTGCACCTTGGAGGCGGATGCACGGGGTGCGCCGGCGCTGCGACTGGGCCTGCGTCTGGTCAAGGGGCTAGGCCGTGGCGGTGGCGAACGTCTGGTCGCGGCGCGCGAGCTGGGGGATTATTCCTCGGTGGCGGAGCTGGCCAGTCGCGCCCGGCTTGACCGGCGCGATCTGAACGCCCTGGCTGCCGCCGACTGCTTGCGCGGGCTGGCCGCAGATCGCCACCAGGCGGCCTGGCAGGTTAGCGGATATCAGGTGCCGCTACCGCTGTTTCAGCAGGTCGAGGAGGCGGGGTCGGCGGATCCCTGCCCGACATTGGCGGCGCCGAGCGAAGGGGAAAACATCGTCGCTGACTATGCCAGCCTGGGCTTGAGCCTGCGTCGCCATCCGCTCGCCTTGCTGCGTCCGCGTCTGAACAAAAAACGGCTGCTGAGCGCGGCCGAGGCGGATCAAGCCATCAATGGCCTGTGCATCGACACCGCCGGGCTGGTCATCAATCGTCAGCGCCCGGCATCGGCCAACGAGGTGACCTTCGTGACCCTGGAAGACGAGACGGGGCATGTGAATTTGATCGTCTGGCGCCAGATCGCCGAGCGCTATCGCCAGCCGTTACTCAACGCCAGTCTGCTGCGGGTGCGAGCGCAGGTGCAGCGCCAGAGCGGGGTAACGCACTTGATCGCCAGAACCCTGCACGATGAGACGACACTGCTGAATACCCTAGTGGGGCGTCTCCAATACCAGTCGCGGGATTTTCACTAAGTGAATTGGGGTGGGGCTGGGATGTTGGAGGCGGCGCATGCGCGGGCGATGTAATGGCTCGGGATCAGGCTATCCGCCGGATCCCGAGCCTTCTGGTCCATAACGAGTATCAGCCACTGGCGGCGACGCAAAACTAGATGCCGGGGCGTGCTGCGAGACAAGCAGTCGCAAGGAGAACCTCAGGATTTGGTTTGATCGGCCACCGCACCATTTGGCCGTACTTCTGGTGCCTGCTTAGCTGCCTGAACCAGAGGTGCCTGAACCAGAGGTGCCTGTGGATCCTTTTTTGTCGCCTTTGCCGTCGCCACTGCCTTTCTTGCTGCCGGGTTTTCCGCGACAATGGCCGGACACTGAAACCCCATCTTTGCGCTTGTATGGGTCCACCCAATAACACCCAGCTGTCGATTCACAGGCTGGCTTTTCCATGCCTTTGCAAGTCGCCGCCAGTGCATTTCCTGTCGCGGCGAAACCGAGTGCCGCAGTTAGAAAGACCGTCGTAACAATAAGTTTGTTGCGAAACATGGATATTTCCTCCTAGCAATGAGTGATGGATTCGGCAATATAATCACGTCTGAACACTTTGGGAGGCCAGAGCCTAACACGAGAAACTCATCCGGGGCAAAACTCAAAAGGAAAATTATTTTTCCTATTCGTGGTTGCTTGCGGTCAGTATCAGCGTCTTGGACGCATCGATACCAGACCCCGACACAAGGGCCTGTTTTGCGTCCGGCAAAATCTTCGGTTGCTTGGACATTCCCGACACGAACGCGCAAAATTCAGGGTCTTTCCCTCAGGCGTGCCAAGTGCGCGCCTGGCGACTTACGAACTCCCAAACCAGACAACAACACCATGGCGCAATACATCTACACCATGAATCGGGTCGGCAAGGTGGTGCCGCCCAAGCGCGTGATTCTGCGCGACATCTCCCTGTCCTTTTTCCCCGGTGCCAAAATCGGCGTGCTGGGGCTGAACGGCTCCGGCAAGTCTTCGCTGCTGCGCATCATGGCGGGCATCGATACCGAGATCGAAGGCGAGGCGCGCCCCCAGCCCGGTATCAAGGTCGGTTTTCTGTCGCAGGAACCACAGCTCGACACGGCCAAGGACGTGCGCGGCAATGTCGAGGAGGCGGTCGCGCCCATCAAGCAGGCGCTGGAGCGACTTGACGCCGTCTATGCCGCCTATGCCGAGGAAGACGCCGATTTTGATGCCCTGGCTAAAGAGCAAGCGGAGCTGGAAGATTTGATTCAGGCGACCGACGGGCACAATCTGGACCGCACGTTGGAGGTCGCGGCCGATGCGCTGCGCTTGCCGCCCTGGGAGGCGGACGTGACCAAGCTCTCCGGTGGCGAGCGCCGGCGCGTCGCGCTGTGCCAGCTCTTGTTGTCCAAACCCGACATGCTGCTGCTCGATGAGCCGACCAACCATCTAGATGCCGAATCGGTCGCCTGGCTGGAGCGCTTCCTGCACGATTATCCCGGCACCGTGGTCGCCGTGACCCATGATCGCTACTTCCTGGATAATGTCGCCGGCTGGATTCTGGAACTCGACCGCGGCCACGGCATTCCTTGGGAAGGCAATTATTCCTCCTGGCTCGAACAGAAAGAGAATCGTCTGGAGCTCGAACAGAAGCAGGAGGCTTCGCGCATTAAGGCCATGAAGCAAGAGCTCGAATGGGTGCGCACCAATCCCAAGGGCCGTCAGGCCAAGAGCAAGGCGCGTCTGGCCCGCTTCGACGAGCTGCAATCGCAGGAATTCCAGACCCGCAACGAGACCAATGAGATTTACATCCCGCCAGGCCCGCGCTTAGGTGATCTGGTCATTGAGGCGAATGGGCTGGGCAAAGCCTATGGCGAGCGGCTGCTGTATGAGAATCTGTCATTCAATCTGCCCAAGGGCGGCATTGTTGGCGTGATTGGCCCGAACGGTGCTGGCAAGACCACGCTGTTTCGCATCCTCACCGGCAAGGAGCAGGCCGACTCAGGTGAACTCCGCGTCGGCGAGACGGTGGAGATCGCTTACGTCGATCAGAGCCGCGACGCGCTCGATGACAGCAAGACGGTGTGGGAGGATATTTCCGACGGATTAGACAATATCGTCGTCGGACGCTTTGAGATGCCCTCGCGTGCCTATGTAAGCCGTTTCAATTTCAAAGGTTCGGATCAGCAAAAGCGCATCGGCGATCTCTCGGGCGGCGAACGCAACCGGGTGCATCTGGCCAAGCTACTGAAAAGCGGCGGCAACCTGCTGCTGCTCGATGAGCCGACCAACGATCTGGATGTCGAGACCCTGCGCGCACTCGAAGAAGCCCTGCTGACCTTCCCCGGCTGCGCGGTGGTTATCAGCCATGATCGCTGGTTCCTGGACCGCATCGCCACCCACATCCTGGCGTTCGAGGGCGACTCGCAAGTGACCTGGTTCGAGGGCAACTACGCCGACTACGAGGCCGACCGCCATCGCCGCCTGGGCGACGCAGCCGATCAACCGCATCGGATCAAGTACCGGCCTTTGCATGCCTGATACCTAGAACCTTTCCAATGAGCGAGAAGAAGAAATTCCTCAAGCGCGCGACCCGATTGATGAAGCGAGTGGAGGCTTTGCTACCGGCGCCAACGGAAACGCCGGACTTTGATGCCCAGAGCTTCCGCTGGCGCGGCGGCGGGCGGGATGGCCGGCTTGAGGCCGTGCGCCGCCCGCACCGCTTGGCGCTGGATGACCTGCTTTGCATCGAGCATCAACGCGCGGTAGTCGAGCGCAATACCCGGCAATTTCTGGCTGGTCGCACGGCCAACAATGTGCTGCTGTGGGGCTCGCGTGGCACCGGTAAGTCCTCTCTGATTAAAGCGATTTTTACCACCTATGCCGACCAGGGACTGCGGCTGATCGAGGTCGATAAGGCGGATCTGATCGACCTGCCCTATCTGCTCGAGGCCATCGACGGGCGCGAGGAGCGTTTTATCGTCTATTGCGACGATCTCTCGTTCGAGGCAGCCGAGTCCAGCTACAAAACGCTCAAGGCCGTACTCGATGGCTCCATCAGCGCGCCGCCGGACAACCTGCTGATCTATGCCACCTCCAACCGGCGTCATCTGCTGCCGGAATTCCAGCAGGAGAACCAGCAGGCGCAACTGATCGACGGCGAGATCCATCTCGGCGAAAGCACCGAGGAGAAGATCTCCCTGTCGGATCGCTTTGGCCTCTGGCTGTCCTTTTATCCTTTCAGTCAGGAGCAATATCTTCGCGTGGTCCATCACTGGCTCGCGCGCCTCAATGATGCCCAATCGGTTGCCGCGCCGGCCGACCTTGAGGTCATCAACCGCAAAGCCCTGCAGTGGGCACTAACCCGTGGCTCGCGCAGCGGCCGAACCGCCTGGCAGTTCGCGCGCGACTGGGCCGGGCGGTTGGCGTCGGACGAACTAACCTAAGGCACCGCCATCCGTTTCGCGCATTGAGAATTCCGCGCGGGCCGCAAGACTCTTAAAGATACCTCTGGCGGGCTTGGGCCAGCGCCCCGGTCTCAGCCCCAATAAAGGAGTTCCCGTTATGGCCCATGACACGGAAACCGATCCATCACTTCCTCGGCTCGCCATGCCGCCGCAACGGCTGACAACCGAGGGGCAACCGCGACTGGTTGGCATCGAAATCGAATTTGGCGGACTGACGCTCGAGCAGACCACAGCCTTGCTCGTCGACCACCTCGGCGGTGACCTGCGCGAAAGCGGGCGCTACGAGGCCGTGATCTGCGGCGACTCGGCCGGTGAATGGCGGGTCGAGCTGGACTTTGAACTGCTCAAGGAGCTTGGCCGCCGCAAGCGCGTCGATGACGATCAGGATGTCCCCTTTGAAACCTTGGTCAAGGATGGCATCGAGCAGATGCTCAAGCTCATTGCCGAGCCGCTGGTGCCGGTCGAGATCATCAGCCCGCCGCTGCCGCTGGAACGCTTGGGCGATGTCCAATCGCTGATTGTGCACCTGCGCAAAGCCGGCGCCCTGGGTACCGGCGACAACCCGATCTACGCTTTTGGCCTGCAGCTCAACCCGCAGCCACCGGCGCTGGACGCTACCACCCTGCTCAGCCTGTTCAAAGCCTATCTGTGCCTGGCTGACTGGCTGCGCAAGCGCGCCGAGGTCGACTTGACCCGGCGGCTGACATTCTTTGCCGATCCCTTCCCGAAAGACTATGTCCGCGCAACCATCGCCCCCGACTACTGGCCGGATCAGGCGGGATTCATCGACGACTACCTGGTCGCCAACCCGACCCGCAACCGCGAGCTCGACCTGCTGCCGCTGTTCGCCCATCTCGATGCCGAGCGCTTGGCGCGCGTGGTCACCGACGCCCGCGTCAAGGCGCGGCCCACATTCCACTACCGCCTGCCAAATAGCGAGATCGACCAACCCGATTGGGGCCTGCACCTGGCCTGGAACGACTGGGTGGAAGTCGAGCGCCTGGCGGCCGACGCCGAACGCCTGAACGCCATCTGCGTCGCCTATGCCGCGCACCTGGACCAATCTCTGGGCGCACGCTTGACGAGCGGGCTGGAAGGCTGGGTGCAGGAGAGCGAACAATGGCTAACGCCGACATCCGACCGCTGATCGGCATCACCGGACCGCGGCACGGCGCGCTCATGCCGCGCGGATTGGTCGCGCTTGGCGTGTGGATAGCCGGCGGACAGCCACGGCAGCTCTATCCTGGCATCGCCGAGGATGCGATCGATTCACTCGCCGGGCTTGTCGTCACCGGCGGCCATGATGTCGATCCGGTGCTCTATGCGGCGGCGCCCGAGGTGACACCCAAAATCGACACTGAGCGCGATCGCTTCGAGTCTGCAGCGATCGACCGGATGCTCGCTCGGCAGCGCCCGCTGCTTGGCATCTGCCGTGGCGCCCAGCTGCTGAACGTCCGCCGCGGCGGGAGCCTGTTTCAGGAACTGCGCTCGCGGCGGAAACAAACCTCCAACCGCTGGACGATCTTTCCGCTCAAGACCTTGCTGATCGAGGCCAACACCGCGCTGCATGACCGCTTTGGCTGCGGACGCTGCTGCATCAACAGTCTGCACAACCAAGGCATCGATCGACTCGGCGGGAATCTTCGCATCGCCGGACGCGATCTCGATGGCATCGTTCAGGCGGTCGAGGACCCGGACGCAGACTACGTTGTCGGTGTGCAGTGGCATCCGGAATTTCTGCTGTATCTCAGCCGCCAGCGCCGGTTGTTCCGTGACCTGATCACCGCCGCGTGCGCGCCGCTCTGATCAGCACCCGCTTAAGCGAAACCGCGCGCTGACGATGGACGCCTATCTTGGCTTGTTCGCCATTTCCTTTCTTGCCGCGACGCTGCTGCCCGCTTACTCCGAGGTGGTCTTCGCCGGCCTGCTGACCACCGGCTACGCGCCCTTTTCGCTCTGGCTCTGGGCCACCGCCGGCAATACCCTGGGCGCAGCCCTCAACTGGGCAATTGGGCGTTGGCTGCTGCGCTATCGCGAACGTCCCTGGTTTCCGTTCAAAGGGGCGGGGCTCGACACCGCCCAGCGCTGGTTTCAGCGCTGGGGTGTGTGGTCGCTGCTGCTGGCCTGGGCGCCGGTCGGCGGTGATGCGCTGACCTTCATCGCCGGGCTGATGCGAGTGCGCTTTCTGCTGTTTCTGCTCTTGACCGCAACCGGCAAGGGGCTTCGCTATGCCGTGCTGCTCGGGTTAGTCGAGCTCGGTCGACCACTGTGGGCGACAGCCTAACGATCATAGTGCGGCAATCACCTCTGGAGACGCAGCTACTGTTTTGCTTAGACGTTCATGGTCCGACACCATCTCGGAGGATGAAGCCTCGGAGGATGAAGCTGCTGTTTCACGGCAAGGTACCCGTCATTTCCTGCCGCCTCTCGCAGGCAGCCTTCCTCGTCCCAATATCTGCGTATCACACATGAGTTTTCGGTTGCTGGCGGGAGCGCCCGTTATGTTATGCCACGCCGCAATCGCAGCTCATGCGGGTACATCACACTTGACAGAGCTGGATTTTATCCTATGAAAAGCAGTCCATTCCTGCCTGAATTCGACCGGTTGCCGAGTATTGTGCCAATTTTCCCGCTGGCTGGCGTCGTGGTCCTGCCGGGCGTACAACTGCCACTGAATATTTTCGAGCCGCGGTACCTGAGCATGGTGCAACATGCGCTGGCCGAGCAGCACATCATCGGGATGGTGCAACCCGCCGGCAGCGATGAAGACTCCATTCACCGTATCGGCTGCGCCGGGCGAATCACCTCCTATAGTGAAACCAATGACGGACGTATCGTCTTGGTGCTGAGTGGATTTTGCCGCTTCCGCGTGCTTGAGGAAGCCGAGCCCGTCAGCGGGTTTCGGCGCGCTCGCGTGAGTTGGGATGAATTTGCCGGCGATTACAACACCGAGCAAACCAGCATTACAGATCGCGAGCGCTTCATCGGCTCCCTGCGCAGCTTCTGCACCCGCCGCCAGGTTGAAATCCCCTGGGACGACATCGCGGAAATGGCCGATGATGATCTGGTCAATCTGCTCTGCACCCATTTGCCGCTTGATGCCGGCGACAAGCAGGCGTTGATCGAGACCGTCGCACTTGAGGAGCGCGCCACCCTGATGCGCGGGCTGATGGATATGTCAGCTCTCTCAAGCAGCGATGGCACCGTGCAACGGCACTAAATGCGCACAAGCAGCTTGAAATTCGTCAACCTGACCACTATTCGCTTGTTATTGATAGGGTTATAGTAGATAGACATAAAGTATCGACCCAAAACCCAAGGCTTATTTCCGATCACGATAATTTGAGGACACGAAAATGGCAGTTACTCTGACGGATGCCGCGGCGCGACATATCTCCGGAATGATCGACAAACGCGGACATGGGCTTGGCATTCGCATTGGCACCAAGAAAAGCGGCTGCACCGGCTTTGCCTACGAAGTCGATTACGCCGACCAGGTCGACGACAGCGATCAGATCTTCGAAAGCCACGGCGTCAAGGTCATCGTGGATGCAGACAGCATGCCGCGCATTGACGGCACCGAGGTGGATTTCGTCAAATCCAGCCTGCTGAACGAGGGGTTCGAATTCCGCAACCCCAATGTGAAAGACGCTTGCGGTTGCGGCGAATCCTTCAACGTCTGAAGCGCCATCATGCAGTCCGCCATCACGCAATCCAGCCGCATCCAACTCACCAGCACCTGATGACGACACACCCATGACCAGTTCAGCATCAGCACAGCCATCGGCCAGCGAGCAAATCGCCGAGATCATCGACACCTTCGAGCTGCTCGGCGATTGGGACCAGCGCTATGAGTATTTGGTCGAGATTGGCGAAAAGATGGCGCCCATGGACCCTGCATCCAAAACGGATTCCAATCTGGTGAAAGAGTGCATGAGCACCGTGCATGTCGCCCCCAGTCCGGATGGCAACGGCCAGCTGAGCTATCAAGGCGATTGCGACACCGCCATCATCAAGGGGGTGGTGGCGCTGCTGGTGGGCTTGTTCAGCGACAAGACCCCGGCGGAAATTGAGGCCCTGGATGTCGATGAGCTCTTCACCGGGCTGCAACTCGAAGAGCACTTAAGCCCGAACCGCCACGTTGGCGTCTATGCCATCGTGAACAAGATGAAAGGTCAGGCACAAGCATTCGCCTGAAACGCCAGTGCTGCAGATTTGGTCCTGGGAATCCGCGCCCCTTCGGCAACCTGGTTCAGCAACTCCGGTCGCAAGCGCAACCGCTGAACAAGTACCGACGCAGAAAAGCCAACATCACCTCACGCACCCGCGCGCTATCCGCTGGGGCGATTCGCGTTCGCAACATTCGTTGACGCCTGCCTGATATCAAACTCAAACATTCCGTCAAGCCCCAAGCCGATGTCCTAGGGCTTTTTTCGTCTGTGTCTGCGGATGAAGCGGTTGCTGCAATCAACCCTTGGGCGGCCTCGCCGTCATTTCAGCCCGAAATGCCGGTGCATTTTCGCGTTAAAGTCTTAACGCCACCGCCGTCGGTGCCAGATAATGGGCGTACATTTTTGGCGGCAGCAGCCTGCGGACGCGGCTTTGCTTTTCGTTGCTGACCGCTGACGCTTTTTCGCCCGCAACCCAACAAGGGACATTATGACTCAGGTTCGCGACATTCTCGTCACCAGCGCTTTGCCCTATGCCAATGGGCCCATTCATATCGGCCATCTGGTCGAGTACATCCAGACCGACATCTGGGCGCGTTTCCAGAAGATGCGCGGTCACAACTGCTGGTACGTCTGCGCCGACGACGCCCATGGCACACCCATTATGCTCAAGGCGCGCGCCGAGGGCATCTCCCCGGAGGCACTGATCGAGCGGGTCGCGGCCGAGCACCAAGCGGATTTTGTCGCCTTTCGCGTCGGCTTCGACAATTATCACTCGACCCACTCGCCCGAGAACCGCCATTTCGCCGAGTTGATCTACAGCCGCAACCGCGACCAGGGCCATATCGCCCGGCGTGAGATCGAGCAGGCCTATGATCCGGTGGAGAAGATGTTCCTGCCGGATCGCTTCATCAAGGGCGAGTGCCCCAAGTGCGGCGCGCCGGATCAGTACGGCGATAACTGCGAGGCCTGTGGTGCTAGTTACTCCCCGGCGGAGCTAAAAAACCCGCGCTCAGCGGTCTCTGGTGCGGTGCCGGAGATGCGCCGCTCGGAGCATTATTTCTTCAAGCTCGCGGACTTTGAGCCCATGCTGCGCGACTGGACGCGCGGCGGCGGCCTGCAAAAGCAAGTCGCCAACAAGCTTGATGAGTGGTTCGACGCCGGTTTGCAGGAATGGGATATCTCGCGCGATGCGCCCTACTTTGGCTTTGAGATCCCGGACGCACCGGGCAAGTTCTTTTACGTCTGGCTCGATGCGCCTATTGGCTACATGGCAAGCTTTCAGCACCTGTGCGAGCGCACGCCGGGTCTGGAGTTCGACCACTTCTGGGCGCCCGACTCCCCTGCCGAGGTCTATCACTTTATCGGCAAGGATATTATCTACTTCCACGCCCTGTTTTGGCCGGCGATGTTGACAGGCGCTGACTTCCGCGCACCCACAGCTGTCTTCGCGCACGGCTTTTTGACCGTCGATGGACAGAAGATGTCGAAATCACGCGGGACCTTCATCAAGGCGCGCACCTATCTCGACCATCTCAACCCTGAGTATCTGCGCTATTACTTCGCCGCCAAGCTCGGTCCTGGCGTGGATGATATCGACCTCAGCCTGGAGGATTTTCAGGCGCGGGTGAATGCCGATCTGGTCGGCAAAATCGTCAATATCGCCAGCCGCACGGCGTCTTTCATCCACAAGCGCTTCGTCGGCCGACTCTCGGCAACACTGCCCGAGCCAGCGCTCTTCGCCGAGTTCGCCGTCGCCGGTGAGAGCATTGCCGCCGCCTACGACAAGCGCGAACTGGGCCGAGCCATGCGCGAGATCATGGCACTGGCTGACCGCGCCAATCAGTACATCGACGAACAGGCGCCCTGGGTGATCGCGAAAGACCCAAGTCGCGAGGCCGAACTGCACGGTGTCTGCACCCAGGGGCTCAATCTGTTTCGGCTGCTGATCGGCTGGCTGCGCCCGGTGCTGCCCGGCACTGCCGAGGCGGCCGAAGCCTTCCTGCGCATCGCGCCACTGACCTGGGATGCACTGCCCAAGCCGCTGTTGGATCATCAGGTGGAGAAGTTCAAGCCGCTGATGACGCGCATCGAGCGCAGCCAGATCGATGCCATGCTGGCCGCTTCCAAAGCCGATCTGCAAACAACGGACGCGAATGCTGACGACACCGGTACGGGGGAGCCTGCCGCGCCACTGGACCCGTCGCTTGCAGAAACCATCGACTACGACAGCTTCGCCAAAGTGGATCTGCGCATCGCCCGCATCATCGAAGCGGACTACGTTGATGGCGCTGACAAACTGCTCAAGCTACGTCTTGATCTGGGCAGTGAGCAGCGTCAGGTCTTTGCCGGCATTCGCGCAGCCTATGCGCCTGAGACGCTGGCTGGGCGCCTGACGGTGATGGTCGCCAACCTCGCCCCGCGCAAAATGCGCTTCGGTGTATCTGAGGGCATGGTCCTAGCCGCCGGCCCTGGGGGCAAGGAGCTCTTTTTGCTCTCTCCCGACAGCGGCGCAGAGCCTGGTATGCGGGTCAAATAAACGCCGGTAAACGCCGGGCTCTGGCGCAAGCGAGCCCGTCAGGCGCCCTCCGCTGGCCCCGCAGTGCGAGGTCTTCTGCGAGCGCGCTTGGGCGATTTTCGCCTTGGCGCCCCGGCATCGGTCTCCCCGGCATTCAGCGCGGGATTGCCGTCGGGTTTATTGCGCCTTGGGGCATTGCCTTTCTTGGGATTTCCGTCGGCTGTGACGCGCACATCCTTGGAACGCGGCGGGCCATTGGGCCGGCCGTCATTTGAGCGGGCGGCATTGGAGCGCTGACCATTGGGCTTGGGGCCGCTGGATCTCGCACCATTCGCGCGAGCGGGTCGCGCGCGCGATGGCTCCGCCCCGGGTGGAGGCGCGATGCGATTGGCGGGCGCAAGCATGATCTCGAGCTCATTGAGCTCGTCCCACTGCTCATCGGTCCTGTCTTGATCAGGGATAGCCCTGAGCGCGCGCAGGCGGCTACGTGGAGAGGTCGTTTGGTGTTCACTCATGGAGCGATAGACTCAGCCGGCGGCTGATCTCTTAACTGTTCCGATTGATCGGTCATTACAGTCTATCGGGGATGGACTGCTAGGAAATCGCCGCGGCACGGAGCCAGAAACTCTGACTCGGAGCGGGTCGCGAAGCCGGGCGAGGGAGCGCGCCAGGGGCGACAAGCGGCGTATCGGCGAGATTGTACTCAAGTCTTGCCTCCTCTAACCATAGCAAAGCTTGAGCAATAACGCAGGCTTCAATCGCAATTCCAAGCACAGGGAGCGCGACAATTTTGCTCGATGGATGCAACTTTTGACCTATAGATTACTGAATTAAAAAGTAAACCTGCTCATCTCAGGGTATGTGACGGGCCCGCAAATTTGTCGCCACCTGGGTACCACTGGCAAGCCTTCAGTCAGGTATTCACGACGCCCACGCCCGTGACCTAGCCCCAAGCAAGAACGCAGGTGTGAGCCCCATAAACCTCGAAAGCCTGGAAAGATTCCCGTCAAGCGGGCTGAAAAATAAGCTATAACTATAACAAGCGCCCCGGCTCACCGGGAAAGCGATGCGCTGTTTTTCGCGCCGGAGACGAAATTATGTTGAAAAACCTGACCATTGGCCTGCGCATTCTGCTCGGCTCAGCCCTCATGTTGTTGGTCACCTATGGTGTGATGCTGCCAACGCAGCTCAACCAGCTCAAATCCATCACGGCAGAAGATCAGATGCGCTTCGCGCGCGGTCTGTTCGAGACCTTCAGCTCCATGCTTCAGGAACAGGGCAAGCTTGCACTGGCGCTCAGCGCCGCTCAGGCCAATATGCCGGAGATTCAGCGCGCCTTTGCCGAGCGTGATCGCGAGCGCCTGCTCGAACTGACCCAAGCCGAGTTCGAGCACTTGAAAACGCACCAGGATGTGCGGCAATTCCAGTTTCTGACCCCACCCGCCACCTCCTTTCTGCGCGTGCACATGCCAGACAAGCATGGCGATGACCTCAGCCGCATGCGCGGCACCGTGGTGAACGCCAATCAGAATCGCGAACCCATCATGGGTCTCGAGCGCGGAGTGGCCGGCCTTGGCATCCGCGGTGTCCAGCCAGTGTTTTACCAAGGCGAGCACATCGGCGTGGTGGAATTTGGCATGTCCTTCGGGCAAGCCTTCTTCGATCATATCCTCGAGAGTTTCGGCGTGCCAAGCGCGTTGCAGTTGGCCGCCGACAGAGGCTTCGAGACCCTTGCCGGCACCATCAAGGGCGGCACCCTGCTCAAGCCGGACGAGCTGCGCGCGGCGCTCGACGGCGAGACGATCACCCGCGACGCGCGAGTTGAGGGCGGGCCGGTGCTGATTTACGCCGAGGCCATTGAAGACTACTCGGGCAAGCCGATCGGCGTGGTCGAACTGCTGGTCGACCGCAGCCTATCGGTGGCGGCCTACCGCAACGCGCTCATCACTCAGCTGTTGATAGGCGCCGTCATGCTGGCGCTTGGGCTCGGCATCGCTTGGGGGATCGCCAAGACGATCACCGGTCCCTTGCGCGCCACGGTCAATGGCCTCGATGAAATCGCCGCTGGCGACGGCGATCTGACCCAGCGCCTGAACACCGAAGGTCGCAACGAGCTGGCCGATCTCGGGCGCGCCTTCAACGCCTTTCTCGACAAAATCCAGACCCTGGTGCGCGAGATTGCCGGTGCCTCGGCCCAGCTTGCCTCGGCCGCCGAGGAGCTGTCGATGACCAGCTCGGATACCTCCCAGCACGTCAGCCGCCAGCAGCATGAGATCGATCAAGTCGCCACCGCCATCAACCAGATGACCGCCACCGTGGAAGAAGTGGCTCGCCATGCCGCCGAAGCCGCGCGCGCCACCCAGGAGACCGACCAGGAGACCCATGCCGGCACCGAGGTGGTCGGCAGGACCATCGAGGCCATCGAGGCCGTTGCGCGCGAGGTCGAGAGCGCCGGGGAGATCATCTCGCGTCTGTCCGCCGACAGTGTGGAGATTGGCGCGGTGCTCGACGTGATCCGCGGCATCGCCGAGCAGACCAATCTGCTTGCGCTCAACGCCGCCATCGAGGCCGCGCGCGCTGGCGAGCAAGGCCGCGGCTTTGCCGTGGTTGCCGATGAGGTGCGCACGCTCGCCAGCCGCACTCAGGTCTCCACCCAGGACATTCAGGACAAGATCGAGCGGGTGCAGACCGGCTCCAACAACGCCGTATCGGCCATGGAACAGGGCCGAGCCAAGGCGAGCGAGGCGGTCGATCAGGCCAAGCAGGGTGGCGAGTCCCTGCAAACCATCAACCGCGCGGTTTCAAGCATCACCGACATGAACCATCAAATCGCAAGTGCGGCCGAGGAGCAAACCGCCGTGGCCGAGGAGATCAACCGCAACATCCACGTCATTTCCGAAGCCGTCGACCAGACCACCTCGGGGGCGGCCCAGATCAGCACCGCGAGCGAAGAGCTGGCCCAACTGGCCGCCCGGCTGCAGTCGCTGGTGGGACAATTCCGAGTCTGATGTCGCGTGTCGAGGGCCGCTAACCGGGCTGGCGGCCCAGCACGTAGACCAGGCCGTTGCTGCCCACGGCGATGTAGTCGCCATTGAGCGCATATCCCAGGGCGATCAGCTTGACGGCCGATGGCGCGATCCAGCTTCGCCGCCCAAGCGTCCAGCTTCCGAGCGGCTCGCCGTTGGCGAGCGACCAGCGCTTGACCTGGCCGGTCACGCTGCCGGTCAGCAGCTCGTCCTCGCGCGGCGAGAACACTGCGGTGCTGTAGGTGATGCCGCGCCCCACCCACTTCTGGTAGGGGTTGAGCTCGAACATCAGCGCGCCGCTGCGGGTGTCCCAGACCGCCGCACGCGCGCTCTGACCAGCGGCAAAGGCATAGCGCCCGCTCGGGGACAGGGCGGCGGTCATCCCATTGTTATTGAGCTCCCAGCGATGCAGCTCCTTGGCTTGCTGCAGGTCCCACAAGCGCGCGTAATCGTCATCGGATACCGTGAGCCCCAGGCGGCCATCGGGCGTGATGGCGACAGCATTGATCTCCTCATCATGAGGCAGGCGATGCTCGATGCCACCGCGGCGCAGATCAAACACCAATGCCTCGCTGTTGGCGGTGCCGATCAGAAGCCGCTGACCGGAATCTGCCAGGGCCATGGATGTCACCTCGTGCGGCAGCATCCAGCTTTGTATTGCGCGGCCGGTTTTTGCATCCCAGAGCACCATGATCGGCACCTGATCCGCCGTCACCGCGTAGGTGGCGTCGCCGGCCAGTGCCGCAGCGACCAAGGTCGTCTGCTCGCCGCCGTGATGGTTCCAATTGAAGCGCCGAGAGCTGCCGCTGACATCCCAAAAGCTGCCGCCGTGGTTGACCGAAGCAACCACGAGCGCGCGCGCGTCAGTGCTCAGATCGGCGTCATAGAGTCCCTGCACGGCGACTTCGAAACTGCGCTTCTCGCCGGGGTCAAAGCAGCCAGCAAGCAGCAGCGCGGCACCGCAGGCGGCGAGCCAGCACAACACATGGACGGATTTGGCAGCAGACATCAGCGCTCTCGCAAGTGATTCGGTTTGAGTTGCGCCATCAGCTATTGCGACAACGGCCAATGCGCGCGGTTCGGTGAATTCGACGCGAGCCGGGGATGGCTGTCAATCGGGGATGGCTTTCTAATGATGGCTTCAAGATGAATCGCCATCCTGAAACTGTAGCGAAGCCAGGCGCGCGTAAAGTCCCTCCTCGCGCATCAGACTGGCATGATTGCCGCTGGCGACGAGACGGCCCTGGTCCAGCACCAGAATCCGGTCGGCATTGCGCACGGTAGCGAGCCGATGGGCAATGACCATGCTGGTGCGGCCCTGCATCAGATGCTCGAGCGCGTCCTGCACCAAGCGCTCGCTCTCCGCATCAAGCGCGCTGGTGGCCTCATCAAGCAGCAGCAGGGCGGGATTGCGCAAAATGGTGCGGGCGATGGCAATGCGCTGGCGCTCGCCACCGGACAGGCGCACGCCGCGCTCACCCAGATAGGTATCGAAGCCTTGCGGCAGCCGGTCCAGAAACACATCCGCGTGAGCGGCGGTGGCGGCGCGGCGGACGTCCTCATCGCTGGCCGAGTCCAGCCCATAGCGAATGTTCTCCCAGGCGCTGGCGCCGAAAATGACCGGATCCTGCGGCACCAGCGCGATCTGGCCGCGTAAGTCGCGCAGAGCGAGCTGACGCAGGTCGACGCCGTCGAAGCGAATGGTGCCGGCCTGGGGATCGTAGAAGCGCAGCAAGAGCGCAAACAGAGTCGATTTGCCCGCACCCGAGGGCCCAACCAGCGCGACCCGCTCACCAGGCTGGATCTCCAGGCTCAGCCCATCGGCCGCCGGGATTTCCGGGCGACTCGGATAGCAGAAGCGTATCTGCTCGAAAGCGACCGCGCCCCGGCTCGGTTGCGGCAGCGACTGCGGATTGGCCGGCGCGGTAACTGCCGGCTCCAGGCTCAGTAGTTCCATCAGCCGTTCACTCGCCCCAGCGCCGCGCAGCAGTTGGCCAATCAGGTCGCCAAGCGAACTGACCGAGCCGGCCACCAGCACCGCATAGAACAGAAAGGCCGACAGTTCGCCGCCGCTCAGGCTGCCGGCCAAGACCTGGCGGCCACCAACCCAGAGCACGGCACCGATGGCACCGAAGGTCAGCAGCGTCGCCACTCCCGAGAGCAGCGCACTGCTGACGGAACGGGACATGGCGACGCGAAAGGCGCGCTCGACCTGAGTCGCATAGCGGTGCGCGTCAATCGGCTGGTGATTGAATGCCTGCACGGTGCGAATGCCATGCACGGCCTCATCCACATAGGCGCCGATGTCGGCCACCCGGTCCTGACTGG
The DNA here is from genome assembly GCF_033954455.1 of Thiorhodovibrio litoralis. Lineage (NCBI taxonomy): Bacteria > Pseudomonadati > Pseudomonadota > Gammaproteobacteria > Chromatiales > Chromatiaceae > Thiorhodovibrio > Thiorhodovibrio litoralis. Next base: position 253,525 of record NZ_CP121473.1, on the reverse strand, counting down.
CGCGCGAGAGCTTGCGCACCCGCGAGCCGAGCAGCCAGCTTGGGCCGATCACAAAGGGCACGCCAAGCAGCACCAGTCCGGTCAGCGCCGGGCTGGTGAAGGCCAGCATGGCCACCCCGCCAATGATCAGCAAGGAAGTGCGCAGCGCCATGGCGAGCGTCGAGCCGACGACCACTTGCAGCAGCGCGGTATCGCTAGTCAGACGGCTGATGACTTCCCCGGCGCGCACGCTCTCGAAATAGCCGATATCCAGATGCAGCACGCGCTCAAAAACCGCCTGGCGAATATCCGCCACCACCCGCTCGCCAATCCAGTTGAGCAAATAGCTGCGCGCGACAATGGCCAGCGCCGTCAGGACCACCACCCCGATGAAAAACAGCAACGCCTGATTAAGCGCCGTCAGCGAGCCGGTGCTAAGCCCGGTATCGACCACGGTGCGGATGACCTGGCCGAAGGTCAGGACAGACCCGGCAGCGAGCAGCAGCGCGATCAGGGCGCCGCCAAGGTGCAGGCCATAGGGTCGGGCGAAAGTCAGAAGCCGCAGCAGCGAGTGCAAATTGCGCGTACCGGGCCGGTCAGGTGGAGCACTGGAGGGAGCTTGATGATGCATTCGAGAAAGGTCCGTTAAAAACTGTCAAGATATAGCCATCGGAAACATTCATCTGCCATTTTGGGCCCTAGAGCAGGCCCAAACCAACCGAGAGCCCATGACTCAAACGCCAGATACAGCCGCCCAGGTCGTCGTGCGCAACCCGACGCCGGCGGACATTCCCAACATCCGCACACTCTTTGCTCGCGCCTATGCCGGCAGCGGGGTGAGCAGTTACAGCGCCAGCATGCTGCGCGGGCAGATCAACAAGTTTCCCGAAGGGCAATTCATTGCCGAATATGAGGGCGCTTTGATCGGTTTCTGCTCGAGCTTTCTGATCAGCGGTGAAATCGCGCTCAAGCCCCACACCTGGAACTGGATCACCGGCAGCGGTTACGCCAGTCGCCACGACCCCAACGGCGACTACCTCTATGGCATGGAGGTCTGTGTCGATCCAGACTTTCGCGGCCTGCGCATTGGCCAGCGCCTCTATGACGAGCGCAAGAAGCTGGTCCAGGCCTGGGCACTGCGCGGCATTATCTATGGCGGGCGGCTGCCAACCCTCGCTGAGGCGATGGAACGCTATGCCAGCCCGGAGGAGTATATCGAGGCCATCCGCCAGGGGCGCGAGAAAGACCCGGTGCTGACGTTTCAGCTGCGCAACGATTTCGACGTGATTGGCCTGATGGAGAGCTACTGGAACGAGGACCGCCAGTCCCTCGGCTATGGCGTGCATCTGCTGTGGCGCAATCCGCAAGCGCCGGATGAGAAAGAAGAAGCGCGCGCCAAGCCCTTCGGCGGGCGGCTGAGCGACACGGTGCGGGTCGCGACCGTGCAGTATCAACAGCGGCGGGTGAAATCCTTTGAGGAATTCGTCGAGTTGCTGCGCTATTTCGTCGATGTGACGGCCGATTACCGCTCGGATTTTTGCGTCTTTCCAGAGCTCTTCTCGCTGCAGTTGCTATCGATGGAAGACTCTGAGCTCTCGCCCTCGGAGGCGATCGATGCGCTGACGCGCTGGACCGACCCGATCAAGACCGCGCTGCGCGATCTCGCGGTGCGCTACAACATCAACATCATCGGTGGCTCGCACCCGACAAAAATGCCCAACGGCCGGGTCGAGAACATCTGCTATGTCTGCCTGCGCGGCGGCGAAGTCCATGAGCAGGCAAAGATCCACCCAACCCCGAATGAAGTCTACTGGTGGAACATCGAGGGCGGCCATGAGCTCTCCACCATCAACACCGACTGCGGCCCCATCGGGGTGCTGATCTGCTACGACGCCGAATTCCCCGAACTGTCCCGGCATCTCGCCGACCAGGGCGCGAATATCATTTTCGTGCCCTTCTGCACCGACGAGCGCCAGTCCTACCTGCGCGTGCGCTACTGCTGCCAGGCGCGCGCGGTCGAGAACCAATGCTATGTGGTTATGTCCGGCAACTGCGGCAACCTGCCGAATGTCGCCAACATGGACATCCAGTATGCTCAGAGCTGCATCCTGACGCCTTGTGATTTCCCCTTCGCGCGTGATGGCGTGGCGGCCGACACCACGCCCAATGTCGAGACAGTCGCCTTCGCTGATCTGCGCCTCGCCGATCTGCGCGAGGCACGCTACTCGGGCACGGTGCAAAACCTCAAGGACCGCCGGCATGACCTCTATACCCTGGTGTGGCGGGAATGAAAGTGTTTGTCGCCGGTCATCGCGGCATGGTTGGCTCCGCCATCGCGCGGCGGCTCAGCGGTAATGAGGGGATCGAGCTGGTCACCCGTTCCCGGGCAGAGCTTGACCTGACTGACAGCGCAGCCGTGGAGGCATTTTTCGCCGAGCAACAACCGCGGCAAGTCTATCTGGCCGCCGCCAAGGTGGGCGGTATCTGGGCCAACGAGCACCTGCCGGCCGAATTTATCTATCAGAACCTGATGGTTGAGGCCAACGTCATCCATGCCGCCTGGCGGCACGGAGTCGAGCGGCTGCTGTTTCTCGGCAGTTCCTGCATCTACCCGCGCCTTGCGCCCCAGCCAATGCTGGAAAACGCCCTGTTGACCGGGCCGCTCGAACCGACCAACGAGCCCTATGCGGTGGCCAAGATTGCCGGCATCAAGCTGTGCGAATCCTACAACCGTCAATACGGCTCGGATTTTCGCAGCGCCATGCCGACTAATCTCTACGGCCCGGGCGATAACTTCAACTTGCGCGAAAGCCACGTCATCCCGGCGCTGCTGCGCAAGTTTCATGACGCCAAGCGCGCGCAGGCAGCGGAGGTCGAGGTCTGGGGCAGCGGCAATGCACTGCGCGAGTTCCTGCACGTCGATGACATGGCCGATGCCTGCGTGCATCTCATGGACCTGGTACCAGAGCGCTATGCCGAGCTGACCGAGCCCATGTGCTCCCACGTCAACGTCGGCAGCGGCCAAGACCTATCCATCCGCGAGCTGTCCGAGACCATCAAGCGCGTGACCGGCTACCAGGGCCAGATCCGCTTCGACGCCACCAAGCCCGACGGTCCACCGCGCAAATTGCTCGACGTCAGCCGTCTGCGCGCCCTCGGCTGGCAGGCGCATGTCGGACTTGAGCAAGGGCTAGCACAAACCTATCAGTGGTTTGTCGAGAACCTGGAACAGGTTCGCGGGTGAGGGCTGGTCCGATTGGGATCGGCACAATGACGCCAGTCGCATAGGGTCGATGAGCGACAGCGAAATCCACCACTGGTCGCTAACGAGTGTCAGTGCGGCTGCCCAAACAGCAGCCCAAGATCGATCTCGATCTCCGTGAAAGGCGGAATACGAGCTTTGACAGCCGTCTCGCCCGCCCCCTCGGCGGTGAAAACGGCACGATAGCAGCCAGCATCCAACGCATAGGCAATCAGGGCGCGCTCTTGCGGAGCGACAATCCAATAAAAAGGCACGCCGGCTCGTTGCAGGCGGATGAAGTGCATGACTCGATCTTTTCGCTCATGACCCGGTGAGAGAATCTCGCACACCCAGTCCGGAAAGATGGTCATGATGCCAGCGGGTTGCTGGGGCAACCGCTCCTTGCGCCAGCCGGCCAAGTCATGGCTGGGACAATGGTGCGCGCCATAGCGAACGCTGATCTCGGGCAGAATCCACCAACCCCCGGGTTGCCCTTGCATGACCAGGGGAAAGGATTGGCCGATTAACCCGGTTTGTACCTGCCCATGTTCGAAACGACTCATCGGGCGCCGCACAATCTCGCCATCGATGAGCTCGACCGGGTGCTCGCCATTCCAGGCCAGCAAGTCATCGACTGTGCTAAGGCGATGCGCTTCCATCAAAGAATACCCTTGGTTTGACTTGGGTCTGCAGCACCAGCGAGCGATTGAATTCTGTCACTGAGCATCCCGCGCGACCTGCCACCAATTCGGCTTGACTTCTTCGCGAAGATTCCAATCGCTGCGGATTGTGGACCATACCCGTAGATAGAAAAAGGCACCAGGGCTTCAGCCGGCGCGCAGCCACCGTGATAACCATTGCGTTTTCCCGCATGACGCAATTTGCTGTCCCAGGCAAGAATTGCTTTATCGAGGCCGCAGGCTGCCTTGATACGCTCACCTGTTAGTACGATTTCGCCGGTAAAGGACTCCAAATTCGGTTCGCGCCAGAGCGAATTGAGGCTACCTCTTTGCAAGCGGGTGTCTTGATCAATAATCATAATCATGACCAATCTTCCAAAAGGCCATGCATCAGCCTAGCTATCCAGCGCGCGAAATCCGCGAGCGCAAATCCGCTGGCGCCTCGGCGCGCAGATATTTCTCACCTTGACGCGTCAAGCGCCTGCCCGCTGAAGAGGTTTCGATCAGTCCCAGCCTGACCAGATACTCGGCCACCTCAACGAAATCCCTTGGGTGCGCAAGACCGAGCGCCTGCCGCAATGTTGGCTCGGATGATGGCCCCTGCCGTTTCAGGTAATTCAGAAAACGCCGTGCGAGGTCATCAAGGCCATTGGCATCGATGCCCTGCTGATCGTAAAACCGGGCAATGTTCTCGCCCGTCATCCAGGTCGCGGTATCCCGCAGCGAGGGCTTTCCTTCCCCTGCCGCCAGCGCGCGGCTGAAGAAATGTTGCACCAGGGTGTTGGTCAATTGCCGGACGCTGCGGCGGGGATTGCATTGATTGCGCGCCGCGATTTCGTAGCAGGCTTCCCGGGACAATTCGGCGCCATCCAGGCAACCCTTGCCGTGTAGCCACAGGATTCCAGCCAGTTCGTGCAAGGTATAGGGGCGCAGCCAGGTCTTATCGGGGCGGCTCTGAAAAGCCTCGGACAATTGGCCTGGGTCGGTTGTGGCAACCAGAAAAATAGCCTGGTTGAAATCGTAGACCTTACCGTCGATGGTGGTAATGCGGCGATCATCCATGGCGGAGAGCAAGCAGGTCGCGACAGTCCCTGCGATACCATGCACCTCGTCAATGAACAATAGCGTGGGTTTGACAAGCACTTCCTGACCGGAGTCTTCGAGCAACTGTTGCTCCTTCAGCCGCTGCGCCAAATCAGCAGGCCGTCGCAGATCGGCACCATTGAACAGCAGCAGCTCGTGCTGCAACATCTCGCCAATTTTGCGAGCCAAGGTACTTTTTCCGACACCGGCCGGGCCAACCAGCAACTTATCTGGAAAGCGCTGCCCGGTGGTCTGTGCAAACACGGCCTGCTCGACGAGACGTTGGACGGCTTCGTCCTGACCGATAAGCCCGAGGGCATTGACTGCCGGCGGCCAGGCAGGCGTTTCATCCGCCGAGGTTTCATCCGACGCCTGGACTCGCGGCACTGTCGGCATGACCACAGCAGGAGAACTGGATGGTGGCCGATCCGGAACAGTGGTCCGCGATGGCGACCCTGAGGCTGCTTGCTGGTCAGTGGTTGTCGTGACAAAAGCGAGGATAGAAGCATCAGGCGCAGCCGGGATGGCTGCATCTGTGTCGGCACGAGCACTCCCCTCGTCCGCGCAAGAGGGTTCGGATTCGGATGGGTCTAGCTCTCGTGGCTGCGGATCATGCAGCAGCTCATCCAACTCCAGCTCGCCGAGCACCCGGTGACTGATGGGCCATTGCGTCGCGTTTGCCAGCGGCTCTTCCGTTCCGGGACTAGCGCGGCGCAGCATGACGCTCACGACACAGCCACGGAGATGAACCCTTGGCGCGTCCTGACCAAAAAGCGCTTGCAACCAGCCACCCCACAGCTGGCGATTGCGGCGATCATCGGCCGCCTTGCCGGTGCGCGCCTGCGCCGCGCGGGCCAGCGTTTGCTTCAGCATTTCGCAACGGGGAACTGACAGCGGACTCGGCGGCGCGGCACCTCCCGCCAGACCATCGGCGATGGCTTCCAGCGTGTGGCTGATCTGATTAACGGCGTCAGGAATCCGCCCCGTTTCGTTATTCAGACTCTCGCTGTCCGAGGCTTTGACCTCAACCGCGAGCAACTCGAAGGTATCGTCGGTTTGGTCACGCCACAGCACCAACAGATCGCACCGCGCGCTGGTATCAGGATTTGTCGTGCGGAGCCATAGTCTGGCCAACGGATGATCGACGCTCAGCACCAAGGCGCCTGGCATGCGCCGCTGAAAATCGCGCGCCGCGAACAGCAGCCCAGCGAGACCGATCACCTGCTTTTCATCGGGCTGGCCGTCCTGCTTTTTCATCAACGACAGCAGACCGCTACCGAGCAAGCGGGCGCCTTGCAACAACAGGCGCTCCATATCCTCCAGTGTAATGGTCAAATTGGCCCGCTTTGCCAGCTTCGGGCGCAGCAAGCGCGCGAGACCAGCAAAATCTCGCGCGGCGAGGAAGGTGTCGCGCAACCCCTCGCGTTGTTCCGAAATGCGCACCGAGCGCATGCCCGCCTCCGATGGCAAAGCCCGGTCGGCGAGAAACAGCCAGGTGGCGGCGGGACGCTTCCCTTGCAGCAAGGCATCCACCGTCTGCCCCAGCCCCTCGGCATGCGCATAGGCCTGAACCGCGCCGCTGCGCTGATGACCCTCCAGCTCATTCATCAACTGGAGAAATTCGCTGAACGGCGACTCGCCCGGCTGCGGTTCCAGTCGGATGCTTCCAGAAAATTGATCCACCTGAACGTCATAACGGACGCAAAATGGGCTCATTGGCAGCATGTGATCAATGGTGCGCTGCCGCAATTCGATGCTGGATTCATCGAAAATCGCCACCAAGTGGCTCGGTCGCTCCCGCAGCAATTCCACCACGGACTCCAGCTTGGTCGCAGGCGTCACCTCTTCATCATGGACACGAATCAGCAAGCGGCCGTCAGCGACCTTCTCGTGCACTTCATCCTCATTTTGCGGGCGGCTAAACCTAAGACTGCCGCGCAACCGATCAAGATGATGCCCACTCGCATAGAGATCCAAATGAATCCCCGACAGCCGTTGGCCACCACGATATTGCGGTTTCTTGAGCAGCCTGACCAATTCCCGAGGCAACTCATCACCAGCCGGCGGATTGACAACCGTGAGACGAAGAGGAAAAGGATGGTTTGGGTTATGGATGATGAATTGATCCAAAGCCTCGCCTAGCCGCCGGACCCCGTCAGAACCCGAACAGGTATTGCTGAGATTTTCAAATACCGGCAAGCCGCGAATCTGGTTAGTGTAGGGCAACATCTGGCCCAGTCCACGACCGGCTGGCAAACTGGACAGGCGCACCACTGAAAGGAACTGCTCCGGACGCTCCAACTCCTGACGAATGGTTTCGCGTTCGTCCTTTGCCATCGGTGAACTCGCGTCCAGACCCCGCAGCAGTGTGGACAGGCGTTCATTACGCCACAGGTGCAACGGGTGAGTCGGCAGGAGCACTGCTTTCGCAAGCTGTTTGCCATCCGCCCGCGTTGCGCGGACCTGAATGATGTCAATCGCGAGCAAGGCTTCCAGCGCCGCGCGCGCCCAGGTGGCGCTGATCCCCGCCATCACTTGATAGTGGTCTTGGGTTTCACGATAAAGGCACGCTGCCAGCTCCAGATACCGACGGACCTTTGCTAGCACCTCGGGACGCCCGTCGAGCCAATGGCGCGCGTGAAAGACCAGTAAGCCGAGATGCGACAGCAGACGCGTTCGCAGCGCCCTAAACTCCCGCCAAGCCGGTGCCAACGCAGTTTGCGCCCCGACTCGCTCGGTTAGTACTTGATCCCAGTCCGCAAGAATGGTCTCCAGCGACACATCCTCGCCCTCGACGGTAATGATGGCATCAACATTTAAGAAGAGCGGCGAATGATCTGCCGCTGACTTCAATGCCTGTTCGAGATTGGATTCTGCTGTCTCGAAGACACCGCCAAAGCGATCTTCCGAGCAAAACGCCTCAACCCAATCAAGCACAGCCGGGTCGATTTCCAGATGCCCCTCGACAGGTTGCCCGTTGACAAGACGAAGTTCCACCTCAATGACATCGCTTCCGGTATCGAGTGCTTCCCTCCACGCCTCTTCCAGCGCATCCGCAATAGCCGCTAAGTCCTCTTCGCGCCCATCAAGCAACGCGTCCGCCGCCTGAGTGGACAGATTCGCGGATGCTTCATCGCCATCCGGGTTATCTGGGTTCGCTTTATCGGGATCGTCGGGAGCATCCGGTTTTGGCTCCTTCGGAGGCTGCAAAACCAGAAGAGCCTCCGATAAATCCAATTCGGAGGCTCGGCCTTGTTGGATAGCCTCGAGATAGGCTTGCACCGAGCCGAAAGCGGAACGCATTTGCTGCTGCCGACTCGGATCGCGATAAACTCGATTACCTCGCTTGCGCAAATCCGAAAGGCGCAAGGTGCGGATACGCCCAGCAGCATCCAAATTTTTGGCTAGGCGTTTTCCCAGATCGTCCGTACCGAACAGATCACGATCCCGCAACAGACCAAGTGCCGGGAGCGCCATCCAGGGGGCATGATTGCCGTTTCTTTCGGGGAGCAAATCCCACTCGGCAAGGAAACTCGCGCAGCTTTCCAACGAGAGCAAGGCATCGACTCCCGGCTCAGAAATCAGAACCTGCAATAACTGCCGATGTATGTCTGGGCTGTTTGGAAAGCGAGATGTCAAATGACGACCCGCGTCCTCAAGTAACAATCTTGCGAGATCCCGTACCTGGGGACGGGCATAGTGTCCAAGGGTATGCACACCGGCGTTATAGCCCATCGCCAAAGCAAGCGTGCGAGGGTGGTTTCCACGATCATTTCGCCATTGAGCAGCGACGTGCAGATCATCGGCAAAGGCTATGATAGGACTAAGACTGACCAGCCTAGCTGCCAACTCCAGATCTGCGGTCGTTTCCCCGAAACCGGCCAGCGCGATCGAGAAATCCGGAGCTGCTCTCACAAAGTTTTGATCGTTTGCCAGCTCTCGAAAAAGCACCTTGACATCTAACTGCGGGAGCCCTTCACAGGCAAAATCGTTCTCAGCATCGATCCGCGACACGACCCATCGAGCAATAGCAATCGCGACATATTCCGGAGCATTCATATTGACCTCAGATCAATCGGTCTTTTCGCACGGAAAACAAAACCAGTCCGTCAGAGGGTTCCCAGGCCAGACCAAGACTTATTGCCAGGTTCTTGAAAGCCTCTCGATTTGCCCTCAAGTCCGCATCCTCATCTAAAGGACTGTAACCATGCTTCCTCAACACGGAATGATCTGAAGGCAAAAGCCCAAAAACCAGGCGCCAACGATAGGCCAAGCGTTCCGCCACTTCGTCAATCGTGCAAATCTCTCCGTCCTCGATTACGCTCATTAGCAAAACGCGCATCGTATCAGGCTGGGGCCGAAAATATTTTTGCGACCCACCACTCCGAGGTTGTGCCCACCCGATTTGCACAGAAAAATCCCGGAAGTGTTCCTCCAAGTGTTTTGTAACGGACGTCGCCGCCAACTCGTAAACACCAATATCCGCATCTAGGACTCGTGATTCCGGCTGATCCATCCAAAATTTGAGACTACGGCCGAAAAGCCCGAGGTGACGCGAATAGCAAGCAGCAGACTGAACCCTTAATCGAGGCTTTGTATCACCCGCAAAATCGCAGAACAAGATGCTTTCCTCACACCCAGGAATGTGTCGCACTTGGTACGCGAGTAACCAGCTTCCAATACCAAGCATAAGATTTCTCAGCGCGTAGATGGACCGCGATTTTTTTAAATGCTCGGCAAGGGTTTTCAAAACCTCTGTTTGAGGCAACATAAGATCACTGACGGAAGCCAAAAAGGAGAGCGGTGGTTCGCCGCAAAGTTCAGATAAATCGGAATCGAGCGTTTGCTCTTCATTTTCAACCAGCGGATTTCCAACAAAACTTGCTGATGTCTCCGACTGATTGACAATGTCAGCCGCAATTGCCAAGAAATCTCGTCCAGCGTCGCTCTGCTGCAAAACTATTACGATGAAGGCGCCCGCATATCCATGATTCTTCGACTGATTGGCGAGATAACATAGAGATGGGGTGCTGTAATCTACTCCGTGCGTGGAGTGCGGAGAAAATGCGGCGCCAGCAGCTCCGTCATTGTTCAATGCTGCATTTAAATGTTGACGCAATAACTTGAAATCTTGCAACGAAACATCTTTCGCAAGCAAATCAAGTTCACCTTCGATTAGTTCAGAATATAAGTTTTCTGAAACATATATATCACCAGGTTTCTTTTCGGCGACCTTTGGATTAATAAAGATATTGAGCCATCTGAGCTGACGATATTTTCCAGTCAAGGCCAATAGAAAACTCGTCGCTAAATGAACCGGCTTCATTCTGTAAGGCTTGTAACCCAACGCCGCCCGCTGGAGTTGATCAATTCTGCCGCTCTTGGTCGGCGAAATCTTCTTCTCAGCCATTGCAAGACACCCGCCGATACTGATTGGCCTCCGAATTAAGCTCAACCTCCAGGAGCTCCTTACGTTCCAAATGCGCAGAAAGAACACGAGAATCGGATTCAGTCTCCACCGAATTTAGAGCTTCCATAAACGCATCCAAGCGGAAGGCTTCGCTCTCAGGCAAGAGCTTTCTTGGCAACCCCCTTCGTAAACGTTGCAAGATGCAAAAAAGGGGGAAATCAATTTTTAATCTTGCCATGAACTCATTTCCTGTTTTGCATGCCAAAACAAGGTGATCTGGTTCATATTCAGGAAACGCTTCGGCCACCATTGGGGGAATTTGCGGTTGCAGTAATTCCAGGCGCATAACTGGAATAAAACGATGCGCAAGGAATGATCGGCTCGGCTTTTCGTGAAAACGATGACCATTCCAGAGGTAAAGATTATCCTCACAACCAGGAAACTCCTGAACGCAGAATGCTCGATTAAGCCCGTGAACCAACTGCCTTTTCACCTGAAGATTCGAGCTAACGGAACTGCGCAAAACTTTCTGAAACTCAGCGACGTCCGAATCTTCCAAGGAAAAACAGGCATCACCGGAATCATGCTCGAAATAGAAACTTCTCTTCAGTGCCTGGAACACCTTTCGATCTGGCCGATCGGCTACATTGATGACTGGAGGTCCAAAATTCCAGCCTTCAAGCGTTGTCTCATGTCGGTCCTCTAGCAGCGAATCCCAGATGGGATGACTATATCGAGCTGGATCACAAAATTGTAGCGCCTGCCCCAAAGTAAAGCGCGCGTCGCTAGAGAACAAAACTTCGGTGTAGCGATATTCGAGATTTGAGCCTAAAGGTTCTTTCAAATCACCCCGATAGCCGAGAACCAGGCGTGCGAGCAATATCCATAGCTCCCGCATTGTGACACGCACGCCGATATTCACAAGTCGCTGAAAAAGCGCCATCAATCTTCGTTTAACGACAGGGTCGGCGAGCCGCGTCTTGTTATACTCGAGGCTTGATGTTTCGGTAATCCACTGATCCATCAATATTCGGTCCAACATTTCCGCTGAGATCGCCGGATTCAAAGGGTTCCTCAGGCTAAGATCAACAACGAACAGCGGCGGTGTCGCTTCTTCGACCAAAGAATTTTCACCATAAATCAGCGGCCGCTGGCTTTGACGCGCCAATTCTGCGGCTAACTCAGGAAGATGAGCTTTGGCCGCGATCCGCAGCAAATGCAACGGATACTCGTTGATGGCGATGCAAAACGGACGACCGTCGCGTTCGGCGTCACGCCACCGCTCGATAACCGGCTCAATCTGATTGCGACGCATGCAGGCGGTCGCATCTTCCACCACGACCGCGCCCGCTTTTTTCAGCCGTGGTGCTAGCTTGCGCAGGATATGGGTCTTACCATCGCCAGCATTGCCGGTCAGAAACAGGCTTCGCCCGTCAGCCACTTGCGCGGCCACAAAGGATTCGATCGCGAAGTCGATATGCAGCTTGTCGAGTTCTTGGAGCGTCAGGGCATCCGAGACGGTCTTGGGACCCGCTGCCGCGATTTGCAGCCAGAAATCTTGGCCGGACGCCGTTGACTGGGATGCTGGCGTTTGATCGGTTTCGCGATCGGGCTGAGACATCTCCGTTTCCTCCGGCGGGCGTATGACAGGTAGCCGATCTCCGAGTCGCCACGCCGATTGAACCAACAGGGCTGTGAGACTTTCGGAATGAGACAACCGCGATGACAGCCAGCGGTTCGTCCAATAACGGGCGATGGCTCGGGTCGCGCTTTGGAATCGCTCTGGTTCGAGGAGATAGTCGGGCAGCTGCGTTGGGCGCCCTGACAAGAACTCCTTGGACTGGGGAGCCAGACTGATGCCATAGATCAGCCGTCGCTGGTGGTGTGACATGAGCTCATCGGGCCGGAAGCCGAGCCGAGTCATGCCGGCGGTGAACAGCCGAAGCTTGGGGCTGGGACCCTCGCCGAAGATGCTGTTGATATCCTCAAATCCTTGCTGATGAAGCAGAAAGCGTTCGATTGCCGCTCGCGTCTCATCTAGAAATTGCATGGTGCCATAGCCGCTGGTCATGCCAAGACGCCGGAAACGCAATTCATCTTGTTGCTCGCTGATGACGCAGGCGGGGAGCCGCACCCGCTCATATTGGCTACTGCCGTGGGCATACAAGCTGGTTGTCGCCAGATAAACCAGGGTCGCGTCACGCTGCACCGGGGCGTTTTTTAGTTGCGAGGCGATGATGGATGGCCCGGCATATTGGCGGCGGTAGTCGGCGGCAATCCGCGGGGAGAACAACAGCAGTGCCGCGAGCTTGCCGCCAAGCATCAGGTTGTAAGGAGGGATAGCACCGCAAGTGCTGACCTCCAGGATATTGATACCAGCATAGCGGCTCTTGAGGGAGTCGAGCACTGTTTGCAACGCGACCAAGATCTCCTCGCGCTCGATGATCGCGGGAAGTCGGCGTGGATCCGTCAGTTCGGCTCGATACCTGCGCAGCGTCTGCCGGGCTTGGAGCAGTTCGGCCAGCAAGGTGGCCCGCTTACGCGCGACCAGGAAACGACGCGCCTGCTGCATTCTGGGATTTCCCGACGGTTTCGGCTCAAGGTCGAGCACCGCGTCGCTGACCGGGGGATAGCCGCGGGCGTCTTCAACGGATGCGGCGGTTGCCGGATGATGCCCATTGGCTTTTTCCACCTTGAGTTGGCGCAGGGTTTGATCGCGCCAATGATCGAATTCTTGACCATGCCGCCTGAGCCGGGCGATCACCTCCGCGCTGGGTTCGGCGATCTCGTCGCTGGTAGCCAAAGCTTCCGTTTCGACATCCTGCAATGCATTGCTTAGGCAGGATTCAAGCCAGTTGAACTCTTCGGTGAGCTGATTGGCGTCAGTGATAGTCTTGAGGCGCGCGATCAGGACTGCGCGGCTCCAACCGAGTTCGGCTTCGCGGATCTCGCCCATTTGCAGGGCTGAATTATTCAGACCCAGCAACCCCATGACGGCATGACAGGGATGCGCGGCGTCGCGCACCAAGTAAAGCAGCTGTCGCCCTGGCGTGGCAAACTGCGGAATCGACCAGGTAAACCGAAAATAGCGCCAAATTTCCCGAAGATTCTGGCCGGTGACGGCATCCGTGGCGTCCTTGGTGACCAGTTGCAAGTAGGGTTGGATTGGCAGCTGCTCGAACGGCGTTGCATCATCCCATGTGGTTGTTGTTAGGCGCCCATGCAGTTCTGGACCTTCGGTAATCAGTTGGGTGATGGGCCGTTTTCCACTTTTGGCGCTAGGTTTTTCCATGCGCGCCACAAAGCTACGCACCGCGGGATCGCCAAGCTGTGCCTGCACCGCTGGGCGAAATAGGGCTCGCGTGCGGGCCTTTTCGTCACGAATCTGGGCCGGTGAGAGTCCGCCGATGCGTGGCGTTTGCATCGACAGTTCGATGCCGTAGCCCGATTCGCGTACCTGCCAACCGAGGCGATGCAGGTCGGCGAGAACGCGCACGGCGGCTTCGTAGGTGTCGAACGCGAACGTTGCGGAAGACAGGGCGTCCCGGGCCCAGCCGATCTCGTCAGCCAGTAGCGCTTCGCGCGCGCTTTCGTCCGCCGATTGCGTCCGCGCGAGGCAGCGGGAAAAGGCCAGAAAGCGCTCGGCGCAGGCGCCATCCAGTGGTGGGCGGATGGGTACGATCATTAAAATCGAGTGTCCTTGGCGATGAGGTCGGCAATAAGTTCAAGGTTGGTGAAGGCACGTCAGAGTTCGCAGTTCGGTAGCGTCCGCAGGATGAATTCGAGCGCATAATGTTTTAAATGTGACAGAAATGGCAAATAGTGCTCTAACGCTCGGTGAAAAAAATGCTATCCCACAGCACAAGCTCAATAATGGATCCAGACGCTCTGGGCCAAACCCTTGCCCAATACCTGCCTGGCATGATAGCGCGGAAAAAGGCACGCGACCACTCCACCCGTGTTGAGTGCACGTTGATCAAACTTCGGCAAGCGCCGAAGCTAGCGTCCTGAGATCTCTTAGTCCTGTGTCTCTATGACGAACCTCGCACCGGACCACTATGCCGAGCTGACCGAGCGCATGTGCTCCCACGTCAACGTCGGCAGCGGCCAAGACCTATCCATCCGCGAGCTGTCCGAGACCATCAAGCGCGTGACCGGCTACCAGGGCCAGATCCGCTTCGACGCCACCAAGCCCGACGGTCCACCGCGCAAATTGCTCGACGTCAGCCGTCTGCGCGGTCTCGGCTGGCAGGCGCGCATCGAGCTCGAGCAAGGGCTGGCACAAACCTATCAGTGGTTTGTCGAGAACCTGGAACAGGTTCGCGGGTGAGGGCTGGTCCGATTAAGATCGATGCCGCGACACCGGTCGAAAAGGCGCGAAAAGGCATTCCCGAGCCTGGTCATGAGCGAGATTGCGAAAGCCTTCCGAGTCCCTCGGCTTGTAACCCTTGTGCCCAAGGGTGCGTGGAAGGGGTTTGGTGTAAAAAACTTGCGCTGATAGGGGGGCTTTGGCGATCATCATGCGCAGGCTCCCCGTCCTTTGGATTTCCAGTGCCGCGATGACTTTGACACTCAACATCCCAGACCCCTTGCTCAGACGTCTTGAAACCCAGTGCGCGGACGTGCCGCGCAGGGTCCTGGAGGGGTTCGCCGCGGAAGCCTACCGCTCCGGGAGCCTCTCGCGTGCAGAGGTTGGTCAGCTACTCGAGCACGAGTCCCTTTGGGAGACCGAGGCATTTATTGCGAGTCATGATGTCTGGCCGAGCCCATCCGTTGGGGAAGCTGCGCGGGACATCGAGACATTGTCCACATCGCTCTGAACGTGACTGTTGTCAGCGATACTTCGGTACTTCGCTATCTTGTGACCCTGGATGCCGGCGCGTTTCTGCAAAAGCGCTTCGGGCGAATTCTGATGCCGCCCGAGGTGGCCGAAGAATGTCTTCACCCGTCTGCTCCGGGCAAACTGCGGACTTTCATTCAGGGCAGCCCGGATTGGCTGGACATTAAGATGGCGGAGCCGCTTGATGTTCCTGGGTTGGAGCGGCTTGATCACGGGGAGTCTGCGGCAATCCGGCTCGCGCTAGGACGGCAGGCCGATCTGCTCCTGATTGACGAGCGCATCGGCAGAAAAACCGCGCTTGGCGCCGGTCTGCGCGTGGCAGGCACGCTGGGCTTGCTTGCGGATGCGGCACAGCGCGGTTGGCTTGATTTCGATGAAGCCGTCTCTTGCTTGACTGCGCAAACGAACTTTCGCGTGTCACCGGAGGTGTTGCGAGCCGTCAGTCGCATGGTGCAAGGGCATCAGGGTTGTGCCTGGCATCCAACCTCAAGTTCTTGTCATTGATCATTATTCGACAACTTGTTTAAGCTTTGACAGCTTGCGAGGTTTTCGGCGTCAAGGGCGAAATGCCGGCAAGCTTCCGCCAAAGCGGTGCGCAGCCCCGGGGTGGGGCGCCGCACCCGCTGGGTCGGGTTTTGCGGTAGCATTTGGGGCGTTTAAGGGAACCACTTGCGATTATCAACAAAATGAAAACAGCTCTGATCACCGGTATTACCGGTCAAGATGGCGCCTATCTGGCGGAATTCCTGCTTGAGAAAGGCTACATGGTGCATGGCATCAAGCGACGCAGCTCGCTGTTCAACACCGACCGCATCGATCATCTCTATCAGGACCCGCATCAGACGGGCCGGCACTTTGTGCTGCACCACGGCGACATGACCGACAGCTCGAGCCTGATTCGCATCATGCAGCAGGTGCAGCCGGATGAAATCTACAACCTGGCAGCGCAAAGCCATGTGGCTGTCTCGTTCGAGGAGCCTGAATACACGGCCGATTCCGACGGTCTCGGCGCGCTGCGGCTGCTCGAGGCCATTCGTATCCTCGGGCTTGAGAAAAAGACCCGCTTCTATCAAGCATCCACCTCCGAGCTCTTCGGCAAGGTGCAGGAAGTCCCGCAGCGCGAGACCACGCCCTTCTATCCGCGCTCGCCCTATGCCGTGGCCAAGCTCTACGCTTACTGGATCACGGTGAACTATCGCGAGGCCTATGGGCTCTATGCCTGTAATGGCATTTTGTTCAACCACGAAAGCCCGATCCGCGGTGAGACCTTCGTCACCCGCAAAATCACCCGCGGGCTCGCGCGGATCAAGCTCGGCCTGCAGGAGCGGATTTACTTGGGCAACATGGACGCCAAGCGCGACTGGGGCCACGCCAAGGATTATGTGCGCATGCAATGGATGATGTTGCAGCAGGACCAGCCAGAAGATTTCGTCATCGCCACCGGCAAGCAATTTTCGGTGCGGGAGTTCGTTGAAATCGCCGCCCGAGAGATCGGTATCGACATCCGCTGGGAAGGAAAGGGCGTCGACGAGAAAGGCTTCGATGAAAAAACCGGCGCTTGTCTGGTCGAGGTCGATCCGCGCTACTTCCGCCCGGCCGAGGTCGAGACCCTGCTCGGCGACCCGAGCAAAGCCAAACAGAAGCTTGGCTGGGAGCCCGAGATCAGCTTCGCGCAGCTTGTGGCCGAGATGATGCGCGAGGACTTGAAGGAAGCCGAGCGCGATGCCTTATGCAATCGCGAGGGATATACCGTGCTTCAGCACAATGAATAGATTGCATCCGAGAATAGCTTTCATCAGGTAATAGCTGACATCAGGAGCCCCCATGCCACGAATTGCCCACAGCCTCCGTCAAGTCTGCGCAATTGCACTCGGCAGCCAGTTCCTCATGCTGTCCGCGTCGGCCTTTGCCGCGAACACGCCCGCCGCTTGCGCCGACAGCTGCCTGCTAGACACCACAACTGAAGCTGGTACTTGCACGCTGTGGGATGCCACGACCCAGGGGTGGGTTGAAGCACCAGAGGAAGGCGTCGGGCACATGCACAACCGTGCTCGCGCCTATTTGCCCTGGCTACGCGAAAAAATGATGCCAGCAGGCGGTGTGATGAGCGCCATTTTCGCCGATGCAAGTTACCAGGACGTTTGGAGCTACGGTGGCGTGCGCGATTCGGCGATCTGGACCGGGTCCTATCTCGCTTCTGAGGCACTGCGCTTGATGACCACGGGCGCCGACGACGCCTTCGAGCAGGTGCTGACGACCACCGAAACGCTGCATCGCTGGTGGAACATTCCGGGCGATCCCGGGTATCTGGCGCGTTTCGCCGCGCCCTCCGACAGCCCGCCCGTGGTTCTAAGCGCCCTGCCTCCGGATGATCCCGAGGTCTACATCGGCTCTCCGTTTGAAGACCAAACCTGGGACTGGCGCGGGAATGTCAGCCGCGATCAATATCAAGGCGTGCTCTTGGGCTACTCACTCGCCTACGAGGCGCTGAGTGCCTGGCAGGATGATCCTCAGCGCGGCGAGATGGCCCGTGCCGCCATGGAGAAGCTGCGCGCCGACAGCGTCGAATTTGCCGAGCAACTCATGCAGCGCGAGCGGCGTGATGTGGAAATCGTCTTCCCAAACTGGGATGTCCGTTTCAAGATGGCGCTTGAGAACGTCGTCTATCTGAACGCCGCCATGCCGGATGGCATCCCGAGGCTTGAGATCAATATCGCCACCGGGGAGGTAAGTGGAGAAGGCGTGCTGGTGTTCTGGCCAAATCCATCCGAGTATCTGCGCCAGCTTCCCGGTTTGCGCTGGCTGCCCGACATACCCCTACCGACCCAGGCGTTACAGCTTGGCGCCGCCTTTCGCATCGCACTGCAGATGTCAGCGGACAGTCCCGACTATGCGGCAAGACACCAGGCACTGGTCGACTATTATGCCGAAGAAGCGGATCAGTGGCTGGCAATCGCCGCGCGCTGGCGCGATACCAACCGCTGCGGTGACGGCTACCATGGGCTCAATATCGGCTTCATGCCTGCCTATAGCTGGGCACGACTCGAAACAGACCCACAAAGACGCGAGAAATTGCAGCGTGACATCCTTGCCGAGCGGATGTGGCCCGCAGTGGCCAACGATAAGAATGTATTCTTTGCCTTTATCTATGCCTCCCAGGCACCAGAGGGCACTGAGCTTGATGCGGTCCTGAACGCACATGTTGCCCAACTCGCCGGCTTTCCCGTCGCACCGAACCAGGCCCACCCCGTCGATCTCTACGGGAGCTACCCCGAGAGTGCCCGCTGCCCCGGTTTGTCCGCCGAGGCGATCGATGTCTCTGAGCGCGTGCCAGCCAGATTTATGTGGGAGCGCCAGCCGTGGAAGCTGGAAGACCCCGGCTTGCCGAACGGACTCTATGGCGGTGTCGATTACCTATTGGCCTACTGGCTCGGTCGCTACTATGGCTTCATCGGCGAGGATGCACCCAATACCTGCTTACTCCCCAGACCTGAATAGGCCCTCAGGCGCGCGGTCCCCCCCGGCGGTCAATCGTTCAAGCAAAATCGCTAGCGCGAGCACCGCCGCCGCCAACCAGCCGATCACGCCATCGTAATCACCCGCCAGCCATGCCCAAGCGGAGTGATCCACGCCATCGGTCAGGCGCCGGCTGGTCTGGATCACGAACACCCAACCGGCATGCAGACCAATACCAAAGACGATGCTGCCGGTGCGCTCGCGCAGCAGGGCCAGCAGTACCCCGGCAAGCCAGAGCGCGAAAAGTGAATCCAGGTGATGCCAGTCGAATAGCCCGGTGAAGACGCTTCCGAGCATCCAGGCGATGCCAACCGCGTCAGCTGTCATGCCGTCCGGCAGCCCGTGCGGCTTCATGAAATGCACCAGCGCATAGAGCGCGGCGGACCATCCGGCGGCCTCAAGCAGGGTCCCGCGGCGGCGAATGGCGGCGAAAAGCGCGCCGCGAAAAAAGGTCTCCTCAACCAGCGCGATCAATAACCCGGCAACTAGCGCCCGCAGGGCGGTCCTGGCCAAATCCAGCACCCAGCCAGGCTCCCAGGTCTCGAAAATGCGCGCGCCGGTAATGAGCAGCAGGCCAACAATGGCGATCATCATCGCCACTCCGCTCAGCCAGCCAGCCAAGAGTTGCGAGCGCAGCCGCTCGGTCGGGACGGCAAATCCCAGATTGGAGCGATCAGCCAGTGCGAGCATGCGCAAAAAAGGCCAAAGGCCAAGCAGCATCAGCACCTGAGCCAAGCGGCCAAGCACTCGCGCAGGTTCTTCGTCGAGCACTCCGCTACCGAGCACAGGCACGGCGAGCAAGGCCGCGAGTACCAGCGAGGCGAACATGTAGCCAAAAAACAGAGCAGTTGGGTGCATGGGTGAGATGATGCCACGACGAACGGGATGAACTGAAAACGAAAACGCCCCCAGCAAGAGACTTGCAGGGGGCGTCAAGGGACAGCAGGCGCTGGTCAGCTCTAACCGACCAGCGCGCTACAGGCCGACAGAGGGGCGATTACATCATGCCCATGCCGCCCATGTCGCCCATCCCACCCATGCCGCCGCCCATGCCACCACCGGCAGGTGCATCGTCCTTGGGCTCCTCGGCCACCATGGCCTCGGTGGTGATCATCAGACCGGCGATGGAGCAGGCGTTCTGCAGCGCGGTGCGGGATACCTTGGTCGGGTCGAGAATACCCATGCTGACCAAATCGCCATACTCGCCGCTGGCGGCGTTGTAGCCATAATTGCCTTCGCCTTCGGCAACCTTCTGCAGCACGACAGAGGCTTCGGCGCCGGCGTTATGCACAATCTGGCGCAGCGGCTCTTCCATCGCGCGCAGGGCGATACCGACACCGACATCCTGGTCGTGGTTGGCACCCTTGAGACCACGCACGCCGTTGAGCGCGCGCACCAGTGCCACACCACCGCCGGGCACAATACCTTCCTCGACTGCCGCGCGGGTGGCGTGCAGAGCATCCTCGACGCGGGCTTTCTTTTCCTTCATCTCGACTTCAGTCGCGGCGCCCACTTTGATGACGGCCACACCGCCGGCCAGCTTGGCCAGACGTTCCTGAAGCTTCTCGCGGTCGTAGTCAGAGGTGGTCTCCTCGACCTGGGCGCGAATCTGCTCGCAGCGGCCCTTGATGTCGACCTCGGAGCCAGCGCCGTCGATGATGGTGGTCTCTTCCTTGCTGACCTGGATCTTCTTAGCCTGGCCGAGTTCGTTCAGGGTAGCCTTCTCAAGCGACAAACCGACTTCCTCGGAGATCACGGTGGCGCCGGTCAGGATGGCGATATCCTGCAACATGGCCTTGCGACGGTCACCGAAACCCGGAGCCTTGACGGCGCAAACCTTAATGATGCCGCGGATGGAGTTCACAACCAGAGTCGCGAGCGCTTCGCCTTCGATATCCTCGGCGACGATCATCAGCGGCTTGCCGGATTTGGCGACACCTTCAAGCACCGGCAGCAGATCGCGGATGTTGGAGATCTTCTTGTCGTGCAGCAGAATGTAGGGGTCTTCCAGCTCGGCGGTCTGGCTCTGCTGGTTATTGATGAAGTAGGGCGACAGATAGCCACGGTCGAACTGCATGCCTTCCACGACATCCAGCTCATTGTGCAGCGACTTGCCTTCTTCAACGGTGATGACGCCTTCCTTGCCAACCTTCTCCATCGCCTCGGCGATAATCTCGCCAATGCTGTCGTCGGAGTTGGCCGAGATAGTACCAACCTGGGCGATTTCCTTGTTATCGGAGCAAGGACGCGACAGGGCGCGCAACTGCTCGACGGCGCTCTCGACGGCTTTGTCCATACCGCGCTTCAGGTCCATCGGGTTCATGCCAGCGGCGACGGCCTTCAGGCCTTCGCGCACCATGGCCTGAGCCAGCACGGTAGCGGTCGTGGTGCCGTCACCGGCGACGTCGGAGGTCTGGGAAGCGACTTCCTTCACCATCTGTGCGCCCATGTTCTCGAACTTGTCTTTCAGTTCGATTTCCTTGGCCACAGAGACACCATCTTTGGTGACGGTGGGTGAGCCGAAGGACTTCTCCAGCACGACGTTGCGGCCTTTCGGGCCCAGGGTAACCTTGACGGCGTTGGCCAGGACATTGACGCCATCCATCATGCGCGCACGCGCATCAGATCCAAACTTAACTTCTTTTGCACTCATTGGAGTTTGCTCCCGTGATCTAAACTGGTCTCGCGACAGGGTGACGCGAACGAAATTGCTTGTGGGTCAGGGTGCGCGAAGGCTTAGCCCTCGATGACACCCATGATGTCTTCCTCGCGCATCACGAGAAGATCTTCGCCATCGACCTTGACCTCGGTGCCCGAGTACTTGCCGAACAGCACCTTGTCGCCGACCTTGACGTCGAGCGGGCGGGAGTCGCCGCTGTCCATGATCTTGCCGTTGCCAACAGCCATGACTTCGCCACGGATCGGCTTTTCGGCAGCGCTATCTGGAATGACGATGCCACCAGCGGTGGTGCGCTCTTCTTCCATGCGACGGATAACGACGCGGTCGTGCAAAGGACGGATATTCATTGTTTGAGTCCCCTCAATGTAGTGTGAGTGGTCGAGCGCCGGTCAGCCCGGCCTAGGGACGGGGTTGTTAGCACTCATCAGTAGCGAGTGCTAATAATAGTCCCGATGCTCGCACTGTCAAGGGGCAGAGACATCAAAAAATGCTGCGGGAATGCCAGGGACTCCCCCAAAATTCATGCACGTCGGCACGCAGGCGGGAAGACTGGGCTCGGCAAGCCGAAGGCTTAGATAGCGTCGAAACGCTCGAACTGCATGCTGAACTGGCCGCGGCCCTGGGTCAGGCTGCGCAATTCGGTGGCATAGCCGAGCAGACTCTCGAGTGCCACCGCGCATTGCACGCGCGCCTCGCGCTCGCCGCCACCGTCGCTCAGCACGGTGGCGCGAATCACCGCATGGCGCGCCTGCAGGTCACCGAGCACATGGCCAAGATTGTCTTCCGGCACCACGAGATCGACGCGCATCAGCGGATGCAGCACAACCGGAGCGGCCGCAGATAACCCCTTGCGCAGCGCCCGGGCCGCCGCCGCGCCCAAGGCCTCAGGGGTGCTGGCCTGACCGAAAAGATCGACCCGGTGCACACGGATGGCGACATCCTCAACCGGCGCGCCCTGCAGCGGGCCGCTGCTCAGGCTGAGCTGCAAACCCTCGCGCAAGGCGCGGCGCTGCTCCTCGCTCAATTCGTTACCCGCCGGGTGCACCTGCGGCTCATCAAGGATCTGCACGCCAGAGCCACGCTCCCCCGGTGTCAGAGTCAAGCCGATGCTGGCCTTGACTTCCGGGTGCTTGCCGTCCGGCGACGCCGGGCGCTGATAGCAATCCTCAACGCTGATCTCGACGCCGATGCTTTCGCGCAAAGCAACCGACGGGCGTCCGCTGCGCACGCGCAGATGGAATTCGCGTTCCAGTCGCTCGATCACAATCTGCAAATGCAGTTCGCCCATACCGCGCAGCAGCCGCTGGCCGGTTTCCGGGTCTTCCTCGACCTTGAGCGTCGGGTCTTCCTGCGCCACCTTGTCCAGTGCCTCGAGCAGTTTTTCCTCCTCGGCGCTGCTGGTCGGTTCTATGGCCAGACTCAGCACCGGCGTGCGGGTTTCAATACGCTCAAGGCTGAAGACATGCTCAGGGTCGCACAGGGTATCGCCGGTTGCCGCGTGGCGCAGCCCCGCGAGTAGCACGATCTGCCCGGGGCCGGCCTCGTCGAGCTTGGTCTTCTTGCCGGCGTCAATGTCGAAAATGCGCGCGACATGCTCCTTGACCACCTGTCCGTCGGCACCGATGAAGGCCACACTATCGCCGGGGCGCACGCGATTGCGATAAACGCGCGTGAAACAATGCCGCCGCCCATCCCACAGCTGGACTTTGAATACCAGCGCAGCCAGGGGTCCATCGCCGCCGATGGTGATGGACTCGGTTGCGGGCTGCGGGCTATCCGCCGCTGCTGCCTCAAAGCGCTGCGCCGTCATTGCTGGGCGATCCGTCGGCGCGGGCAGAAGATCCACCACGGCGTCGAGCAATGGCTGCACACCAAGATTGCGCAGCGCGCTGCCGCCAAAGCAGGGGAACAAGTCTCCGTTCAACACGCCCCGGCGCAGTGCTTTGAGCAGTGCTGCCGGCGCAACCGGCTCACCGGCCAGCACCGGCTCGGCCAGCGTGTCGTCGACCTCGGCAGCGGCCAGCAGCAGGGATTCGCGCAGCCCAGCGGCCTCGGACCAGAGCGCCTGCGGGCAGGGTGCACGCACCACCTCCTCGCCCTGCTCGCCATGGAACTCAAGCAGCTCCTGGCGGATCAGATCGATCACGGCATTGCGCTCAGGCAGCGGCAGGGTCACGGCGATCGGCTGCACGCCCAGGCGCTCGCCGATAGCGGCCATCGCTTGGGCGAAATCCGCGCCCGGGCGGTCCATTTTGTTGATAAAGAACAGCGTCGGCAGCTTGAAATGGCCACGCTGGCGCCACACGGTTTCTGTTTGCGGCTCGACCCCGCGCACGCCATCGAGCACCAGCACCAGGCCATCAAGGACTCGCATCGCGCGCTCCACCTCAATGGTAAAATCAACATGGCCCGGGGTGTCGATGATCTGCAGCAAATGCTCGCGCCACGGGGCGCGCGTTACTGCCGCGGTGATGGTGATGCCGTGCTGGCGCTCCTCAGCCATCCAATCCATGTGGGCGGCGCCTTCATGCACCTCACCAATTTTGTGCAGTGCACCGGTATAGAACAAAATGCGTTCGGTCAGGGTGGTCTTGCCGGCATCGACATGGGCGACAATACCGATATTGCGAACGTGCTGGAGTTTATGGGTATGATCTGTCACAACGGCACTCTGAGATCGAAAGCGGATCATCTGTCAGGATGCCCCGCATCATCCCGGCCCTGCAAGGCACAAATCAAGCTTGAAATCGGCAGGGGCATGGCCGCGGCCCCCATCGCCGCCAACTTTGCCGCCAATATTGGCGCGAGCATCCCTGCCATGCGTCTTAGAAAGATCCCTAGCCAAATCCCGACCATGATTCCTTCGTTGTTCGCATCCCTGATGCACCTTACCGTTCAACTCTTGATCCACACCGGGCAAAGACTGACCGCGATACTCCCGGCGGTTGCACTTGCCGCAATTGGACTCAGCGGCATCGGCGCTTCGGGCATCGCGCTAGCGTCAGAGCCATACCGGCTGGCAAGCTCGGACGACGACGTCATCGGCACGCCCTTCTACGTCAAGGCCGACGCACGCCAGACGCTGCTTGATATCGGGCGCCATCATGGGCTCGGTTTCGACGAGATGGAACAGGCCAACCCCAATGTCGACATGTGGGTGCCGAAGGATGGCGCGGATGTACTGATTCCTGCGCGCCATGTGCTGCCGGATGCGCCACGGCAGGGGCTGGTGCTGAACACCGCCGAGAAGCGACTGTATTACTTCCGCTCGCCTCAGGAAGTCGAAACTTTCTCGGTCGGTACCGGACGCGAAGGCTGGGAGACGCCGGTCGGTCAATACAGCATTGTCGAGAAGATCAAGGGTCCGACCTGGACGCCGCCGGCATCGATCCGCGCCGAGCATGCGGCCAAAGGTGATATTTTACCTGCCGTGGTTCCGGCCGGACCGGATAATCCGCTCGGTGCCTTCGCCATGCGGCTGAGCAATCGCAGTTATCTGATCCATGGCACCAACAAGCCCTGGGGAGTTGGCATGCCAGTCAGTCATGGCTGCACGCGCATGTTTCCGGAAGACATCGAATATCTGTTCAGTCAGATTCCGACCGGAACGCAGGTCACCATCGTGGATCAACCGTACAAGGTTGGCTGGCTCGGGGATCAGTTGTTCTTGGAGGCAAACGCTACCGAGAAACAGCAGGCCGACACGCGCGTGGAGGATCTGATACCAGAGTCCATCGCCAAGGCGCCGGGCGTGCTGGTGAACTGGGACGAGGTCAAACAGGTGAGGGATGAAAATACCGGCCTGCCCACCGTAGTGGGCGGCCGGCAAGAATCAGCCAGCTGGCATCACTTGGACATGATCTTCTGATACATGCGGTTGATGCGCTCTTCGTTAGCGTTGCAGCAGGCCTGGGCTGCATTGGCGGAGTCCATGGCGGCCTGAGCCATATCACGGGCTTCCTGATCGGTGGCACAGCCGCCGAGCATGGCACCGCCAAGAACGGCGGCGATGGACAAAGAGGCGAGTTTGGTTCGCTTGGTCATTAGCATATTCTCCATATAACTGTTGCCTTGTGGCGCGCCCGTTATACCACAGACTGAGAAAATTTCGAGTCCCACGCCTAAAGATTATCGCCCCAGACGACTCCGGACGGCAGCTTGCCCCACCTTCATGAGCGTTTGATATCACTGCCCTTGGAGGCCCAAAGGCCGCGCCCTCGTCTCTTGAATGTCTGCTCAAAAGCCTGGAAACCCCGACCCTCAATGAAGCAGTTTTACCCCAGCGCCCATGCCTCCGGCATCGCGGCAGACGTCAACCCGTTTCGCTGCCAGGGATTCGTGCGTGGCGGCACCATTGCCTGTCGTGACGGCAGTCGCCGCGCCATTCAATCGCTGCCGGCATTTCTGCGCGCCCTGCTGGTCACTGATGGCACGGTCACCAAGATCCTCGAGGCCTATTTCTGGGAGCCGGTCATGGTGGACACCCTATACCAGGAATTCCTCTCCGCCGAAGCGGAGATTCCCTGGGTAGCGATCAATGCAGGCGATCGCGCTCTGATGCGGCGCGTGCGTCTGCGCGGGGCCGACACAGGAAATGAGTATGCCCGCGCCGACTCGGTGATTCGCGCCGAGCGCGTGCCCGATCATTTTCGCCAACGCCTGATCGACCGTGAAATCGGCATCGGCGCGCTCATCCGCGACAGCGGACTGGAAAGCTACCGCGAGGTGATGGAGGTTGGTGTGAATCAGGCCCCTGTCCCAGCCGACACGGCTCAGGGTGTGTCAGGCGAGAGTCTGTTTCGGACCTATCGCATCATCATCGACGGCGAACCGGTGATCCTGATTACCGAAACCTTTCCGCTGGCGCTGTTTTGCTCGCCGGACCGCGCTCAAGGCGACCCCAACCGCGCGCACAGCTGATCAACCAGCGCACTGGCAGCTTGCTCCTTCGCCAGCTCACAGCCGAGGTCGGCGACTTGGGTGACCCGCAGCCCGCGATAACCGCAGGGATCGATGCGCGAAAAAGGCGCTAGGTCCATGGAGACATTGAGCGCAAGCCCGTGGTAGCTGCAGCCGCGGCGCACGCGCAGCCCCAAAGCGGCAATTTTTGCATCATCCACATAAACGCCGGGCGCGCCCGCCCTGGTGGTGGCATTGATGCCCTCGGCGGCGAGCGCTGCGATCACGGACTGCTCGAGCAGACTAACCAGTTGCCGCACGCCAAGTCCGCGCCGGCGCAGGTCGAGCAGCACATAGATCACCACCTGACCGGGACCGTGGTAGGTGACCTGACCGCCGCGATCGCTGTCGATGATGGGAATGGTCCCTGGGTTCAGCAGATGTTCGCGGCGGCCCGCCTGACCCAGGGTCAATACCGGGTCATGCTCCACCACCCAGAGCTCATCGCGGGTTTGCGCGTCGCGCGTGTCGGTGAATGCGCGCATTTGCTCGAAGGTCTCCTGGTAAGCGCAGCGCCCGCATTGGCGCACGACAGGAGCTTCTATCACAGCGCATAGACGATCGCTTCGTGCGCCGTCAGGTCGCGATAAATGGCGTCGAGCTGGGCTTTGCTTTGAGCCTCGATTTCCACGGTCACCGACAGCCATTTGCCATTGGGGCTGGGACGCTGACGCACCTGGTGCGGGGCCAGGTCTCCCGTGTGGGGTGTGAGAATTTCAACCACCAGGGTGGCGATATCGCGCTCGGCCAGCCCCATTGCCTTGATTGGAAACCGGCACGGGAACTCCAGCAGGGTATCGCTCGCAGTGGGCGCGCTGCTCGCGGTGGGAGTGGCGCTCGCCCCGGCCTTGCCGCGCTCAGCCATGGCCGTTCCCCGCCAGCTGCGCCTTGCACTCCTGATAGGCGGCATCAAGCCGGCGCCACATTGGCCCGACTCGACCGTCGCCAACAGGATTGCCATCGAGACGGGTGACCGGCAACAGCTCGCGCGTGGAACTGCAAATCCACATTTCATCAGCCGTGCGGCATGCAGCGACTGGTACCGGCTGCTCGGCAAGCGGCAGTCCCTCGCGTCTGGCAAGCTCAATGACAAATTCACGCGTAATACCCGAGAGCAGCTCGGGGCCCGTGGGTGGCGTGGTCAAGCGACCTTCGTGCACGACAAACAAATTGCTAATGGACCCCTCCACGACATGGCCGTCGCGCACCAGCAGTGCCTCCTCGGCGGACTCATCAGCCGCTTCCTGACGCAGCAGCACGGCCGCCACCAGAGAAACGGACTTGATGTCGCAACGCTGCCAGCGCGTATCCTCACGCAGTACCGCCGCGACACCGTACTCAGCAATATTTGGATCGCGCGGCGTCAGCGCTTTGGTCATGACAAAAACCGTCGGTGAGGTCTTTGCAGGGAACCGATGGTCGCGCACCGCCGGGGCACCGCGCGTGACCTGCAGGTAAATGGCTTGATCATTCGCCTCGTGCGCATCAAGCAGACGGGCAACAATGCCCTCCCAATCTGAGCGGGCCAGTGGATTGTCAAGACGAATGCCGGCCAGACTGCGCTCGAGTCGATCAAGATGCGCACCGAGTCGCAGCGGCTTGCGACCATACGCGGGAATCACCTCATAGACTCCGTCACCGAACAGAAACCCACGATCGAGCACCGGCACCCGCGCCTCGGCCAGCGGCAGGAATTCCCCGTTGAGATAGACCTGTGTCATCCCTGAAACCACAGCAGCACAGTATCGATAGCGCGCCGGATCAGCCCGCCTTTGGGAACCGCCTCCAGCGCGACCAGCGGCACCCGGCGCAGTTCTTCGTCGTTTAAGGTGATGACAATCTCGCCGATTTGATCACCTTTCTCAATGGGGGCGATGATCTCAGGCACTGCCTCGAGCTGCGTCACGACATTCTCGTAGCTGCCGCGCGGGATACTGATCGCGACATCGTGCGCCGGCCCGACGGGCAACTCCTGGGTCTCGCCCTTCCAGATGCGCAGGGTCTCGACCGGCTTGTCGCCGGGAAAGAGTTCGATGGTCTCAAAAAAGCGAAAGCCGTAGTTCAGCAGCGACAGGCTGTCACTCGCGCGCGCCTTGGTGCTTGCGGTCTTCATCACCACCGAGATCATGCGCTGGCTATCGCGCTTCGCCGAAGCCACCAGACAGTATCCCGCCTCGTCGGTGTGGCCGGTCTTGACACCATCGACGCTTGGGTCTTGGCGCAACAGGATATTGCGGTTGTACTGGCGGATATCGTTGTAGGTGAACTCCTGTTGCGAATACCAGCTGTAGTAGTCCGGATAATCCCGAATCATCGCCCGAGTCAGGATCGCGATGTCGCGCGGGGTGGTGTAGTGCGCGGGATTGGGCAGACCGGGAGCGTTGGTGAAACGCGAGCCTGTCATCCCAATGCGCGCGGCCTCGGCATTCATCATGTCGGCAAAGGCCGCCTCACTGCCGGCAACATGCTCGGCGAGAGCGACGCTCGCATCATTGCCGGACTGCACGATCATGCCCTGGAGCAAATCCTCCACCCGCACGCGCTTGCCAACTTCGACGAACATCTTCGACCCGCCGGTGCGCCAGGCCTTTTCGCTGATCAGCACATCGTCGTCGACGCTTAGGCGCCCCGCAGCCAGCTCTCCGAAGACCACATAGGCGGTCATGATTTTGGTAAGGCTGGCGGGCGCGAGCTGCTCGTCGGCATTCAGCTCGGCGAGGATTTTGCCGCTCTCGAAGTCCATCAGCACATAGCCGCCGGCATCGAGCTGGGGCGGCTCGGGCATGGCCTGGGGCGACGCGGACAATGGTTTTGCCACCAGAGCGCACAGCAGGAAAAAGGCTGGCACCAAGGCCAGACGCGGGAATCTTGCCAAAGAGAACATCACGCTATCCTTCCAGCTGAAAAAAGCGCGGCCGTGCGACCGCTGAATGCAAAAATTCTAACCGATTGGCGACCTTGAAGTGGAAGCCGGCGCGGGCTTGTCATCCGGGGAGCGCGCCTTGAGGGTCGCGCTCCTTCAACGGCGCGGCCCAGGCTGTGAAACTAGCCTGTGAAACTCTGGGCGCCAGATTCAGGACTCAAGAGACAAGAGACGACGGGCACAAGACTCAGGGACCGACAAAGATCCCCGGCTCCAGCCCCAGGCTGGCCAGCCGCTGCGCCATAGCCTCAGCTTCGGCACGGGAGCTAAGCGGCCCGACATGCACCTTGTAGGGCGCAACCTCAGCTTCTGCCCCGGGACGAATATTGACCGGACCAGGGACTTGCGCTAGCAACCGATGGCGAAGCTCCTCGGCATTGGCCAGTTGATCGAAGGCTCCGACCTGCAGGTAGAGATGATCGTTGGCGGCGAGGGCTGGGTCCTGAAACGGGCCGGCTGTCTTGTCAGGCTTGTCCGCAATCCTGCGTGCCTTCGGGGCCTGAACCTTGACAAACCCGCCATGATCGCGCGGATCGATCGAACGGACCTCCACCTTTGCTGTACCGGCGTCGACCACTCCAAGCTTTTTCGCCGCCGCGTAGGACAGATCGATGATGCGCCCGCCATGGAAGGGGCCGCGGTCATTGACGCGCACCACGGTACTGCGGTGATTCTCGAGATTGGTCACCTGCACATAGCTTGGCAGCGGCAGCGTCTTGTGCGCCGCGGTCATTTGATGCATGTCGTAGACCTCACCGCTTGAGGTACGGCGTCCGTGAAACTTGCTGCCATACCAGGATGCCTGGCCGCGCTCGACATAGCCCTTGCTGCTGGGCTTGGTGCTATAACGCCGTCCCATCACGACATAGGACGACATGTTGCCGTATTTGGACTTGGGCTCGACCCGTGGCACGGCATCGGGCGCCCCACCGATCTCCTCGCTGTCCGGGCGGGTCGCGGTGCCGCCGCAGCCCACAAGCAGGGAGATCAAGGCACCAGAGACCAGCCAGCGGTTGAAAAGACGCGCGTTCATGCTTGCTCCTTCCTGACAAACTACCTTCATTATAGCGGCAAACATCTTATCTTGATTGAGAATATTTGGCAGTTTGTATTGACATCAGAATCCCGAAGCCCGCCATGATGGTCACCAGGGAGGTTCCCCCGTAGCTGATCAAGGGCAGCGGCACCCCCACCACAGGGAGCAAGCCCACCACCATGCCAGTGTTGACGAACAGATAGGTGAAAAACACCATGGTGATGGCTCCAGCCAGCAAGCGCGCATAACTCGTCGGCGCATGCGCGGCAATGTAGAGCCCGCGGAAGATGATGAACAGATACACCAGCAGCACCACCAGAATACCCACCAGGCCGAACTCCTCGCCAAGCACCGCGAAAATAAAATCCGTCGAGCGTTCGGGCAGAAATTCCAGATGTGACTGGGTGCCGTGGAACCAGCCCTTGCCGTAGATCCCACCCGAGCCGATGGCAATCTGCGACTGAATGATGTGATAGCCGGAGCCAAGCGGATCGGACTGCGGGTCGAGAAATGTCAGCACCCGCTGGCGCTGGTAGTCGTGCATCAAATACCACAGCACCGGCGCCGCTCCCGCGGCCAGTGCCGCCAGCACCCCGATCAGCCGCCAGCTCAATCCGGCCATGAAGAGCACCATCACCGCCGCGCTGGTGACCATCAGTGCGGTGCCGAGGTCCGGCTGGCGGGCGATCAACAACACAGGAATGGCGGTCAGAACCACAGCCACCAATATCCGCGGCAGACTGGGCGGCAGCGTGGCGCCGGAGAAAAACCAGGCGAGCATCATGGGCACCGCCAGCTTGAGTAGCTCCGAGGGCTGAAACCTCACCACGCCAAGGTCGAGCCAGCGTTGCGCGCCCTTGCCGATCTCGCCGGTGATGGCTACCGCTACCAGCATGGCCACGCCAAACCCAAAGAGCGGCAGCGACCAGCGACGCAACTCGTCCGGATGGACCTGCGCGATCAGGGTCATGATCCCAAAGGCCAGGCCCAGCCTGATCATCTGGCGCTCGACCTGACCGGTGGACTGGTCCGTGGCGCTGAACAGAATCGCCAGCCCGCAACCGCAGAGCACCAGCACGCCAAGCAGCAACGGCAGATCGATATGCAAGCGCTCGAACAATCCGCGGTTCTGTGCGCTGCTCAGGCTGTCGGAGAGAGTGGCCATAACTGCTCAATCCACATCCGATCCGTCTGCATCCGCCTGAGCGTTGGGCGCAGTGTCCGCCGGCTCCGGAATCTTTACGCGTTTTTTGAGGAGATAGCTATCGATGAGCTGGCGGGCAATGGGCGCGGCAGTCGAGCTGCCATGGCGGCCGTTTTCGACGATCACGGCCACCGCGATCTGCGGCGCCTCGACCGGCGCGAAAGCGATGAACAGCGCATGGTCGCGCATGCGCTCGGCCACCTGTGACTCGTTGTAACGCTCATTCTGACCGATGGTGAAGACCTGCGCGGTACCAGTCTTGCCGGCAATGCGGATCAATGGGCTGCGGATGCGGCGTGCGGTACCACGAGGCCCCTCCACCACCTGCGCCATCGCATCGACAATCCCCTGCCACTTCGCCTCGCTGTCGACCGCAACGCGATGGCTCACTGCTGTTGTTCTTTGCACAATTCCACTGGCCGGATCGCGCACCGCCTGCACCATGCGCGGCTGGAAGTAGGTTCCGTGGTTAGCCATGGCCGCGGTCGCAGCGGCCAGCTGCACCGGAGTCACCAGAAAAGCGCCCTGCCCGATGCCCACAATCAGCGTCTCACCCGGGTACCAGGGTTGACCACGGACACGCTCCTTCCACTCTGGCGACGGCAGCAGACCGCCAAGCTCATCGGCGAAGTCCATGCCCGTTGTGGTGCCAAAGCCGAAATCGCCCAAGAATCGATCGAGCCGCTCGATGCCCATGTCGTGCGCGAGCCGGTAAAAATACACATCGCAAGACTGCACCACGGCATCGGTCACGGTCAAGGTGCCATGCCCGCTGCGCCGCCAGCAGCGATAACGATGGCCGTGGCCGGGGAGCTGAAAATAGCCCCCGCAGTATTTGCCGTCGCTGAAACTGATGGAGCCGGTGGCCAGGCCGCCAAGGCCGATGAACGGTTTGATGGTCGAGGCCGGGGGATACTGACCGCGCACCGCTCGGTTGTACAAAGGCTTGTCGATCGAGTCACGCAGAGCGACATAATCCTTCACGCTGATGCCATCGACAAACAGGTTTGCGTCGAAGCTGGGGGTGCTCGCCATCGCCAGCACGCCGCCGGAGGTCGGGTCGATGGCCACCACGGCCCCGCGCTTTCCCTCCATAGCCGCCATCGCATCGCGCTGCAGGTCGAGATCGAGAAACAGCACCAGATCTTCACCTGAGGTTGGCAGCTGTTCTTTGAGCGTGCGCAGTACCCGCCCACGCGCATTGACCTCCACCTGCTGGTAACCAACGATGCCGTGCAAAGCGTCCTCATAGGCCTTCTCCAGGCCGACCTTGCCGATATGGCTGGTTCCGGCATAGGCCGAGGTATCGATCCGGCCCATTTCCTCCTCGTTGATGCGCCCGACATAACCGAGTACATGGGCCGTCTCGAGCGAGAAGGGGTAATGGCGCAGCAACTCGGCATGAATCTGCACACCGGGGAAGCGATGACTCTGCACCGCGAAACGGGCGCGCTCGGCGTCGCTCAAGTCCAGGCGGATCGGCACCCCGTCGAAGCGCCGATGCTGGCGGCGCAAGCGCTCGAAGCGCTGACGGTCGTCCTCGCTGATCGGGATGATTTTGCTCAGTGCATCGATGGTGGCGGCGACATCCTCAACCCGGCCTGGGATGATCTCTAGCGAGTAGGACGGCACATTATCGGCCAGCAGCACACCATTGCGGTCGTACATCAGGCCCCGCATGGGCGGCAAGGGCTCTACGCGCACACGATTGTCCTCAGACAAGGTGCGAAAATGGTCGTTGTTATAAACTTGGAGGAAAACCAGGCGCGCCACCACGGCAGCCAGGCAGAGCACCACCACGACGGCGGCTAGAATCACCCGCGCGGTGAACAGCCGCTTTTCGCCGCGTGGATCTTTGAACATGGAATCGACCATGGCTCGAGGCTAAGCCAGATTCAAGCGGCGCACAAGCCCGCGCAACATAGCCGCCAACCAGGGCCACAGCAGCATGCTGACAAAGGTTGCGGTCCAGTAAGACAGCGAGGGGGTCGGCTGATTGGTCGCGCTCATCACCCACAGTGACAACAACCGCTCGACTGTCAAAATCAGCCAGATCGATAACGCCTGCTGCCAGTCCCGAAACAGCGCGATGCGCTGTTGCAGCTCAACGGCCAGGTACCCCATCACCGAAAAGCTCAATGCATGCTGGCCGAGCAGCGAGCCGGTGACGACATCCAGCATCAGCCCGGCAAAGAAAGCCCAAAAAACCCCGACTCGGTCGGGCACAGTCGTGATCCAGAAAACCACCGCAAGCGCCGTCCACTGCGGGCGATAGCCGACAGCCCATTCGGGCATTGGCACGATGGTCAGAAACCAGGATGCGCCCAGCGTCAACAGAATCGCCCATAGGGTACGTCCAGGCATGGCGGCTCAAGGCTCCAGCGTCGAGGTAATCCCCGTTCCGCCGGTCTCGGTCATGACGCCGCTCTCCATGAGTTTC
The DNA here is from genome assembly GCF_033954455.1 of Thiorhodovibrio litoralis. Classification (NCBI taxonomy): domain Bacteria; kingdom Pseudomonadati; phylum Pseudomonadota; class Gammaproteobacteria; order Chromatiales; family Chromatiaceae; genus Thiorhodovibrio; species Thiorhodovibrio litoralis. The sequence continues at coordinate 219,534 of NZ_CP121473.1, read as the reverse complement.
GGCAGTGACCAGACCAGCAGCACCTCATGGCTGCGATCAAGTCGCGCCGTAGGTTCGGCGGTCACGGTGGCAAAGCGTTTGCCCGGCTCGATGCGCACCTCGGTCACCCGCGCGACCGGATAGCCGGGTGGATAGGTACCGCCGAGGCCGGAGGTGACCAGCAGATCGCCAACCCGCACATCGGCCTTCTTGGGAAGATGCAGCAGATTGAGTTGATCCACCAGTCCGGAGCCGGTAGCGATAGAACGCAGCCCGTTACGGTTGATCTTGACTGGCAGCGAGTGGCGGGCATCGGTGATTAACAGGACCGTTGAGGTCAGCGGATTGGTGCGCACCACCTGCCCCATGACGGCATTGGCATCCAGCACCGGCTGACCGACGAACACCCCGGACAAGGCGCCCTTATCGATCAGCACCTGCTGGCGGTAGGGGTCGAGGTCCACCTGCAACAACTCGGCGATCAATACCCGCTCGCCCACCTTGAACGCCGAGCCAAGCAGGTTGCGCAAGCGTTCGTTTTCCGACTCGAGCGAGGCGAAGCGCTGCAGGCGTGCGCGCAGGGTCAGATTTTCCCGGTGCAGGCGTTCATTCTCGGCCCGCAACTCCACCTTGCTGGCCATCTGGCTTTCCAGATCCTGCGCGAAGCGCGTCGGCAGGGACGCAAGCACCTGCAGCGGATAGACGGTCACCGCAAGCCCGGAGCGCAGCGCATCGAACTGGCGGTAATGCAGATCGGCGATGATCAACGCGAACGCCAGCACCAGCGCCAGAACAAGGCGCACACCGGCAGAGGGTCCGCGGTTGAAAAGTGGCTTCATGCAAGGGGCTTCATGCAATAGCCGCGAAAAATTGCTCGATCCGAGACAAGCGACGCCGAATCCTAGTCAACTCACGACCAGCCTACTCGCCAACAAAGAAATCCACACCTCGTTTGTCGATCATATCCAGCGCCATGCCGCCACCGCGCGCCACACAGGTCAGCGGATCATCGGCAATTATCACCGGCAGTCCGGTTTCCTCGGCAATGAGGCGATCAAGGTCGCGCAATAGCGCGCCTCCACCGGTGACCACGATGCCACGTTCGGCAACATCGGAGCCCAGTTCCGGGGGTGTCTGCTCGAGCGCGATCTTAACGGCGCTGACGATTCCGGACAGCGGCTCCTGCAGGGCTTCGAGAATCTCGTTGCTGTTCAGCGTGAAACTGCGTGGCATGCCTTCGGCGAGATTGCGGCCCTTGACTTCGACCTCACGCACCTCGCTGCCGGGAAAGGCGGAGCCAATCTCGTGCTTGATACGCTCCGCCGTAGCCTCACCGATGAAGGTGCCGTAATTGCGGCGCACGTAATTGATGATGGATTCGTCGAAGGTGTCCCCACCAATGCGCGCCGATTGGGAGTAAACGATGCCGTTGAGAGAAATCACCCCAACTTCCGAGGTACCGCCGCCGATATCAAGCACCATGGACCCGCGCGCTTCCGCCACCGGCAAGCCAGCGCCGATGGCTGCCGCCATGGGCTCCTCAATCAGGTAGACCTCGCGCGCGCCAGCACCGGCGGCAGATTCCTTGATGGCACGGCGCTCAACCTGAGTGGAACCGCAGGGAACGCACACCAGCACCCGCGGACTTGGGCGAATAATCCGGCTCTCATGCACTTTGTGGATAAAGTACTGGAGCATCTTCTCGGTGACGGTGAAATCAGCGATGACGCCGTCTTTCATCGGGCGGATCGCGGTGATGTTCTGCGGGGTGCGCCCGAGCATAGCCTTGGCTTCCTCGCCAACCGAGGCCACGGTCTTGCGCCCACCATCATGATCCTGCCTGATCGCGACCACCGAGGGTTCATTCAAAACCACCCCCTTGCCGCGCACATAGATCAGCGTGTTGGCGGTACCCAGATCGATCGACAGATCGTTGGAAAACATGCCCCGAATGCGTCTAAAAAACATTGGTTTCCTTCCTTAAGACCGCCCCGGCTAACGACAAAAGCTCGTCGCTCAGCCGTGTTAACCAGCATGCCCGCGCCGAGGTGCGAGCGTGGCGAATACAAAAAAACGCCTCGCATCGAGGCGTTTCGCCAGCGAAGCCGCGTTGTGAATAAGGTCGTGGGCTAGCGCTCATGGCCCGGACTCATCTGATCAACATCACCGGCAAACCGCGATCGCGCCATCTCAGTCAAACGCCTAATCTAGCAATGTCGCGCTTGCTCGGCAAGAACCCCGAGGGCAAATGGTCTGCCAGGTCTAGGATTTTTTTTGCGCGCGCATTGAGGTCACTGACAACACCGATAGCAAATGCTCCCTTGCAGCAGTGAAACCTTCACCCAGGTTACCGGGCCGAATTTTGTTACTGGGCAGATTTAAGTTACCGGGCAAATTCGTCAGACGGGCGCTGTTATGGTAGCTTGGAGCATGCAGCGGGCCCGGCTCCATCCTGTCCCGGCCTGCTCCCGGTCTGCCCTGGGCAAGCCCCTGTGTGAGCTTATCCGCACGCTTGATACAGAAGCTGCAAGCTTAATACCGAACATCTCTCCTCGTGCGGTTTTTTTCGCGCGACGGGTTTTTTCGTGACTGAAATCACGCCGAATGAGTCCTGACAAGAATGCAAGCGTCCGAAGTCGCACGAATCGCAAATCTCGCCAAACTTGCCGCAGATGCGAGCGAACTCGACCAATACGCGGGCGAACTGACTGATATTCTCGCCATGGTCGAGCACATGAACGCAATCGACACGACCGCGGTCGAGCCGCTCGCCCACCCGCTCGAGATCACGCAGCGGCTTCGCGCCGATGCAGTCACGGAGCCGGACCAGCGCGAGCAGTTCCAGCAGATCGCGCCAAGAACCGAGGACGGCTTCTATCTGGTCCCGCGGGTGATTGAGTAACCATTGACAGGAGTGGCCCCAACCGGCGCTAACACCCGATTCAACACCGGCACCAACATCAGCACCAGGACCGCAGCAACATGATCGATCAGACGCTCGGCGAGCCCATTGCCGAATTGGCGGCGCGGCTGCGCCGGCGCGAGCTGTCCAGCCGCGAGCTGACAGCCGCCTGCCTCGCGCGCATTGAGCAACACAACCCCGCGCTGAATGCCTTTATCACCGTCACACCCGAGGCGGCGCTGGCCGACGCCGATGCCGCCGACCAGCAACTCGCGCGCGGGGAGGGTAGTCCTCTGACCGGCATCCCGATTGCGCACAAGGACATTTTCTGCACCCAGGGCGTGCGCACCAGCTGCGCCTCGCGCATGCTCGATAACTTCATCGCACCCTATGACGCCACCGTGGTCAGCCAACTGAGTTCGGCGGGCGCGGTTAGCCTGGGCAAGACCAACATGGACGAGTTCGCGATGGGCTCGTCGAACGAGACCAGCTACTATGGTCCGGTGAAAAACCCCTGGGACTCGACTCGGGTACCTGGCGGTTCCTCTGGTGGCTCAGCGGCGGCCGTGGCAGCCGGACTGTGCGTGGCCGCGACCGGCACCGACACTGGCGGCTCCATTCGCCAGCCGGCGGCCTTCTGCGGCATTACCGGCATCAAGCCGACCTACGGGCGCTGTTCGCGCTGGGGCATGATCGCCTTCGCCTCCAGCCTCGACCAGGCCGGGGTGCTGGCGCGCTCTGCAGCCGACGCCGCGCTGGTGCTGCAGGCCATGGCCGGCTTCGACTCCAAGGACTCAACCAGCGCCGAGGAGCCGGTGCCGGATTACTCGTCGGAACTGGATGCAAGCCTTTCCGGGCTGCGCATCGGTTTGCCGAAGGAGTTCATGAGTCCCGAGCTAGACAGCGATATCGCCGCCGCAGTTGAGGAGGCCATCGCCGTGCTGCGCCAGCAGGGCGCGGAAATCAAGGAGATCAGCCTGCCCAACAGCGAGCTTTCAGTACCCGCCTATTATGTGGTGGCACCAGCGGAGTGCTCGTCCAATCTGGCCCGTTTCGACGGCGTGCGCTACGGCCATCGCGCGGCCGATCCGATCGATCTTGAAGATCTCTACAAACGCAGCCGTGGCGAGGGCTTCGGCGCCGAGGTCAAGCGCCGCATCATGATCGGCACCTATGTACTCTCGGCCGGCTACTACGACGCCTACTACCTGAAAGCGCAGCAAATTCGCCGCCTGATCAAGCAGGACTTTCAGCGCGCATTTGGCGAGGTGGATGTGATCCTTGGGCCCACGGCACCGACCACCGCCTTTCCCCTCGGCGACAAGACCACCGATCCAGTCGCTATGTATTTGAACGACATCTACACCATCTCGACCAACCTCGCCGGGCTGCCGGGCATGTCGGTGCCCGTTGCCCCCGTCGCTGGCCTGCCCGTGGGTCTGCAGTTGATTGGCGACTATTTCGCCGAGGCGCTCCTGCTCAATGTCGCCCATCAGCTCCAGCGGCACAGCGACTGGCACCTGGCACGTCCGCCAGCGTCCCTCACGGAGTGACACCATGCAATGGGACATTGTGATCGGCCTTGAGATTCACACCCAACTCAAGACCGCCTCGAAAATCTTCTCCGGCGCCGCCACCGCCTTCGGCGCCGAGCCCAACCGGCAGGCCTGCGCGATCGACCTCGGCTTGCCTGGCGTGCTGCCGGTGCTGAATGACCAGGCGGTGCGCCATGCCGTGCGTTTCGGCACTGCCATCGGCGCCGAGATCGCCTCGCGCTCGGTGTTCGCGCGCAAGAATTATTTCTACCCCGACTTGCCCAAAGGCTATCAGATCAGCCAGTACGAGCTGCCGGTGGTCGGACGCGGCGAGGTGGATATTCTGCTTGATGACGGCAGCCTGAAGACCGTCGGCGTCACCCGTGCCCATCTCGAAGAAGATGCTGGCAAGTCAGTCCATGAAGACCATCTCGGCGACGGCCGCCTGAGCGGCATCGATCTCAACCGCGCCGGCACGCCGCTGCTCGAGATCGTCTCCGAGCCCGACATGCGCTCGCCGGCCGAAGCGGTGGCCTATGCGCGTAAAATCCACCAGCTGGTGCGCTGGATCGGCATCAGCGACGGCAACATGCAGGAGGGTTCCTTCCGCGTCGACGCCAATATCTCGCTGCGTCCGGCTGGTTCCGACACCTTGGGCACCCGCGCCGAGATCAAGAACATCAACTCCTTCCGCTTTCTGCACAAAGCGTTGGAATTCGAAATCGAGCGCCAGCGCGATATTCTGGAAGATGGCGGCACTATCGTACAGGAAACTCGCCTGTACGACGCCGATCTCGACGAAACCCGCTCCATGCGCTCCAAGGAAGAAGCCAACGATTATCGCTACTTCCCAGACCCGGACCTGCTGCCGCTGGCCATTGATGCCGCGTTTATCCAGGCCGCCACGGCTGGGCTGCCCGAGCTACCCGATGCGATGCGCACGCGTTTCGCCGAGCAATATGGCCTGAACACCGCGGATGCGGTCACCCTGACCAGCTCTCTGGCGATGGCGGATTACTTTGAGCAAACAGTCGCCGGCTGCGGCGATGCCAAGCTTGCCGCCAACTGGATCACCGGCGCCCTCGCCGCGGCGCTCAACAAGGCCGATCTGGAGATTGGCGCCTGCCCGGTTACACCGGAGCAGCTGATCGGCCTACTCAAGCGGCTGCAGGACAACAGCATCTCCGGCAAGATTGCCAAACAGGTGTTCGACGCTATCTGGGCCGGCGAGGGCGATGCCGATGCGGTCATCGCGGCGCGCGGACTCAAGCAGATCACCGACAGCGGCGCCATCGAGGGCATCGTTGATGCCGTGATCGCCGCCAATCCGCAGCAGGTGGAGCAGTATCGCGCCGGCAAGGAGAAAGTCTTCGGTTTCTTCGTCGGCCAGGTGATGAAACAAAGCCAGGGCAAGGCCAACCCCGGGGTGGTGAATCAATTGCTCAAGCACAAACTTGCTGGCGAGTGAAGCGCAGAAGGCCAGAGGTCTTGCCGAACCCATGGCGCCACCCCATCTGGCCGATAGCTTTTGTGAATCGCTTAAACGTTATCCTGCCAGCATCGAAGGAGGTATCACGCGATGCGCTGCCAACCGCAGTCTGAAATACAGTCGATCACGTGCGCCCGTCCCCTAGCACTCGTTCTGTTCGCAGCCCTTGGCCTGTTACTCGGTGCCTGCAGCGCCGAGGCCGGCCCCGAGCTGACAGCACCCGAGGCCAGTCAGGCCGTCGCCGAACAGCGCCTCACGCTGATCGACGTGCGCACCCCCGAGGAATGGCGCCAGACCGGCGTTGCACCGGGCGCACTGCGTATCGACATGAGCCGCCCGGGCGGTCCTCAGGCGTTCGTTGAAAGCGTGCTTAAAGCCGTCGATGGCGATAAGAACGCCCCCATCGGCCTGATTTGCCGCACCGGCAACCGCAGCGGGGTGATGCAGCGCGTGCTGCTGCAGGCCGGATTCACCGATGTGGCCAATGTCAGCGAGGGAATGGTCGGCAGTCGCACCGGCCCTGGCTGGCTAAGGCGCGGGCTGCCGGTCGAGCCATGCCGGAAGTGCTGAGCTCGTGGCTCATTCGCCAGGCGTGTCGCTCGGCAGGCTGATCACTAGGTAAAGAGCGTCAAAACCCCGGTGTAGCCATAGAGTCGGTGCTGAAAAATCTCGCCATTGGCGAAAAAGCCGACCAAGGGAAACTCCCCGAGCTGATCGTGAATCAGCTTAAGCTCGTCGGAATCCTCACCAAATAGGTTGGCGCCGCGTCCCAGGCAAGAGATATAGATACCACCGCGCGGGGTACCCTTCACGCGGCCTTTCAGGTGACGCAGCATGCGCCCGAGGTCCTCGCGTGCGCTGTCGGCGTCGCGACGGCAGAACATCATGTCCTGGCCTTGCTCGACTAGCTCGGAAATCGCTAGCAAGCGCTTGTTGGTATCGATGCCGACCAGATTGCGCACCAGATAATCGCCGGTATCGCTGCCGCGGATGGGCAAGCCGGCAAAAATCAGCCCGCCGACTTGATTCAGGTCGCGCGCCAACTCGGCGCCGATATCCTGCTTGAAGACATCCAGTGCCGGCCGGCCATCGAGCTGAACGATCACATTGCGCTGCGCCTCGGTGATGCGCCGCTGCGGCCCGATGGGCGTACAGCCTTGGCTGAGTCCGGTCTGCAGCGCCACCGCATCGCTGAAGCAAACGCCCGCAAGCCCCCCACCGCAGGGCTCCTCAGCAATCAACCGGGCATCCCCGCCAACGGTCGCGCTTGCCAGGCCGCCAACCAGAAAGCCAGTCGCCGTGCGTGCGGCGAGCTGTTCGATCAGCACGGCGGTGGCGCGATTGCCCGGGTCGCCATGCACCAGCGCCATATAGGGCAGCTGGTTGCCGAGCCAGCGCTGCTGGTCCGCGTCGAACGCTTTGAGATCGCCGATGACGGGGGGGAAGATGCGGAAGGCGTCCGGCGGCAGGTCGGCGACCATGGCAGCAAGGGCCGGGCGGTCGTAGTACTCGACACCAGCGGCGCAGATGCCACCGGCCACGGCGCCGATCCAATGCTCGACCCGCGTAGCCAGCCGCAGGCCATCGAGGACATCGTCGAGATGGGGGCTCAGGGGCTCGGTGACATAAAGGAAGCCGAGGTTTCCGCTGGCACCGCGCAGCTCGGCAACCACCCGCGCCAGAATCTGGCGCCAGTCTTCGCCGCTGGCGTGGGAATAGCGGAATGGGCTCATGGGTCTGTCCTCCTGCGGGGCGCGCTAGGCTAATTCAGCCAGGTCACCCTTCTGTTGCAACCAGGCGCGGCGGTCGCCGGCGCGTTTCTTGGCCAGTAGCATGTCCATCAGATGCCCCCCGGCTTCCGGGTCTTCAACCGTGAGTTGCACCAGGCGCCGGGTGTCCGGATCAATCGTGGTCTCGCGCAACTGGCGCGGATTCATCTCGCCGAGGCCTTTGAAGCGTTGCACACTGATCTTGCCCTTAAGTTTTTCAGCAGCGATGCGATCAAGCACACCTTGCTTTTCGCTGTCATCGAGCGCGTAGAACACCTGCTTGCCAACGTCGATGCGATACAGCGGCGGCATGGCGACATAGACATGGCCGCCCACCACCAGGCTCGGGAAATGTCTCAGAAAAAGTGCGCACAGCAGGGTGGCGATATGGGCGCCGTCCGAGTCGGCATCAGCGAGAATACAGACCTTGCTAAAGCGCAGGCGCGAGAGGTCGTCGCTGCCCGGGTCGACGCCGATGGCCACAGAAATGTCATGCACTTCCTGCGAGGCCAGCACGTCGTTGGGATCAACTTCCCAGGTATTCAGAATCTTGCCGCGCAACGGCATGATGGCCTGAAATTCCCGGTCGCGCGCCTGCTTGGCCGAGCCGCCGGCGGAGTCCCCCTCCACCAGAAACAGCTCGCTGCGACTGGGGTCGGTCGAGGTGCAGTCGGCCAGCTTGCCAGGCAGCGCAGGCCCCTGGGTGACCTTCTTGCGCGCCACCTTGCGCCCGGCGCGCAGGCGCGTCTGGGCCGCGTTGATGACCAACTCGGCCACACGCTCGGCATCGGCGACATGCTGATTTAGCCACAAGCTGAACGAGTCCTTGACCACGCCGGAGACAAAGGCGGCGCACTCACGTGAGGACAGCCGCTCTTTGGTCTGCCCTGAGAACTGTGGATTGAGCATCTTCACCGACAGGATGTAGCTGACCCGGCCCCAGACATCTTCCGGCGCCAGGCGCACTCCGCGCGGCAGCAGGTTGCGGAACTCGCAGAACTCCCGCAGCGCCTCGGTCAGCCCTGAGCGCAAGCCGTTGACGTGGGTGCCCCCCTGCACGGTCGGGATCAGATTCACATAGCTCTCGGTAGTCAGCTCGCCCTGCTCCGGAACCCAGACCAAGGCCCAGCTGGCGGCTTCCGCTTCGCCTGCCATCTCGCCGACAAACGGCGCCTCCGGCAGCGTCGGCACATCACCCAAGGCTTGACTGAGATAGTCCGTCAGGCCCTCCTGATAGCACCAGCTTTCGCGCTCGCCGGTCGCCTCATCCGCGAACGACACCTCGAGACCGGGACAAAGCACCGCCTTGGCGCGCAGCAGATGGCGCAGCGCGCGCACGCCAATCTTGGTGGTGTCGAAATAGCCCGCCTCGGGAGAGAACCGCAGTCGGGTTCCGGTATCCCGAGGTTTGACGGTGCCGGTTTCGATCAACTCCGAGACCTTCTCCCCCTGCTCGAAGGCAATGTGATACTCGCGACCGTCGCGCTTGACCCAGACGTCCAGCCTTTTTGACAGTGCATTGACGACGGACACACCCACACCGTGCAAACCGCCGCTGAACTGATAGCTGCCCGCCGAGAATTTACCGCCCGCGTGCAGCTTGGTCAGGATCACCTCGATGCCGGGCAGCCCGAGCTGCGGGTGCTCATCCACCGGCATGCCGCGGCCGTCATCGCTGACCTGAACCGAGCCATCGGCAAACAATTCCACCGCGATGGAGCGCGCATGACCGGCAATGGCCTCATCGACGCTGTTATCCACCACCTCTTGGACCAGATGGTTTGGCCCCGTGGTATCCGTGTACATACCCGGGCGCTTGCGCACCGGGTCGAGGCCGCTCAGGACCTCGATTGCTGAGGCGTCATACCCGCCTTTGCTCACTGCTGATACTCCTTCACCATCAAAGCTCAGGTCACCGACCGATTAGTTACTGGCTTATTAGTTACTGGCTGAAATTCACCGGATCACGGCGGGCAGTTGTCGCTCCACACCAAATGACGGCGAAACCTGCACGCGCCGCGGGCCAGATCGATTGACCGCAAAACCGCTGTAAGCTACCGTAGTCAGCTCGAAACTCCAAAGGCAATTGCCCTCGGCCCGCTAATTTGCGGCGCACCGCGGGCGGTCTTACCAGCAACAGCCACGCGTCACCCGTGCCCAAAGCCAAGCCCAGTTCAGAATCCGAAGCCGTCACCGGCGAGCCCGTCACACAGGATGCGACAGGGTCTGATGCCGCCGAAAAACCGCTCCAGTTCGAGCAGTCTCTCGCAGAGCTCGAAGCCTTGGTGGATCGACTTGAGCAGGGCGACTTGGCGCTTGAGCAATCGCTGGCCACCTTCGAGCGCGGCATTCATCTCAGCCGCCATTGTCAGCAGGCGCTCGATACCGCCGAACAGCGCGTGCGCATCCTGACCGAGGCCAATGCCGCCGCCGAGCCCGCGCCTTTCGACGCCACTGGCGCTCCGGCGCGATCTTGACGACAGGCTCGCGAGAGAAAGACTTTTTGTAAGGATACTGCTTGGCTAACAGCCGCCCGTATCAAGGCATTCGACCCTCAATCACTTTTACAGATCACAGCAATTCAACGATGGCCAAAAAGGCGCTGCAACAATTCCTGACCAGCTGTCAGACCCGGATCGAGCGGGCATTCGAGACTCGTCTGCCGAGCGCGGAGCTCGAGCCGCAACGCCTGCACCAGGCCATGCGCTATGCCGCGCTTGGCAGCGGCAAACGTCTGCGCCCTACGCTTGCCTATGCCGCGGCCAGTGCCGTTGGAGTCACGAGCGAGCAAATCGACGCGCCTGCCTGCGCGCTTGAGCTGATCCACACCTACTCGCTGATTCACGACGACCTGCCGGCCATGGACGATGACGACCTGCGCCGCGGCCGCCCGACCTGCCACAAGGCTTTCGACGAAGCTACAGCGATCCTCGCAGGCGACGCACTGCAGACGCTGGCCTTCCAGTGGATCGCCACCGACTCGGCCAACAGCTTCGAGGCACGCGCGCGCATGGTCGAACTGCTCGCGCGCGCATCCGGCTCGCGCGGCATGGTCGCCGGACAGGCACTGGATCTCGCGAGCGAAGGTGAGACCCTCGACCGCGACGGGCTCGAGGCCATTCATCTGCACAAGACCGGCGCGCTGATTCAGGCAAGCGTCAACATGGCCACGCTGGTTAAAGCTGACTTCTCTGGCGAACAGGCCGGCGCCCTGGACGGCTACGCGCGCTGCATCGGGCTCGCGTTCCAGATTCAGGACGACCTGCTCGACGTGGAAGGTCAAACCGAGGTGCTGGGCAAACAAAGCGGCCAGGATGCCGCCCATCACAAGGCAACCTATCCGTCGTTGCTCGGCGTCGAGGCCGCGCATGAAGAGGCCGCGCGCCTGATCGCGGACGCCCACCGTTGCCTCAATGGGCTGGACGAGGGAGCCGACCCGCTGCGCTGGATCGCCGACTACGTGATCAGCCGCGATCACTGATAAGGCTCCAAGCTCAAAGCCCCACCAGGCAAAAAAAAGCCTCAATAGCCCCAGGCACAGCCGCTTCAAGCCGACGCAGATCCTGGCATCTCCTGATTCCGGGTACCTTTCCTTTTTCCTCTGCGTCAATATATATTGAAATTCAATGACAGTATTGCGCCCGCTCGGCCGGGGTTGGAGATGCCTCCCCCCGCCGTTCGGCGATGACGAGGACTTATCAGATGGAATCCACCCTGAGGGCCGATGCCCCGACAGCACCGCCGCCCTCGCAACAGGACAAAGCAGGCCCGCTTTCTTCGGACCAGGCCATGGCCGATGTGCAGTCGAGTGCCGACAGCCGGCATCTCGCCATCGACCGCGTCGGCATCAAGGACATCCGCCACCCGGTGCGCATTCAGGATCGCAGCGGGCAGGAGCAGCATACGGTCGCGACCTTCAATATGTACGTGCATCTGCCGCATGACTTCAAAGGCACGCACATGTCGCGCTTCGTCGCGATCCTGAACAACCACGAGCCCGAGATCAGCGTCACCACCTTCAAGGACATGCTCGCTGAGATGGCCGATCGGCTGGAGTCCGAAGCCGGTCACATCGAGATGCGCTTTCCGTTTTTCATCAACAAGCGCGCACCCATCAGTGGCGTGGCCAGCCTGCTCGACTACGACGTGACCTTTATCGGCGAGGTCAAGCAAGGCAGGCCTTGCCTGTCCATCCGCGTTGTGGTTCCGGTGACCAGCCTATGCCCGTGCTCGAAGGAAATCTCCGCCTACGGCGCCCATAATCAGCGCTCGCATGTCACTGTCACCGTGCGCACGCGGGGGTTCTTGTGGATTGAGGAACTGATCGACCTGGTCGAATCCCAGGCCTCGTGCGAGCTGTTTGGCCTGCTCAAGCGCGCTGATGAGAAGTACGTCACTGAGCGCGCCTATGACAACCCGAAGTTCGTCGAAGACACCGTCCGCGACATTGCCGGGCTGCTGAACGAGGACGCCCGGGTGGCCGCCTATGTGGTGGAATCTGAAAACTTCGAGTCCATTCACAATCATTCCGCCTACGCGATGATCGAGCGCGACAAGGACGCCGCCGCCTCCACCTGAGCGCCCTAGCCCCTGAGTTACCACCCTGACCAAGGCACCAGCCGGACTAACGGGCAACGCCACATCCGCCCCGGCTCAGGCATCTACACCCCTATTGCGCGCTGCTTCTAGCGCCGGTTTGCCCTACCACGGGAGCGCTCGCGCAACCCCGGGGTGAATTTGTCGCGGTATTCGGCTAGAATGGGCGGACAGTCTTTCACTGACGGCTGTTTTCCGGCGGTTGTTGTACCGGGTTTTCACACTTCGCCCGCTCGCGGCGCTGCCACCTCATCTGGCTGCCATTGATCTGCGTAAAGATCAGGCGGCCATCGCAAGTCGCGCTCTCGCTCCATCGTGCATCCGGCCCAACGGTGGCACGGGAGCGACGCGCTGCCCCGCGCTTTCCGCGGGGTTCAATCTCGCTGACGCATGCCGCGTCAGCACCGCAAATCACTGGTCTTACGGTGAATTTCACGGAATCATCCGCCTGGATGGTCCGGATTACGCGCCTAAGGCCAGCTCCGCGAAAACTCGCAGGCGTGCGTTCGCGCCCGTCGCCCATAGGCGCCCGCGCTGCGAGCCGCCCAGCATCCGCTCGAGGACCCGCGATGAACCTGAACAGCCAAGAACTTTCCATGAAACAAAATTACGGATCGGACCCACTCGAGGTTCGCGACACCAATCATTACAAATCCGAGTACATCCACCCTTTTGTCGAGCGCTGGGATCAGCTCATCGACTGGGACGGTCGCGCCGAAGCGGAGGGGGATTTCTTCATCCGCGCCCTGCGCGAGCATGGTGTGAAAAAAGTGCTGGACGTCGCCACCGGGACTGGCTTCCATTCCGTGCGCCTGCTGCGCGCCGGCTTCGAGGTAACCAGCGCGGATGGCAGCCCGAACATGCTGGCCAAGGCGTTCGAGAACGCGCGTAAGCGCGACTATTTGCTGCGCACCGCTCAAGCCGACTGGCGCTGGCTAAACCGCGACATTCATGACTATTACGACGCCGTGATCTGCCTGGGCAACTCCTTTACCCACCTACACGACGACAACGACAGGCGTAAAGCCTTGGCCGAGTTCTACGCCACCCTGAAGCATGACGGCATCCTGATTATCGACCAGCGCAACTACGATGCCCTGCTCGATCATAAAATCGAGCCCACGCACAACTTTTACTATTGCGGAGACAATGTCCGCGCCACGCCCGAGCATGTCGACGAGTCCCTGGCACGTTTCCGCTACGAGTTTCCGGATGATGAAGTTTTTCACCTGAACATGTTTCCGCTGCGCAGAAAATACGTCCGCACCTTATTGCGCGAGGTCGGCTTCCAGCGCGTCACCACCTATGGCGACTTCCAGGAAACCTACCATGACAAAGAACCGGATTTCTTTATCCATGTGGCGGAAAAGCGCTATGTGGAAGGAGGAGAAGAAGAATGAGCTTAGGCTACACAGAAGTTGTTGAAACGGCACGGAATTATTACAACAGCGAGGATGCCGATCAGTTCTATTTTCACGTTTGGGGCGGTGAGGACATCCACATCGGCCTGTATCAGAACCCGAATGAGGCCATTCGCGATGCCAGCCACCGCACGGTCGAGCGCATGGCGGCCAAGGTGGCTGGGCTCGGACCCGAGTCCCGCGTGCTCGACATGGGCGCTGGCTATGGCGGCGCCGCGCGCTATCTCGCCGAGACTTACGGCTGCCAGGTCACGGCACTGAACCTGAGCGAGACCGAGAACGAGCGCGACCGGGAGATGAACCGAGAGCGCGGGCTCGATCACCTGATCACGGTCATCGACGGCAGCTTCGAGGAAGTCCCGGCCACAGACGGCAGCTTCGATCTGGTCTGGTCGCAGGACGCCATTCTGCATAGCGGCCGGCGTGCGCAGGTCATCGCCGAGGCCGCACGCGTGCTGCGCGCAGGTGGCGATTTGATCTTCACCGACCCGATGCAGGCCGACGACTGCCCCGAAGGCGTGCTGCAACCGGTGCTGGATCGCATCCATCTTGCCAGCCTCGGTTCCATCGGCTTTTATCGGGAAACCGCCGCCGCCAACGGTTTGCAAGAGGTCGGCGTCGAGCCTATGGTCGAGCATCTGATCAGCCACTACAGCCGGGTGCGCGAAGTGCTTGAATCCAGCCGCGATGACCTTGCCGGCAAGGTCTCCGATCCCTATATCGAGCGCATGATCACCGGCTTGGGACATTGGGTCGAAGCCGGTCGCAACGGCTATCTCGACTGGGGTATCCTGCACTTTCGCAAGCCGGCTGGGTAAGACCCGCCCGCTGATTCAGCCCAGCTGATTCAGCCCAGCGGCGGCGAGCCTTGGCTGCGGCCTGGCGCGCCGGTCGCCCGCGCTTGCAGCCCCGTTTCAGCAACTCGCGCAGGCACACCTATGATGACACTGGACCCGTCACAACAACCTCTCATTTTCGGTGAAGTCTTGTTTGACTGCTTCCCTGATGAGGGCGGCGGCGTCACCGAGGTGCTTGGCGGCGCGCCTTTCAATGTTGCCTGGCATCTTCAAGCCTTTGCCGCCGCCGCTGACGCCGCTTCGCCTCAGGCACCGCGATTCATCAGCCGGATCGGGCTAGACGCCTTGGGCGAGCGCATCCAGATCGCCATGACCGAGCAGGGCATGGACGCATCGTTGCTGCAACGCGACTTCACCCGCCCGACCGGCACAGTCGAAGTCAGCCTGGAGCGCGGTGAACCAAGCTACGACATCGTCGCCGAGCGCGCTTACGACTTTATCGATGCCGGCTCTATGCCCGAGTGCGCGCCTGGCACCCTGCTCTATCACGGCACCCTGGCAGCCCGGCATGCGGTTTCAGCCGCGGCTTTGCAGCGCCTGCGCGATAGCAAAAAGCTCGCGGTTTTTGTTGATGTCAACCTGCGCGCCCCCTGGTGGACGCCCGAGCAGGTGTCCACGCTGGTCGATGGCGCAACCTGGATTAAGCTCAATGCCGACGAACTGGGCATCCTAGCGCCGGCCGGTGATTCAGCAGAAGAGCGCGCCCGGCGTCTGGTCGAAGCCAAGGGTTTGAGCATCGCCTTCGTCACCCTGGGTGCCGATGGCGCGCTGGCCGTCACCGCTGACGGCGACAGTTTCAAGCTGGGCCCGCCGCGGGTTGCGCACTTTGTCGATGCGGTCGGCGCCGGTGACGGTTTCGCTTCGGTGCTGATTCTTGGCCTGCTACGTGGCTGGCCCTTGCAACAAACACTCGAGCGCGCTCAGACCTTTGCCACCGCCATTGTCGGACAGCGCGGCGCCACCTGTCGCGATCCCGCGTTTTATCGGGCCGTCAGTGCGCAATGGAGCCAGACGCATCGGAGCCAGACGCATCGGAGCCGGACATGAGCGAGCTTTTTCTCGAGCAGCGCAACGAGCAATCCACCGGCTCCCTGGTGCCGGATTTGATCGCTTTCGTGCGCGAGCAGCGTAACCAGACCCATCGCGTTTTCCATTATCTCGCCGGCCTGCAACGGCCTTTCCTGCTGCGCAGCGATGTCTCCGACGCACTCGGGCAGCTATGCCAGGATGTCCCGGAACTCAAGGGCACGGTGCTCGCGCGCGCCTTGCACCAGTGCCAGGAGGCCACCCTGACACCCGCCTGGGTTTGCCTGGCGCTGCGCCGCCGGGTGGCGCGCTGGGATTTTGTGCGCATCCATATCGACACCATGGATGCGCAACAGATCGACGTGACTGAATATCTGGTGTTCAAGGAGCGCGCCGCAACCGGCGGGCAAGAGGACCCTTGGGGGCTCGAGATCGACATGTCGCCCTTCCATCGCGATCAGTTCAAGCTGCGCGAGGAGGGCTCCATCGGCCGCGGTGTGGAGTTTCTCAATCGCCGCCTGTCCAGTCGCCTGTTCGAGGAGATCGGCAAGGGCGACCGCCGGCTGCTCAACTTCCTGCGCATGCACAGCTATCGTGGGCAACACCTGATGCTCAACGACTCCATCGCCGATGTCGCCGGGCTGCGCAACGCACTCAGACAAGCGCTGCTGCCGCTGCGCCGGCGCGCCGCCGGTACCGGCTATGAGGAGCTCGCGCCCGAACTGCGCGCGCTCGGTTTCGAGCCCGGCTGGGGCAGCGATGCCGCACGCGTGCGCAGCACCATGGGCCTGTTGCTCGATATCCTCGAGGCGCCATCGCCGCAGACCATCGAGGAATTTCTCGGCCGCATCCCGATGATCTTCTCCATCGCCATCCTGTCGCCGCATGGCTGGTTCGGGCAATCCAATGTGCTCGGCCGGCCTGATACCGGTGGGCAGGTAGTCTATATCCTCGACCAGGTCCGCGCGCTGGAACGGGAAATGCGCAAGCGACTGGTCGAGCAGGGCATCGACATCGAGCCGGAAGTCATCGTCATCACCCGGCTGATCCCGGAATCTGAAGGCACGACCTCCGATCAGCGCCTCGAGCCCATCGCCGGCACCCGCAACGCCCGTATTCTGCGTGTCCCCTTCCGCAACGAACAGGGCGACATCCTGCCACACTGGATCTCGCGCTTTTCCATCTGGCCCTACCTGGAGCGCTTCGCCCTGGATGCGGAAACCGAACTCCTGGCCGAGCTTGGCGGACGCCCGGACCTGATTATCGGCAACTATTCCGATGGCAATCTGGTCGCCTCCCTGATGTCGCGGCGGCTTGGGGTCAGCCAGTGCAACATTGCCCATGCACTCGAGAAGACCAAGTACCTGTTCTCCGATCTCTACTGGCGCGACAACGAGGAGCGCTATCATTTCTCTTGTCAGTTCACCGCCGACCTGATTGCGATGAACACAGCGGATTTCATCATCACCAGCACCTATCAGGAGATCGCCGGCACCGACGACAACCTCGGCCAGTACGAGAGCTACATGAACTTCACCATGCCGGGCCTTTACCGCGTGGTCGCCGGGGTGGATGTCTATGACCCCAAGTTCAACATCGTCTCCCCGGGCGCCGATGAGGACATCTACTTTCCCTTCACCGAAACCGAGCGGCGCCTGGACCACCTGCATGGGGAGATCGAACAACTCATTTTCGGCGAGCCCCAACCCGGGCAGTCGCGCGGGCATCTGCAAGACCCCAACAAACCGCTACTGTTCTCCATGGCACGGCTGGACCGCATCAAAAATATCGGCGGCCTGGTGGACTGGTTCGCCAACAGCCCGGAGTTGCGCGAACGGGTCAATCTGGTCGTCGTCGCCGGGCATGTCGACGAACAAGCCTCGGGCGACAGCGAAGAGCGCGAACAGATCGGCTATATGCATCACCTGATGAACACCCACGGACTCGACGGCCAGGTGCGCTGGCTGGGGATTCATCTGGACAAATTCCTCGCCGGGGAGCTCTACCGCACCATCGCCGACCGCCGCGGCGCTTTTGTCCAGCCAGCGCTGTTCGAGGCCTTCGGCCTGACCGTGGTCGAGGCCATGAGCTGTGGTCTGCCCACCTTCGCCACCCAATACGGCGGTCCGTCCGAGATCATCGAGCACGGCCATTCCGGCTTTCACATCGACCCCAACCACGGCGACCAGGCCGCCGGGTTGATCGTCGAATTCTTCGACGCCTGCGCCAAGGATGCTCACCACTGGCAAACCTTCTCCCAAGCCGCCATCGACCGCGTGGAAGAACGCTACACCTGGCGCCGCTACGCCGAGCGCATGATGACCCTGTCACGCATCTACGGCTTCTGGAAATTCGTCACCGACCTTGAGCGCGCCGAGACCGCTCGCTACCTCGAGATGCTGTACGCGCTCAAGTTCCGCCCGCTTGCGCGCGACGTCCTCGCGTAAACCCTCTTTGCAGTAATGGTAATTCACCCGCTCCTGGCCATCTCACCGATCCTGGCGAAATCTCCGCTCAGCGCGGCCCGGTTAAGCGCCGGTGGTCGAGAGCACTGCCCTCCCGCTTTAGAGTATTCGCACGGAGACCAGCACATGAGTGAACAATCCGCATCCGAAGCCTCCATGATGGCCGTGACCCTGAACGGCATCGCCCAACTGGAGTACGACCGCGCCAAGTCGCTGCCCGATTACCAGGGCGCCTATCTGGCGAAAATGGACGAGCGCATGGATGAGGAGGGCGTGGTCGTCGATGGTCAGCACATTCCCGCGCCCGACCTGGGCCAGAAAGCCCAGTTCATTGCCGCCAATCTGACCGAGTCCATTGCCACCAACAACGAGGCGCTGGCGGCGGCCATGTGCACCTGGCTCGCGACCCGGATGCCGGACTTAAAACAAGTAAAAATCCGCGAGCAGGACGATGGCTATGAGATCCATCTGGATTTCACTGATCCCTACGTCAAGCAACACCCGATTCAGTTCGGCCCGCCAAGCGGGCACTGAGGCGATTTCTGTCAATCGCCTAAGCGCTTCGGGTGGGGCTCAACTGAGTTTCTTGAGGTAGATTTGAGAGTTGCGTTTGCCCTGGTAGCTTGAGCGCTTGGCTTCTGGTAGGCAATCAAGACCGGCGGGCTCAAAACCGCGTTCGCGAAACCAGTGCGCGGTCTGGGTGGTGAGCACGAAGATGCCCGCGAGTCCGCGCTGGCGCGCGCACTGCTCCATGTGCGCGAGCATTCGATCGCCGCGCCCAGCGCTGCGATACTCAGGATGCACCGCGACACAGGCCAACTCGCCAAAGCCGGCCTCGGGATAGGGAAAAAGCGCAGCACAGGACAGAATGGTACCGTCGCGCTCGCTGACCTGAAACTGGTCAATATCGCTTTCCAGCCGTTCGCGCGAGCGCTGCACCAGCAGGCCTTTACGCTCGAGCGGCGCGAGCAGCTCCTGGATACCCGGCACATCGGCCAGGCGCGCCTGGCGCAGCTCCTCAAAGGGTTCGCTGGAGATCAGGGTACCGCAGCCGTCGCGAGTGAAGAGTTCTCGCAGCAGGGCGCCATCGCGCGCGCGTTCAATCAGGTGCACCCGGCGGATGCCGCGCCGGCAAGCATCGGTGCTGGCGCGCAGCACGGCGGCGGTTTCTTCCGGCAGCTCCTCAGTGCTGGCGAGCAATCGGTCGACCTCGGCAAGCAGCAGTTGGGCGCCGAGGGAAGACACCAGGCCACCGGGTTCGAGTAGAAAGATCAATTTGTCAGCGCCGAGCGCGACAGCGGTGGAGCAGGCGACATCAGCGGCGCTCAGGTTGAACACCTCCCCGGTCGGGGAATAGCCGAGCGGCGGGATCAGCGCCAGTGCCCGGGCATCCAGACGCTCGCGCAGAGCATTGCGGTCGATCCGGCGCACGGCGCCCGTGTGCTGATAGTCGACGCCGTCGAGAACACCCAGCGGACGCGCCGTGACGAAGTTGCCGGAGGCGACCGGAATACGTACCCCGGCCATGGGTGAGTTGGCCAGCCCAAGTGACAGCAGCGCTTCGATGTCCACCCGCGCGACGCCGGCGGCTTCTTTCACGCAGGCCAGGGCGACCTCGTCGGTGACCCGCAGGCCCTTCACATAGCGCATCTCGGCACCCTGGCGGGCGAGGCGCTGCTCAATCTGCGGGCGGGCGCCATGCACCAGCACCAGGCGAATACCCAAACCGTGCAGCAGCGCGACGTCGTGCACCAGATTCGGAAAGCCCGGATCGGCAATGGCCTCGCCGCCAAAGCAGATCACGAAGGTGCGATCGCGATGGGCATGCACATAGGGCGTGCATTGGCGGAACCAGGCCACGAAGGGGTCCTTTGGGTCTATACCGACGGGGCCGGCGGGCGGGTTCTCGGGCTGAGGTCGCGATGCGTTGGTTGCCATGAGTATGGAGAGAGCCGATGGGGTGCCCTGGGGTGATGCGCCGTTCTTGCGCCAATCAGACTCGCCCGAGTTTAACGCGGCCGCAGCTTATTCAGCGATGGCAAGATTCAGCCGGGCAAGGCGCAGCTTTAAGGAACGCGGGGAGATCCCGAGTTGGGCGGCCGCCGCTTCGGAATCCTGATTGGCTTGGCTAAGAGCCTCAAGGAGCAGTGGTTTTTCAATCACATCAAGCCGCTCAGCCAGGCTACGCCCGGCGCCTGGCAGCGCCATGCCGCCCGGCGCTTGTGCAGTTGCAGCGCTCGCGATAGCCCGATTTCCAGGCGCAGGGGTTTCGGCCAGGACGCGCGCCGGCTGCAATTCAGGCAGGCGCAGGTCAACCGCGCTCAGCACGCTCGATTCGCACAAGGCACTGGCACGCTCAAGGATATTTTCGAGCTCGCGCACATTGCCGGGAAAGGCGTAGTCGCAGAGCGCAGCCATGGCGTCATCGGCAAGGGTTTCCGCCGGGCTGCCGGATTCCGCGGCGATGCGCGGCAGCAGGTGCGCGACCAGAACCGGAATGTCTCCTGTGCGCTCGCGCAGCGGCGGCAGGTGCAGGTCGATCACATTGATGCGGTAAAAGAGATCTTGACGAAAAGCGCCCCGCGCCACCGCGTCGGCCAGATCCAGATGGCTGGCGCTGATGATGCGCACATTCACCGGAACCTCCTTGGCGACACCGACCGGGCGAACGCTTTTTTCCTGAATGGCACGCAGGAGTTTGACCTGCATCGGCAGCGGCAGGTCGGCGATCTCATCGAGAAACAGGGTACCGCCATGGGCGGCCTGAAACAGCCCCGGCTTGTCGCTGATCGCTCCGGTAAAGCTGCCCTTGCGGTGACCGAAGAGCTCACTCTCGACCAGATCAGCCGGAATGGCGCCGCAGTTGACCGGCACGAACGGCTGGTCTGCGCGAGGCCCGAGTTGATGAATCAGACTGGCGGCCAGCTCCTTACCGGTGCCGCTCTCGCCGCTGATGAAAACCGGCGCCTGATTGCGCGCGAGCTTGGCGATCATGGCGCGCAGCTCATGAATCTGCGGGGACTCGCCAATCAAAGCGGTCTGCGGGCTGCTCGCGTCCAGTGGATCGGCCGCGCCCCCGCCGCGCGCGCGCAGCGCCGCATCGGTGAGCTCGCGCAACACCCGCAGGTCGAGCGGTTTGGAGACGAAATCGAAGGCGCCGGCTTTCATCGCGGCAACAGCAGATTCCATATTCCCGTAGGCCGTGACCATCGCCACCGGCATGTCCGGAAAGCTGGCACTGGCGTGACGCACCAGATCGGTTCCATCGCCGTCGGGCAGGCGCATGTCGGTGAGACAGAAATCGAAGCTGTCCTCGGTCAGCGCCTCGCGCGCGGCCGCCAGGGTGCCGACGCAGCGCGCCTCAAGCCCCATGCGCGAGAGGGTAATACGCACCAAGTCAAGAATGTCCGGCTCGTCATCGACAACCAGCGCACGCGGTCTGGATTTGGTGGCAGATGTCATTGGACGGAAGGCGGATGGCAGGCGGTGGGAGTGGCAATCGACAGAAGAATATTAACCACAATTGTGCTTTCGGTTTTGGGCCGAAATCCCATTTGGTTCAGACATATTTGTTCAAAATGAGGCGGAAACGAGCGCCTGGAAGCATTGCTCTCGGGCTCATGCGGCTTCACGATCGTGTGGCAAGGGCTCGATCTCGCTGAGCTCCTCGGCCATGCTTTCCTTGGCCAGGGCAATGTCATAGTCGGCTTGCAGCCGGAGCCACCAGCCTTCCGACAGGCCGAAGAAACGGCACAGACGGAGGTCAGTATCCGCCGTCACCGCACGCTTGCCATGCACGATCTCGTTGATCCGCCGCGGCGGCACATGCACCGCCCGTGCCAGTGCATACTGCGACAGCTCCAGCGGCTTGAGGAACTCCTCCATCAGCATCTCGCCGGGAGAAACCGGCGCCAGCTCCCGATTCATCAGTTCACCTCTCAGTGGTAGTCGACGATTTCGACATCCAGGGCGTCGCCATCCAAAAAGCGGAAACACAGCCGCCACTGCGCGTTGATCCGCACGCTCCATTGTCCGGAGCGATCCCCCTTCAGGGCCTCTAGACGATTGCCGGGAGGCCCGCGCATATCGTCGATGGCACGCGCGAGATTGAGCTGGACGACCTTGCGCAACGCCGCGCGTTCTATGTTGACGAACCGCGCGATGCGCCGCCCTGAGAACAACGTCTCTGTATCCCGGCAGCGGAACGTCTTAATCATGGCTAAAGCATAACGCGATGCGTTACGAAACGCCAAATGATCGACCAAGGCCGGTGGCAAAGTAGCGCACCCGCGCGCCCGCTTTTCTGACGCGGCAGCTTCTTGACCGAACGCCAACCTTGTCGGGTTAGAGTCCCAGCTCCTCCACCTGCCGGTGCGCGATGACATCGCCGTGCTCGGCAGCTTGCTTGATCCACGCATTGGCATCGTCTTGCAGAGCCATTAAGTGGAATGGCTAGCAGGTTTCGGTATCGAGAAGGCTAAGCAGCGGTCTGATCGCTGTCACTGCCTGGCGCGATCATCCTGCGCAGGATAGCCAATCTTAGCCGCTTCAGCCGTGCGACTCAGTGAAGGGGTTGAACACCGCCACCCCCGTCGGTTCGAAGTGGCAAAGATTTCGCGTGACCACGGTGAGACCCTGTTCCAGTGCCGTTGCCGCGATCAAGAGATCGGCTCCATCATCGCCAATCTTCGCCGAGAGCCTGCCCCAGCGCCGTGCCACCGAACGATCAATGGGCAAAATCCGGTCAGCGTAAAGGGAAAGCACCTGGTCGAGCCATTTTCCGAGTTCCCGCGCAAACACGGCATTGCGCTTTTGTTGCTGCATGATACCGCGTTCGATCTCGCCGATGGTCACCACACTGAGGAACAGGTCGGTTGAAGCCTGCGCTGAGATCCAGCCAACCACACCGGGATTGCGTTGCTTGCGGCGCAATTCCGACAACACGACCGTGTCGAGCAGATACATCAGAGTTCCACATCCCGCTGTTGAACGGATAATCGCTCAAACGCCTGGTCATCCTGCGGCAATTGCAGCAGCAGTGCAGAAAACGAGGGGGCGGTGGCCTGTTCGCACTGCCGTAATCGTTCGTAGGCCTCGACAGACAGGATGACACTGACGGGTTTGCCGCGTCGCGTGACCCACTGTGGTTGGCCAAGCAAAGCCGCGTCAACCACGGCACTAAAGCGATTTTTGGCATCTTGTAAAGACCATGTCGAGGTTGGCATTGCTCAATCCTGTTTAGCTGATTTGGCCTGTCTAGCTGATTTGGCTAGATTTTGCGGCAGGCGACTGTTGCAAAGCAACTGTCCATCGCAACACCAAATTTCCAGAGCGACCCGTCCCAACGGCCCGCATCACTCGGCTGCGGCTATGGCCTGTTGCAGTAACCGCATCAACGCAAGGGTCGCGATCTTGAATGAAATATGGGGGTAGAGTATGTTTCATGTAACAAATCGAGAAGGCCGACATGGCAAGCACGAACGCAAGAGCTCAAAAGCACCGCGATGCACTGCGCAGGGCTGGACTTCGTCCGGTGCAAATTTGGGTGCCGGATACACGACGGTCAGACTTTGCCGAAGAATGTCGCCGCCAGTCTCGCCTTGTATCCCAATCGGACATGGCCGACACGGACATGCAGCAGCTCTTGGATGACGCCTTGGCTGGTCTGGATGCTTGGGTTGAGTAAATGCGCGGCGATTTCGTCACCGTCGCCATGCAGGGCGATTTCGGCAAACCGCGACCTGCGCTGGTCATCCAAGCTGACCAGTTCAGCGAGCACGGGACTGTCACATTGTTGCCACTTACCAGCGCGCTTGTTGATGCGCCGCTATTGCGCATCACCATTGATCCTAGCCCGGAAAATGGCTTGCAAAAGCCATCACAGGTGATGCTGGATAAAGCTGTGACGGTGAGGCGCGACAAGATCGGAGCTGTCTTCGGGCGCATTGATGCGAATGCGATGGTGGAGGTTGATCGTTGTCTAGCAGTGTTCTTGGGTATCGCAAAATAAGCGTAAATTCGCGTGCAATGTCGAATCTCAAGCCAAATGTGCGGTATCGCGCGATAAATGAACAGGTTATTTCTGGAGGCGCTAATGCAAGCCTATCGAGTTAGAAGCCACGGTCGAGCAGCACAGCATTCGCGTGCCGGAAACCATCCAGGACGGCACCCATCTGCGGGTGCTGTTGCTGATGGATGACCCTCCCGCCAATGCCTCCAGGACAGACGACGACTTGAAGCGCCGCCTTGCGGGATTGACCGAGGGCCTCAGTGATGAGGATTTGCATCGCGCCCGGGATGTCGGTCGGAGCGCTGGGCGCGCAACAATGTGCCGGATGCGCTGCCGGTGATCGATGGCCTGCTGGCCGCGACGGCGCAGGTCCATGGCTTGACCCTGGTGACCCGCAATGTAAAGGATGTCGAGCGCAGTGGCGTGTCAGTGCTCAATCCCTTTTCTGACGCGGCAGCTTCTTGACCGAACGCCAACCTTGACGGGTTAGAGCCCCAACTCCGCCACCTGCCGCCGCGCGATCACATGGCCATGCTCTGCGGCTTTTTTGATCCACTCAATGGCCTTGGTCTCGTCTTGCTCCACACACTCGCCGCGCGCATGGAGCTTGCCGAGCCACTGCATGGCATCGGCATCCGCTTGCGCGGCGGCCAGGTGCAGCCAGTGGGCCGCACGCTCGGGTTGCGTAAGCGCCAGGAACAGCAGTCCCAGTTCGCGCTGGGCGGCGGCGCCCACCGAGGTCACGCGGCGCTAGGAATCAGCATTCCACCACAGTCCCTGCGCCGCTTCTGGATGATGCTGGCGCATATCATGGCCAGCTGCTCAATTTCTCCGAGCTTGGTCGGTCATTCGGCGCTGCGGACACGACCATACGCGGCTATCTCGACATCCTCGAGGCGACATTCATGGTGCGCCTGCTTCAGCCTTGGCACGAGAACATCGGCAAACGCCAAGTGAAGGCGCCGAAGCTGTTCCTGCGCGATTCCGGACTGCTACACACGATAATCGGCATCAGTGACTATGATGCGCTACTGCATCACCCCAAGCTCGGCGGATCCTGGGGGGGGATTCGCACTGGAGGAGACTGTCCGCAGTCTCGAGCTTGACGCGCAAGATGTCTGGTTTTGGGCCACCCACGCAGGCGCGGAGCTGGACCTGCTGGTCATTCACGAGGGGCGTCGGATTGGTTACGAGATCAAATACACCGCAAGCCCACGCACGACCCGCTCAATGCGGGCGGCCATCGATACACTCAAGCTCGATCAACTCATCGTGGTCTGTCCTGGCGAACGCCGCCTGCCGCTGGCCGAGAATATCGAGGCCATTGGGTTGGCCGAACTGGTCCGGCAGGGCACGGCGCATTGATTCGGTGCCCCCAAAATTGCTCGATGTTGAGATAAATGTGGCCATATATGGAAATTGGGCCATCGCCTCGTGTCCGCTGATTTCAATGCTCATGGGTTAACCTCCGATTGAACCGCGGTTTTGAGGTGGATGCTTGGTGAGAAAAGCGTCAAGCAATGAAAACAATTCGAGCCTGGCACTTTTTTCTTCCAAACAATCCCTTGTTGATCGCCATGGCCTCCGCGCCCGCATCGGCGGTCAGCCAGGCCACGGCACCATGCAGCCGATGGTTGCGTTCTTGGCTAGCTGCCGTGTATCAGGGTGGCTTCCGAAAAATCTTCGTCGCTATCCTCACTACGCTGAACCGATCTTCAGTTAAGCTAGATGAATGGCCGCAACCTTACTGGCTCGTGCAAAAGAGGTTCGTGATAACGGCTCCATCGTGGAAGTGGTTATTTGGGAGCTGCCAAAACCGCTGCCGCCCTGCCGGCATCGCTACAAATATCGCTTGTTTTTTGGAACGCGCGACAGGTGCCGGGTCCGTTACGACAATGAACGTGGAAAAGGGGATCATCGGCATTTCGCCAGCGAGGAGCAGCCTTACCCGTTCACAACGCTCGATCAAATTATCGCAGATTTTCGCGCCGATATCGCTCGCTGGGAGTCGCCAAAATGAAAGCCATCATTGAAGTTGGTCACCGCAGCTCGATCTTTGATGCCGTTGCCGACCAAATGGCCGACGCACGCTCAGGGCGGTCGGTCGATTATCAGCTCAGGTTCGAATCGGCGCAGACGCTGTTCGCCGAGCTGACCTCCCAACGGCTGGAGCTTCTCGATCACCTGCGGCGCATCGGTCCGTGCCATGCCGAGGAACTGGCTGCCAAGCTGCCGGTCGCAGGCGATCCCCAAGTGTTATCGCAGCATCTCGACCGACTCGAAACCCTTGGTTTACTAGAGCGCAACGAGGATGGCACCTTGTCCGTCCCCTTTACCTCCATCGAAATTATTCTGCCCCTGGCACGAGTTGCGTAGGAGTCTGTGGGCCACCATCGGGCAATTTTCCCTTCATGCGGGTGCTGGTGTCGGTGATGGCAATGCCCCGTGCGCGCAGCAGATTCACCAAATCCCCTCCACCAGGGATTCCATCAGCTTGCCCCACTGGCTCTCAAACAAGTTCTGCAGCTCCTTCATCCGTTGCTCGGTCTCCTGAAACCTCTTGTCAGTCTCCTTCCACTTCCTGTCCGTCTCTTGAAACCTCAGGTCAGTCTCCTGCCACTTTCGGTCGGTCTCCCGGAACAACTCCAGCACCTGCTCATAAGTGATACTCATCTCAAAACTCCTCAGAAAGTCATGGCACTTGACCGAGATTCGGACGCGACCACTCGCGCGGCCCGGTTAAAGCCCCAGCGCTTCCACCTGGCGCTGCGCGATCACGCTGCCATGCTGTGCTGCCTTTTTTAGCCAGACGGCCGCTTGCGCTTCGTCTGGCTCCACACCATCCCCACGCGCATAGCACTGACTGAGCCACTGCATGGCATCCGCGAACCCCTGCGCGGCGGCCTTTTCCAACCAGTAGATTGCACGCTTTGGGTGCCCGACTTCAAGCAGCAGCAAGCCGAGATCACACTGGGCATCGGCGTGCTCGGCATCGGCGGAGAGGATCAGTTCGCGATCATCGTCCTGCAAGCTCAGCTTGGCCCATGCCAGCGCGCTATCGAGGTTAATGCGGACCCGAGTGTGGCCGCGTACCTCACCGACAGTCTCGCTAGATCCCTGATTCGTGCTGATGCGTCGCCACAGGCTGCTACGGCTGAGGCCAGTAATAGCCATGGCAGTGTTGAAATGGATGGTTTGCATCGTTAAAAAGCCCCTGTTTTGAGGAAGGGTATGTCAAGTATTTGTGGGACGGCCATGGCCATCCCGATAAAAACGGTAGAGATTGCATCGGCAATCCCGATATAAAGTTATGGTTTTCCTTAGGCTGCTGTGGTCGGGACAGTTGTTGCCAGTTGGCGGCGGGAAGGAGCTGGTAACCGATTGTTGCGTAATGAGATGTTCTGCGCAAGCTTGCGTCGTGAGGTCACTTGGCATGGCGGCTGCTTCAGCTCCCACGAGCCCGTACGAAGCCCGATCCTGGACTTAGGCTCGGTCAGTCATCAGCGAATTCGGGTTTCATTTTTAATGTTGAATAAAGAGGACTTTACTCATGCGTAAGCATCAACAAGGCTTTACCTTGATCGAACTCATGATCGTGGTGGCGATCATTGGTATTTTGGCAGCCATTGCATTGCCGGCCTACCAGGATTACACGAAAAAGGCAAAGGTTTCTGAAATCGTTCTCGCCGCGAGCGCTGCGCGTACCTGTGTTACGGAGGTTGTCGCTAGCCAGACCCCGATCACAACAGCCGCCATTGCTGGCTGTGATGACGGCTTTCAAGCTACGCAGTATGCAAAAAGTATGACCATTGCTGGTACAACAGCAGCCCCAACGATTACCGTAACGGGATCCGTGCCCGACTCAGTAACCATTACCTTAACTGGATCTGTAATGGGTGCAACCGTCGGCAAATGGACGTGTTCCGGTTCGCCGACCAAGCTTATGCCTGGCTCTTGCCGTTAACTAGCCTAGTTCGTTAGACCCTGATAAAGCCCTGGTTTCCAGGGCTTTGTTGTTTATGGCTGATTACCGTTTTCAGAAGACCGACAATGCAATTATCCGACCTTGCCTTGGCACCGATAAGATTAAGACGGGCTGTTCTGGTCTCGCTACCACTCTTGATGGTTTTGATGGCGGTTGGCTTTGCGTATGAGCAAGGCGTCACAGGTGACCTTTTTTATGACGACCGGGGATTCCTCGGTCCATTAGCGGAAATCGAAACGTTCGACCAGGCATGGACTTTTGTCACCACAGGTGACGGCGGGCCACTCGGCCGGCCGCTAGCGCTGCTCAGTTTTCTGCCTCATGCCAGCGATTGGTCCGATAGCAGCATTGATGCGCGCCGGGTCAATGTTCTCATTCATCTCACCAATGGCCTATTGCTATTTGTAATTGGCTACATGATCCTGAAGCTGCGCGGCCAAGGCACGGACCGCACGGCTTACTGGACAGCACTAATGGCAGCGCTGCTGTGGCTGTCCATGCCGCTGTTAGTCTCGACCACGCTCACCACTGTGCAACGCTGGACCAGTTTGGCGATGCTTTTTGGTCTTTCTGGATTGGCCGTCTTCGTCTACGGTTATTTCCTGCAACAGTGCCACCCAAAGCGCGCTCTGACCATCCAGGCCTCCGCACTTGGTATAGGAACCCTGCTCGCACTTTTCACCAAAGAAAGCGGGGCGCTCATCCCTGTCTATGCCCTGGTAATTGATGCCGTCTTGCTCAAGACGCTCCCAGCTCCAAAGCCGGCCATCTGGTTGCGACGCGGAGCACTTGGGGTAGGATTGCTCGCGTTACTGTGGTATCTCTCGCCTTTACATCTTGACTGGTTTGCCTACAGCGACTATCGCGGCTGGTCGAGTTGGGATCGGGTACAAACCGAAGTCGTTATCCTTTGGGATTACCTGTATCGGGCGATATTTCCCCAACCGACCGCATTCAGCCCCTTCCATGACGACGTGGAACTGGTGCAAGGCTGGCTACTCCCGAGTCTGGCATTGGCCGGGTTTGTTGTTCTTACTGCGCTAGCCTATGCCATTCGCAAGCGCACCCCCTGGCCACTGTTCGCGCTGCTGTGGTTTTTTACCGGTCATCTAATCGAATCGACCGTCGTTCAGTTGGAACTGGTCTTCGATCACCGCAATTACCTGGCCATCTATGGCTGCTGTTTAGCATTGGCAGCACTCGTTTGGCAGCTTCCAAAACGCTATGTCCGTTTAGGGCAGGTGCTGCTTAGCATTTATGCTCTGATGTTGTATGGCATCCTTTACGCAACGACATCGCTTTGGGGCAATACGCTAGAGGCGGTTGAAAATTGGACGAAGCGCCATCCTTCATCAGCGCGTGCCATTCTTCATTTGAGCACGGCGTATTACGAAGCGCTTGGAACCACTAGTTACTCGCTTTATTCACTCGATCGATTAATGGATGGTTGTCCGGGCTGTCTTGATGTACAGATGCAGGCGTTGCTCTATGCGTGCGGGGAAACTGATGAGCCAGACATCCGTCGCCGCTATCAAAAAATTCTGGAGACGGCAAAGGACGGTCGTTACTCACATGCTTTTATGGATAGCCTGTACGCTTTTCAGATCGTAATCGCCGACAATCGTTGCCGCCCCCTGACAGCCGCAGATGCTTATCAACTGCCGTTGATATTTTCCAAAAACCCAAACTGCCGCACACTGCCTTGCAAGGCAAAGATTCTTTTTCAGTCGGCCTTTTTTGCGAAGGAAGCGGGCGATTTTGCTGCGGCACATGAACATCTGCAAAAAGCTGAGGCATTGACTCCTAGCACAATGCCTATCCTGCAGTTGCAGGTTAATGTCTTACTTGACGAAAAGCGCTATGAGGACGCCTTGGTGCTCATTGAACGTCGCCGGCTGGTACCATGGCGCGATGACTCGATGTCCGATGCGCTCCTGGATGAAATGGCTGCCGCCGTGCGCGAGGAAGCGGCCCAGGTACAAGCGCCGGTCTCGGCGCTGCCGGACGACTCGTGAAACTCATCGTCCAGCTTCCCTGTTATAACGAGGAGCAAACGCTTGCGGCCACCTTGGCTGATATCCCGCGCGCTATACCTGGGATCGACTGCATTGAGCTTCTGGTAATCGACGACGGCAGCAGGGATCGCACCGCCGCTGTGGCGCTGGAATACGGAGTCCATCATCTGATCCGCCACAAGCACAACCTAGGGCTGGCGCGAGCCTTTCGTAATGGCCTGGATGCCAGTCTGCAACAGTGCGCTGACATTATCGTCAATACCGATGCCGACAATCAGTATGTCGGTGCTGACATCGCTAAGCTGGTTGCGCCCATCCTCGCCGGGGAAGCCGACATGGTTATCGGCGACCGTCAGACCGATGGGATCGCGCATTTTTCCCCCCTCAAAAAGCGGCTTCAGCGACTCGGCAGCATGGCGGTGCGCCGGCTTGCTGGGATTGATGTCCCCGACACGGTCAGCGGTTTCCGCGCATTCTCCCGCGAAGCGGCCCTTCGGCTCAACATTGTTTCCAATTTCAGCTACACCATCGAAACCGTCATTCAGGCCGGTAAACGGGATCTGACGGTGGTCTCGGTTCCCATTCGCACGAATGCCACGGCGCGTCCCTCACGCCTGTTCCGCAGCATTCCGCAGTTTATCGGTCAATCGCTGATCACCATGATCCGCATGTACGCCATGTACAAGCCGTTGCGGGTGTTTTTCTATCTCGGCGCGGCGCTGATTGGCTTGGGTCTGCTGCCGGTTTTGAGGTTTTTGTATTTCTACATCCAGGGTGGCGGTGCAGGGCATATTCAGTCGCTGCAACTCGGCGGTGTGCTCCTGCTTATTGGCGTCTTTGCCTGGTTGATCGGGCTAGTCGCCGATCTGATCTCATTCAACCGCCAGTTACTGGAAATGACGCTAGAGCGGGTGCGCCGGCTTGAACTGGACAGCCCAGCGCGAGACGCCCGGCCGAACGCAACCGGCCCGGCGATGGGTCAAGGCACTCCCAAGGCGCTGACGTCCGAGCAGCAACCGAGAAGCACCTCTGGGTGAAACCGGGCCGCATCCTCTGTGTCACCTCCAGCCTCCCGCGCTGGAGCGGCGACAGCAGTACCGCGTTCGTACTGCATCTGGCCCAGGATCTCCAGACCTTGGGCTGGCAGGTCGATCTGCTCGCGCCCCATGCCCTCGGCGCGGCTACCGCCGAACGGCTTGATGGCGTTCCGGTCGAGCGCTTCCGCTATCTCTATCCCGCCAGCCAGCAGACAGTCTGTTATCAGGGCGGCGCGCTGGTCAATCTACGCCGCCGCCCGCTTGACCGACTCAAGCTGCCCGCTTTGGTTGCCGCCGAAGGGCTTGCCGTTGTGCGCCGGCTTGCGAGTCGCCGCTATGACATCCTACATAGCCACTGGATATTGCCCCAAGGCTTTGTCGGTCAGTTGAGCCACGTTATCGGCGACCTGCCCCATGTGGTTACAGTTCATGGCGGTGACCTGTTCGGCCTGCGTTCACCGCTGATGCAGCGCTTCAAGCGCTTCGTCCTAAACCGTGCTGACGCCGTCACCGTCAACAGTGCCTTTACCGAACAGGGCGTACGCGCGTTGGCCCCCAAACCGCTTCGCCTTGAGCGCATCCCCATGGGCGTGACTAGCGAGCCACTTGATAGCGGACAATGCCAGCGCAGTCAGGAAGTTCGCGCACGCTACCGGTGTGGGGCAGGGCCGCTGCTGATTTTTGTCGGTCGGTTGATCGAGGAAAAGGGCGCGGCGGATTTGATTCAAGCGACCGCCCAGCTCCGAGCGGACTACCCCAACATTCGCTCACTCATCCTTGGCGATGGCCCCGAACGACAAGCACTCGAACAATTCGCCGCAGTACACTCTGTCCGCGACCAAGTGCACTTTGCCGGCTGGATCGACCCAGCCGAGATCCCCGTTTGGCTCAATGCCGCTGACATCTTTGTTGGCCCATCGCGCACTGCCGCCAACGGCTGGGTCGAGGCCCAGGGGTTAACCTTCATTGAGGCCATGATGGCGCGTCTCCCCGTCATCGCCAGCCGCCTTGGCGGCATCCCCGATGCCGTCATACACGAGCATACGGGTTTGCTGGTCGACGAGCGCGCACCAGATCAGATTGCCGCCGCAGTACATCGACTGACAACCGAACCTTCGCTCGCAAAATGTTTGGCCAACAAGGCATACCATCACGCCACAATCCACTTCTCGCGCGCAGCGAGCGCCAGGGCATTCGACGTGCTTTTCAGACAGCTGATGAGTCGACGTAAGAGGGATTACAAGTGACTGGCATCAAACGCCAAGCGCATGCTTTCATCGTGATTTCGTTGTTGGACGGAGCCGCTTCGCGGAGACCCCGGCGGCGAGTCCCGGCTTACAATATCACCTCACGCCCTCGCGTTGGAGGGGTTGTCTGTCAACGACCATGAGGTGATACCCACATGTCAACAACCTGTCAGGAGCAGTTCACGCGCCAGTACGCGGCGCATCTCAAGCACTTGCG
This sequence comes from Thiorhodovibrio litoralis, assembly GCF_033954455.1. Lineage (NCBI taxonomy): Bacteria > Pseudomonadati > Pseudomonadota > Gammaproteobacteria > Chromatiales > Chromatiaceae > Thiorhodovibrio > Thiorhodovibrio litoralis. Next base: position 186,984 of record NZ_CP121473.1, on the reverse strand, counting down.
ACTCAAGGGCCTGCGGCCCAAGACCATCGACGCCTATTCGCGTGGCGTGCGGCGTATTGGCGCGGCCTTCGATGGCTGCCTTGAGGATCTCAGCGAGGCGCAGCTGCTCGATTATTTCACCGCGTTGCTCGACACGCACTCCTGGAGCGCGGTGAAACTCGATCTCTACGGTCTGAAGTTTTTCTACACCCATGTGCTGCACAAGCCCTGGGTGCATGTCGATCTGATCAAGCCACCGCGCGGTCAGCGTCTGCCCGATATTCTCACCGTCGAGGAAGCCCAGCGCGTGATGCAGGCAACCCGGGTGCTGAGCTATCGGGTGTTTTTCTTCACCCTCTACAGCCTCGGTCTGCGTCTCGGTGAAGGTCTACGCCTGACGGTGGCTGATATCGATGCCGCTCGCCGGCGGGTGCATATCCGCGATGCCAAGGGTCGCAAGGATCGTCTGGTGCCGCTGCCGGAGACAACCTTGCAGGTGCTGCGCCGATTCTGGAGCCTGCACCGCCATCCCTCGCTGCTGTTTCCCAACCGCCAGGGCGGTCTGACAGGGGCTGGCTCGGCCAAGACTCCGCTGGATCGCGGTGGCGTGCAAGTCACCTTGGGTAAAGTTGTCAGCGCCTGCGGGATTAAAAAAAGATCACGCCCCATAGCCTTCGCCATAGCTATGCTACCCATCTAATCGAAGCCGGTGTCGATCTGCGCGAAGTCCAGAGCATCCTCGGCCATCACTCCATTCTCACCACCGCCCGTTATACCCACCTCACGCGCCACACCAGCGAGCGCGCCGAGCAGGCCATCAATGCCTTGATCGGCGGCTTCTCCATTGACTGGAGGAGCGTGAAATGATCTTGCTCTCCTCGATTATTCGCACCTTCGAGTCGGAGTATCTGCAACAGGACGCCGAGCGCATCTTGCCCAGTCAGCGTCTGGCCTTGGATGTGCTGAAAAACTGCCGCACCTCGGCCAGTCCACGCATGCAGGCCCAGTGCAACGCCTGTGGGCAGACCGAGTTCATCCCGCATTCCTGCGGACATCGCGCTTGTCCGCACTGCCAGCACCATGAGAGCCAGCAGTGGCTGGAGCGCCAACTGGCCAAGCAGGTACCGGCGACCTACTTTTTGCTGACCTTTACGGTGCCTGAGCAACTGCGTTCTCTGGTGTGGGCCAACCAGCGTGTTCTCTACGATCACCTCATCCGCGCCAGTTGGGAGACGGTGCAGACATTCGCACGCAATGACAAGCAATTGCAGGGCGATGCCGGGGCGATTGCGGTGCTCCATACCCATTCACGCCGGCTGGATTTTCATCCCCATGTGCATCTGGTGATGCCGGCGGCGGCGATCGATGTGGCCAAGAAGCGGTGGCGGACCAAATCCGGCAAGCGCGGGTATTTGTTCAGTCACAAGGCGCTGGCAACGGTATTTCGCGCCAAGCTACTGGAAGCCATCGCCGCCGAGGGATTGGCGCTGCCCAGCGCTGTGCCAAGCCCCTGGGTGGTCGATTGCAAGCGTGTCGGCCGCGGGGAGAAGGCGTTGGTCTATCTGGGGCGCTATCTCTATCGCGGGGTGATTCGCGAGCAAGACATCATCGCCTGCGAGAACGGCCAGGTGACTTTTCGCTACCGCCACGCCAAACGCCAGCGCTTTGAATACCGAACCCTCCCGGGGGCGCAGTTTCTTGCCCTGATCCTACAGCATGTCTTGCCCAAGGGCTTTATGCAGAGTAGATGGTTATGCGCAGTCGCAGAGTTCGGAGCCGGCCCCGGAAGCCAGAGCTGGCTCCGATGACTCCGCATAATCAGCTCCGCTGCAGAGATGCAATTAGTTTGTCGGGCATTCGGAATCGCCCTCTTTTTAGATCTGGCGGTGTGATGGCTGTGATCGCTTCAAGTTTATCGGTCGGATCGGCACGCACATACACCTCCGTCGTTTGCATGTCCGCGTGACCCAACCACAATGAGACTTTCCGCAGGTCTCCGGTGGCCTGCAGGATCATCATTGCGCAGGTATGCCTCAGGACGTGTGGAGAGACCCGCTTGCCCTTCAACGATGGACAATGCTCGCAGGCGGTGCGCACATGCTTGCGCAGAATGTACTCGAACCCGGAACGGGTCATCGGTTGGCTGCGCGCGTTGAGGAACAGCTCCGGTGCGAACGCCTCGCCGCGGACCGCCAACCAGGCCCGAAGATCGGTGGCGGCGTGTTTCCACAGAGGCAGGCAGCGCTCGCGCCGCCCTTTGCCTTGGACACGGATACTGGGTGATGACTGCAGGTCCAGCGCGGCTAAGGGCAAGCTCACCAACTCTGACACCCGCAATCCTGCCGAGAAGCACAGGTGCAACATGGCCCGGTCGCGTAGGCCGTCGCGCACCTTCAGGTCCGGGGCGTTGAGGACCGCCTCCATCTCGGCGATGTTCAGGTGGTCGATCAGCGTAACGTCGGTGCGTTTGAACGGAACGGCGAGAATGCAGCGGCTCTGCTCAAGGACGGCGGGCTCGCGATACTCACAGAATCGCATAAAGGATTTGATGGCAGCCAATCGCGCGTTTCGGGTGCTGGCCGTGTTGCCTCGCTTCGTCTCGAGCTGTTCGAGGAAATCCATGATGAGCGGAGCGTCGAGCTGCTCGAGCGTCAGCGCGGAGGGCTTCACGTGGAAGCGTTCGCTCGCGTAGAGGAACAGGAGTTGGAAGGCGTATGCGTAACTCTGACAGGTGTGCTCACTGGCGCCGCGCTGCTGGGGAAGGCGCTCGCGCAAGAACGCCGTGATGTGCGGAGCAATCGCCGTCATGATGGTTCTCCCCAGACAAAGTCCTCGCAGCGAGCGGCGATGTCGGTCATCAATTGCGGGGTACTTTCGAGATACCAGTAGGTACTTCCGACATGGGCATGCCCAAGGTAAGTTGTCAGCGCGAGCATATGAGCACCAATATGCTCGCGGGATCCGGAACAGGCCTCCAGCGCACGGGTGGCAAACCGATGACGAAGATCGTGAACGCGCGGTCGTCCGGGGCGCTCCGGCAGTCCAGCTGTCTGCAGGAGTTGCCTGAAGAGGCGCGAGACGAGGCACGCAGAGAGAGGGCGTCCGGCTAAAGACACGAACACATGCGCGTCATTCCAGCCGACCCGTGCGCGCTGCTCCAGATAGTGCGCCAAGGCGCAACGGGTGGATTCGTGGATCGGGACCAAGCGGGATTTTCCGAACTTGGTCTTACGGATGGTTAATCCGTCGTGGGTGATGTCATCACGGCACAATGCGTAGGCTTCTGCCGGCCGCAGTCCAGTGACGGCGAGGAGCGTGAACAGAGTCTTGTGAGCGTAATCACGATAATTGCGGGACCCATTTCCAAGCCATTTGAAGGACATGGAATGCGTGTGGGATCACGGGGGCCGTTACTGGCCGACAGCGGGAAGCCGGAATCGTGAACCACGCTCCCCCCCTGAGGGGGGAGAGACGCAGCGGGTTCAGTTGCCTCTAGCGCTCTGGCGAATGGCGCGAGCGAGGGTGTAGCGGGCATAGCGCTCGGCATCGGCTCCGCGACGCGGGGACGCGCGCTCGAGCAAGCGTTGGTAGACCGTGGTCGGTGCAAGGCCGGCCTCAAGAGCGCCGCAGACCCAGCCCCATTCGCGGGCAGATTCGGACGGATCACCGGTGGATAAGCGCGCCCGTGGAGCGCAGTTGACGACCGGCGGCGGAGCCGGAGCCATCGTTGGCAAGGCCGGAGTTGGATCCCAGACGCGCTCCTGCGGGCTTGGTCGCCGAAGGACATTGACCCACTCCCCGCCACGCTTGGCATTCTTCATCCCGGCGAGCCGACCGAGGTGCTCACCGGAGACCGAGCCCGGATCGGCGCCAACGCGCGGGATCAGCCAACGCTGCACATCACAGCGCTGCGCCTCATCGAGCGCGCGGGTCAGCCGTAGCCACAGGTGGCAGCCCCCGAGCGTCGAAGTCTGCACCACCAGGGCCGCATAGTGCCGAGCGATGCGCTGCGCCATCGGCCGTGCGACATCATCGAGAAACACCATTGGCCAGGGATAGCCGCGGGCTGGACGGATATAAATATCGGCCTGTTGGACATTGCGCGCTCTGGCCAGCCCCAACGGAAGCTGATCCAAAGAGCGATCATGGAACCACAGCATCGTCGCCTTGGCGGTGCGCACCGCCAAATCGGCACGCACGATGCCAGCGTCGTGCCATGCCTCAAGCATCACGGCGGTGTGTCTTGCCGCTGTCATGGCCTGGTGCGGGCGCTCAGCGCTCAAGCGGCTCATCAGGCGCCCGCCCTGGCACTCGGGCGTTGGCGGGCGTTGCCCGCCGCTGAACCAAACACCTCAAGGTAGAGTTGTTCATCGAGCTGCGCGCGTTCGAGCCGAGCAGCCTGCGCCAGCAATTCTGCCGCCATGGTCGTGAGCACGCGATAATTGCCCAACGCATGCTCAGCGAGCGTCTTCATCAGCCCTGCGCTCATCAGACTCGCATTGCCGGCACTGTGTTGTAAATGCTCCAGGCAGGCGACCAGCGCCTCGCGACTGGCATACTCCATACTCAGGCGCGTACGGATACGACTGCCCAGCGGCAGCAACTCCTCACGGCGCAGCTTGGTCGCCAGGCGGCCATCGCCGGCCAGGATCACGCTCAACAACGTGCGCGAATCGAACTGCATGGAGGTCAGCAGACGCAGCTCATTGAGCACCGTCGGATGCATCTCCTGCGCCTCGTCGATGAGCAACACCGGGCGCAACAGCGTCGTCTCCAGATGCGCCAGCCAGCGCTCGCGCAGGATCTTGAAGCCACCCCAGCGGTTATGGGGCTTGAGGTCAACGGCGAACAGATCGCCCATCTCGCGGTAGAAGTCCGCCACCTTCGAGCTGGGATGCGTGAGCGCCCCAACGCTGATATCGGGCAGCTGGCGCAGACGCTCATCGAGCAGGCGCAGTACCGCACTCTTGCCGGTACCCGGATCACCTTGAATGAGCGCAAAACCGCCTTCGCGGATCAGGCTCTGCTCGATGCGCCAGCAAAACTGCTCCACCGGCGCGCTGCGATGCAGTGCCGCCGTCGGCAGCTCCGGGGAGAACGGATTGAACTTCAGTCCATAGAGGGCCAGCAGGGTCTTGTTCATCGACTGGATTCCAGGTCATCGTGTTTTGGCAGATAGGCCGGCGGCAGACCGGTGGCGGCATACTCGGCGAGCAAGTCGCGCAGCAACGGTGGCAGCGTCGTGGCGCGTTGTGATGGCGGTGGCGGTGCGCCGGCGGGCTCAAGGCGCCGACGCTGCCCGGAGGCATTGGCGGCTTTATCGAGGGGATAGAGGCGGCAGAGGATGGCGCCCGAGTGGGGATCAACCACGTCCACAGCACTCAGATCCCAGCGGGCATAAGCGATATGCAGTTGCTCAAGGTGACGCAAGCGCGCCGGCACCTCGAAGCGCTTGCCCGCCAGGCTGAGCGTCCCATCGCTGCGGCGCTGACGGCGTTGGACGCGACAACGAAAAGCGCCGCGGACCTGCTCGCTGTCCGGACAGGGGCGCCCCACGTTGGGCGCATCGAGAAGACGCGCAAGCGGCGTGGCGGCAGTCTCGCTGTGGACCTTGCGGTGGTACTCCTGCTCCACCCACGCCTGAGTGAGGGTGTTGAGCTGAGGCAGACTCAGCTCCGCGATGTCCTTGAGCATCGCCATCAGGCGGCCTTCCAGCGTGGCCCAGAAGCGCTCCTGCTTGGCGTTCTGATACGGGCTGTACGGCAGGGTCGGCTCATGGAGGATGCCCAGGGCGTGCAATCCGGCGGTGAACTCCTCGGCCTGCATTGCCGCGCCGTTATCGCTCATCAAGGCGCGCGGCAGCCCGCGCTTGTGCAACGCCTGCCCCAGGCCATGGACCAAGGTCTCGGTGGTCTCATCGAGGTACCACTGCAGATGGCAGATCAGGCGGGAGTGATCGTCAATGACCGCCAGCAGCAGGGGCTTGACCCAGACGCCACCCCGGGTGAGGACTTTGCGCGAGCCATGATGAAAGTCCAGATGCCACAAGGCATGGACATACTGGGCTTCATAGCTGCGCACCTCGCAGGCCTCCAGGCGCCGCGCGGCCTGTTCAGCGCCCGGCGTCTTGCGCGCCGGGACACGCCGGCGGTGCAAGCCCGCGCGCTTCATGAAGCGGCGCACGGTGGCATAGGAGGGCAGCGGCCCCAGGGTCTGATCGCCCGCGCACAAGGCGGCGAGGTTGTCGTAATGCAGCTGCACCGTCCAACCGGGGTAGTCGCGGTACTGGGCTTGCACCGCATCCATCAGGCGCGGACTCAGCGCGCGCTGCTCCCCGGCATCGCTGCGCCGGCGCGGGCGCAGTGCGGTCACCGGGTCTTGGGCATCGCGTGCGAGGTAATACCAGCGCTCCAAGGTCCCAAAGCTAAAACTGACCGCCCGCCCAGTCACCGGATGACGCCATGACTTGGCCGCTAGCGCCTTCAGCCGCGCGCCCAGCGCGTTCGCCGGCGCAGGATCAGCCAATAAAGGACCAATAATGGCAAAGCGCAACCGCGCCCAACCATCGGGATCACCGAGGCCGTTGTCATCGGACATTCGTCTTCACCTCCCAGTTGTTTCACACATCACCGGGAGTCTAGAAGGCGCCGCCCAGCGGCGCGATGAGGTCTTCTGCGGGTTGGCGTTGCCCTACAGCGAGCCTGTCGCTGTCGTGCTCGGGGCGATCAATATCAGCAGTTGCACGACGCGCTCGGACAACGCTTTTGCGCTCAATTTTTCCAGCAGGGATCCTGGCAGGTGCTCGGTGGCGATCGGCGGCATCAACAGACCAGCCAAGGATCGAAAGCAGCGGGTTTGCACAAACTGCTCACGCCACCAGTGCTGCCACCGCCGCAGGGTTTGGACGGTGACACCGAGCGTCTTGATCAAGCGCTGGCGACGCGATGCGCTCAGCCCGCAATGCAGGGCGGAAATCAGCACGACGATGACCCCGAGATAGACCTTGCGGCCCAGAAACCGAACGGAAGGCGGGGTGCTGCGCCGCCGGCACCCGTCCGCGGCACAGCAGAAACTCAGACGGCTCTGGTAGCTCTCATCCAAGACGCCACGCACAACACCTCGGGGCTTACGCGGATAACGGGCGCTGTGCAACGCACCACCGCAGTCACAGCCGCCCGCGCGGACTTCCTCGGCAATCGACTCGTCGATCCGGGTGAGCAGGTGGTAAAAGTTCGTGTCGGCAAGAAAGGCGTGACACACTGGGACTGTCTCCTGGTTTTTGGCGAAATTCGGAGACAGCCCTCTCGGGCAACTTGCGTCAAGTTGTTTGAGGGGGTTTTTTGTTTTCCCTCACTGAATTTGCTCAGAATCGCGGCCGATTCCCGCAAATAGTCTGCTCAGGCTCACCTGGCTGGTGATCAGCGTCGCGCGCTGGCCGTGGCGGTCATCGAGTAGTTCAAGCAAATCGCGTCGGGCCTCGGCCTCCAGGCTCATCAGCCCCCAGTCGTCGAGCACAATCAGATCCGTCTTGGCCAGGGAACGCATGAGTTTTGGGAAGGTGCCATCGGCATGCGCCAGGCGCAGCTCCTCGAACAATCGCGGGGTGCGCAGATAGCGGGTGGTGAAGCCCTGGCGGCACGCCTGCTGCGCCAGCGCACAAGCAATCCACGTCTTACCCACCCCGGTGGGGCCGAGGATCAGGCAATTGAGCCCCTCGCGAATCCACTGCCCGGTACCCAGTTGGGTCATCAGCGCCGCATCGAGCCCGCGCGGGCTGTGGCGGTCCAGATCCTCCAGGCAAGCCTGTTGCTTGAGCTTGGCCTGGCGCAGACGGGTTTGTAGCCGGCGTTGCTCGCGCAGGGTCAGCTCCCGGTCGACCAGCAACCCGAGGCGCTCCTCGAAGCTCAAAGACGCCACCTCGGGCAGCTCGAGCTGCTCGCGCAAGGCCGCGAGCATGCCATGCAGGCGCAGTTGCTGGAGTTTATCCAGGGTTGGATGATGCAGCATGAGTGATCACTCCTGTTGATGGAAGGGATTAGTGGAAATACTCCGCCCCGCGCAGATGCTCATGCGCGCTGGGCAGATCGAGGGACTGTTGAACGGGCGGGTTGTGGCGATCCAGACCGCGCTCGAGCATCGAGGCGATGTGTTTGTAGCGGCAGGCATTCAGGCGCAGGGCGCGTTCACAGGCCGCTTCCAGGCGCTTGGGGCTGTAGCGCTCGGCCAGGCGCAGCAAGCCCAGAGAGGAGCGAAAGCCCTGCTGGGGGTGGGCACGGGAGGCGAGGATGTTGGCCACCACCGTGGCGGTTGCCGGTCCGGTCTCCTCGGCCCAACGAATCAGGCGCTCAGGCGTCCATTCGGCGTACTTCTGATGCGCCTTGGGCATGTGCGCGGTCACCGTGGTATGACGGCCTTTGAGGGAGGAGCGCGCATGGCTGGCGACGCGCTGGTTGCGGTGGAAGCACTCGATGGTGCGCTCGCTCAAGCGCACATCCAGGGTCTTCTTCACCAGGGCGTAAGGCACGGAGTAGTAATGGCCCTCAACCTCGACGTGGTAGTCGATGTTCACCCGCGCTGTCTTCCAGGTGGCGAAGACGTAGGGCTCAGCGGGTAAGGGACGCAGTGCCGGGCGGTCGATGGCCTCAAACGCCTCTTTGCGCGAGCCGGGAAGCTTTTTGAACGGGCGCTGGTTGAGCCAAGCCAGGCGTTCGGCGATGGCGTCATTGAGCTCGCGCAGGGAGAAAAACGTGCGCCGGCGCAGAGCGGCGAGTATCCAGCGTTCAACCACTTGCACGCCGACTTCGACCTTGGCCTTATCCAGAGCTATCGACTACAGCCTATGACGTTCGTGAAGGGCAAGTTGTCACCATCACCCATCCGTTCCACCCGCGCCATGGATGTCGCTACGAGTTGCTGACGGTGCGCCAAACCTGGGGCGAGTACCGGGTGTTTTTCTACGACGAGCAAGGGGCGCTCAAAGCCGTGCCAGCAAGCTGGACGGACGTTGGCGAAGTGGATGCGTTTGTGTCAGTGGCCGGCGGGCGCGCGCATTTTCGCCCAGCGGATCTTGTCCAGCTGGTGACATTGGTGGCGCGTCTGCGCGAACAGGACAACGGCGATCAAGGCGAATAAGTGTGTCAGGTAAAATTTGTCATTACTGTAAGGGAATATTTGCCTTTCCATGGGCAGGACAGATGCCTTTCGGTTTCTTCCTCTGTATCATCGCTACAAATCTGCATCAGCCAGAAACTGCCGCTTGACAATGTGGCCATTTGAGACATAATTCGCCTAACACTTGCACCTGAGACTCACGATGGCCAAACGGGCGTATAGCGATCCCAAGAAGCAGCGTTTGCACGAACAGGGCGTGCTGAATCCGCGCACGCACGCCGTCACCGACGCGCTATTCGCGCAATCGGACTTCTTCGATCCGCGCGATCTGCTTCAAGTCAAATATGAGATGTTGCGCCGCGTGCAGGTCGATGGCGATTCAGTCAGTGCCACGGCGGCTGCCTTCGGCCTGTCACGTCCCTCGTTCTATGAGGCGCAGGCGGCGTGGCGAGGCGAGGGACTGGCGGGGCTCTATCCAAAAAAACGCGGTCCCCATGGTGGGCACAAGCTGACCGAGGAGGTCGTCGCGTTCTTGCTGCACCGGGTTGCCGAAGAGGCAGCGCTGACACCGGCACAACTGGCCGCACAGGTCGCGACACACTTCGGTCTCCAGGTCCATCCACGCAGTATCGAACGCGCGCTGCAGCGGGCGGAAAAAAAACGCCCATGAACACCGCACCCGAGCCAACGCCCGCGCTCGATACGCTCAGCGCCTACGAACGCTTACGCGCGCACTGCCTCGAGGCGCGAGCGGGCCGCGCCGAGGAACTCGGACTCAACATCCTGCTGCGTCATGGCATGTTGACGTGGGCTCGGCTCGGCGTGCCCAAGTGCAAACCCGCGCTCGAGCGTTCAGTGTCTGGCGCTGCGCCGCCCCTGTCCGCCCCCTCGCCGCTGCATGCGGAGCTCATCGACGTGCTGGTAAGCATGGCCATCCATTGCTCACAAGCGCCACACAGCGGAGCACAACCGGCATGAGCGCTGATCCTCAGGGCAAGGTGCAGGCCCGCCACCTCAAACGCCACGCCTATCTGTATATCCGCCAGTCCTCCTTGCGCCAAGTTCTGGAGAACACCGAAAGCACGGAGCGCCAATACGCCCTCAAGCAGCGGGCGCTGGCACTGGGATGGGCGCACGAGCGCATCGTCGTGGTCGATCGTGACCTCGGTCAGTCGGGCGCCTCGAGCGAGGAGCGCGAAGGCTTTCAGCGCCTGGTCAGCGATGTCGGCATGGGCCGTGCGGGGATTGTGATGGGGTTGGAGGTCTCGCGTTTGGCGCGCAACAACGCCGACTGGCACCGTCTGCTGGAAATCTGCGCCCTGAGCGATACCCTGATTCTCGACGAGGACGGGATTTACGACCCGGGCCACTTCAACGACCGACTTCTGTTGGGCTTGAAAGGCACCATGTCGGAGGCGGAACTGCACCTGCTGCGGGCACGGCTGATCGGCGGAATGATGAACAAGGCGCGTCGTGGGGAGTTGCCCTGTCGGCTGCCGATTGGGTTCGTCTATGATGGCGCCGAGCATGTGGTGCTGGATCCCGACAGCCACGTGCAGGCGACGGTACGCTTGTTCTTTGAGACCTTCCGTCGCGTCGGCTCAGCGACAGCCACGGTCAAAGCGTTTCGGCAACAGAAGCTGCGCTTTCCACGTCGCATCAGCCATGGTCCGCGCAAAGGCGAGGTGATCTGGGGGGAGCTGGCGCACCACCGCGCCCTGTGGCTGCTGCACCATCCGCGTTACGCCGGAGCCTTCAGCTACGGGCGCAGCCGTCAGCGCAAGTACGGCGCGCAGCGCTACAAGAAACTCCCACGCGAGGACTGGATCGCGTTGGTGCGCGATGCCCATCCCGGTTATATCACCTGGGAGGAATACGAGGGCAATCTTGAGCAGTTGCGTCAGAACTCGGCAACACACGGCGAGGAGCGCCGGCGCAGCCCACCGCGCGAGGGACCGGCCTTGCTCCAGGGTCTGGTGATCTGCGGGCAGTGCGGAAAGCGCATGAGCGTGCGTTACGACCATCGCAACGCCAAGACCTTTCCCTACTACATCTGCCAGCGCGACGGCATCGAACAGGCCAAGCCCGTTTGCCAGTCAATTCCCGGCGCCGGCATTGACCGTGCGATCGGTGAACTGGTGGTGGAGACGCTCACCCCGGTGACAGTGGAGGTGACACTGGCGATCCACCAGGAACTGCAGGCGCGCTTCGATCAAGCCGACCAATTGCGCCACAAAGCCGTCGAGCGCGCCCAGCACGAAGCCGATCTGGCGCGGCGCCGCTATATGCAGGTTGAGCCGGAAAATCGCCTGGTGGCCGATTCCTTGGAGGCGGAGTGGAATGAAAAGCTGCGCGCGGTGGCCGAGGCGCAGGAGCACTACGCGCGCCAACGCGAGGCCGAACGTTTGCTGGTCGATGAGCCGCAACGCGCCCAAATGATGGCACTGGCCAATGACTTCCCGGCCCTATGGCGTGATCCCGCCACACCCGATCGGGAACGCAAGCGCATGCTGCGCTTATTGATCGAGGATGTCACGCTGCACAAGGGATCTGAGATCATCACCCAAGTGCGTTTCCGCGGTGGGGCGACGCAAACGATCCGCTTGCCACGACCTCTACCAATCGGTGAGTTGCGTCGCCACAGCACCACGCTTGTGGCTGCGGTGGATCGCCTGATCGATCACCACACCGACAAGGCCATTGCGGCGATCCTCAATGCACGCGGCATGCGTTCGTGCGATGGCGGGGCGTTGCATCGGTTGATGATTCGTAACATCCGCATTGCCTACGGTTTAAAGAGCCGCTACGAGCGCTTGCGCGAAGCGGGCTATCTGACGCCCGATGAGGTCGCCGAGCAGCTTGGAATCGCGCCCGCCACGGTCAAGAATTGGCGGTCAAAAGGTTGGCTCGATGCGGTCGCTTACGACGACAAACCGCGCTACCTTTATGTTCCACCAACGGACAATGCGCCGGTGAAATCAAAATGGAAATCCGGTCGTTACGTCAAACCAACCCCGCAACAACCAGACGGAGTGCAGTGTGAAGCGTGAGACTTATCCCGAGGCTTGCGCACCCGGGCCGGGACCACCGCAACACCGTAGTGCGCGGCCAGCTCGGCGCAGGTGGGGTTGATGTCGGGCTCGTAACGTTGGGCTTTGCTCACCCCACTGGCAAGGTTGTCGGGGACCAGTACTTCCGGCACGCCCCCGAGGAACGCCAAGGCGCGCACGTGGGAGCCGGTCCAATCCGACAGGTTCTGCGTCCAGGTGGCTTCGGCGTAGGTGTAGTTCGATGCCCCCAGTACCGCCACGAAGATCTGGGCGGTGCGGATTTCCCCGGTGGTGCGATCGATCACCTCTGCCGTCTGACCGGCATAGTCGACGAACAGCTTCTCCCCGGCGCGGTGGCTCTGGCGCATGGTAAGCGATCAGCGAACTACATCTAGCCCCGCCAGCGCCGCCCCGCCAAGATGCCGACCTGATCAACCACGACAGGAGCATCCGCATGGTACAAAAGCGACGCACTTGCCAGCAATGGCGGACCTTAACCGACGCATGGTGGGACAGTGGTCTGACCCAAGGCGAGTACTGCCGACGCCACGGCATTTCCGTGTCGAGTTTCGCGCGCTGGCGTGAGGTGTTTCGCCGCGAAGGCCAGCGCGCAACGCCCACCCCCGGGCGCGAGCAAGAACCGGCTTGCACCCTGGTTCCGGTGCACTGGATCAGCGAACCGACACCCCACAGCGGTTCACCGCTCAGTCTTCACTTTCCTGACGGACTGCGCCTAGACATCAGCGCCGGCTTTGATGCCACCACCCTGCATCGGCTCATCGCCCTCCTCAAAGGGCGTGACGCATGATCGGCATCGGCACCCATACCCACGTCTACCTGGTCGCCGGTGCTACCGACATGCGCAAGCAAATCGATGGCCTGGCGGGGATCGTCAGCGACACCCTCGGCGCTGATCCTTTCTCCGCTCACCTGTTTGTCTTCTGCAATCGCGCCCGTGACAAACTCAAAATTCTCTATTGGTACAACAACGGCTTCTGGTTATGGTACCGACGCTTGGAACAACAGCGCTTCTGGTGGCCATCACCCACCAGCAACGATCCCGTCAACCTCTCATTGCGCGAATTGCATTGGCTGCTTGAAGGGCTCGATCCAAAGCAACTCGAAGGACATCAACAGGCGCGCTTTAATCTGATTTAAAATGCAAAAAAAGCTTGTATTCAGATACGCGTTCTCGGTATGATTCGCGACTATGGAAGTCGCCATTCAAATGCTGCCCAATGAACCCGTTCAATTGCACGGGATCATTCACCAATTGCGCGCGCAATTGGACGCGTTGACGCAGACGCTCACCGAACAACAGGAGCGCATTGACAGCGACGCCAAACGCATTGACCAATTGCTCGAGTACATTGAGTTATTGCGCCGCAAACGCTTTGGTCCCAGCACGGACAAGGTGCCCGATGGACAGCTCAACCTCTTTGATGAGACAGAGCTTGAAGCACTGATCGGCCAGCTTGAGGCCGAGGCGGATGCCAAGACCAAGCCGCCCAAGGGCGAGAACACCAAGACCAACCCGCCCAAAGGCCAGCCCAAGCGCAAACCGCTGCCAGCGCATTTGACCCGGGTGGAGCGCATCCTTGATCTATCCGAGCAGGAGAAAGCCGCGCTCGGGGAGAACTGGCATTTCATCGGCTATGACGTCTCCGAGCAGCTCGCCGATCTGCCGCGTCAGCTCTATGTCATCGAATACAAGCGTGCCAAGTATGCCCCGGTCGATGACAGCGTTGAGGACGAGGAGGCCGGGATCAAGATCGCCCCACGCGCGCCTCAGATGATCCCCAAGGCCATCGCCCATGCCTCGCTGCTGGCCTCGATCGTGACGGGGAAGTTTGTCGATGCCCTGCCGCTGTATCGCCAGGAGAAGATCTTTGCCCGCGAGGGGATCGACATCCCGCGCCAGAGCATGGCCGGGTGGCTGATGCAGTTGCAGGCGCCACTGGCTCCCATCGCGCAGGCGATCAAAGCGCAGTTGCTGCTTGGCGCCACGCTGAACATCGATGAAACCCGCTTGCAGGTGTTGAACGAACCCGGACGGGACAATACCCAGGAGTCTTTTATCTGGGTGTTTTGCGGGGGACCGCCCGGGCGAGCGGTGCGCTGGTTTGAATACGCGACCTCGCGCGCGGCCGCTGTCCCCCATGCGGTGCTGTTTGGTGAGCATGGCGCCGGCAGCGATCCACCCATTGAGCTGATTCTGCAATCCGATGGCTACAGTGCTTACCACGTGCTGGCCAAGGTAGAGGAGATCATCGACCATGCCGGTTGCTGGGCGCATGTGCGACGCAAGTTCGTCGAGGCGGGCGCCGGGCGCGAGGCCTCGCTCGCTCAGGCGATGGTGGCAATGATTGGCGAGTTGTATGCCATTGAGAAGCGCTTGCGTCTTGAGCGGGCGGATGCGGATACCCGGGTGCGTGAGCGCCAGGCGTTCAGCCTCCCGATCATCGAACAGATCAAGGCCTGGCTGGATCGCCATGTGCTGCGCGTGGCGCCAAAGAGTCTGCTGGGCAAGGCGATTGGCTATGCCTTGAATCAGTGGCCGACGCTGCTGGTCTTCCTCGATCATGGCGAGGTGGAGATCGACAATAACCAGGCGGAGAATGCCATTCGTCCCTTTGTGGTCGGAAGGAAGAACTGGCTGTTTGCCGGTTGTCCCGAAGGGGCACAGACCAGCGCGCTGCTTTATAGCCTCATTGAGACGGCCAAGGCGAATAAACTCGAGCCCCGGGCGTACCTCAACCACCTCTTCGAGCAACTGCCCCTGGCGAAAACGCCGCAGGCGATTGAGGCGCTGCTGCCGTTTAACCTCCGCCCCGAGGATCTGCCCGCGCCAGCGCGTTTGGCCTCGATCACTGATCCAGCGGTGTCTGGCAAGCGATGATGCCGCGACGACCACCGGCGGGTAACCGCCGGGGGTTGACTGTTGCGGGCATTGCGCTGGTGCGTGGTTGCGTTCCATTGCACCATTGTCCGCCGCCCCGGTCGGGCAGGGTAGATGTAGTTCGCTGATCGCTTACGGCGCATGACCACGTCGAGCTTGGCCGACCAGCTGGCGTAGGTGTCGCAAAACCAGCTGTAGCCATAGCCTTGTGGGTAGGCGGCGCGGTATTCCTCCCACAGCAGCATCAGGCTGACGCCGGGGCGACGTAGCTCTTGGTGCAGGCTGGCCCAGTCGGGGATCGGGCGGCTGTGGGCCGGCAGCGCCGGTGCGGGCGGAAACAGCCGTCGCTCCAGCTCGGCGTCGCTGAGCGATTCGGGCAGCGGCCAGGGTAACCCGCTAGCGGCAAAGCGCCGCTCGTACTCGCCAATGGTGCTGCGTGCGACCTGCACGCTGGCGCCAATCTGACGTGCTGATCGCCCGGCCTCAAACCGCAGGCGCAGCACTTCTCGAATCTTACGCATGGACAAACGCTCCATCTCAACCTCCTCGCTTCGAAAAGGGGCCGAGGATAGTGGATCGTGGTCCTGCGTCGCTTCCTGCCAGGGGTGGCCAGATGGCCGTGGAATCAGTGGCCGGATGCCTCTGGAATGGGTGGCCGGATCAGCGTGGAATCAGTGGCCGGATAATCCTGGAATCGGTGGCCGGATCGGCGGGTAACCGCCGGGGGTTGACTGTTGCGGGCATTGCGCTGGTGCGTGGTTGCGTTCCATTGCACCATTGTCCGCCGCCCCGGTCGGGCAGGGTAGATGTAGTTCGCTGATCGCTTACGATCGGCGTGGAATCCGCATCCAGCGCATCGATCGCCACGCCTGCCTGCGCGGCCCACCCGGAGAATCGCCCGGCACCGCGCAGATGAGCCCTGATCTTGTAACGGGAGTAGCCCGATTGAGCCAGCTGAGCGGCGAAGTCGTCTAGGTAGGGACCGCCAGGGCCGGAGCGAAGCTTGCGAAGCGTGAACGGATGCTTGAAGTATGTGGTCAACATGCTGTCCTCCTTTCGTTAATATCGAGAAGGACGGCACTCTACTTATGCGGAGTCGATCGGCAGACTTCGGGCCGTGATCCATTGATATCGCGTGAAAGCTGCTGTCCCTCAGCGGCATTCTCGGCATAACCATCTACTCTGCATAAAGCCCTTTATGCGCTGCACCGCATAAAGGGCTTTCGCCGCGCGCGCAACTTCGGCTTTCTCCATCCTAATCGCAAACGCGCGATTGCGCTGTTGCAGTGGTTGTTCGGACTGGATCCGCAACAGTTCCTCGCCAAGCTCAAACCGCGTCCTCGGCTCAAATGTCCCTGCTGCGGGGCCGAGATGATCATTATCCAGACGCGCTTGCCCCCGCGAGGATCGCCGCTGCAGACATCGCCGCCGCTTGATGGGGCATCGATACCGGTGATGTAAACGCAAGCAACAACCCGTTTTCTTCCAAATCGGTGATCGCGTGCCGAGAGTGGCGTTCGCCTGAGATTCGGGCAAAATAGTCCCCTCGGTTCCTAATGACTTCGCCGCCGTCTTCAGGCTGAGTCCGCCAGCGGTTCATCCCCGGCCAACCCGCCTCCGCGATCCCCCGCCGCGGAAAAGCTATTTTCTAAGCCCCCCTCTCTACCTCAAACACGGGCTCGTCCAACGAACGGTTCAGATCGCCGTTCGCTTCGCTCAGACGATCTAACCTTATTCGTTGTGCCGGGCCACAGAGGGCTCGTACAACGCTCTCTCACCTCTCAGTTAATCTCGCACAATCGCGCAAAAGTCGCTGCTGATCCCTCCCAACCAGAAGGCAGAATGTCGCCTCGTTCTCCACGCTCAAGAATGGCGAGTGCCTTTTTTACGAAATCCTCAGCATCCTCTGCCCGCGCCAAGGATTTCGGCCGATCCCTCAGAATCCAGGCCGTACCAGGTACATCCGATGCCACCACGGGCACACCGCAAGCCATGGCCTCATACAGCTTTACCGGGTAACTGAAATTGCCGAATGCGCTGGGCTTGTTCATCACAAAAAGCAGGTCAAGGCTATTGAGAATTAGCGGAACCTCCTCGGCTGGCCGGTAGCCAAGCCAATGCACGCCAAAGGGTATGTTAATGCCTTTGGAGAGTCGGCCGGAAAGCACCAACTCCAGATCTGGCAGATGTTTCCTCAAACGCTCAAAAACCTGAAAAAGTAGCTCAATGCCCCGGTTGGGATGCAGCGAACCGCTGTAGCCCATCAAGCGCGCATCAACCGGAAGGCCCAACGAATTCCGGCACATGATCTT
Source organism: Thiorhodovibrio litoralis (assembly GCF_033954455.1). Classification (NCBI taxonomy): domain Bacteria; kingdom Pseudomonadati; phylum Pseudomonadota; class Gammaproteobacteria; order Chromatiales; family Chromatiaceae; genus Thiorhodovibrio; species Thiorhodovibrio litoralis. Next base: position 169,633 of record NZ_CP121473.1, on the reverse strand, counting down.
GTCACGGGGAAAAAAGAGCGGATCAGCCGCCATGGGCACTACATCAACCGGCCGATCCCCGGCAGATTGACTCATCCAGTCTGCCAGTTGAGGTCCGGCGGCCGTCACCACATCGGCTTGACGCAACGCCTTCCGCCACTGGCTATGCAAAGGCACAAGCCAAGGGATATAGCTCTCGTAGTTATCATAGGCATCGATAAGACAACGGGCGCCAAAACGCCCAGCCAAGCGTTGCGCCAGAATCCCATACCAGGAATCGGAAAACCCGATAACCCAATCCGGCTGCACCTCGATCATCAAATGCTTGGCCTTGATCATGTAGGGAAGGAGGCCCCAAGGTAAAGCTGACACAGAATGCGAATGCAGGTTGACCTCTTGATGGAAAGCGTTTGGTTCGTTTTGGTAACTCAGTAGCAGTAAATGCACCGCATAACCCCGCGCAGCCAAAAGGCGAGGGATATGGTAAAAGCGGCCATAGGGTTGGGTGAAGAGATCGCGGGCTTGGGGGCAACGTTTGCACAGGCAGAGGAGCTGCATCAGCAGCCCGTCCGAGACAGGATGTCCTTGGCGATCGCCCAGTATTGCCTGGCAAAATTCTCCACTGCCCGCTCATACAGCTCCGACTGAAACACAGCCGTCTCCGATGCCGGGGCTTCGCCCTCGACCCGCAGCATTGCCTGGGCCAGGGCCTGCGCATCCGTCGGCGGAAAAAACAACGCAGTGTCGCCAGCTTGTTCCCGATGGACCGGAAGATCGGAAAGAATCATGCGCTTGCCGAAAAACCGAGCCTCTTCGACGGTGGAACTCCACCCTTCGAATAGCGATGGATTGAGGACGCAGGATGAGAATTTCATCAAGCCGAGAAAATCAGCCCTCGGCACCATACCCAGTATGAGGAAACGCGTGCCAAGTCGCCCGTGCTCGATCATCTCTTTAAGGCGATTGATGTGGCCGGCGCCGCGATTATCCGACAGCGCGCCGGTGCAGACGACCGACATCGAATCTGGCAGCACGCTTAGTGCCTCCAGCACCAAGCAGTGATTCTTGTGCAACCAAAATTGGTTAGGCAAGAAGAAGAAGCGTTCCGGAATGCCGTATTTGGAGTTCAACTCATCCTTTGCGGTGGCCGTCTCCACGGTATCCAGGAGAGGCGCAAATTGCAGCACGTGGGGCCGGGCCCAGGAGATATCTGGAAAGAAATGCCGGAAATCTGCCACAGCGCTGTGGCTGCTGAATAGTAGATGACCGTGCCGGGCAGCATTCCTTACATTGCGGCTACGGCGAACAAGTTCGTAGCGGGAAAAGAACTCCGGAAGATGGCAATGCTGAAAGTCCTGCATCCAGAACACGGTCGGGCAGGGCGTGATGCGGCTTGCCATGGCATGCGTGATCAGCACGGCATCGGTCTTGCGTGCGTGGTGTTGGAGGTAAGGGTTGATCAGCCCGATCGTCTTGATCGCAGCGTTCAAATAATAGTCCAGCCTGGCGGTAGGGTCCAGCCAGGGCGCGTGAATGATCTCCACGCCGCCGCACTCGTACCCATCAAACCAATGTGGTTGATTGGTCAGAATCGATACACTGAACTCTATCGACGGATAGCGGCAAAGCGCACGCGCCAGGGTGCGAAAATAGTTGATCCCGCCCATCCAGCCTTCGCCGTGGGAACGGAATGTAATGAGGATACGCTTCATTTCGGCAACCCCTGATACCACTCAACAAAACGTCTAAGCCCCTCATCCGGCGGGGTACGCCAGTAGCGCTTAAAGAGTGCCTGCTCGTCCGGATCCGCCACCAAGTCGTTGGGGTCACCGCTCTTTGCTTGTCCCAGGAAGGACGGCGTCAGTGCATATCTGCTCATTGCGAACAGTCGACCGAGCATCTCGGCCACGGAAACACCCATGCCCGAACCCACATTGAAGAGCAAGGGAAAGCCCTCAGGGTACAGTGCAACATCGAGCAGCAGTTCGACGAGGTCGTCAATGTAGACCCAGTCGCGGGTCTCGCTGCCGTTCCCGAAGAAGGAGGGTGCGCCTGCATCGGCTTTACGCAGGGCATCCCACAACAACTGCTTTCGCAACCCTGGTCCGTAGATTGAGAAGGGGCGTAACACATTCACGGCCAGTCCGATGCGCTCCTGCTCGAAAAAAAGCATCTCTTCCGACAGTCGTTTATGAAGGCCATAAGGCGAAATTGGTTTGGGCGAGGCGTGAATACTGGTGACATAGGAGCCAGCATTGCCATAGACGGCAGCGCTGGAAAGAAAGATCAGGCGCGCCTTTGGCCAATCGTTCCTCATTTTGTCGAGTAAGTCAGCCAAGGGAGGGAGGCTGATCGCGAAATCCCTGCGAGGGTTTTGCAGCGATGCGCCGACGGAACTGCCGCCGATCAGGAAGAAGATCACCTTTGGGGGCGAGCATCGATCAAGCAGGTCCCGGTCAATCATGCCATCTAGGACATGGATGTCCGCTTCTGAGTATCTCTGACCTACACTCTGGCCTGCGACTGTCAATGAACCAAAGGCATGCCTGTCATGCAGTCGAGTCGTAAGGTGGGTGCCGATGAATCCGGCTGCGCCAAGGATCAGTACATCAGGCCTAGGCAGTGACTGTGGCAGTTCCATCGATACCAATACCCGCTATTTACGAACTGTTTTGACCACCACGGCCGGATTGCCAAAGGCAATGGTCCAGGGAGGTACATCGTCACGAACAACACTGCCAGCGCCGATGATGGCGCCCTCACCGACGGTCACGCCATTAAGAATTGTGACGCCGAAGCCGACCCACGCCTTGTCTTCGATCACGATGGGACGCGACGTCACCGTTGACCAGTTTTTATTTTCGATGAAGTTTCGCCCCGCCTGCACATCTAAAAGTTGCTGATGAATATCGGCAGCACGATCCTGCCATGCAAGTGAATGGGAGTTGTGATCATATAGCGTACACCCCCAGGCCAAAGTCACATCAGCCCCGATGGAAATTTGATGCCTGCAAATAATTCGGGTTCCCCTGTTGATAAAGGAACGGTCACCCACCTCAACATCGCCTCTGTCAGACTCAAAAACAAATTCCCCACCAATCATTGCGCGGCCTCCAATCCTAATTTTTCCACGATGCCGATCTTCTCCAAGGCGAAAAACAAATCGACATGATGGCAGAATCCGTGTCTCATCTCCAATAGATAAAAAGGGCAGACTTTTTGCGTGCCTAGTAGGGTTGTAAAATAATGACTTAATAGTACTAAATGCTAAACTCAACATTTACATTCTCCGCCGGATCATAAATCATGGCCCATTTTTAATATCTTGCAAGCATGGACATTGCAATAGACCATCGCAAAGAAGGTAAATATTGAAGAAACAATGGGGATTGCCTCAATTCCATAGCCCATGTTTATAAAATATCGGGATAAAGGAATCATTAAAAATGACGCAGCCAAAGAAAGGGCCAGTTGAATATCAATTTTTTCAAATGCATTTAATACTACCGCACCAGAGTATGCAAAGGATTGAAACGAAACGAGGATTGCAAAAAATATTGTTTCAGAACTTGTTACTTCTATTTTTGTGTCCGTCCAAATTTGAATAATCAATGGTGAAAAGTAGGCTACACATAAAGCAGCGAACGAAAATATGACGGCCAAAACAGTCATCCTAAAATACAGGCGCCTGATCATTGTAATGTTATCGTTGGCAATATGCGTCACTATTTCAGGCCAAAAAGCACCTATAACAATAGTAAAAAAACTCAGTCCAAAAACAAAAATCTTACTAACAACATCAAACTGTGCGGCTTGAGCACTAGATAAAAAAGAAAAAACAATGACCGTACCAAAGGAGTACAAGACCAATGATGATAGCTGTAAGCCAAAAAACTTAAGTCCAAGAATAATTCGAATTAAGTCCAATTTGACTCCAAACAGTCTCTTAAAATCACCCGATTTTAATTCAAGAATCTTAATCGCTTCAATCGCCCCGATGATGATTGAGAATAAATAACTGCCAACAAACGCAATAGCAAGTACAATTAAGCTTACCGAAATATCAAAAAAGCACAACTCCGCAACAATGACAAAGAATAAAAGTGTATTTAAAAACATCAGGCATGCATCTAAAGCAATTCTCCTAGCCCCTTGAAGCACAAAGCTTGCGACACGTAGTGGAAAAAAAAGAATAATTGGCAAAAAAAGTATCAAGGAAACAACCAAATTTTTATTTAATAAATCAACAAAGGTCAGTGATGCTAAAAAAATAACTGCAATCACTACCGAACTTATGAAAGATATTTTAAAAACTTGTAAAAACTCTTCCTTGGCATCAACAATTCTTTTAGTGGCAATAGATTTTGACACTGTATTTTTGAGTGCATGACCCATTCCAAAATCAAACAAATTCATCCATACAATTAATGAAGTTAATGCCGCCCAAACTCCATATTCATTTATACCTAAAGCCTTTAAAAGCAACGGAACCATCATTAGCCACAATCCCATTCCCAAAACTTTGCAAATAAATGAATAAAATATATTCTTAGCTAGCATAGCTTTTGGTTCAAAAACGACAGTATTAAATAGCCAACAATCCTCAATTTTGTTTTATACAGAGCATATTTTGGATAACGCATTGCCCTATAGTGCGTGATAGCATTTTTAAAGTTCTTTGATTTAAATAAATTTGAAATACCACTAAGGAGGTTTCTAGCATAAATTTCATCTTGATATTGTTCCCAGTTATAAAAATTTGCTTTATCCCCTAATCGCTCCTTTGCAAGACCCCTTATTTTTGTTGTCCACGCATCAACTTCAGCCATCCAATGTTGAGTAGCAATCTTTTGATCTGTTAAACTACCCGACCAAATACGGTAAGATGAAACAATTTCGGGAACAAATATTACGTTCCCTAACAACATCGCTCGTTGTACAAGTTCGCTGTCCGCCGCAGTTAACGTAAATAGATGCTCATCAAAATAACCAAGTTTATCTAAAAATTTTTTTTTAAAAAAAACACTTGGCATTCTAACATCAACACCGTATATGAATTTTTGGAAACCATAGGGCGCTTCGAAACATTCTAGGTTTTTTGGGCAGAACCTGCTAATGAATTTATCGTTTTCATCTATACAATTATTGCCAAAAATAATTACATCTGCGTCATTATTTTGAATAATTTCGAATATTGTACTAAATTTATCTTTGATATATAAATCATCATCAGATGGTATAGCTACATAATCACAAGCAGAAACTGAATTCAAGGCACTATTCCAGTTTCTAAAGATACTGATTACTTTGCTTTGCTTTGTAATGCTTAGATTAGTGAACCCCCTCTTCATTTCAGATGTTACATATCCACCATTATCGCTTACAAAAACAGAAATATCACTTGGTATAGTCCTAAGAAGACGCTCAAGCAAATCATTTCTATTGTATGTAGGAATGGCTATTCCGATTCTTTTCAACTCAACCCCCTAACCTAAATGACTGAAATTATAAATTCTTTTTAACCCATCAAATACTGCAACGAGACTCTCATCACGGTAGGACGGCCAGTTACCCGGCCGCCCCCGTACAGATCCCGGCGTGCGGAACTACCGCACCGGGCTCCTCGAAGTGATTCGCTTCGCACATTGCAGCATCTTTAGCGTACTCAGAAACTGTGGCAGATACGTGGTCGCTCAAGCTTGAACACCTTGATCAGTTCGACGAAGCCCTTCCAATTGTAACTGCGCCGCTGGCTGCGACGATTCAGCTCCCGGTAAAGTATGCGAGTGACATGGTAGAAAAAGTCATCCAGGCTTTCGGAGTTGCCTCGGATACCGTAGTAATTGTAGTACCCGCGCAGCTTCGCATTGAGAGCCGCGAAGAACTTGTCCTTGTGCATCCGGCAGTGTGCCCGACACCAGTCTCGAAAACTGGCCAGGGAGGCGCGGTATTTCTTCCGTGCCGTGCGCCGTTTGAGCGCGGGTGTTCCCCAACGCCCTCGTCCCCAGCGAAACTCGAATCCGAGAAACTCAAAGGTGCCGTTACGCGTCCAGTCCTGACGCGAAAACCGCAGCAACTGCGTTTTCTCTTGCGCGACTTCCAGCCCGAACCGCGCCATCCGCACCCCAAGCACCCGATAAAAGCGCTGGGCGTCGAACTCACATTCAAACGCGCACACGAAATCGTCGGCATACCGACAGAGGTACGCTTTCCCTTTGCAATGTGTCTTGACCGTGTTCTCAAACCACTCATCTAGCGCGTAGTGGAGATAGATATTCGCAAGCATCGGGGAGATGATCCCGCCTTGGGGCGAGCCTGTCTCGGGATGCTGAACCGCGCCATCTGGCTCCAAAACACCGGCCTTTAACCACTTGCGAATCAGCCGCAGAAAGGATTCATCGTCTATCCGTCGCTGCAACAGCTCGATCAGTTTGCCATGATCGATTCGATCAAAGAATGCGCGAATATCCGCCTCGACCAGGAAGTGATAACGCCCGCTTCGCAGCTCGGCGCTCAGGTCTCGCACGGCATCCAGGGCACCAACTCGAGGTCGGTAACCATAGCTACAGTCCAGAAAGTCCTGCTCATAAATCTCTTCCAGTATCTTGGTGACCCCCATCTGGAGCACTTTGTCCGCGATGGCCGGAATCCCCAATGGCCTCAACTTTCCGTTGAGCTTGGGGATGTATCTTCTCAGTACCAGCTTGGCCCGATACCATCCCCCTTTGACCGCCGCCACCAGTGCTTCTACATTGTCCTGAAGGTTGGCTTCATAGGCGCGAGCATCCAGTCGGTCGACACCGCTGGCCGCACCTTTGTTAATCAGCCGCCAACAGGCCAGAAGATAGCTGACGTTGAGCAGGCCAAAGAGGTTGCGGAATCGATGGGCCTTGTCCGATGCCGCCTTTTTCGCTATTCCCAACAGGGAGGTTTGCTTCATGGTCCAGCCCGTCGTGTCTGGGTGAAGTGTCCTTTGTTGGCTACATCACTTCGCCGACCCCTTCCCCATGTTTGCGGCTTTCCCGCGCTCGGAGTTCTATGAGCCGGTCTGACTCCCCATCGACTTCCGGCGAACCTCCCTTCTCGGTCAGTAGCGCTTCCCCGGTCGGTCGGCTCTAGGCTTCGGTCTAATTCCGTTTCGGGGTTTCCCCCTGTGTGTCTCAATAACCGCATGCCTTACCTCTCCCGCCGGGAGCTGATGGGGTCTCCCAAGTTCTCGACGCTTCTGTGCTTGCATGCCAGGCGCTCGGACCCCGACAGACCCTCGGGACTCTCGCCGTGAACGACCTTAGGGCAATGTTTGTTTTCTCTGTTTGCTGCCTGGTTTCCCGGCAGTGCCACAATATCTTGCCCATCGTCGTTCTATTGAGTCCTCTGTGTTGGCTTCCAGGTCGTTAACCCTGTCGCCGTCTGCTTTAATGCTTTTAACGAGGCCGAAATCGCTTCAGGGTGGTGCGTACACCCCTCTGGCCTACAAGTTTCTCTATGTACGCTTCACCTCTTTTGTTCACGATAGCACCAGTCTCCTGACCAGTGCGTCGCTATCCGCCAGAGGCGCAACACGCGATACGGGTGGGTGGCTAGCCCTTACCCGACCAGGACTTTCACCCGGCAAGAAGCGCCAAGCTCCGCTTGGCGCACGAACGATAAGCAACTTAAAAGCTAGCGAAGTCAATCCTTTTTCGAATAGATTGTATTTTATCCATGTCGAAATTGAACGATTATGTACAGACATTAGTTTTCGACGAAGTGGCTGCAGATGCGTTCTCAGTGTGCGCATGGTGGGCAGTCGTCTCTACTAATGCAGCAAGACCTTTCAACAAGGAAATACTTGGCGTCCAATTAGGTAAGGTGTCTCCACTAGACCAAGGCATCATGACTTCTCTTTTCCGATACGGTCGCTCACCCCAATCTATGGGTAAACTATGCCCTAGAAGTTGCTCAAAAAGCGCGGTTACCTCCCGCAGAGACATTGGTTGGCCGGAAGACACTGCATATCGTTCATGATCAATGACGCTGCCACCCAACAACCGCTCGCCAGATATCAGAAAAGCATTAGCTACATCATCCACATGAACCATGTCGATTATTTGCTTCCCCAGACTCATCGCCAATCGTTGGTTGCCAGTCGCGAGTGAGTTGATATAATTGATCAATTTAGGGCGAGGATCATCCGGTCCGTAAGTATCGAATAGTTTGAGGGTAATCGCGCACATTCCACGAGCTTCGATGTAATAGCGTAATATTGCCTCGAACGCCTCTTTGGTCGCTGCATAGAGATTCACCGGGCTATATTCTCGATTTTCAAAGTGCTGCCAGCTCGTACCTGTATTTACGAGATATCGCACACCTTCAATGCTCATTGCCTCGATCAGTTGAGTACCAAACAGCAAATTGCTGTCGATAAGTTGCGGAATATCGCACGGTTGATGCTTGGACAGGTAAAGCGACGCGAGATGAAATACGACATCTGGGTTTGATTGTCGCATGATGTTGTGCATCGTCGCGATGTTTCCATCGAACTTATGAACAACTAGCCTCTCTTGTACGGATAAAAGCTGATCCAAACTGGAAGTCGGTCGAGCGATGACACAGACATCCCAGCCTTTTGTTAGAAGGTGTTTAACCAGATGCGAACCGACAAAACCTGTCGCCCCTGTAATAAGCGCTCTTTTCTGCGTCATTTCGTTGATTGGGTAGCTGTGGACGGGAAATAGAACGGGCTGTCAAAGCAGTTCAGTGAGACAAAACCCCGGTCACGGTCAGACATCTGAGGGTCCTGCTCTGGCCAAGGCACTCCGAACGAGTCCCAGCGTATGCCAGTATCATGGCTTGGGACGTAAACCGACGTAACGTTATATATCAAGGTCGCGCTTTCACTTAATGTAAAGAAACCATGTGCGAGGCCGGGCGCGAGATATATCATGTTGCCTTTGGCTGCGTTAAGCGTAAGACATATATGCTGCCCGAGAGTCGGTGACCCTTTGCGCAGATCGAGTGCCACGTCCATCACTTCGCCAGCTGCGCAATATACTAGCTTGGCGTGATCATGAGGGGGCAGCTGGAAATGCAGCCCCCTCAACACACCATGTTGCGACACCGAGTAGTACTGCTCGGCCCAGTGTGTCGATAACCCTAAATCTTCGAACCAATTCTGCTGAAAGGTTTTCACGAAGCAACCGCGCACATCTGACAATACCCGAGGTTGCAACTCGTAGCAGTCAGGGAGCATAGTTTCGATCAGTTTCATAAAATGGGATCCGGTCGACATAAATATTAAGAGGTACCACAGGCATATTGCCTTGCAGACAGATGACTGCCGGGAAAGATGGTCGCACGAGTCAGGAGAATGTTCATTCTTTCAGAAAATGTTCGATACTGCTTGCGGCAAACGCCAACATCTCCCGTGTCAGCGCAGGTTGCACGCCAATCCAGAAGGTGTTGTTCATCACGATATCGGTGTTAGCGAGATCACCGCTGACCAGATACTGGCGCCCGGCCATATAGGGCTGGCGGATGAGGTTGCCACCGAACAGCAGGCGGGTGCCGATCTTGTTCCGATCGAGGTGGGTCAAGAGATCCAGTCGCGTGACCGGGGCCTGGTCGCGCAGCGTAATCGGAAAACCAAACCAGGATGGATCGGTGTTGGGCGTAGCCTGGGGCAAGACGAGGAATTCCTCGCAATCCCTCAGACGCTCATTGAGGAACGCGAAATTCGCCTTGCGTTGGGCAATAAAGCCGGGGGCCTTATCGAGCTGGGCCAGCCCGCAGGCGGCCTGCATATCGGTGATCTTGAGATTATAGCCGGCATGCGAATAGGTGTATTTGTGATCGTAGCCTGGGGGCAGGGTGCCAAGCTGCCAGGCAAAGCGCTTCTTGCAGGTGTTGTCGTGTCCCGGCGCGCAGAAGCAATCGCGGCCCCAATCGCGGAAGGATTCGATGATGGGTTTCAGGATGCCGCTGTTGGTAAAAACGGCACCGCCCTCGCCCATGGTAATGTGGTGGGCGGGGTAGAAACTGAGCGTACAAATGTCACCGAAGGTGCCGACCATCTGGCCGTTGTAGGTACTTCCCAAGGCATCGCAGCAGTCCTCAATGAGCCAGAGGTTGTACTCTCTGCACAAGCGAGTGACGACCGCAAGATTAAAGGGATTGCCCAGGGTGTGGGCGAGCATGATCGCCTTCGTACGCGGGCCGATGGCTTCTTCGATCCGGCTGGCGTCGATGTTGTAGGTGCCCAGCTCGACATCGACGAAGACCGGAACCGCTCCGAATTGCAGGATGGGATTGACCGTGGTCGGGAAGCCGGCGGCAACCCCGATGACCTCGTCGCCGGGCTGGATAGCGCGCTCGCCCAATTTCGGGGAGGTCAGGGTACTGAAGGCGACCAGGTTGGCCGAGGAGCCAGAATTGACGGTGATCAGATGTTTGACGCCGAGGAAGCGGGCCATGCGCTCTTCGAATGCGTCATTGAAGCGGCCAGTGGTGAGCCAGCCATCGAGCGCGGCCTCGACCATCAAGCTCGGTTCGGCGGCATCGAGAACCTTGCCGGCGGCGGGGATGGCTGTCACGCCCGGCTCGAACGGACGGCGGACATATTCCAGCGCGGCGAAGCGGGGGATCTCCGCGACGATCAATCGCCGCAATAGGGTAGCAAAGGCGGCGTTGGTCAACCGCGCCAAGGGCTTTAGCGCCACGCTCTGATGCAGCAGAAACGGCTTGTCGAGTCGCAGGAAACTGGAAAAAGGCAGCGGCAATCCGGCGTAATCGGTCGCGGCCAAGGCGTAACCTTGCGCCGGATCCTTGACCGGCGTGGTGGTGATGAACAGAAAGCGGACGTCGCCATGCGCATCCGGTGGATTCAGGGCCAGCGCCGGGCGCGCCTTGCGTCCTGAGAGATCGGTGAACGGAAACGGCAGCTTATAGATGCCGCCCGGCTGAATCTCAAAGGTCATTCCACACGTCCTCGGCAGGATTTGCCAAGACCTGACGGGCGAAGCCGCTGTCTTCCTGCCAACGGGTCAGCGCTGCAGACTCGTCTAGCGCCTTGTCAGTCTCATCGAGCACGATCACCCGGACCCGCACTCCGACCGGTCGGGAGACCTGTAAGGCGACCCGGCCGCCTTCGCCCACTGTCACGGTCTGTTCGATGATTTGCATGGGGGGTTCGCTCCTAATCTACAAGGGCTTTAATCGGCATGAGACGTGGCCTGAGCTTGCATGTAGTCAGCGATCTCCGCAAGCGACCAGGCACGCATGTCGGCGCCAGCATCCAACGCTTGCTGCCAGGCCACGACCCGGCGGATGGCTTCGGCGAGCGGCCAGCAGGGACTCCAGTCCAGACGCGCCCTAGCCTTGGCACAGTCCAGCTTGAGGTGGTGGGCCTCGTGTGGCTGGGAATTGGGATCGAGCTGCCAGCGTGCACCTTGGCCCCAGATACGGGTTAAACGCTCGACAACCCATTGGACAGGCTTGGTGTCTTCGTCGTTGGGGCCGAAGTTCCATGGCTCGGCATAGGCCGAACCTTCGCAATAGAGCCGTTCGGCCAGCCGCAGGTAGCCGGAGAGCGGCTCGAGAACATGTTGCCAGGGGCGAATGGCATGAGGCGCACGGATGACGGCCGGCTCGCTGGCGCGGATGGCGCGCAGCAGGTCGGGGATGAGACGGTCCGCGGCCCAGTCGCCGCCGCCGATGACGTTACCGGCGCGAGCGCTGGCGATGGCCACACCACGCTCCGCATGGCTAACGGCATTGAAATAGGAGTCGCGATAGGCGCGGGCGATCAGCTCGGCGCACCCCTTGCTGTTGCTGTAGGGATCTTGACCGCCCATGGGTTCATCTTCGCGGTAGCCCCAGACCCATTCGCGGTTCTCGTAGCATTTGTCGCTGGTGACGATGACCACGGCGCGCACGCCCGACGTCTGGCGAACGGCTTCCAGCAGATGCACTGTGCCCATGACGTTGGTGGCGTAGGTTTCGACCGGGTTGCGGTAGCCATAGCGCACCAGCGGTTGTGCGGCTAGGTGGAAGACAATCTCCGGGCGGGCCTCGCTCAGCGTCTGTTGCAGCCTTGGCAGATCGCGGATGTCGGCGATGACGGAGGTCATGCCGGCGCAGACCTGGGCCACGTCGAACAGATTAGGGGCGGTCGGCGGCTCTAGGGCATAGCCGGTGACCTCGGCGCCGAGCTGTTGCAGCCAGAGGGCCAACCAACCGCCTTTGAAACCGGTGTGGCCGGTGAGGACGACCCGCTTGGCGGACCAGAATGGATGGGGAGCGCGAACGGGGGGCATCAGTCCCAAACCTTCCAGGGAGCGCCCCCCGCGCGCCACAACTGCTCAAGGTGCAGTTTGTCGCGCAGGGTATCCATGGGCTGCCAGAAGCCGGAGTGGCGAAAGGCGGTGAACTGATCCTCCCGCGCCAGCCGCTCCATCGGCTCGCGCTCCCAGACGGTGGCATCGCCGTCAATGTAGTCGATGACCTGGGGCGAGAGCACGAAAAAGCCGCCGTTGATCCAGGCTCCGTCGCCACTGGGCTTTTCCTGGAAGCTAACAACATTGTCGCCGTCGAGATTGAGCGCACCGAAACGCCCTGGCGGCTGAACGGCGGTGAGGGTGGCGAGCTTGCCGTGTGTCTGGTGAAAGGCGATCAGGGTACCGATATCGATGTCACTGACGCCGTCGCCGTAGGTAAAGCAAAAGTCTTCGCCGTTGAGATAAGGCTTGATCCGCTTGAGCCGCCCGCCGGTCATGGTCAGCTCGCCCGTGTCGACGAGGGTGACGCGCCAGGGCTCGGCATGATGTTCGTGGACTTCCATGCTGTGGGTGCGCAGATTGAAGGTGACATCGGACATGTGCAGAAAGTAATTGGCGAAATACTCCTTGATCATGTAGCCCTTGTAGCCGCAGCAGACGATGAAGTCAGTGATGCCATGATGGGCGTAGAGCTTCATGATATGCCAAAGAATCGGTTTGCCGCCGATCTCGATCATGGGTTTGGGTTTGAGGTCGGTCTCCTCGGCAAAACGGGTGCCGAGGCCGCCGGCTAGGATGACGGCTTTCATCATACCATTACCCATAACTATCCCTGACGCTGCGGTAAGCCTCCAGCGCCATGACAAAATCGGGGATGCGCTGCAACCCAATCCAGAGCGTCTTCGGTCCCGGGAACCCATCGGATTTGCGGTTGAGAAAGCCGCCCAGGGAGGCGACCATGCGCACCATGGTATCGAGCGAGGGCGGCTGCTCGGGTGGCGCTTGTTTCTGGGTGACCAGATAGACCGCCTTCCATTCCTCCTCGGCAAAGACCGCATCGCAAGGCAACTCCGGGCACTCGCGCCCGAGCATGGTCAGGTACAGCACCCGCCACGCGATGATCATGTACAAAGCGAGCGCCGGCTCCAGGCGCTCGCGCGTCTCGAGCTGCAGCTCCTCGATGCGGCAGCCACTTTTTAAGATCCGGAAAAAAATCTCCACTTGCCACCTGCAAAGATACCAGGAGAGCGTCTCGATGGCCTCCTCGGCGCTCTGCACCGCCAGATTGGTCAGCAACAGCCAGTTGAGTGGCTCCTCGCCGGCGGGTGGATTGACCTCGGTGGCGAGCAAGGCCGTGACCGTGACATCGGGCAAGGTGCGATCCGGGCGCCAGGGTGCCTTCAGGGTCACGCGCACCACCTTGATCTCCTGCTTGACCTGGCGTGCTTTGGCCCCCTTGGTGGCGGGACGCTCGAAGGTGATCTCGGTGAGCACCGCAGCGGCGTCCAGGGCCTCATTGAGCTTTCTGCCATCGGCCAAGCAGCGGTCGCGATGCTGCACCCGTACCAGCCAATCGGCGCTGTTCTCGGGGATGGGCGCTTCAACAAACAGGTCGTAGATGTCGCCCTCGCGATCGGCAACATAGGTCAAGCGCGTGTCGCTCAGTTCCTCGGCCAGCGCATTGACGCGCGCGTAGCCATCGACCCAGCGCACGCTTTCTTTCTCCTCCAGTGGGCGGCGCGAGTCTTTGTCCTGGCCCAGGCTACCGGGCTCGCGCACAAAAGTGTGCAAATCCAGCAGCCCCAGCGCGAGGCGCTCGGGCGTGACCGCCAAGGTGGGATGGATGTACATCCCATAGCGGCTCTCAAAGTTCAGTGGCCCAAGACCGACAATGCCTTTTTTGGTTGTATAGTCCAGCTCGCTGGTATCTTGGATACACAGCACCCGCGGATGCTCGCGCAGACGTTCTTCGGTACAAGCAAAATGGGGTGCGAGGATCTGCTCGGCGGTGACCGTGGGATGATCGAAAAAGCGATAGGCGGCCCGGGTCTCATACCAACCGTTGCAAGCCCCGGGAATACTTTGTGTCGGCTTGGCGCCGAGGGTTTCAAGCACCTGTTGGGCGCGATGATTCAGGCGCTTGTCGCCCAGAGAGATGTCCTGCAGTTCAGAGGCCAGCGCGATCATGCCACCACCCCCAGGGCGGCGCGGAAGTCCGCCGCCAGCGGGTAGACATAGATCGCCTTGCGCGGCAGCGCGGCCCGATGGGTGCGGTCGCACTTGCCGCGCCCGGTGGTTTCGCCCAAGTCGTGCCAGTTGGCGGCACGGTAACAGGTCCCGGCAAAGCGTGGGGTCTCGACAAAGGTCTCCAGCAGCACCAGACGCTCGCCATAGCGGGCGGGAAAGTCGACACTGACTTGCCGCGCGGCCAAGGACAGCACCTTGGAGGCGAGGTGTTTGACCTGCACCCAGGGCAGGATGAGGAAGCGGGCGTTGTTGAGCACCCGTCCCAGGTGTGCTTGGCGCTGCGCGGGCGTCCAGCCAATCCAGCGGTCGCGGGCAGCGACTTTCCAGGCCGCCGCGCCAAAGCCGATGGCGCCGAGCAGACCGCCATCCCACTGGATCAGGTAGCGCAGCTGCGCACCAGGCAGGGGACTGTAGCCGAGGTAGTGGTAGCGCTCGATCAGGCCGTTCCATAATTGCGAGGCCCTTCGATCATCAACGCGCGCCAGGCGCAAGCCGCTGAGCGCGCGCAGCGGGACGGACACTGGGATCGGTTCGGGCCGGGACTCGGGGCGCGGGACGAAGCGCCGCCCATTGCCATTGCCGCAGGTCGGTGGCGGCAGCACAATGAGCCCGGCACGATGCAACCGCAGCAGTCCCACCCGGGCACTCATGAGCTTGGGGCGGCCTTGGATATCGGTCCACTCCAGCGCGCGGCACACCCGCCGAGCGATCTCCGCGCGCAGCGGCGGCTGCGCCAGCGCGATCTCCTGGCGAATGCGCGCTAAGTCGGTCTCGTTGAAAGGGCGCCCACATAAACGGCTTGGAATCGCTTGGTCCATGGTCTCCCGTCCCCTTGCTGAAGATGAAAGGGCATCTCAGCAGAACTCGGGAGCTGTGTCCAGCCCCGGACGACGCTGGGGCGGGGAGATATGGGTAATGGTATGGGCTTTCATATGTTCCAACGTCCTCTCCCCCGTTGAATCAATGTTGTGTATCGATGACTTCCCAATAAGGTCTGAGCATGTTAATGGCACCATGCACGCTGGTCTTGGTGGTCTGCACTGGGCCGCGCTGCCGATGGGTCTTCAACTCACAGCCCCGCGCTTTCTCTGCGGCCGAGGTTCTCGGCGAGAATGGCAGAAACCAGCGCACTCATACTCACGCCTTCCTGCTTGGCGCGCGCAGTGAGTCTTGTGTTTAAGCTGCGCGGAATGCGTGCGATAAACCGACCGTTGGGCAACTCTCCGGGGCGAGGAATTTCTCGGCCCGCATCGGTAGTGGCCCTCATCCAGGCCGCAGCCGCATCCCGACCATTGGCAATTGCCTCTTCTGGCGTTTCGCCGTCGGACATGCAGCCGGGCAAATCCGGATAAACAATTAACCAGCCACCACCCTCGTTATTTTCCAGAGGACGCAGTTCAAAAGGATAATCAACATTCGCTGCCATCAAGTCGCTCCAATGTCTTCCAACAGAGCAAGAGACTGCGTCAGAAATGGAGAAATGGGGTTAGGATGGAATTAGATCCAATCATCCCACGCGCATAGAGATTGCGGCACAACAGCCGACGAACAGCGGATTTTAGCACAATCACGGCTGTTGCACGAGTTCGCCGGCAAGTTCAAGGACTGTCGTCACCAGACTCTCACTGATGAAGACTGGGCTATCAATAATGTTTTCAATTAGCGGACCGATGTGATTGACCAGACCCATGCGTTTGGCTTGCAGCAAGACACCGAGTGACCCGATGGTTTTGATCCGGTTGAGGCTTGCAATCTTACGTCCACGCTTGTCATCGATCAGCAGATAGTCAGCTGCAATCGCTTTATAGAGGAGCATCGCCTCGGTCTCGCCGACATCTGCACAGGCATCGAGAGAAACAAATCCCTGCATATCGACCTGACGGACCTTGCCATGCAGGTACTCTTTCAACCGATTCGATTGGAACTTGTCTGGTTGAGCGACTTCTCTGTACACTGCTTCCGGCACCATGACCTGACCAAAAATTTCATCCAACAGGATCAGGCTATCGCAGGCCGCCAGAGCGACCAGTGCGGACGAGTCGGCAACGAGGATCATCCCCCGTCAAACCCCGAGAGTTCCGCAATAAGGTCATCGCGACTGATGTCGATGATAGGCACCCTGTTCCGCTTGCAGGTCATCATGAAATCATACAAATCCACACCTGCCAATTCGGCCGCTTTCGAGAGGGTCACACGGCCTTGCTGATAGAGCCATAGCGCATATGAAGTTGCAACCTCCTGACGAATTTCAGCGGCTCCTTGAAAGTTTACGAAATCATTGGGTAGTTCAATCGCTATTTGCATGGCGGTCTCCGCCTGATTTGGCGAATATCAAGTCATCTAACTAAATGGGTATTAGCTAAATGAATTTAGCAGGATGGAATTAATTTCCGGGAAAACCAAATGACTCAGCCAAATAAGGCTTCCAGACTGCTGGAATCGAGCACCGCATCAAGCCACAGGTCAAGTTGCTCACCATCCGCCTTGTTGAGACGTTCCTCGGCCCAATCCGGGATGGTGCCGAAGTGGCGGGCGAGCAGGCGCTTCAGGCTCCGAACCTTACCTTTGATCTCTCCTTCGATTTCTCCTTGGGCAAAGATTTCTTGATAGGCGCGGGGTTCTTGTAATGGTGTGAGCGTCTGAAACATTGTGCGAATTTCCTCAAGCGATAGCGTACGGAAGCGCTCCATGAACCAAAATTCGAGTAGCGCGCCCAGGCGTTCGCGGTGGTGTGGCTCGATCTTGGCATCTGTAATGGTACGCCAGAGGGTGGGCGCTTGGGCGGTCAATTCGGTGTCGGTGAACAGTTGCGGTGCGAGCACGGCGAGGAAGGGATTGGCTTGAGCGCGGCGGGCTGACGCTCGATTTGAAATTCGACAATCCAAACGGGGCCGTCGTGCTCGATGGGGTCGTACAGGCCATCAATGCGCCGCTCGATATTTTTGAGCGTCTCGGAGCGAAAGCGATGGGGCCTTGGAGTCCCCGCCCTCCGGCGAGGATGCGAAAGGCTTCGGAACCGAGGGCGAGAAAATCATAGATGGAAATGTCGGTTTTCATGGCGCTTCTTCGGCCATGCGCCCAGCGATCAGCCCATAGCGCTGCCCGGTCGCGGGGCACTGGGCTTGTCCCTCTCCCTGCAGCGGCAAGTCAAGGCGCTCGCCATGCGCGCTCATCCAGCCGATCTGCCGCGCCGGAACGCCGACCATGAGGGCATAGGGCTTGACGTCTCGGGTGATAACCGAGCCGGCGCCGATGAAGGCGTATTCGCCGATGGTGACTCCGCAGACGAGAGTGCAGTTGGCGCCGAGGGTGGCGCCCTTTTTGACCAGGGTCGGACGGTATTCGTCCTTACGCGACACTGCCGAGCGGGGATTGTAGACGTTGGTGAAAACCATGCTGGGGCCGCAGAAGACCTCGTCTTCCAGGGTGACGCCATCGTAGACTGAGACGTTGTTCTGAATCTTGACGTTGTTTCCGATAACGACCCGGTTGCCGACAAAGACGTTCTGACCGAGCGAGCAGTCGCGACCGATGCGGGCGCCGCCGCAGATGTGAACCCAGTGCCAGATGCGGGTGTCGGGGCCGATCTCGGCACCCTCGTCGATGATGGCGGTGGGATGCGCGCGGTAGGCGTGGCTCATGGCTAAGTTTATTCCCGCACTTGGGCGCAGAAGGGATGATAGTCGCCGCGCAGACCCTGCGGGCTGGCGTTACGGATTTGATAAACGGTTTCGACAGCGGTGCGCGCTTCATCCAGACCGAAGCCTTGTCCGCTGAGAATGTGGCGATAGCTTTCGGTGTGAAGATCGGTGAAGCCACCGGAGAATTCGATCTCCTCTGCATCGACGGTGATGGAGCGATAGGTGCGCTGGTTTTGCTCGCGCGCGCTCGCGGGCAGATGATCGGCATTGATGGAGAGGAACCAGCGTACCCGTGCTTGTGCGAGCTCCAGATAGCCAGCGGCACAGTCCGGGCGACTGAGATGGACCTGGCTATCGCGGACAGGGCCGAAGACCCAGCTCAGCATGTCGAAAAAATGCACGCCGATGTTGGTGGCAATGCCGCCGGATTTCTCTAGGTTGCCTTTCCAACTGCGCTGATACCAGTTGCCGCGTGAGGTGATGTAGGTGATATCGACGTCTCGGATGCTTGTGTCGTCCCTGTGGATGCGTTCGCGCAGCGCGATGATGCTGGGGTGTAGGCGCAGTTGCAGAATGTTGTAGATGCGTGCGCCAGTTTCGGTCTCAATTTCATGCAGGCCGTCGATATTCCAGGGGTTGAGTACCAGCGGCTTTTCGCAAATGGCATGAGCGCGATTGCGCAGGGCGAAGCGAATATGGGCGTCGTGCAGGTAGTTGGGCGAGCAGATGCTGACGTAATCGACGGGTCGGCCCTTGCGGCGCAGTTTGTCGACGTGGCGGTCGAAGCGCTCGAATTCGGTGAAGAAATCCGCCTGCGGGAAGTAGCTGTCGATGATGCCGACGCTGTCATTGGGGTCGAGCGCCGCGAGCAGGGTCTGCCCGGTGTCCTGGATGGCGCGCATGTGGCGCGGCGCGACGAAGCCGGCGGCGCCGATCAGGGCGAAGGTGGCGGGTGGGTTTGGCATGATGGGGCGGACGGGTTGGTCAATGGGGGCGTCTTCAATGGTACGCCAGTGTTTGGGAGCTAATATGGATAGAGTAGAGAGCAGGTTGCCAACACTTTAGTCGCGGCTTATCTGTTTCCGCCCCTTTCGTTTGGCGGTGCCTAAATAGCCGAGGCATGGCGCTGACAACCAGCCCTCCCTCATCAAACCGTGCATGCGATTTTCCCGCACAGGCTTTCCGATGTGCTTCACAACGAGGCATGCACAACGTTCGTTGCTTGGCCTGGCAGTAGAGCGACCTCTGTAGCGTCCTGATCGTATCTGGAGTGGCTAGCGATGAACGCAATCTCCTGATCCTCCGCTCTTTGGTGGCGTGCACAAAGTAGGGTCCCTTCCCTCGACCGGGGTTATGTTGTCCCTCAGTCTCAAACGGTACTCTGCACCCCTCTGACTTCCATGATAGGCGACAGCGACTTCGTTACCTTATACGCTGGCGTTGGTGGTCTTGCCCACCTCCCGTCATGGATCTCCAGCACTGGACAGATAAGTCTTCAAGAACATGCCGCCCCTGCTACCCCGAGAGACGATGACCACCACTTCCGTTCTTCAAGTGGCCACCCAACGGCCTTCCCCTTCTGACCACAGGGTCGGCGTCTCCAACCTTTGTTCACGAGGCTGCATCTAGGTTCACTTGCGTTACGGCCTGCTCTCTTGCTGTGTGGAAACTTACGACCCCTTGTTACCAAGACGCCGCTTCCCCATGCTACCGAGGCGTACGGACAAACCCTCGGACGGGACTTTAACCCGCTAGACTTACTGTTGTTACTGCGAACGGTCAGGTTCGGATTAATTTCTAAGCCATCCCAGCCGGGCGCAGCCTAAGCCCAACCCGGCACGGCTGACCCCCTCGGGCACGGATGCCCACCGCCCCAGACAACCCCGCTCCCAAGTCATCGGGGCGGGGGTTTTTCGTGTTTTCTTGACGTGGCCGACGCTCACTGGCTAGATTCCCAAAACGGAGGCGGCTAATCTCACTCCATGGACATCGAATTTGATGCGGGAAAACGCGCTAAAACCCTCATGGAGCGAGGTTTGAATTTCGCTCATGCCAATGAGATCTTTGCTGGACGGCATTTCACCGCTGAAGATGCCCGCGAGAATTACGGTGAGTTGCGCTACATCACAGCCGGCAAATTGAATGACCGAATGGTTATCATAGCCTGGACACCTCGTGGAAAGACTCGGCGCATTATCAGTATGAGGAAAGCAAATGAACGCGAAAGAAAACGCTATAGCGAGCGGATGGATTGATCCAGATGACGCACCTGAGTTGACGGACGATTTTTTTACTCAAGCCGATGAGTATGTCGGTGATAAGCTGATTCATCGAGGTCGCTTCCAGACAAAAAACAAGACACAGGCATTAACGATCCGTTACGATATTGATGTGATTGAAGCATTCAAGGCGAGCGGCGAAGGCTGGCAGGTGCGGATGAATATCGCATTGCGCGATTGGCTTAATTCACATGTATTTTGACATCCTCGCCCCAACCCGGCGCGGCTGACCCCTCGGGCACGGACGCCCACCGCCCCAGACAACCCCGCTCCCGAGTCATCGGGGCGGGGTTTTTGCTCTGGCGGGGTGGCATTGTTGATGCGGACCAAAATTGATACAATACGCGCATGTCCGAACCCATACTCACCGTCCGCTTCTTCGCCACCGAAAGCAACAGCGGACCAGTGCAATTAAAGGGTCCAGGTTCGATTTAGTTTGCCTCAATCGAATTAGAATCAAATAAATGGTCTGCGCGGTCTCGGAAGAATGGAGACTTGTCCGCACCAGCGCCACGCTCCGCCCAGACCTCCAGCTTCAGCGCGGCCGCAGGACAAAGAGTACCCACTGAGCCTCTCTGCCAGGCTTGCCTCCCCGGAACTCCGAAAGTCCAGCTCGGGAACTGCCGCGCGCTTCTCCGGATGCCATCTGTCGCACTGGCCTGCTCAGCTGGAAGGTGATCCAATGGCAGGAGCTGAACGTAACGAATGCGATCCGTGAGTGGCTGGGACAGCCTACTAAAGCACATGGGTTTGACGAAATGATGAATTGACGCGCGTGCGCACGGCGCTGCAGAGGACATGGCCGGTGCGCTGGGCGTTGGGTGTGGAAAATCTCTACATTGGTTGTGGTTGCTTGCATATGCAAATGTATCTACACTATGCGATATGATCACTTGGGATGAATCTAAATGGTGCCAAGACTATGGCGTTACTTTAGTCACACCGTCAGCATAGTCCATGCAGCATGTGCCAGCGTGCGAAAGTGCGTGAGCCGAATGGATGCGTTCGTCGATGGTCATCTGTAGCTCTCTCGCCGATGCAGCACCCGGCCAATCATGATCGTATCGCCAGCAACATCAAATAAGACCCGATAATCACCAGCTTTGAGGCGATACGCTGGTTCGAAACTCGTCAGCTTTTTCAGATTTGGCACACTCGGGAAATCGGCAAGACTTCCGATTGCTACATGCAGGCGTTCTTTTTGCTGCTTGTCGATCCGTTGCAGATCCTTGATCGCACTCTTTCGCAGTTCAATCCGCATGGGCCAAGTAGTCCTCGAAAGGGATCGATGACTCATCACGTGTTGCTTGGAGTACCTTTAAGTCTTCCAGATCCTCAATGGAGACGATTTCGATATCATCGCCCTTGAAGAGTTCGAGTGCCCGCAGCACCTTCTCCGCTAGTTGATCGTTTTGAACGTTGATGGCGATATGATGCATTGGGAGTGCCTTCCTGCCCCCATGGGTCCGCCCAAGAAGGCTTTTTCTTGCCCGTTAATGTTTGTACTGTAAGTTTACGCTAAGGGAGCCACACATCCAAACCATTGGCGTCGATGGTTGAGGTGGACCCCTCTGGCTGCCCAGCCAATGGGGTCCACCTCAGTTGTCGAAGCCGAGCCCACCTTTGATGAGGCACGTCCGATCTTTCGCTTGGACGTGGATACTTACCATCAAATGATTCACGCTGGCATCTTCGATGAAGACGACCGTGTTGAACTGATCGAAGGAGAGCTTCGTGCAATGACGCCCATCAATGCCGATCATGCAGGGAAGAACAATCGTCTGAGCCGACTGCTAACCCTGCGGGTTGGGGCAGGTGCGCTGGTTTCCGTGCAGAACCCCCTCACGCTGGCACCCCGTTCGGAGCCCGAGCCGGACCTGATGCTGCTGCGCCCGCGCAAAACTGTTTGCTACCGCTAGCCGCCTGACCTACACTCTCAATGTATCAACATTTGTTTCTACCAAGAGAATGTGGCGAATGGGCGTTCAGATAGTAAAAAAATGGGGCAACAGTCCGGCTGTCCGTTTACCCGCAGCCATCATGGAAGCGGCCCATCTAGCGGTCGATCAGGCCGTCGCAATCCGCGCGGAAAATGGCCGGGTGATTATCGAGCCCGCCGCTCCAAATTATGCCCTTGATGACTTGCTGGCGGGCATCTCCCCGCAGAACCGCCACCGGGAGCAAGACTTCGGCGCCCCGAAAGGCAAGGAAGTGCTTTGATGGCAACGGCCTATGTGCCCAACGAGGGCGATATTATTTGGTTGAGCTTTACACCGCAAAGCGGGCATGAACAAGCCGGCCGCCGCCCCGCTGTCGTATTGAGCCCCAAGATGTACAACAGTCGATCTGGCCTGCTTGTCTGTGTGCCTGTCACCAATCAAATCAAGGGCTACCCGTTTGAGGTCGCGTTAAAAGGCAGCGAGGCAACAGGCGTTGCGCTCGCCGACCAGGTTAACAGTCTCGACTGGCAAAGTCGGCAGCCGGAACGCAAGGGCACAGCGAGCTCGGAGGAACTGGCTGAAATTAAAGCAAAAATCAGAGCGCTGTTAAGCCTTAGCTGAAGACACGACTGTCCTTGCTAGCACGCTGATCTTGGTTAGCCGACATCGTTCTCGTCTCACAGCACATCCGCCTTCACGCCCATTGCGTTGGAAAGGCGCAACAGTGTATCGGCGCGCAGGATGCCTTTGCCGGCCTCGAAGCGCGCAATTTGCGCCTGCGTGACCCCCGCGCGCTCGGCCAGACAGATAGCAGGCATTGATTCGCTCTTCACGCGGGTTTGGTTTGGTGGACGGAATTGGGCAACCGGACGGTCAGTGCGCTTATGACTGTAACAAAAGTAGAACTAGCGTTCCCTCGCTTGATTCCTAAAATGAAGGCGGCCGAAATCCCATTTGGTTCAGGTATATCTGTTCAAAATTACGCGGAAACGGGCGCCTGGAAGCTGATCAGCAATATACTCCAAGCGCAAGCTGTTCGCTTCGCATAACTCGCGCGCGGCGTAGAGGCCGAGACCCGTGCCGGTATTGGCGGTGGTGAAAAATGGGTCGAACAGATTTCGTACATGCTGCGACGGCACGCCGGGGCCATTGTCGGCGACCGTTAGATGAATGGTGTCACTCTCTGCGGCATGGGTCAGGCTGATATCCACCCGGGTGGGCTCGAGCTCGGAATGTCCGTGGGTATAGGCATTTTCGCACAGGTTGCGCAGCACCTGACCGAAGTGGCGTGGATCGACGCTGACCTGAATGCTGTCCTCGGGCAGCTGTAATTGCATTGCCTCCGGTCTCAGACGGTTGCCGGCGATGAATTCCTCGCGAAACTCCCGCAGCCAGGCTCCGAGGTCGATGGTCCGCGGCTGTGGCTGGTCGCGCCGGGAGAACTCCAGGATGCTGGTGACGGTTTCGTCGATGCGCAGGGCGTTGCGGCGCACGATATTGAGCAGATGCTGCTCTTCCGGGCCGAAGTATTCCACTTCCGATAGCAATTGCCCGGCGTGGCTGATGGATGACAGCGGGTTGCGAATGTTGTGCGCAATGCTGGCGGTCAGGCGCCCGAGAGAGGCGAGCTTGATCTCCTGCGCCTCGCGCACCAGTTGGCGGTTGTCGTCCAGAAAAACGAGCGCGCCGCCGGTGCGGAAACCGTCGAGCCGCTCGATTCTCGGTCGCACCTCATGCTCGCCCAGCGCGAGCACATCGTCACTCGTTTGATTCTTGGCGATGGCTTGGCCAAACCACTGATCCAGCGCGGGTGACAAACGCGCGAGGCGCTCCCCGGGATGCGGCTCGCTGACACCGAGGAGGCGCTTGGCGGCATTATTGATCGCCAGCAGGGTGCGATCCCCAGTCACCGCGAGAACACCCGTCGACATGCTCTGGATGATGAATTCGTTCAGCTTGGAAAGATCGGCAATGTCGACCTGGCGCCGCTCGGCCAGATGTTCGGTTTCGTGCAAGCGCCGCGCAAGCACATGGGCCAGAAGCGCCACGGCAAAGTAGGTCACCCCCAGGAGTCCGGCCTGGGTATAGCTGCCGCTGGGTATGTCGCCGTAGAGCTGGGTGTAGAATTGCTGGAAAATAACCGCCAAGGTGGCCAGGGCCGCGAACAGCAACGACAGGCGACCCTCAAGCGTGATGGCACCAGCGGCGACCACAATGGCCAGAATCAGCCCGAGGCCGGTGCTGGTGCCGCCGCTGGCATGCATCAGCCCGGTGTAGAAAACGATATCGAGAAAAATCGCCAGCTCGATCTGGCGTGCCGGTTTGGGCTGGCCAAGCAGCATCATCACGCCGCTTACCAGGACCGAGAGGGTTTGCAACTTTAGCAGCAGCCGTGCCATGCTCGGGTCGCCATGGGCGCTGAGCCAGGTCGGTGTCTGCGGATAGAAAAAGATCAGAATCAGCACCAGCGCGAGGCTTAGCCGATAGACCAGCAGCCAGCTCAGGGCCTGCAGCGAATGTTCGCGTTGCGGGTGTGGGACTGAATCCATCGAGAGTTACTGACTCCTGGCAACTGGCCGGTTACCATCCCTTATACCAAACCCATCGGTTCCACCAAACCCCAGCCGTCGCCGTCATCCCCCGTTAGCCAATCACCAATGAACCTGCACGAATATCAAGCCAAAGCGCTGTTTCGCGATTATGGCATCCCGGTACCGGAAAGCCGCGTGGCCGACAGCGTCGACTCCGCCGTCGCCGCTGCGGTATCCCTCAGTTCGAGCCACCCAGCGGAGCAGTATTCGCACCAGGCCGCGCATTCGGATGCGGAAAAAGGTCCGGTTCAGTGGATGATCAAGGCCCAGGTGCATGCCGGTGGGCGTGGCAAGGTGGGCGGTGTGATTGGTTGCGCCAGCCTTGATGATGTGCGCGATGCTGCCGGGCGGCTACTCGGTCAGCGCCTGGTCACGCCCCAGAGCGGCGGGCGCGCGCTGCCGGTGGAGCGGGTGATGATTGAGGTGCCCGCCAGCGCCCCCGAGGAGTTCTATCTCGCCATGCTGGTCGATCGTGCCGCCGAACGGGTCATGGTGATCGCATCCAGGGCCGGCGGCGGCGATGTCGAAGCCGCTGCCGGTGCCCAGCCGGCGGCCTTTGAGCGTGTCTGGGTTCATCCGGCGACCGGCCTGCGTGCCTGGCAGAGCCGGCATCTTGGCTATCGCCTCGGTCTGCCAGCACCGGCGCTTAAGCAACTGCATGCCATCACCCAGTCGCTCTACCGGATGTTCATTGACACGGACGCGAGCCTGGTCGAGATCAATCCCCTCGCGCTCGGGCCAGACGGCCAACTGCTGGCGCTCGACGCCAAGGTGGTGCTCGACGCCAATGCGCTCTATCGCCACCCGGATCTGCAGGCGCTGCGTGACCGCAGCCAGGAGGATGAGCGCGAGGCGCGCGCCGATCAACAAGGGTTGAGCTATGTCAGCCTCGACGGCAACATCGGCTGCATGGTCAATGGCGCCGGGCTGGCGATGGCGACCATGGATCTGGTGCAGCGCCATGGCGGTACGCCGGCGAATTTTCTCGATGTCGGTGGCAACACCACCGCCGAGCGGGTCGCCGAGGCCTTTCAGCTGATCCTGTCCGACAACAAGGTCCGTGCCATTCTGGTCAACATTTTCGGCGGTATCGTGCGCTGCGATCTAATCGCCGAGGGCATCATAAAAGCTGTGGCGCAAACTGGACTGCGGGTGCCGCTGGTCGTGCGTCTGGCCGGCACCAATGCCGAGCAGGGCCTGGCCATGCTGGCACAGAGCGGACTGGCGCTCGAGACCGCCAGCGATCTCGCCGAGGCCGCCGACTGCGTCGTTGCCGCCGCCAACCGATAACCGCTTACCTGGCATTTACACAATGAGCATTCTGGTCGACGCCGATACCCGCCTCATCTGCCAGGGTTTTACCGGCAAGCAAGGCACCTTTCACAGCCAGCAGGCGCTCGCCTACGGCACCCGCCTGGTCGGTGGTGTGACACCGGGCAAGGGCGGGCAGCGCCACCTCGATCTGCCAGTCTTCGATACTGTCGCCGACGCGGTGGCAGAGACCGGCGCCAACGCCACCATGATCTATGTGCCAGCGGCTTTCGCGGCCGATGCCATTCTCGAGGCCGCCGATGCCGGCATTCAGGTCATCGTCTGCATCACCGAGGGCATTCCGGTGCTGGACATGCTGGCGGTCAAGGCGGCGCTGGCATCAAGGGACGTAGCGCTGATTGGTCCGAACTGTCCCGGCGTGATCACGCCGGAGGCTTGCAAAATCGGCATCATGCCAGGCTCCATTCACCAGCGCGGCTGCATCGGCATCGTCTCGCGCTCAGGCACCTTGACCTATGAGGCTGTCTTCCAGACCAGCCGCGTCGGGCTGGGCCAGAGCACCTGTGTCGGCATCGGCGGGGACCCGATTCAGGGGATGGATTTCATCGACTGTCTGCGCCTGTTCGAGGCCGATCCCCAGACCGAAGCGGTGCTGATGGTTGGAGAGATTGGCGGCACCGCGGAGGAGGAAGCGGCGGAATTCATCCACTCGTCCATGTCCAAACCGGTCGGTGCCTATATCGCCGGCTTGACCGCGCCACCCGGAAAGCGCATGGGCCATGCCGGTGCCATCATCCAGGGTGGTGCTCAGGGCGGTGCCGGCACCGCGGAGGCCAAATACCGCGCGCTTGAGCAAGCGGGCGCGGCGACCTTTCGCTCGCCGGCAGAAATGGGCGCGGGCATGCTCGAGCTGCTCGAGCGCTCAGCGGGCTGATGCGCCGTCTGATGGGGGCCGTGCGCGAACCCCCGTGCGCAAACCGGCTTGCTGGGACTCAAACGCCTCAGTGGTTGCGCGGCCTGATTGCTTTGCAAACCATGAATTCTTTGAAAACATAGCCAAGCAGCCGCCTGGCTTTTATACTCCAAGCGACACTAGCCAGATAAAGACGGAATAACGGAGCTCCCGATGAAGAAGGTCGAAGCCATCATTAAACCCTTCAAGCTCGACGACGTGCGCGAGGCCCTGTCCGCCGCCGGGATTACCGGCATGACCGCGATTGAGGTCAAAGGCTTCGGCCGCCAAAAGGGCCATACTGAGCTCTACCGTGGCGCAGAGTACGTAGTGGACTTTCTACCCAAGGTGAAGATTGAGCTGGTCGTGGCGAACGATCAACTCGAGGCAAGCGTTGAGGCCATCACCAAGGCCGCCCGCACCGGCAAAATTGGCGACGGTAAAATTTTCGTCACCGATGTCACGCGCGTGGTGCGCATCCGCACCGGCGAAGAGGACGAAGCGGCGATCTGATCAGTTAGACGAAGCGGCGATCTGATTGGCCAGACGAAGCGGCGATCAAACCGCCAGCTTCTCCAGCTTCTCAGTTTTCGTCTAGCCCTATATAGTCCCAGACCTTGCGCCCGAGACTGACCTCTCCGGGCGCAGGCTCGTCGCTGATGAAGCGACCGGCCTCTTGGTTCATTGTCAGCACCCGCTGGGCATCGGCAGCAAGTTGTTTTTCGCCAAGTTTCTGGTAGGCGGCGACCAAGAGCTCAAGCGCAGCCTCCACCGCCGTGGTGCGCTGATAGCGCTCGACCACATACTGGGCGCGATTGGCTGCCGCGACATAGGCGCCGCGCTTCATGTAGTAGCGCGCCACATTGACCTCGTTCTCGGCCAGATTGTTGCGCAGGTAGAGCATGCGCTGGCGCGCGTCGGCGGCGTACTTGCTGTCCGGATAGAGCCGCGCTAGCTCGGAGAAGTCCTGAAAGGCGTCGAGCGCGGAGCCAGGATCGCGCTGGGAGGCGTCGGTCGGGATGAAGCGGTCGATAAAGCTGACGCTGCGGTTGTAGTTGACGATGCCCTTCAGATAATAGGCATAGTCAACGAAAGGATTTTGCGGATAGAGCTTGATGAACCGATCCGCCGCCGCGATCGCCGCCTCGGGCTGATCGTCCCTGTAGTAGGCGTAGGCGAGATCAAGCTGCCCCTGCATCGCATACCGGCCGAAGGGGAAACGCGCATCGAGTTTTTCATAGTACTCAATGGCGCGCCCATAGTTCGCCGCGTCCAGCTGCTGAGCCGCCTCGTTGTAGAGCTTGGAGGCGCTCCAGTCGCGGGTTTGATCGAACTCCTTGTTAAAGATGCCGCAGCCGGCCACCAGCAACGGCAGCAGGCCAGTCAGTAAGATAAGTGCGAAGAGCTTTGCCCGCATGGCGTGTCGAATCCAGGATTTAACCTAATTGCAGATGAATCTTCCGCTGTGGTCGAGGCAATAATGCGCAGCCTCGAACCTGTGGGCGCAGTATAACGGAACTGAGTTATTACCACAGAACTCTGCTTTGCAACTCGCGCACCTGCGCCTTGCCAGACCAGAGCAAGCTCTCGAGCAAGTACCCGGCCAAGAACCCAGGCAAGTTCGCAAGCAAGCCAGCTTTATCATGTCAGCCCCATGAACGCCCTGCCCGAACTGATGCTGCCTTCCAGCGCCGCTGGCCGCCGGCTCGACCAGGTGTTAGCCGAGCTGATGCCGGAGGTCTCGCGCGGGCGCATTCAGCACTGGCTCGATACCGGGCAGTTGCAGGTCGATGGCGAGCCTCGCCGCCGACGCGACAAGGTGCGCGGTGGCGAGCGGGTGTGCCTGCAGGGCGATCCAAGCCTGGAAGTTCACACCCAGGCCCGAGCGCAGGAGATCGCTTTTCCGGTTGTTTTCGAAGACGAGCATCTGCTAATCATCGACAAGCCAGCGGGTCTGGTGGTGCATCCAGGCGCCGGCCAGCCCGACGGAACCTTGTTGAACGCCCTACTGCATCGGCATCCGGATCTAGCGGCCCTGCCGCGTGGAGGCATCGTGCATCGGCTGGACAAGGACACCAGCGGTCTCATGGTGGTTGCCAAGACCTTGCTCGCGCACCAATCCCTGGTCTCCCAGCTGCAAGCACGCTGCGTACATAGAGATTATCGCGCGCTGGTGCGCGGGGACCTGATCGGCGGCGGCACTGTAGACCAGCCCATCGGCCGACACCCGCAGGCGCGCACCAAAATGGCCGTGGTCGCCTCAGGTCGCGTGGCGGTCAGTCATTATCGGGTGCTGCGGCGTTTCGGTCATTGCACCCTGCTGGGCGTGCGCCTTGAGACCGGGCGAACCCATCAGATTCGCGTGCATATGGCCCACTTAAAACATCCGCTCGTCGGTGATCCGGTTTACGCCCGCGCGCGCGCACCCTTCCCCGCCAAGGCACCAGCGGCTGACGCGCTGCGCGCTTTTCCGCGCCAGGCGCTGCACGCCATCGGTCTGGCGCTGGAGCATCCAGCAAGCGGCGAAACTCTGAGCTGGGAGATTGCCATGGCGGCCGATCTCGCCGCCTTGCTGGGGGAGCTTGAGCAAGCACCACAGCCAGGTTCTGAATGATCACCCCTCAATGATCACCCAATTAGCGGTTGTCGGGCCGGCGTTGTCGGTCACACCACCAATTGCTTTTGGAGGGCGGTAAAGCATCATGAACGGAGTCAATGGAACGCATGAGCCTGAAAGAATCGAATTCATCTATCCGCAATGGTCGGTCTCGCCCCGCGTACATGCCTGCACCACCACCCGTGCTGTCGGCAACAGCACCGGCCCCTATGCCGGCCTGAACCTGGCCACCCATGTTGGCGATGATCCGGCCAGGGTCGCGGCCAACCGCCGACAGCTGGTCGCGGCCTTGAAGCTGTCCGCCGAGCCCGTCTGGCTCGAGCAGGTGCATGGCACCGATGTGTTTGAAATCGACGGTCAGACCATGGCCAGAACACAGATGTCTTCATCCTGCCCGTCTTCATCCTCCGAGTCGATCAGACATCAGCGCGATGGTCGCGTCATGGCAATTACTGCTGATCAACCGGACCCGGCTGGCGTGGTTGGAGCGCCCTGCGCCGACGCCAGCCTGACGCACGAGCCCGGCAGGGTCTGCGCGGTTCTGACCGCCGACTGCCTGGCGGTGCTGCTGTGCGAGCGCCACGGTGGCGCGGTGGCGGCGGTGCATGCCGGCTGGCGTGGGCTCTTGGCTGGTGTCATCGAGCGCACGGTCGGTCGACTGGGACAGGCACCGGAGCGCATCGCCGCCTGGCTTGGACCCGCCATCGGCCCGCGCGCCTTCGAGGTCGGCCCGGAAGTGCGCGAGGCTTTCGTGACCACTGATCCGGCCGCCGCCAGCGCCTTCGAACCTTCGCTCGGCGGTCGCTGGCTCGCCGATCTGTATCGTCTTGCGCGCCAGCGGCTTGAACAAGTTGGCGTCAGCGCCATCAGCGGGGGTGAATTCTGTACCTTCAGCGACCAGGCGCGGTTCTATTCATACCGCCGGGAAGGACGCACCGGGCGCATGGCGAGCCTGATTTGGCTCGATTCTTGAGGGATGGCGGTCACGAGCCACACTCCAACGTGCGTTGGCTATAGACTCATGCCAATCGCTCAGTCGGCGCTCCAGATTCAGTTAACCTCGCAGCCGCTTTATGGGACTTGGCAACGCTGTCGGCTCGACACTTCGCATGCAACCATGGACGACGTTTACGAGGCGCCAGTCAAAGGAAAACATTAGGGGAGATGCATGACAAGCACAGATGACCGACCCTCACCAAGAGTCCCGCCGACAGACCGGCGAGGGGGCTCAGAACCGGGTCCGGACCAAACCCTGCGGCAGCGGGCCGAGCAGGTCGCACGCGACACGGCGGCCCAATCACCGGCAGCCATCGCCGCGCTGTCCCCAGAAGACCTCCAGCGAACCGTCCATGAACTGCACGTGCATCAGATTGAGCTGGAGATGCAAAACGATGAACTGCGCCGCGCGCAGGCCGAGATCGAGGCCGCGCACGCCCGTTATTTCGACCTCTACGAACTGGCGCCGGTCGGCTATTGCACTCTCTCGGAACCGGGACTGATCCTGGAGGCGAATCTTACCGCCGCTACCCTGCTAGGTCAGGTCCGCAGCGCACTGACCAGGCAGCCACTCTCCCAGTTCATTGTCAGAGAGGACCAGGATGTCTTCTACCTGTTTCGAAAATCATTGTTTAAGGCGCCTTCGGCGGCTCGACAAGGCCTAGAACAGGATCACGCAGAGCCTGTCGGCAAGCCACGGATGTGCAAGCTGCGCATGGCGAAACCGGACGGAGCGATCCTCTGGGTGCAGCTCGACGCCGCCACCGCCACCAATGCCGATGGATCGCCCGTCTGTCGCCTCGCGATCAGCGACATTTCGACCAGCAAACAAGCCGAGCTGGATGCGCTGAACGCGCTCATGATGATGATCCCAGGGGTGGTGTATCAATTCCAGGTCCATCGCGATGGTACCCGGCGATTTCTCTATCTCAGTCCAGGGATCGAAACCCTGTATGGCATCCCGGCGGAAGCCGCCTATGCCAATCCGGATGCGCTTGTCCGTTGCATCCTTCCCGAGGATCAGCCCGCGTATCAGGCTGCGGGGGAACAGGCGCTCAAGACCCTCGCACCCTGGTTCCATGAACCTCGCATCCGCCCCAGCGGTCAATCGGACAACATCAAATGGTTGCGCGACCGGGCCACGCCATTTCCGCAATCGGACGGAAGCGTCCTGTGGAACGGCATCCTAACGGACATCACCGCAGAAAAGCGAACCGAAGCGGCGCTGAAGCAAGCGAATAGCGAACTCGAAAGCGCCAAGATCGCGGCGGACCGGGCAAATGGCGCCAAGAGCCGCTTTCTGGCCACCATGAGCCACGAGATCCGCACACCGATGAATGGCATCCTCGGCATGGCGCAACTTCTGTTGATGCCTGAACTCGCCGAGACCGAGCGGCGCGACTACGCCAGGACCATCCTCAACTCAGGGAAAACCATGCTGACCCTGCTCAACGACATCCTCGATTTCTCGAAAATCGAGGCGGGCAAGATGCAGCTCGAGGCAACTCTGTTCGAACCCGCTCAGATCATTCGCGAAACCCAGGCACTGTTCGCCGAGTTGTCCAAAAACGACCAGTTGCGGCTTGAATCGCACTGGAGCGGCGCGGATGGGCAAGTCTATCGGGGCGACGCCCAGCGTCTGCGACAACTGCTCTCCAACCTCGTGAACAACGCCGTCAAATTCACGGAGCGGGGTGGTATCGACATCGAGGCGCGGGAAGTGGAGCGCGAGGATTCCATGTCTGTGCTCGAATTTGCCGTCTCCGATACTGGGATCGGTATCCCGGACGATCAGCAGGCGCACTTGTTTCAGCCGTTCTCGCAGACTAGCAGTTCGACAACCCGGCTGTATGGCGGCACCGGCCTCGGTCTTTCGATTGTTCGCGAGCTGGCCCGTTTGATGGGTGGAGATGCCGGCGTGGACAGTCAGGTTGGGCGTGGGTCGCGTTTTTGGTTCCGTATCCGCGTTGAGCGCGTGGCCGAGGGTATGGAACGCCGCCATGGGGCGCGACTCCCCCAAGACCCGTCAAGTCCGGCTCCGCTCGCTGGTCGGGTGCTTGCGGTCGACGACGAACCGACCAACCGCATCGTCATCAAGGGCCTGCTGACCAAGCTTGGCGCGGCCGTTCTGCTCGCAGAGGATGGCCAACAAGCCATTGAGGCGATCATGCGGGGGGGGGGGGTGCGCCGGATCTCGTGCTCATGGATTGTCAGATGCCGGTGGTGAACGGCTATGCCGCCACGGAGCGGATTCGAAATTGGGAGCGTGAGACGGCCCGACCGCGCCTGCCGATCATCGCCTTGACTGCGGCCGCCTACAAGGAAGATCGCCAGCGCTGTCTCAACGTCGGCATGGACGATGTTCTCACCAAGCCGGTCATGGTCGACGCATTGAAGGCAATGCTAGACCGGTGGCTGCCCAAGGCGTCTGAGCCATCGCCCGAGGCGGGGGATGGGCAACCATCGTGAACAACCGCTGGATTAAGCGCGCGTGGTGACGCTCGTGGATGAGAGCGTTGCGTCGCGAGGGCTCAGCCAGGGGGCGTGTCTCATTAAGGTCTTCTGCCCGCAGCGGGACGGGTCTCCGCATCGCAGGTCTGTCTCATCCTGCTGTAGGGAAACAATCCAGAAGTCATACGACTACCTGTCAAGGAAGCCGCGACGAAAGAAGGCCGTGTATTTCGCGTATGAGGGATTCGGTTGTAGCCCAGTTAATACAGGCATCTGTAATTGATTGGCCATATTTTAGATTCTCTTTCGGCTGCGGAAAACATTGGCTGCCTTCTTCGAGATTACTTTCCAACATTGCTCCGATAATCGAATCGTTTCCAGAAATAAGTTCCGTAACCACGGATCTTAATACATCCGGCTGTCTCCTATGATCCTTTGCGCTGTTTCCGTGACTGCAGTCGATCATCACGGACGGGAGCAAATCCGCTTGTTTTAACAAATCCCGGGCATTCGAAATGGACTCAGCCGAAAAGTTTGGACCATGGTCTCCACCTCGGAGGATGACGTGGCAATTCGGGTTTCCTCGCGTTGTTACGGCAGAAGCCAGGCCTTGATGGCTGATCCCGAGAAAGGTCTGGGGCTGCCTCGCCGCCTTTATTGCGTTGATGGCTGGCTGCACATCGCCGCTGGTCAAATTCTTGAAACCAAGCGGCATAGACAAGCCGGATGCCATTTGTCTGTGAGTCTGAGACTCGGTTGTTCGCGCGCCTATTGCCGACCAGGAGATAAGATCGGCAACATACTGGGGAGTTATTGGATCAAGCAATTCGGTGGCAGTCGGCAATTTCAGATCGACGATACTTCGAAGTACTTGACGAGCGAGTTTGAGTCCAAGAAAGAGGTCCCCCGATCCGTCCAATTGCGGATCCATGATCAGCCCCTTCCATCCGGTCCTCGTTCGCGGTTTTTCAAAATAAACTCGCATGACGATCAATATCCGATCATCGACCTCTCTTGATAAAGCGACCAACCTTTTCGCATATTCAATTCCAGCATCTTTATCGTGGATTGAACACGGGCCTACGATAAGTAGAAGCCGTTTGTCGCCTCCAAAAACAATGTTATTAATTTCGCTTCTCGATTGGACGACGAAATCCGCTTGACTTTCAGTCCGCTTGATCTCCCGGCAGAGGTACTCAGGCGCGGGAAGAACGGCTGTTTCGATAACATTAATGTCGCTGACTTGAATTTCTTGCATGGCATTAGAGAAGGCTGGTGAGTTAGCAATGAAAATCTGCTGCTGAAAAATGCATTTAGTAACGAGTCAATAATTAGCTAAACAACTGTATGCATCGAAACCATTCGCATCAACAACGTAATTCCATCCGCCAAGAACCGTATCATGGCGAATAAAATTGTCTTTAATGCTGCGGAAAGTCTCAGAACAAGTGCGGCCGATCTCATAGCATTGATCAAGGATCTGGCCGACCACGTGCAGACCGGTTTTCGTTCGGGTCTGCTCCAGGGTCGAGAGCGCCTTCTGCGGGGTGTCGAGGATGACGCCGCGCCAGCGTCGTTCGATCTGGCTGAACAGACGATGCTCGATGGGGTTCCATTTGGAGGTGTAGGGCGGATAGTGGGCAATGCGCAAGCGCAGGCCGAGCCGCGCGGACAGGTCGATCAGATCTTCTTTGAAGCGCAAGGAGCGAGCGGCATTGGCGCCGCCGCAATCGAACAACAGCAGCGCTTCGCGCGCGCTGGGGTAGAGGGTTTGGAAGCACGTGAGCCAAGCCAGCGCGATGGCGTCACAGACGAAGGCGCTGGTCTCGCGCGAGGTACCCAGCGTCATGAAGGCGAGGTTGCGCGCGCAGTCGTAGACCCCGTGCGGCACTAACACCCCATCGGCCAAATGGCGAAAATCATGGTCATAGACATATTGCTCCTCGCTGCTGTAGCAGGTCCCACGGCGATGCAGCGCGCTGAGCAGTTCTTTCTTTTTGGTATCGACACTGAACACCGGGATGTCTTGTTGGTATGCCTGGCGGCGCAACTCGGCAATGTAACGAAACTGTGTGTCGCGCTCTTGGGGGTCAACCACGCCGGTGACCAACTCCTTGCGCAATGCGCGCGGGCGAAAGCCCGCTTGCTCCAGCCAGGCCGCGGCGGTGTTGCGGCTGATGGCGATGCCGCGCTCAAGCAGTTCCTGCGCCAGGCGCCCGGGATTGAGATCGCTCCAACGCACCCGCTCATCGGTGGGGCTGCCGGCACTGTGGGCCTCCATAACCTCTTTGAAGGTCTCTTCAGCCCCCGGGTCGGTTTCCAGCCGCGGCGGGCGCCCCGCTCCCGGGCGACGCACGCGCTGCGGGTCACCACTCGGGCGTTGCGGGTGGTCGCTATCAAACTCCTCAAGCTCGCGCAAACCGCTATGAACGGTGGCGCGACTCATCCCCAGCACCCGGGCGACATAAGCGACGCCGCCATAGCCGATCTTTTCCGCTTCAACTGCCGCGTACCGGCGTCGATGATCTTCCGGTAGCGAGCGACTGTAGCGACGCATCAGCTGTTCATGTGCTGGACCGTAACCGGGAAATTCGTTCATGATAGCCGCTCCTGAAAAGATTCCACCAACGAAACGAATGCTCGCATCGGACGGCCATTTTTTCAAGAGGATACAGCTCTTGTAAGAAATCTTTCTGAGGAAAGATGTTTAAGTCTTTAATGAAACTTTCCTTACGCGATTATTAAGGGTTCGGAAACCTATAAGGAGAGGTGATTTTGTAGTGGAACTGGCGGGGCCAGTCAACGCGATTCTACTCCAACTTGAGCGATGAGGTGTCCACTGAAGAAGCCGTTTCAGAGGGTTACCGCTGCCTGCCCGTCGACCTGCTCAAGATCGACCAGTGCTTCGTGCGCGACATGTTGGAGGATCACGGCGATATGGCGATCGTCGAAAGCGTGGTGCGACTCTCGCAAGCCTTCAATCGCACGGTGATTGCCGAAGGAATCGAGACCCTGGAGCACACCGCAGTGCTGACTTGGCTTGGCTGCCGGCGCGGTCAGGGCTTAGGCATCGCGCGTCCGATGCCAGCCGACGAGTTGCACGCGGCGGGCGAGTTGTTGCTCGCGAAAATGGCAGAACTATTTCGCAGACTCCGCCCTGAGATTGGCAGTGACTACTAGTTGCCGACTCCGGGGTCTCAGCCCAGACGCGGCCGCTTAACGCCGCTGAAAACCTGGGCCCGAGCCGGACTTCGAGTTCTTCCAGCGCGTTGCCTGGCAATCGCCCGTGGACGGGGCGGCAGCTGCCCGTGTGCGGCAGCCGTTCCCTGCGACACAGGGTCGCGTTCGAGCCCACGGCAGAACCAGATTTCCATTTAGAGCGCTGGCAGTTCTCCAACCCATCGCCCCATTCGCATGCACCGATAATGGCTTATTGCGCCTTAATCACTTTGGGCATGTCGTAGGTTCCGTTCACGAGCGGAGCGTAGGGGCCGTAAAAGCGTGCGGTGAAGCGAAACCCTTTGGCCGGCGCCGGAAGCCAGTTCTTGGCCCGATCCGGGTCAGAAGGCTTTTCGTGCTGGATATAGATCACCAGCTTGCCGTCCTTGGCCACCAACTCACCGGCCGCCAGCATGAAGCTGTTGACGGTATAGCGGTTGATCTCATTGGCCACAAAATAGCCTTCCGCGCTGTAGATCGGGATGGACCAGAATTGGGTGACCGGCGGCAGATCGTTCATGTCGAAGGTCAGGGTGTAGCTATTCTTGCCATCGAAGGGCTTGCCTTCGGAATCTGTGAACAGGAAGGCGCCACCATGCGAGATGTTCTTGTCCGGTGCTGCCCAGGCTGCGTCGGCTATGATTGCACGATCCATCCAGCGGGTTTCGAATCCGCCGTCATTTCGCACGACGCCCCAGCCATTCATGTTTATCATGTTGGTCTTCAGCGTCTTGCGCACGTTGTCGAACCCGGCCTTGAACCCGGTCTCGAGTGCCGTTTGCTGCTCGTCTGTCAGTTTGGCCCAGTCAAAGGCCAGGCCCTTGCCGATGTTGAACATCTCAAGTTGCTTGAGCATGTCGGCTTCCATGATGGAATCCTTCATGGTTGGCATGGTCGGATCGTTCAGGATCACGCTGAGCAGGGTGAAGTACTGCTCGGCAGTCTGTTTGTCGACCTGACCGAACTGATATTCGGGCAGACCATCTGGGATGAGGAAATCGCCTTTCACGATTTTTCTGTCGGCTTGGGGGATGCCCTTGTGGCCATTGGCCAGCCAGTCGGCCAGGGGCGTAATGGTGGTTTCATCTTGATAGCCGTTGATCTCCTTGATCTCGGCCTCGGATCCGGTTTCGACGGCCATTCGCACGACGCCGTAAGCGGTCAGGGCCGGCCATTGCACGATTTCGGTGGTCGGAAAATCCGCCGGAACATCGCCGGTGAACCCCGGCGGCACCAGGATATATTTTCGCGCCCTTGTGCCATTGAACGGCGACCCGACGATCATGCGGAAAATGCCGTACTGATCCATAACCTGCACACTGAAATAGCGGTCCGTGATCTCTGGCACTTCGATGACAACCGGCCCTGCGCGCAGGTCAAGAAAGCCGGCACCATAGAGCGTCGTCGCATTTGGCGTCACCACCGGATAATCGGGGGTAATCTGCTTGCGCACCCAGGAAAACTGGTTCAGGCCCGCGTATACGATGTTGTCCTTGGCGTCATTCTGGGTGTAAGTCCAGCGCTGGCCGTAGTAAATCGCCTGTTGCAGCCCGTAAAGATAGGCCCGCGCGGCAATCTCCTCGAGTTTTGGCGCCTCGGCGCTCTGCTCCGCCTGCGCGGGTAGGGCAAGGCAGAGAGCGGCAGCAGCCACCATCAGCTTTGAGGCCAGATGTTTCAGGATCATAGAAAAACTCCAGTTGTACCAGTTGTGCTTATCTAACCAGGTTGGAAACGTGCGGGAAATGACCGCGCTACTTCACAATCTCAATCTCGCCCGGCCGCCAGGTCTTGTTGATCCAGGGCTCCAGCGGACCGTACATGCGCAGGATGGTGAACCAACTCTTACCGGGCAGGGTCTGGACCCAGTTGCCTTCCTTGCCGTCGGGGGCTTCCGGGGCAAAATACACGTCATATGAGCCATCGGCATTCTTCGACATGCCGTCGCTCTGGCTGCCCACGGTCGGGAATTTCTGTCCGGTCTGCAGCAGCGAACGTGTCTGGGTGTTATAGAGTGTCACGGCCCAGAAGTTGTTGACTGGCACATCTTTGGGAAGGGTCAGCTTGTAGGTTTTTGATCCGTCAAAAGCCTTCTTTTCGGCATCCAGATAGGCCATAGCGTAGTCAGACCCTTCTCCGGCCCGAGTGGTTGCCATCGCCGGGGTCACGCCGGTGTAGTTGAAATAGAACAGAACGCGCGCGTCCAGGTTCATCGTGCCATCCGACTCGAAGGAGGTGTTCTTGTTGGCGTAGGCAGTTATCCAGGCGCTGTTCGTGTCGGGGTAGATGTAGACGCCGCCAATGCGGGGCTGATAGGTGATTGCCCGGGCCGTCGCGTTGCCGATGGTTGCGGCCTGATTCAGGAGCTTCTTCATTCGGGCATCGGGATTGAAGGGTTCACCCTTGACGATGCCGATGGACGCCAGAAGCCCCCTCGCTTCCGGACCGATGGCATCGATGGGTTCTTCCTGAACCACCTCGTTGAG
This sequence comes from Thiorhodovibrio litoralis, assembly GCF_033954455.1. Lineage (NCBI taxonomy): Bacteria > Pseudomonadati > Pseudomonadota > Gammaproteobacteria > Chromatiales > Chromatiaceae > Thiorhodovibrio > Thiorhodovibrio litoralis. Next base: position 130,712 of record NZ_CP121473.1, on the reverse strand, counting down.
ACCCTCGAAGAAGCTGAAGTCATTCGCCGAAATGGTGTTGTAACTCACGCCCGAGAGGTCGACGAACTCCGTTTCGGGCGGATTTGCCGCCTGCCCCAGAGGGTAGACCTTCAGGTGCGTCTTGATGTTCTCGACTGCGGGCGCGAGGCCTTTCGCGATGGAGGCGCGCAGAAACACCAGGTTGCTGTAGGTATCTGGCTTTATCACGAAGTACCCGTCCGGGACGTCGCCCTCATGATCCGGTGGCAGGAGCAGATATTTCCCGCCCTTGCCCTTGTCCGGCCCGATCAGGCCAAGGTTTTCGACGAACCTGAACCAGGCGTCATCGACAAACCCCAACATGCCGGGGGGAAGTTCGAGGACCAGCGGGCCTTCCTTCTTCAGGTCGATATAGCCCAGCGAATAGAGCGTCGATGTATTGCCGGTCAGGTACAGGGATTCCGGCTGCAGCATCTGCGCGGTGATGGTGAACTTGTTCGAGGCGTCCGCGCCGATGCTCGCATTGCCGGTTCGCATGGCGTAAATCGACGCAGCACCCTGATTGTCGAGAAACACCTGGACGCCGCGCATGCGGTCGAGGTTGTCGTAGACCGTGGCGACCGTGGCGTCGGTCGGCACGCCGTCGAAGAATTCCAGAGTGCCGATGGGCGTCTCGACCTTGTCAGGGATCGAAATGGCTTTCAGGGTATCCGCCGAGACCTCCGCCCGCGCTACCGGTGACAGCGCGAGCGTGATGGCAACTGTTGTCGTGATGGCAACTGTTGTAATGAGAAATCTGTATGTCATTGTCACGTGCTCCTTCGAAGCCCTTTATTCAACCAATTCGATTTCGCCTGGCCGCCAGGTCTTGTTGATCCAGGGCTCCAGCGGACCGTAGAGGCGCAGGATGGTGAACCAGCTCTTGCCGGGGACGGTCTGCAGCCAGTTGCCTTCTTTGCCCGCAGCCGCTTCGGGCGCGAAGTAGAGGTCCCAGGAACCGTCCGAATCTGGGTCATGCCCTTCGACTGGCTGCCGACGGTCGGGAAGTTCTGGCTGGTCTGGAGCTGCGACCGGGTCTGGGTGTCGTAGACGGTCACCGCCCAGAAGTCGTTGACCGGCACATCCTTGGGCAGATGCAGCCTGTAGGTCTTGGAGCCGTCGAATGCCTGCTTGTCAGCGTCGAGCAGCGCGAGCGCGTAGTCCGACCCTTGCCCCGCATGGCTGGTGGCCATGGCCGGGGTCACGCCGCCGGCGTTGAAGTAGTAGAGCACCCGCGCGCCGAGGTCCATGGTTCCGTCGGCCTCGAAACTGGTGTTGCGGTTGGCGAATGCCGTGGACCAGACGCTGTTGGGGTCATCCGGATAGATCCGCACACCGTCAAAGCGCGGGTGGTAGGTGATGGCGCGGGCGGTCGCGTCGGCGAGCGTGGCGGCTTCGGTCAGCAGCTTTTTCATCCGCTCATCGGGCACGAAGGGCTGGCCCTTGACAATGCCGATGGCGGCGATGGTGCCGCGCACCTCGGGACTGATGGCATCGATGGGCTCATCCTGGATGACCTGATTCAGCGCCTCGAAGTAGCTGACATCGCTTCGGAATACCGTGTTGAAAGCCTTGTTCGACAGGTTGACGAATTCGGTCGCCACCGGGTTTGCGGCCTCTTTCAGCGGATAGACCTTCAGATTGGAGGTAATATTCTCAACTGCGGGCTTCAGCCCGTCCTTGATCGAGCCGCGCAGGAACAGAAAATTCCGATTTGTCGGCGGCTTGAGCAGAAAGTAGCCATCGGGGATTTCGCCGGTATAGCCAGGAGGAATCACCAGGTAGTTGCCGCCCTTGCCCTTGTCCGGGCCGGTGACGCCCATGTTGCCGACAAAGCGCTGCCAGGCGTCGTCAAGAAATCCCAGCATGCCGGGCGGCACCTCGATCACGGTCGGGCCGTCCTGGGCGAGATCGGTGTAGGTGTAGGCGTAAAGGGTCGAGGTGTTCGCGGTGACGACAAGGGTTTGGGAATCCAACAACTCTTCGAACAGGGCGATCTTGTGCGCGCCCTTTGCCCCGGCATCGGCAAGACCGGTGCGAACCGCGTACATCGAAACGGCGCCGATGTTGTCGAGGAATACGGTCGTTCCTCGCATCCGGTCGAGGTTGTCGTAGACGACGGCAACGGTTGCGTCTTTCGGTACGCCGTCGAAGAACTCCAAGGTGCCGATCGAGGTTTCGGCCTTGTCGGGGATTGAGATGGAGTCCAGGGTTTCGGGAGAGACCTGAGCGAAAGCCGGTCCAAGCGCTAGGACGAGCGCGCAAGCACTGGCGGAGGTCATTATTTGCGTCATTGTCAGTCCACCTCTGAGAGTTTTATGTTCTCTTGCGATGCTACCTGTTGTCCGGTGCCGGTTTTGCCCATTTCGCGCCAACGTTTAGGGGCGCGGCACGGGGCGAGATGGGGAGCACGGGGGAGAAACGACGGTTGAGCGCCAGGCTTGCGATCGTCAGGGCGGCACATTTGCGCGATTATCTGGTGGTCATGCGCCGGATCGGGATGCCGGTTGATCGTGAACTCGCGCGGTCGCGGTTGCCGCCCCAACTTGAAGAGGCACCGGACCTCTACGTCAGTGTTCCCGTTGCGATCGAGTGTATCGCGCAATGTGGCCGTGACCTGGGGCCCATGGAGCTTGGCTATTTGGGTGCTCGGCAAGCGTCGCGGGCATCCATCAAGCCCGCCCATCTGGCGGAGATGCTCGCGGCTCAGACTGGCTACAAGCGTCTGGAGGCCTTCATCCGCATCGCCTGTCGGGAGGACAATGGTCTGCGGGTGAGCTTGCGGCAGGAAGGCGATCAGACTCGCGTCATCTGTGACATGGTTCACTTGGCTCGCCACCCCTTCATCTGCTTTGCCGAGTGGCTGAATCTGCAAGGCGTCATGTCTATCATGAGCGACCTCGCCGGCCCGAACTGGTGTCCGCGTGAGCTGACCTTTGTGTCGCGCTATGCCCCACCCGCCCTTGCGCGCGAGGCCTTCCCCAACACCCGCATGCTTGTCGGCCAAGCTTGCCCGTCCATCCTGATCGAAAGCGCATATCTGGCGCGACCTTGTGGTGGTACGGCGACCCCGCCGGACACCGAGCCCCTGTCTCTTGGGCAGGCAAACGGGTCGAGCGACCAGGCCGAGGCCTGGGGCTTCTTGCATCTCCTGCGCATGATCCTGCAACCCTATCTGAACGGCGGGCGCCCGGATCTTCTCCTTGTCGCCGAGATTGTGGGCATGAGCCCCCGTACTTTGCAGCGCCGCCTTCAGCAGAGCGGTAGCTGCTATTCCCAGGTTCTACAGGAGGCGCGCTTCGATCTCGCGCGCGGTCTGCTCGGCGACCCGGGCGCCAAAATCATTGATGTCGCCATGACGGCAGGCTACGACAGCCAACAACATTTTACGCGCGCCTTCCGCCGCTTCACGGGTCTCACACCGACGGGGTATCGCCGTGCAGTGGGCGGGAGTCCTGAAGCGCTTCGGGGTCTACCTTAACCCTCATGTTCACGAGAGGATGGATGTTGCGAGGAATCGTCCTTGCAAAATGAAAAGAGCGCTTTTAATTTTGCGAGGATCACTGTCAGTTTCCATTCTTCAGAAAGACTATCAGTCGCTTTGGACCATGGACGCCGAACGTCAGAGTCTGTTCGATGTCGGCGGATTTCGACGGGCCGGTGATCAACAGAAGATTAGTCGGCAGGGGCGGGCGATCGGCTTGCTGACAGTAATCCGCCATCCAGTCTTCCAGGGTTGGAACGATGCGGGATTGCTCGAGCAGCACGCAATGGACCTCGGGCACCAGTGACAGGGTGCGTGGCTCGGCCGGGCCGGGCCAGAGGATCAGGGTGCCGGTCTCGGCGATGGCTGCCTGGGCGCTGGTGAAGCCGGCACTGCGGTCGGCGAAGAGCGCCTCGCGGCAGCGCTCGATGGATTTGTCAAAGGGCTTGAGTCGGGGGACCGCTCCGGCAAGTTCGCTGCCCGCGCTTGGCGACGGCCAGCGAGCTTGCAACTGCGCCCCGTGCGGGCTGTTCGCGCCATACCACAGCTGATCGACCCTGGCAGCCGCCAGCATCTCGGCGATGACCTCCGGCCAATCGGTGCCGACGCGATGGACTTCGCCATGCACGGCCTCCAGCGCCTTGAGGAATTCATCCAGATTGCTATCGTCATTGGCCTTGCCGCCATGAGTCGCGGTCCGGCCATCTGCAGCTGCCTGTCCCGGCGATGCGGGGCCGGATGCATCCGCAGTGGCAAGCAAGCGACCAAGAATCCCCTCGCGCGCCTCACTCATCGCCAAATCCCTCCTCGCTGGCCAGCTTGGCCAGGGTTTCCCGTGCCAGCTGTGGCGGCTGGCGATGACGGGTCCAGGGGCTTGGCAGCCAGTGCAGTGCGGGGTTGATCACAGGTGCGAGCAACGCCAGCGTGCGCGTGACGGCGCGGGCGCGCGCAGGATGCGCCATGATCGCCGCCCACAGCGACCACAGGCGCGCCTGCCTGCCAGTAGTGCCCGGCGAGACCCGCGCGCGGTCGCGTCGCACCCGGCGAATGAGCTGGGGCAGCGGAATCCGCACCGGGCAGACCTCGGCGCAGGCGCCGCACAGGCTGGAGGCCTCGGCCAGCTCGCCTGGGGCGGCGAGCCCGTGCAGGCGCGGCTCGAGCACGGCGCCCAGGGGGCCGGGATAGACGGTGCCATAGCCATGGCCACCCACGCGGGTATAGACCGGGCAGTGATTCATGCAGGCACCGCAGCGGATGCAACGCAGGGTTGCGCGCAGCTCGGGGTCCGCCTGCAGGCGCGCGCGGCCGTTGTCGAGCAGGATCAGATGCACCGCGCGCGGTCCGTCGCGCTCATCAGTGCCACGCGGGCCGCTGATGAGATTGACATAGGTGGTGATCGGCTGGCCGGTGGCGCTGCGGGTCAGCAGCCGCAGCAGTGGCGGGAGTTGATCGAGCCGGGCGATCACTTTCTCGATGCCGGTAATGGCGATATGCACCTCGGGCAGGGTGGTGCACAACCGGCCGTTGCCTTCGTTCTCGATCAGGCACAGGGTGCCGGTCTCGGCGATCAGGAAATTGACCCCGCTGATACCCACGCGCAGTTGCGCGAAGCGCTCACGCAAGAGCCGGCGGGCCAATGCCGTCAGGTCGGCGATCTCCTCCCCCACCTCAAGTTCCGGAAAATGCTCGCGAAAGCGCGCGGCGACTTCGCGGCGGTCCAGATGCACAGCCGGTGCGACGATATGGGACGGCGCTTCGCCGGCGAGCTGGATGATCCATTCACCGAGATCGGTTTCCAGCGCCTCGATCCCGGCCTCGGCCAGGGCCGCATTCAGGCCGATTTCTTCCGACACCATGGACTTGCCCTTGAGCACGCTCGTGGTGCCGGCGGCTTGGACAAGCTCGCGCACCTTCTCATTGGCCTCCGCGGCGGTGCGCGCCCAATGGACTTCGATGCCATTGGCGCGGCAGTTCGCCTCAAGCTCGCGCAGCAGCGCGGGCAGATTGGCGAGTGCCTGGTCGCGAATTGCCTGGCCCTGATCGCGCAGTTGCTCGAGGGCTTGCGCGTCGGGAAAGGCGGCGCGGCGTTTGTCGACCAGCCCGGCCATGGCGCGGCCAATATTGCGCCGCGCCGGTGCGCGCGCGAGGGCTTCGCGCAGGCGAGTCCTCAGTGGGCTGCTCATCGCGCGTCTCCGGTCTTTAGTGCCTCAGCCTCGGGTGAGGCAATACGCTCCCACAGAAATTCGGCGATGTGCTGCACTTGCATCATCGCGCCCTGGCGGCGCAGATAGCCCTCGAGACTGGTCAGGCAACCGAGATCCTGGCTGACCAGCACCGAGGCATCGGTTGCTAGCAGGGCTCCGGCCTTGTCAGCAGTCATGGCTTCGGAGATGTCCGGCTGCTTGACCGCAAAGGTACCGCCGAAGCCGCAGCAATCGCTCGCGCGCGCGGGCTCGAGCACCTCGACCTGGGCGAGACCCTCAAGCAGTGCGCGAGCGGGTGCCGCCACCTGCATCTCGCGGCGCGCCGAGCAGGACTGATGCAGCGCCACACGCACCGGCGGCCCAAGATCCGGCCAATTGACGCCCAGAATCCGCTGCAGATAGTCGCACAGTTCGACAATGCGCTCCGCCAGGTGCTGGGCGGGGGCTTGTTCCGGCGTGCCAGCGAACAGGCGCGGATACTCGTGACGGAACATTCCGGCACAGGAGGCCGAGGGCACAATGATCGGCTCCTCGCCCTCCAGCGCCTTGAGCTGCGCGCGGGCGACCCGTCGCGCCTGGTCGTCAAACCCCGCGTTGTAGGCCGGCTGGCCGCAGCAGCTTTGATCGCGCGGGAAGCGCACCTGGGCACCCGCGCGTCGCAGCAGCCGCATCGCCGCAAGCCCGGCCCGAGGGGCCAGAGTATTGATCAGGCAAGTGCCGAAAAAGATGACAGTTGGGTGCTGATTGGACATCCGGGTGTGGTAATCGGCGCGGCGAGCCGCGGTCAAGACAGGTAGAATGCAGGTTTTTGCCGGCACGCGGCCAGCAGAATTTGATCCAGCAAAATTTGATTTCGCCAGCCATACTCAGCAAATCGCCCAGATTCGGCAAAATCACCCAGATTTAACAAGTCATCGGGTGATCGTCGCTGTCATTCGGGTTTGGGCTGGTCATGACGAGCGACAGGCAGACAAGCAACGCCATGCAGCAGTTACAAGGTACTACCATTTTATCGGTTCGACGCAACGGGCATGTCGTCATTGGTGGCGACGGGCAGGTGTCGCTCGGGCAGATGGTCATGAAGGGCAACGCGCGCAAGGTGCGTCGGCTCTACAAGAACAAGGTGCTGGCCGGATTCGCCGGCGCCACGGCCGATGCCTTCACCCTGTTCGAGCGCTTTGAGGGTAAGCTCGAAAAGCATCAGGGACATCTGGTGCGCTCGGCGGTGGAGCTGGCCAAGGACTGGCGTACTGACCGCATGCTGCGCCGACTCGAGGCCATGCTGTGCGTGGCCGATGACAAGGCCTCGCTGATCATCTCAGGCACCGGCGATGTGATCGAGCCCGAGCAGGACCTGATGGCGATCGGCTCTGGTGGTGCCTTCGCGCAGTCCGCCGCGCGCGCCCTGCTCGAGAATACCGAGCTTGGCGCGCGCGAGATTGTCGAGCGGGCCTTGTCCATTGCCGCCGATATCTGCATCTATACCAACCACAACCTTGTGCTTGAAGAACTCACCCCCGAAGACTGACCTGACTTGACCTGATCCAGCGCTGCCCCCGGACCAACTGCATCAGTCAAGGTCACCAGTCAAGGGCATCAGACTGACAATCGACTACCGACAGCCAAGCATCTACATGTCTGACATTACTCCCCAACGCATCGTCGAAGAGCTCGATAAGCACATTATCGGCCAGCATCAGGCCAAGCGCGCGGTCGCCATCGCGCTGCGCAATCGCTGGCGCCGGGCGCAGATCGAAGAGCCCATGCGCTCGGAGATCACGCCCAAGAACATCCTGATGATCGGCCCCACTGGCGTTGGCAAGACCGAGATTGCGCGCCGGCTGGCCAAGCTCGCCAATGCGCCCTTCCTCAAGGTGGAGGCAACCAAGTTCACTGAGGTCGGCTATGTTGGGCGGGATGTCGAGTCCATCGTGCGCGATCTTGCCGACATCGCGGTCAAGATGGAGCGCGAGCAGGAGATGGAGCGTAATCGCGAGCGCGCCGAGGCCGCGGCCGAGGAGCGCGTCCTCGATGCCCTGCTGCCGCCGCCGTCGGACTTCGATCAGGAAAGTCGCAGCAGCGGTGCCAGCTCCGCCACGCGGGAGAAATTCCGCACCAAGCTGCGCGCTGGCGAACTCGACGAGCGTGAGATCGAGGTGCAGGTCAATCTCTCACCCATGGGTGTGGAGATTGTCGCTCCGCCGGGTATGGAGGAAATGACCAGCCAGCTGCAGGGGTTGTTTCAGAATCTCGGCTCCAATCGCACCAAGCGCCGGAAGATGCGCATTCGCGACGCGCGCAAGGCGCTGCAGGACGAAGAAGCGGCCAAGCTCGTCAATGAAGAGGAGATGAAGCTGCGCGCGGTGCAGAATGTGGAGCAGAACGGCATCGTCTTTCTTGATGAGATCGACAAGGTCACTAAGCGCTCCGAGGGTCAAGGCGGTGCAGATGTCTCGCGCGAAGGGGTGCAACGCGACCTGCTGCCGCTGGTGGAAGGCTGCACGGTGTCAACTAAATACGGAATGATCAAGACGGATCATGTCTTGTTTATCGCGTCAGGTGCCTTCCACCTCGCGCGGCCGTCGGACCTTATCCCTGAGTTGCAGGGACGTCTGCCGATCCGGGTTGAGCTCCAGGCGCTTAGCACCGATGATTTCATCCGCATCCTGACCGAACCGAATGAATCCCTGACGGATCAGTATCAGGCACTGCTGGGTACCGAGGGCGTGACGCTGCAGTTTCAGGAAGACGGCATCCGCCGCCTTGCGGAGATTGCGTGGCAAGTCAACGAACGCTCGGAGAACATCGGCGCCCGCCGCCTTGCGACCGTGATGGAGCGACTGCTGGAGGACGTTTCCTTCAACGCCTCGGAGCTCGACCGGGTCACCATCGAGGTGACTGCCGCTTATGTCGAGCAAAATCTCGGTGAACTGGCGGCCGACGAGGATTTGTCGCAGTACATCCTGTGATCTGATTGGTCCCGCTAGTCGCGCAGAGAAAGTCTGCCGTCCTGCAGTTGTTTCGTCGCTCGCTCAGGCTGCGTCGGTTTTCTGCTGGTATCGCTCGAGCACGGCATCAACATCACCGGTTAGCAATACGCGTCCGTGCTCGATCAATATCGCCTTGCTGCACAGGCTGCGGATCATGTCTTCAGAATGCGAGGCAAGGACAATAATTGCCGCCTTGTCCCAGAATTCGTGCAGGCGTGCGTCGGCCTTTTTGACAAAGGCCGCGTCACCGGTACTCAGCCCCTCGTCAAGCAACAGGATGTCGGGCTCGATCTCGGTACAGACAGAGAAGCCCAGGCGCATGCGCATGCCAAGCGAATAGGTGCGCAGGGGGAGATCGAGGAATTCCCCTAGCTCGCTGAACTCGGCAATGGCCGGAGCGCGTTCCTGCATTTCCCGCCGGCTAAACCCGAGGTAGAGGCCACGCAGGATGATGTTGTCGTAGCCGGTGGCCTCCATTTGCATGCCGAGCCCGACATCGAACAACGGGGCGATTCTCCCTTCCACTTCGATGGTGCCCCGCGCCGGCTCATAGATACCCGCAAGGACCCGCAGCAGCGTGGTCTTTCCGGCCCCATTATGACCGACGAGGGCGACTCGATCCCCGTGCTCAAAATGCGCGGTGATGTCTTCGAGCGCCTGGACCTCAGTTCCGTTCCCGCCTTCCGTCCGGCTGCCGATGCGCCCGCCGGTGGTGCTGCTCATCAGGCGCTTTTTTAGCGAGCGCTCGGCAACCTCGTAGAGCGGGAAGCTGACATGGACATTGTTGAGTCTGATGTGGGCCATGTTAAAAGCAATCTGTTTTTGCGCCCTATCAAAGCGCCCGCCTTGATAATGTCGCGCGAACGAAAAATTGAGGCGATCAGGTCAATCTTGAAGATTAAACCCAATAAGCGATGCGCCAGCGGTAGACGGTGTAGAACAGGAGCGTGACCGTCCAGCCAAGAATCGTAATAACCCCAACCGTTAGCCATTGACTCAGCGCCGGTGCCTGCCCAAGCAAGGGGCCACGAATGATCTCGACCAGATGGTAGAAGGGATTGGCATCCAGAATAAATGCGCGGTCGCTTAACATGTCCGGCTTCCAGATGATTGGCGTCATGAAAAACGCAAGCTGGGTCACGCTGGCGATGATTTGCGGGACATCGCGAAATCGAGCACTGATGAGTCCCAGTAAAATGCCGATCCACACACCATTGAAAAGCACAAGCAAGAGCCCTGGAATAGCCAAAAAGACATCCCACCCCGGATTGACCTGGAAAATGACCGCAGCAATGACAAACACCCAGATGTTATGGCTAAACACCATGAAGTTTGTCCAGATCGCCCGGAAAACATAGGTTGATAGGGGCCCGGGAAGCTGGCGAATCATCGGTTCGCCATCAATGAAGCAGCGGCTACCATCAAGCACGATCCCCGAGATCAAGCCCCAGATGGTAAAGCCGGCAGCCACATAGGGCAGGTAGTCACCAACCGGCTGGCGGAAAATTCCAGCGTAGAGAATTCCAAGCCCGATGACCATCACTCCAAGGGAAATGGTCAGCCAGAAAGGGCCAAGGACGGAGCGCCGATAGCGGTCGAGGATCTCTTGCATGCCCATGGTGGTCCAGAGCTCCACGCGCAGAAATCCATTGCGGATATCGGCAAGCGCTTTGAGCAAGTTGGCCAGGCTGAGGCCGCCCTGGAATTGATTGATCAGCCAGAAGCCGCCCTGCCGGCGGGGGTGCGCGGAGGACTCGGGTCTTGCATTCACGGCCGCTTGTTCCTTTGGATTTATCAGTGATCTGCGCTGGGCAATCTCAGTTCGCGGCGCTGTAATGCCGAATGACGTAGTCATCCACCATCTGCTTGAACTGACCGGCGATATCGGCGCCCTTTAAAGTGGCGGCTTTCTGGCCATCGATGAACACCGGTGCCGAGGGCTGTTCGCCGGTGCCTGGCAGGCTGATGCCGATGTTGGCATGTTTGCTCTCGCCCGGGCCATTGACCACGCAGCCCATCACCGCTACTTGCATTTGCTCGACGCCCGGATAGCACTCACGCCAGGAGGGCATCTGCTCGCGCAGATAGGCCTGGATGTCGCGCGCAAGCTCCTGGAACACCGTGCTGGTGGTGCGTCCGCAGCCAGGGCAGGCGGCGACCATGGGTACGAAGGGGCGCAGGCCCATGGTTTGCAGGATTTCTTGCGCGACCACCACCTCGCGCGTACGCGATTCGCCGGGCTCGGGCGTTAAGGAGACCCGAATGGTGTCGCCAATGCCGTCCTGCAGCAGCAGCGACAACGCGGCGGTCGAGGCGACAATGCCCTTGGAGCCCATGCCGGCCTCGGTCAGGCCGAGATGCAGCGCGTGATCGGACCGCGGGGCCAGCGCGCGATAGACGCGGATCAGGTCCTGCACGCCGCTCATCTTGCACGACAGGATGATGTGGTCGCGCGGGAGGCCAAGTTCCTCAGCCCGCAGCGCGCTGCCAAGAGCGGACTCGACCATGGCCTCGATCATCATCTCCTCGGCCGGCTTGGGCGCGGGCGACTTGGCGTTCTCATCCATCATGCGCGTAACCAGTTCTGGGTCGAGACTGCCCCAGTTCACCCCGATGCGCACGGGCCGATCATAACGGCAGGCGATCTCGACCATGGTGGCAAACTGGCTGTCCTTTTTCTCGCCACGCCCGACATTGCCGGGATTGATGCGATATTTCGCCAAGGCCTCGGCGCAGTCGGGGTAGTCGCTCAGCAGCCGATGGCCGTTGAAATGAAAGTCGCCGATCAGGGGCACCTCGATTCCCTGGGCGGCCAGGGCATCGCGAATCTTCGGCACCGCAGCGGCGGCGGACTCGTTGTTAACCGTCAGACGCACCAGTTCGGAGCCGGCGCGGGCCAGCTCGGCCACCTGCGCAACCGTGGTGTCGAGGTCGGCGGTGTCGGTATTGGTCATCGACTGCACGCGGATGGGCGCATCGCCACCAACGACGATGTCGCCAATGCGCACGGAAACACTGTGGCGGCGGTGAATTTTGCTCATGGTTCGTTGTTCGTTACCAGTAATAACTCTTTTCAAATTTTACCCTTACACCCCTCAAAACTTTTAGGGCAAAGGCGAGCGCAGGCGCTGAACGAGCTCGAAATAGTCGGGATCATCGGGTGTGATCAAGCCATGGCGGATGAAAAAATCGATGATCACCAGATTGCAGTTCAGCTTGAAGTCCTCGGTGTCGCGCACGGTCTCCATCACCCGCTCGATTGGCCAGCGCTCGAAGGCGGCGACCTCGCCGTCGGTGCAGACTGGGGTTAGCTCGAGCGGCAGCTCAAGATCATAGCAGTACATCAGATCCGGCTTGAGCCCGGCGCGGTTCTCGCGGCAATAGCTGATGGCGCCGACTGGATGGGCCTGGTCGGCGATTTCGGCGCGCAGTCCCGCTTCCTCGTAGCACTCCTTGCGCAGATTCTCGCGCAGATCCACCCCGTGCGGCAGGCCACCGGCGACCATGTTGTCAAGCCGGTTGGGATAATGACGTCGATCCGCCGCGCGCCGAGCCACCCAGAGTTCAAGCCCATCCGGGCCACGGACGAAGCCGTTGAGGTGCTGCCCGAAGGCCCGAGTGCCAAAATAGGGCGCGTGGGCGCGGTCAATTGTGAATTTGGCCTGATCGCGCCGCCCCGATGTCACGGGGTAGCGCTCGCCCTGGGGCGCGGGCAGCATGCCTTCCGCCTGCAGTGCCGCGCACAGGCGGGTCAGCCGCGCGTCGCGGGCGCTGGGGTCGCCATCCTCGAGCTGCCAGTCAAGCATCTCCAACCCCGGACCGGCGCCTTCTAATGCAAAGCGGTACTGACCCGGGAAAGCCAGCGCGGCAACGTCGACCAGCTTCTCGGCAAAGTCCTGGCGCATCCAGCCAAGAATCTCACCGGCGATGCCCCAGGGTAGGAAGTCCGCCTTGGTCCAGCGATTGCATGCGTCGATGTGGTCGAGATAGCTCATGCGTCGCCGAGAATGGTACAGATCACCCGGCGCTCCCGGCGCGGACCGTCAAACTCGCACAGAAAGATATTCTGCCAGGTCGAGAGGCCCAGCTCGCCATCGATCAGCGGGATGGTTTCGGACGGGCCGACCAGGCCGGCTTTAAGGTGCGAATCGCCATTGCCGTCCTGGGCGTCGTGGCGCCAGACGCCGCGCGGGATCAGCTTGCGCAGCAGCTCGACCACATCGGTTTGTACGCTGTCGTCCCAGTTTTCCTGAATCATGATGGCGGCGGTGGCGCCTTGGGCGTAGACGCTGACCAGGCCGCTGCGGATTGGGCCATTGGACCTGGAGCAGGCTAGGACGCACTCGCGCACCTGGGGGGTGATGTCAACGAGGGTCTCGCGTGCGTTGGTGCTCAGGGTGATGGCGCGGCGCATCAGCGTTCCTCGTGCTTGACGGTCTCCCACAGGCGCTCCATGCGCTCCCGCTGATCGCGGCTAGGGCTTAAGCCTGCGGCGCGCAGACAGACCTCGACGCGATGGAAGCGCCGCTCGAAGCGATGGTTGGCCGCGCGCAAGGCCTGCTCGGCATCCACATCCAGGTGGCGGGCGAGATTGACGCAGGAGAACAGCAGGTCGCCCACCTCATGCACGCGGGCGTTGAAGTTGTCGCCTTCGGCGATGGCCTCTTCGCACTCGCGCAGCTCCTCGCGAACCTTCTCAACCACGCCGTCGAGCTCATCCCAGTCGAAGCCCACATGGGCGGCGCGCTTTTGCAGCTTCTCCGCCCGCACCAGCGCCGGCAGCGCCTGGGCGACACCCTCAAGCACGCTGATATGCTCGCGCTCACCCTTGGCGCGGCGCTCCGCGGCCTTGATCGCCTCCCAACTGGCGCGGGCTTCTGCCTCTGAGGAAAAGTCCGCCTCGCCGAAGACGTGGGGATGGCGGCGGATCATCTTCTCGGTGATGGACTCGACTACATCGGCAAACTCGAAATGGCCCTCCTCCTCGGCCATGCGCGCATAGACGGCAACCTGGAACAGCAAATCCCCCAGCTCCTCGCGCAGCTCGGCCATGTCGTCGAGCTCAATGGATTCGGCGACCTCATAGGCTTCCTCGAGCGTATAGGGCAGGATGGAGGCGAAGGTCTGCTTGAGATCCCAGGGGCAACCGTGCTCCGGGTCGCGCAGGCGCGCAACAATGGCGAGCAGGGCCGAGAGCTGGCGGCGGTCAGCGAGACGCGGGTCGATGGCGGTTAGCTTGGCGGTGTCGGTCATGCGCTGGGCAGCTCAATGAATGTGTGGGGTGGCCGGGACCATGGGCGTCAGGGGCGCAAGAGCACATCACCAAGGATGCCGAGCACCAGTGCGGCGAGCCCGCCCCACTTCCAGTACGCCTTTGGAATGCCAGCAATTTCATCCGGCTTGGCGCTTTGCGGATGATAGAGCACCATCCACAGATGCGGGCCAGACAGGAACCAGGGTATGAAGCCAAAGACCACGGGCACTGCGATCCACAAGGGCACTGGCTGACTCACGTAGACCAGAAATGCAGCGACCGGCCAAAGGCTAAAGTAAGCAGCGGTGGCCTTGGCCTCAGCGCTTTTCTTCCCAGTCAGGGCGAAGGCCAGCAGCGCACCCAGGCCCCAGAGTGTGGCGATGAGGATTAGAATGACGCGCATCGCGAGAGTGCTGACAACCTGCCCGTTGATCCGGTGGGTTTTCTGTCCGGGATTCACTGCCCGGGGCTTCACTGTCGTGGAAATCACTGTCCGCAGTGGCCTGGACGACGAGCCCGAGATCAGGAAACCGCATTGAACGGCAAAGCATACCGCAAAACTCAGCCATCCGTCGCCACCGCGTCGGCCCCTGCAGCGCGGCAGCGCATGCCAGCTCATCCGAGCAGTCTGGACCAGCCGCACTGTCTCCCCGGGTCGCTTGCATGGCTCCTGAGCTGGCCGCTGCGGGTCCTGGGGCTACTGGCGCTGCTGGCCGTCAGTGGCTGTTCGGCACCAGCCGATGCGAGCCGGGATCTGGTGCTTGCGACCTGGAACCTCGAGCATCTTGCCGACGACGATGGCGCGGGTTGCCGGCCGCGGGTGCCGGCGGACTACCGCGCCCTGAGCGAGCTGGCTGCGCGGCTGGAAGCAACTGTGATCGCGGTGCAGGAAGTCGAGAGCTCAGTTGCTCTGGCGCGGGTATTCGACCCGGCGGACTACGACCTGATCATCTCGCGCCGCGCGGATGGCCGGGCGGATGGCCGGGCGGATGGCCGCTCAGATGGCCGGGCGCGCAAATGTCGCGGCCAAGAGGGCCAGACCCTGACCGGGCAGCGCACCGGTTTCGCCATTCATCGCGGGCGCCTGGCGGCACTCGGTCTGGACTACCAGCGCGAGCCGGATCTGCGCACTCTGGGCGTCGACGGGCGCCGCCATGGCGTCTGGATCAGTCTCGTGCGCGCCGCCGCAGGGCCACCGCTGCTGCAGCTGCTGTCGGTGCATCTTAAATCCGGCTGCGCCTGGGGGGCGCTCGAGGGACGCCAGCCGATTCGCCGCAACCAGTGTCTGACGCTGCGGCGGCAGCGGGGCATGCTCGAGGAATGGATCGACACCCGCGTCGCGCGCGGCGAGCCCTTTGCGGTGCTGGGTGATTTCAACCGCCAGCTCGACCAGCCCGGCGATCACTTCTGGGCTGATATCGCCGATGGCGAGATCTGCCGCTGGCAGCCGGATGACGACTTGGGAAGGCGCTGCATCGCCGGCTCCAGTCAGCCCGCGCGGGACGCGCGCTTGGTGCTGGCCAATGCCGGCAAGCCCTTTCCGTATCCGTACAACAAAAAATTCCCCTATGCCATCGACCACCTAGTGCTGGACGCCGCAGCGGGCTCCTGGATTCAATCGGGCAGTTATCAGGTTCTCGACTACCCCAATTCGCGTGCGCCGCTGTCCGACCATCACCCGATTATGTTGCGCCTGCGCCTGCCCGAACAGCCCTGAGGTTTGAACTTTTCGTGCAGCTCGGGTAAAACAGAAGCCAGTTCCCTGTTATCCAAGCAGACGCCCTGAGTCATGAACCCGGAAATCGATTGGACACAATACGACTGCAACGGCTTCTATGACGAGCTAGTCGCTGCGCCCGGCCAGCCGCGCGAGGTCGTGCGCGCGCTCTTGGCGGACCTGGCCGCGCTGGGCGCAGAAGAGCTCGCCGAGCGGCAGAAGGCCGCCGATGTGTCCATCAAGGAAATGGGCATCAGCTTCACCGTCTATTCCGAGGAAGGCGGCACCATCGACCGTTCCTGGCCCTTCGACGTAGTCCCGCGCGTGATTCCACAGCGGGAATGGCAGCAAGTGGAGGCCGGGCTCAAGCAGCGGGTGCGGGCACTGAATCTGTTCATCGACGACCTCTACCATGAGCAGAAGATCATTGCCGACGGTGTTTTTCCACGGGAGGTACTGGCAAAATCCGTCAACTTCCGCGAGCAGTGCATGGGGGTCAATCCGCCGCTGGGCATTTGGGCCCACATCTGCGGCTCGGATCTGGTGCGCGATGCCGACGGCACCATCTATGTGCTTGAGGACAATCTGCGGGTGCCTTCGGGCGTCTCCTATATGCTTGAGAACCGCTTGGTGACCAAGCGCGTGTTGCCGGAGTTGTTCGAGCACTATGCACCCCTGCCCGTCGACGATTACCCGTCGCAACTGTTCGACACCCTCGCCGCCCTGTCGCCGCGCCCGGCCGACTACCCGGAAGTCGTGGTGCTCACGCCCGGCATTTATAACTCGGCTTACTTTGAGCATGCCTATCTAGCACAGCAGATGGGCGCCGAGCTGGTTGAGGGCCGGGATCTGTTCGTTGATGATGATGACAGCGTTTATATGCGCACGGTCGATGGGCCGGCGCGCGTCGACGTGATCTATCGCCGCATCGATGATCTGTTTCTCGATCCCGAGGCCTTCCTGCCTGACTCAGCCCTGGGTGTGCCCGGGTTGATGCGCGCATGGAAGGCCGGCAATGTCGCCTTGGCCAACGCGCCGGGCGCCGGCGTGGCGGATGACAAGGTCGTCTATGCCTTCGTGCCCGAGATTATTCGCTACTACCTCGACGAAGACGCGATTATCCCCAACGTCCCGACATACCGCTGCATGGAACCGGAGGCGCTCAAATACGTGCTTGAGCACCTCGCTGAACTGGTGGTCAAGCCAGCAAACGAATCCGGCGGCTACGGCATGCTGGTCGGGCCGGCCTCGACCCAGGCCGAGCGCGAGAAATTTGCCGCCGCCATCAAGAAAGATCCGCGCAATTACATCGCTCAGCCGACCCTGAAACTGTCGACGGTGCCAACGGTTGTCAAAAACAGCATCGAGCCGCGTCATGTTGACCTGCGACCCTTCATCCTCTCTGCCGACCGCCAGCAGGTCACCACCGGCGGGCTGACCCGGGTGGCCTTGCGCAAGGGCTCGCTAGTGGTGAACTCCTCCCAGGGCGGCGGCAGCAAGGATACCTGGATCGTCTCCGAGGATGTGCCCGACGAGCCCCTGGCAGTCAGTCGGGAGGCTGCCGACACACGCGGGCAGACCCAGAAGTGAATGCGGCCTCAATGCGGCGCAAACCCAGACGAAGTCTCATGGTCCCGGCCACCCCTGACAATGAATCCGTGCGATCCACGGTAATGCCAGCTCTTTAAGGATTGTCATCATGCTGTCGCGTGTTGCCGAACATATCTATTGGCTTGCCCGCTACATCGAGCGGGTTGAAGACACTGCCCGCCTGGTCAGCGTCAACGCCAACCTGCTGCTCGACCTGCCGCGCGGTATCGCCCCAGGCTGGAAGCCGCTGATCGACATCACCGGCGCCAATGCGCTGTTCGAGGAGCATTACCAAGACTATGGGGAGCGACACGTGGTGCGTTTCCTCCTCGCCGATCAGCGCCACGGCGGCTCCATCATGTCGGCCCTGGCCGCGGCACGAGAGAACTGCCGCACCATCCGCGACATCGTGCCGCGCGAGGCCTGGGAGCAACTAAACGGCCTCTATCTGTTCGCCAGCGAGGAATTGCAGCATGGCTCGACCAAAACCGGCCGCCACCGCTACCTGCGCGAGCTAATCGCCTCCGCCCAGGGGCTCAACGGGCTGCTCGACGGCACCATGCTGCACGACCAGGGCTATGAGTTCCTGCGCCTCGGTCGCCACTTAGAGCGCGCCGACATGACCTCGCGCATCGCCGACGTGCGCTCTGCCACCCTGTTGCCGGACGCAGAGGAACTGCGCCCCTTCGATACCATCCAGTGGGTCAGCGTGCTCAAGTCCCTGACCGCCTACCAGATGTACCGCCGCAGCGAGCAGATTCGCGTCCAACGCGCTCCGGTACTGCGATTCATTTTTCAACATGCCAGCTTCCCCCGCGCCGTGCGCTACTGCATGGAAGCGGTGCGTTCCGGTCTCGAACACCTCCCCCGCCACGAGTCCGCTCTGCGCGTTCTCGGTCGCCTCGCACGCAGCCTCGATAGTGCCGAGTTACAACGCCTGAGCCACGCCGAACTGCACGACTTCGTTGATGAACTGCAAGCCGGGATCGGCGATCTGCACCAGGAAATCGCCGCGACCTGGTTCCTGCCGCCACCGGAGCTGCCTCAGGAGCAGTCAGCCAACCAGACCGTTTAGCCACCAGTTTCTGTGTCTGACTCAAATTGCGCCTCGGCAACGGCGAGAGCGATTACTCATCGGGGGGATGCATGAGCCCGGTTTTTTTGATCAAGCTCTACCTGCTGACCGTGCCGGTGTTCTTCGCCGTCGACATGGTCTGGCTTGGGTGGCTCGCGGCGGATTTCTATCAGCAGCAAATCGGCCATTTGCTCTCGGAGCAAGTCAACTGGGCAGCCGCACTGGCGTTTTACCTGCTCTACATCGTCGGCATCCTGATGTTTGCCGTGGTACCAGGGCTCAGGCGCCAGTCCCTGGTCCACACGCTCGCCATGGCCCCAGCGTTCGGCTTGTTCACTTACGCCACCTATGAGCTCACCAACATGGCCACCCTGCCGGATTGGCCGCTCAACCTGGTACTGATCGATACCCTCTGGGGCATGGCGCTGTGCACAATGGTGGCCAGCCTAAGCTATCTGCTTGGCCGCTGGCTGCAGCGGCGCGCCGAAAACAGCTCTTCTTAGCTGATCTGCGCAAATGATCATCTCAGGTTTCGGAGCTACCGAAGTGACTCACGCCTTTTTCATGAAAACGCACAAATATGTAAAGCTCCATGCCGCCCCTCTCTAACAATACCTTAAGTTTCAGATACTTGAGGTGCGAGCTTCTCCTTGCTTTACATAGTGAGCAACTTTACATCGGGGTCGGGACGCTGCAAACACTTTCCAGGAATGCGCCGATCAGGCGCCGCTGGCACTGGCCTTTGCGTCGTCGATGTCCAGTTCAAGGCTGGCGAGCAACATTTCGTCGCCGCTGATCAGTTCGGTCTGGTAACTGCCGCAGTCTGCGCAAAGGAGGCGGTTAGGGCTGGCTTCGCTTTCGGCGCCGCAGGCGCGACAGCGCACGCGGATGGCGGCGGAGTCGATCTCCAGGCGGGCGTGCTCGGCGATGGTGCCGGCGGCGGCGAGTGGGTAGGCATTAGCGAGCAGTTGTGGCTCGACGCCGGATAGGGGGCCGATGCGCAGGCGAATTAGCGCGACGCCGCGGGCTTCATGCTCGGCGGCGATGGCTTTGACCTGATCGAGCAGAGATAGGCAGATGGAGAGTTCGTGCATGGGGGTCTTGTATACCAGAACTTCACCGGCTTTGGCAGGTTTCTGGCCGGGGGGGCGATCGCGGTCGCGGTTCAGCGGTTACAGGCTACCTAACCCATATTTAACATTTCCACGCCGAAAATCGGCGTAAGTCATTGAAGTTTTCTCTGGAGAGAAAATAATATCCCGCCGGATCAGTGACTTGAAACTGGCGACCCAAATGTAGTGCCATAATATTACGGAGCCCCATTGACGCGCGCGCCCGCGCAGCGGAACATGCGTGCATGTACATTCGCCGCACCACCATCAAGAGCCGACGCACTGGTCAGCCGTACTTCACCTATCGGCTGGTGGAGTCGGTGCGCGAAGCCGGGCGGGTGCGCCAGCGCACGGTGCTGAATCTCGGCCGTCACTTCGAGGTCCCGCGCGGGCAATGGCCGGCCTTGGCACGGCGCATTGAGGCCTTGGTGGGCGGGCAGTCGGAGCTGTTCATTGACCTCGATGCCCGTTGGGAGCCGCTGGCGCAACAGTTGGCGGCGCAGGTGATTCGCGCCCGCGCGGGGGAGGATCCCTCCGAGGGGAGCGCGCCCAACTTCCAACGGGTCGATGTCGAGACAGTCGATGTGGTGCGCCCGCGCAGTGTCGCGGTCGAGCATGTCGCCTTGGCCGCCTGGGGGCAGATGGGCTTGGATGAAAAACTCACGGCTTTGGGCTTCAGCGGCCCGCAACGCGCGGCGGCCATCGGCAATGTGATCGGTCGCATGGTGGTGCCGGGTAGCGAGTTGGCGACCCATCAGTGGTTGCAACAGCGCAGCGCCCTGGGCGAGTTGATCGACGTTGATTTCGCCGACCTGGATCTGATGGCGCTCTACCGCATCACCGATCGGCTGCTCGCCCACAAACCGGCATTGGAGTCCTTCCTGTATGCCCGCGAGCGCGATCTGTTCGAACTTGATGAAGTGATTACGCTCTACGACCTGACCAATACCTATTTCGAGGGCAGCGCCAAGCATAACGCCAACGCCGCCTTTGGCCGTTCGAAAGAAAAGCGCAGCGACTGCCCGCTGGTCACCCTGGCGCTGACGCTCGATGCCAGTGGCTTTCCCAAACGCAGCGAGGTGTTCGCTGGGAACGCCGTGGAAGCCGAGACGCTGGCAAAAATGCTGCGTGCCTTGACGCCCGAGCAACAACGCACCCCACCGACGGTGGTGCTCGATGCCGGCATTGCCACCGAGGAGAACATCGCCTGGCTGGTGGCGCAGGGCTACCGCTATGTCGTGGTCAGCCGAAAGCGACATCTGCAGTTCGATCCCGAGGCGGCCTGTTTGATCAAAGAAGACGGCCCACTGACCATCCGCGCCCAGCGGGTAGTCAAGAAAGAAACCAACGAAGTCGAGCTGTATTGTCACTCCAGCCAACGTGAGCTCAAAGATCGCGGCATTGCCGATCGCTTCGCGCAACGCTTCGAGCAGGCCCTGCAGCAACTCGCCGATGGGTTGCACAAGCCAGGCACCGTCAAGCGCTTTGAGAAAGTCATCGAGCGCATCGGGCGGCTGAAGCAGAAATATCCGCGTGCCGCGCGCTACTACGAGATCAGCGTCGACCCCGATGAGAAAGGGAAAAAGGCCAAGGCCATCCGATGGTCGCGGATCACCCCGGTCGATGACACCTTGCCCGGTGTCTATTGCCTACGCACGAATCAAACCGAATGGGATGAAGCGCGCCTATGGCACACCTTTGTCATGCTCACCGATCTGGAAGCGGTGTTTCGCTCCCTGAAGTCGGAACTCGGCCTGCGCCCAGTCTATCACCATAAAACCGACCGGGTTAGCGCGCACCTGTTCATCTCGGTACTAGCCTACCATCTGGTTCATACCCTGCGCTTGCAGCTGAAAGCCGCTGGCATTCATCTGAGCTGGGAGGGCATCCGCCGTGAGCTCGATGGGCAAGATCGCGTCACGGTTGAGCTCAAGCGCGACGATGGGCGCACCCTGCATATTCGCAAAGCCACAAGGGCGGAGCCGCGCCAGCAAGCCATTTACGATGCCTTGGGCGTGAGTGATCGCCCGGGTGGACAACAGCTGACTTTGATCTGAATGAGCAGCACCGGCGGCAAAATCGCAAATGTAGTGCCATAACGGATATCTGTGTACACTTATCCTGCTGAAAATCAAGATAATTCTGTGACCAGTTGTTAAATATGGGCTGATATGTTTTGACCTGTCAATGTTTGGTAGTAACTATTGTTTAACCACCTCTTCTTCTTTGTCTTTTTTCGAAAACGTTGTTCTCGGGCCGGTGATGGCAAACACCTTGGCTCAGGGCACCCAGCGGCAGACTGCGACGGTGGATCATGCTGATATACGTGGATTGGGTACCACCGGACTTCACTGCGTCGCGGAGCTGGCCTTTCTCTAAGAGCAGGGATCGGCACGTGGGATGCCCATGATGGGATTCTCCCGCGCACCACCGGTATAGCCCAAACAAGGGTTCTCCACACCGGCCGCGGATGCCCTGAATCAAGGTGTCTGTTGGGTTCTCCATGGTTGAATCGATTGGGGTTGCGTCAGCGGGTTGTCAGCATTGGCTCAACATGCGGCCACTGATCAGACCGCTTGGGCGTTCACTTGAGGCATCTCCTGGCGCACGATGTCCCAGAGAAAACCGGCCAGCTCCCGGGCAATGGCCACGCACACCAGCTTGGTGTTTTTGCCGGCACCGGTGAGCGTGCGGTAGCGCCCGCACAGGCGCACCTGCGCCTTCCAGGCGATGCGTCTGGCCCCGGCTGAGGCGTTCACGGCCTTGCCTCGGAGATGCTTGGTCTGGCGTGCCGGGAAGCGATAGCTCCAGGCCGATTCGATCAACATGCGCCGGGCGTGGCTGTTGCCGGTGAGCGTAATCGCCCCTTGGCGCCGCCGTCCGCCACTGGAGTGCTCGCTGGGGACCAGTCCGAGGAAGGCCATCAGTTGGCGCGGGGAGTCGAAACGACTGATATCGCCCAGTTCAGCGAGCAGCACGATCGCGGCGAGCTTGTCGATACCGCGCAGCGCCACCAGGGAGTCAACCACGGGGGCAAGTGACCACTCCGGCAATGCGCGCATGAGCTGATCGGTGAGCTGAGCGACGCGCTCACCGGCGGCCCGCTCAGCGTCGATGTAGTTCTGTAGCACCACCTGCTGCCAAGGATCGGCCATTTTCAGTCCGGCCAGCCAGTTCTCATGCGCCGCACCCCAGCGCGTCTTGCCGGTGGGCCAGTGGTGACCGTGACGCAGCAAAAAGGCGTTGAGCTGCTGACGGGCTTTGCGTTCCTGGGCTTTAATATCATCGCGCGCGCGGCTGAGATCGCGCATGCGCTCCTGCTCTTGGTCGGGAACCCAAACCGCGGTGAGATCGCCGCTGCGCAGCAGTCGCGCGAGCTTCAGCGCATCGCGCCGGTCGGTCTTGATGCGCTCGGCGGCTTTCTTGGGAATCAGCGATGGGGCAACGACTTGGCAATCATGGCCGCTGGCGAGAAGCTGGCGATAGAGTCCATACCCGCAGGGACCGGCTTCGTAGCAGAACAACAGCACCGCTCCATCATAGGCTTCGCTCAGACGGGCGATGAGTTGCTCGATCTTCTTGGGCTTGTTAGCAATCTCGCCACGATAAATCGGCTCCTGACGTCCCGGCTCAGCCACCGCCACGGCGATGGTGTCTTTGTGCACATCCAGGCCAATATAGGCGCCGTGCTTGTGTTCCGGCTGGTTACTCCCGTGCAGCAAGGCGGATAGGGACGATGCGCTCTCGATGCGATCGGTTGCTGGGTTAAACTGCTTCATGACCTGCTCTCCTCAAGGTGGCTCTGTGTCGGTGGTTCTCCATCCTCAACATAACCTACATGCGTTGAGGATGGGCAGGTCAAAACATCATGTCTAACGCTCACGGCCACCCGGGGGAGAGCCCATTGTTTCACCGTAAGGTTACAGGCTACCTAAATAGGTATAGCCATAGAGGCCAACTTTGAGTTCGAGGTAAAAGGCTTCGCGAGTGGCGGTGTCGAGGTTGGCCTGCTGCAATAGCTGGCGGTAGCGCGACAGCAGCGCGCGCGGCTCGAAGTGAACGTACCTGAGCAACTCTTCAGTGGAGTCGCCGCGTTCGAGGTCACCGAGGCGATAGCCGTCGGGGGCGTTGGGATCGAGCTCGATGTTGACCGCGTCGGTGTCGCCGAACAGATTATGGATGTCGCCGAGGATTTCCTGGTAGGCGCCGACCATGAAAAAGCCGATCAGGTAGCGGTCCTGTTTGGGGTCGAAATCATGCAGCGGCAGGCTGGCCTCGATGCCGTCCTGGTCGACATAGTGGCCGATGCAGCCGTCGGAGTCGCAGGTCAGATCTTGCAGGATGGCGCGCGCGGTGGGTGCTTCATCGAGCCGTTGCAGCGGCAGGATGGGAAAAATCTGGTCGATGGCCCAGATGTCCGGTAGAGACTGGAACAGGGAGAAATTGCAGAACACCTTGTCCGCCAGCGCGGCGTTGAGGGCATCGAGCAACTCGCGCTGACGCCGGTTGCCGTGCGACAGGCGCGGTAGCAGCGCGCGGCTGGTGGCGGCATGGAGTTCCTCGGCGCGCGCGCGGGCGGCTAAGGGCAGCTCGCCGCGCGCGAAGCTGTCCTGCACCTGGGCGCGCAGTTCTTGCGAGCGCTCATAAACCTCGCGCGGCGGCTCGCGGCTTGCGGCATCCAGATTGGCGGCCAGCTCGGCCAGGCTCAGGTGCTCGCGGTCGAGCGGGTCGCTCGCGGGGCAGTCGCGCCCGGGGGCCTGCTCGCGATCGACCACGTCGGTGATCAGCACCGCGTGGTGGGCGCTCAGGGCGCGGCCGGCCTCGGTGATCAGGTCCGGCTCGGGCAGGGCGCGCGCTTGGCAACTCGCGGCGACGGCGCTGACGATGACCTCGGCATATTGGTCCGGGCTGTAGTTGACCGAGCAATAGGCGCGGGTGCGGGTACCTTCGTAATCGACGCCGAGTCCGCCGCCGACATCGAGCGTGTCGAGCGCGGCGCCGCCGGCGCGCAGCTCGGCGTAGAACTGCGCCAGCTCGCGCACGCCCTCGCCGATGTCGCGTAGGTTGGGAATCTGCGAGCCCAGATGCGCATGCAGCAGGCGCAGCCAGGACATGGCGTCGTGCGCGCGCAGCCGCTCCAAAAGCGTCAGAATCTGGCTCGCCGAGAGGCCGAATTTCGCTTTCTCGCCGCCGCTGTTCTGCCAGTTGCCGGCGGCGGCGGCGGCCAGGCGCACGCGCACACCGAGCAGCGGCTCAACCGCAAGCCGGCTGGCTTCTTCAAGCACCAGATCCAGCTCGGAGGGCTTTTCGATCACAATGAAAATGCGCCGCCCGATGCGCCGTCCGAGCAGTGCCAGGCGCACATACTCGCGGTCCTTGTAGCCGTTGCAGACGATGGTCTCATCATCCGGTGTGAGCGCCAGCACCGCCAGCAGCTCCGGCTTGCTGCCGGCCTCAAGCCCGATGCCGCCGGCGGCGAGCAGCGCGCGCACCACGCCATGCTGCTGGTTGACCTTGATCGGATACACTGGTCGGTAACGGCCGTGGTAGCCGTGGCGTTCGATCGCGCTGCCAAAGGCCTGGTGCAGCCGGCGCACGCGATCGCGCAGGATGTCGTCGAAGCGCACCAGCACCGGCAGTGACAGGCCCTGCTCGCGCAGGCGCTCGGTCAGCAGGGGCAGATCGATGCGGGTCGCGCCTTGCGGATCGGGGCGCACGGCGAGGTGGCCGTTGGCGGCGACCTCGAAATAGCCCTCGCCCCAGCGGCTGATGGCGTAGATGCTGTCGCCGATTGCGGATGGGCCGGCATCGCCGATAGCCGGTGCAACGCTGTCGCTAATGGTAGAGGTTGGATTCATTCGGCTAGCCGTGGTTGCCTGCCGAGCCACTCGCCGCCGGGACCACGAGTGCCAGCACGGTGCCGAAGCCCAGCAGAATGTTGGCGCGCAGTGTCATACTGCCACCGGCGAAAGAAATGCATTGTTTTCTCATCATCGACGGCTCTTGTGTTAAACCTCTTGTGCTCAACCGATTCTTCATGCCTGGAGCGTCCGCGCTTTTCACCATTTCTGGCTGTAGGTCGGTGCCGCGCCAGAGCCCTAAGCATAGTGGAACGATGCCGCCAATGTCGAAACCGCGCAGGCGCAAGCAGCCGCACGGATGGTGCTATGATGCGGTGATGCTCTTTTTCGCTTTATCAGCAATTGCTTATAGGGTAATGTGTTAATGCGCTCTCCGGGGATTGGCTTTGTCCTTGTTCTGATAGGTATTGGTCTTTCTGTTGGGTTTTTGTTTTTTGCCAACTCCGAGTTGGCGGAAACTCGTGAGGGTGCCACCAAACAGCTTGCCGCCATGAGTGCGGGCGATGCCGAGGCCTTGGTCCAATGGCGTGGCGAGCGTCTCGCCGATGGCAAGACATTTTCCTCCGGTTTGCCGGAGCGACTGGCAAGCTGGCGCGTGCAGAGCTTTCCCGCGATGCCCGAGGCTTCGGCACTGTCTGCGCGCCTGCAGACGACGCTGGCGGCCTACAACTACTCGGGTGTGCGCCTGTTTGATTCCAGCGGGCGGGCAATGATCAGTCTGGTGGCGCCCGGGGTTGCGCTGCAGGCGCTCGATCGGCTCGATACCATCACCTTCAAAGGCGAGGAGTCAGTCCTGACACCGCTGAGCCTTGTCGAAGGACGCAAGGCGAGCATGATCCTTAGCGTGCCGCTCTGGTATCAGGGCGCTCAGGAAGGGCGCCTGAGCTTCCTGATCGAGCCGCAGGCGTTTCTGGCGCGGCAGCTTGGTGCCGATTCGATTACGCCCGACGGCACCCATGCGATGCTGCTGCAAGATGTCGACGGAGACTTGCTCTGGTTTGCCTCTCAGCCCGCGTTTGCCACGCTCGAGCAGCCTGAAAACACCGAGGGGTCAGAGCCAGGCGACTGGCGCTTGCGCGAGGTGCCGCCGGCGGTGGCGGCCGCGCTCGCCGCCTGGCGCGAGTCTCCCCAAGAGGCCTCGCGGATCTTTGTCGATGATAGCGGCGTTGAGCGGTTCGTCCATTTTGAGGGTGTCCCCGATAGCCCGTGGGTGGTGATGTCCACGAGCGAGCGCATGGCGGTTTGCGGGCCTTGCATCAAGCGGCAGGTCACCATCGGCTTGGCCTTACTGCTGTTTTATCTCCTCACGGCTGTAACCCTGATCAGTTGGCGGCGCGCCCAGTTGGAGCGCGAGGCGGCGCGGCGTAATCAGGTGCTGAGCGCGGCGGCTGCGGCGATGCCGGGGGCGCTCTATGTGGCGGATGCCAGTTCCGGTTCGTTCAATACGCTCTTTATCAGCGACGGCATTTATCATCTGCTCGGCTGCAAGCCGGACGCCTTTCAGTCATTGCCCGATTTTTTCGTCAAGTCGATTCACGATGAGGATCGCGCCGGAGTGCTCGCTGCTTTGAAAGCACTGGTTGCATCAGACGACAGCGTGGGCGCGCTGAATTACCGCGCCTGGCGCTGCGATCGCTCGCGCTGGCAGTGGATTGAGGACCGCGTTTTCGTCGAGCGCAACGAGCGCGGCAAAGCCAGGCAACTGTATGGCGTGATGTTTGACATCACCGAGCGCAAGCTGGCCGAGGACGCCCTGCGGGATCACAACCAGACGCTCGAGTCGCTCAATGCCGAGCTCAAGACCGCCAACGCGCGCGCCAACCAACTGGCCGAGCAGGCCTCCGCGGCCAGTCATGCCAAGAGCGAGTTTTTGGCCAACATGAGCCATGAGATTCGCACCCCGCTCAACGCCATTATCGGCATCACTGATCTTCTGGCTGAAACGCAGCTTGATGACGAGCAGCACCAGTATGCCAATACGCTGCGCGGCGCCAGCCGCAGTCTGCTGGCCTTGATCAACGATATTCTCGATTTCTCCAAGATCGAGAAAGGGCGCCTGACGCTGGAGCGGGTTGCCTTCCCGCTTGACCCGCTGATCGAAGAAGTCGTCACCGTGGCCGCCGTGCAGGCGGACGCCAAGGGGCTCGAATTCCTGGTGGATGTGGATCAGCGCGCGCCGGCATGGCTGCTGTGCGATCCGCTGCGCTTGCGGCAAGTGCTTATCAACCTGCTCGGCAACGCGGTCAAGTTCACCGCTGGGGGGGATGTCACCCTGAGGGTCGCAACGGTTGCAACCGGCACGATGGATGGCGATCATGCGGCGGCACAAGCGTTGGAGTTTTCGGTGTCCGATACCGGCATCGGGATTGATCAGGAACGTCAGGCCTCGCTGTTTGAAGCCTTTACCCAGGCGGACAGTTCCACCACGCGCAAATTCGGCGGTACTGGCCTGGGGCTCAGCATCGCCTCTCAGCTGGTTGCTCTAATGGGCGGGACGCTGCGGGTAGAATCCGGCGCGGACGCGGGCAGCAGGTTTTTCTTTTCCCTGCCGTTGGAGGTGCCCAATGTGCCCGAGGCGCCGGCGCCATTGCCACCTGATGCCTTGCGCGACCGGCGCGCGCTGCTTCTGGTCGAGCACGAAAAGCTCGCTGAGCTGCTGTCTCGGCAGCTGGTGGCGCTCGGCATGCAGGTGGAGGTGGCGGTAGATGTTGCCGGCGCTCGCGCGCTGCTGGCAGGCGAAAGCCCCCCGGAACTCATGGTGATCGACTACAGCGTGGTGCAGTCTGCTACCGCCGAGACCATCGCAAGACTGCGCGAGCAGTGTGGGCCGGCGTTTCCGCGCACCCTTGTGATCGCGCCGGGTAGCCTCTATGGTCAAGCCGTTAGGCTGAGCGTGTCTGGCTTGGCTAGAGTGGTGACCAGCAAGCCGGTGCGCCGCGATACATTGCAACGGGCGCTTGCCGAGGTCTTTGAGCTTGGTGTGGAGCACACTAAGGCGACAGTCGCTGGCAGAGACACAACAGAGAACAGGACCAGCAACGAGGACGCGCCTATGAACAACGCCTGCATTCTGGTTGCCGATGACGAGCCGACTAATCAGGTCGTGCTCAGGAAGGTGCTTGAAAAGCTCGGCCATCGCGTGATCCTGGCCTCCAATGGACGCGAGGCGATCGAGCTGCTGGCGCAACAGCCCTGCGATCTGGTGCTGATGGATGTGCGCATGCCGGAAATGAACGGCCATCAGGCCACGCAAGCCATTCGCGCGGCGGATTCCACCGCGCTCAATCCGCGTGTGCCCATCATTGCACTGACAGCCGAGGCAGTGACGGGCGAGCGCGAGTCGGCGCTTGAGGCGGGCATGGATGACTTCCTGACCAAGCCAATCGAGATTGCCTCGCTCCGAGAGACCATTCAGCGCTGGCTGGTGAGTCGGGCCTTGTGACCCGGGGCCGGGGTTCCATTTCCCACGCACATGAAAAGACCGGGGCTTTGGCCCCGGTCTATCGTTTAGCTCAGCCTATGAAGCGCTGAGCCGATTCGCTTTGCGGCGATGTACCGCTTCGCTCAAGCTGCCTTCGCGTGCTCGCTTTCGATGAAGCCCTGCTGAGCGGGTTGATCGCGACGGATCTCGATCTTGCGGGTCTTCATGGCTTCAGGCACCTCGCGCTCGAGGTCGACGTGCAGCAGGCCGTTCTCCAGACGAGCATCGACCACTTTCACGTAGTCGGCGAGCTGGAACTTGCGCTCGAAGCTGCGATTGGCGATGCCGCGATAGAGGAACTGACGGTCCTTAGTCTCCTCACGGCGCTGACCGGTTACGCTCAGCACGTTCTCTTTTACCTCAAGCCCCAGTTCGTCCTCGCCGAAGCCGGCGACGGCCAGGGTGATGCGGTAGTTGTTCTCGCTCTCGAGCTCCACATTGTAGGGGGGGTAGCCACCCGGCTCGCTGCGGTAGGCGTTCTCAAGCGACGAAGCCAGCCGATCGAAGCCGATCATGGAGCGGAACAGAGGTGAGAAATCAATCGTAGTCATGACATATTCTCCAAATGAGCAATACGTTACAAAGGTGGCGTTCGCAAGGAACCGCCGTCTTGACGCCCCTAGGCGCGCTGTTTGATTCAGCAACCTGATTCAGTATCTGGGACGCCGCAGCCCCTATTCGGCGACTGCGTTATGTAAACTAGTACCGATTTAGCACTCTGTCAAGGGGAGTGCTAACAATTTTTGTCTGGTGGCAGCGCTGCTCGCGTCTTGAGTCTTTGCGCGGCCTCCGATACTGTCGCGATGCAAAGGGGCGTTGTCAGCCCCAAGGGTGTCCTGATTGATGCTTGAAATCACGTCCAGACTGTTGATCCCCGATGGCGAGTTGTCCGAGCGCTTTCTGCGCGCGCCAGGTCCGGGCGGGCAGAACGTCAACAAACTCGAGAGCGCTGTGCAGTTGCGCTTCGATGCTGCGCACTCCTCGGCGTTGCCCGAGGATGTTCGGCGCCGTCTGTTGCAACTGGCGGGCAGGCGCGCGGATCAGAATGGCGTGATCACCATTGAGGCGCATCGCTTCCGCACCCGCGAGCGCAATCGCGAGGACGCGCGCGAGCGTCTAGCCGGCTTGATCCGCCAGGCGCTCCATCGTCCCAAGCGCCGCATCGCCACCAAGCCAACCCGGGCTGCGCGCGAACGCCGGCTCCAGGCCAAGCAGGTTCAGAGCCGGCGCAAGCAGCAGCGCAGGCGACCACCAGATAACGACTAGCAGCGGTGAAGTTGGGGGCGATATGACGGGAACCATGGCCTGGTTGGCGAGTGCTTTTTTGTTTGGCCTGATCGCGCGGCAGGTCGGTTTGCCGCCCTTGGTGGGTTATTTGCTGGCCGGCTTCGGGCTGCAGGCCTCCGGGGCCGAATCCACCGACATGATCGGGCGTTTCTCCGATCTTGGCGTGACGCTGCTGCTGTTCACCATTGGTCTCAAGCTGCGTTTGAGCAGCCTGGTGTCGCCGCATGTCTGGGGTGTTGCGGCAGTGCACATGCTGGTGTTTATGGCTTTGGCTTTGCCGCTGTTGTTCTTGCTGGGTTGGCTCGGATGGCCGCATGTCGGAGGCACCACGCCCGCCGGTGCTTTGTTGGTGGCTTTCGCGCTCAGTTTTTCGAGTACCGTCTTTACCGTCAAGGTGCTGGAAGACAAAGGCGAGATGGGCGCGCTCTACGGCACCATCGCCATTGGCATTCTGGTGGTACAGGACTTGGCGGCGGTGCTCTTTCTCGCGGCATCGCTCGGTAAGACGCCGACGGTCTGGGCGCTGGCGCTATTTCTGCTGTTGCCCCTGCGCCCGGCGCTGCTCTGGCTGCTTGAGCGTGCCGGTCATGGCGAACTGTTGCTGCTGTTCGGCATCAGTCTGGCGCTTGGCGGCGCGCAGGTATTCGAGCTGACGCATGTGAAGGGTGATCTCGGTGCGTTGCTGCTCGGGATACTGATCGCCTCGCACCCGAAAGCGACCGAGTTGGCCAAGGCGCTGCTGGGTCTCAAGGATCTGTTTCTGGTGGGTTTCTTTCTCAGTATTGGGCTCAGTGCCACGCCCAGTGCCGATATGCTACCGCTGGTGCTGGTGCTGCTCGGGTTGCTGGTGGCCAAGGGGTTTTTGTTCGAGCAGCTGCTGCTTGCCTTTCGCCTGCGCGCGCGCACCGCCCTGCTGTGCGGGCTGTCGCTGTCGAGCTACAGCGAGTTCGGCTTGATCGTCGCTGCGGTGGCGGCAAAAAACGGGTGGCTGTCCGATGACTGGCTGGCCATTATCGCCATTACCTTGGGCGCCTCGCTGATCATTGCCTCGGTACTCAATGCGCGCTCACACAACCTGTATGAATTGTTCAGCGCGCGCTTGCGCCGTCAGGAACGCACCCGGCGTCTGCCGGTGGAGCGGGAGATCGATCCGGGCAATGCCAACGCCATGATTATCGGCATGGGTCGAGTCGGTACCGGCGCTTATGATAGTCTGGCGCAGGATCGTGGCATGCTCCCCGTGGGCATTGATGCCGACCCCGATTCGGTCGCGCGCCATGCTGCCGGCGGCCGCAATGTGGTGCAGGGAAGTGCGACAGACGCTGACTTCTGGCACCGGCTGCATCTTGATGACGGCCATGTGAAGCTGGTGCTGCTGGCCATGCCGCGGGTGTCCGAGAACATTTTCGCTGCCGAGCATCTGCGCAAGGAGGGCTACACCGGGCTGATCGGTGCTATCGCCAAGTTCCCGGACGACGAGCCCGCGCTGCGCGCGGCGGGCGTCGGGCAGGTGTTCAATCTTTACGCCGAAGCCGGGTCCGGTTTTGCCCAGCATGTGTGCAGCGCGCGGCAAGATGCCGAGCCGCAAATAGCAGCGCTGAAGGGTGGCTAAGGGTTTACTTGTTGTCGAGTTGCTCGCGCAGCAGCTCGCCTAGGGTGCCGATCCCCGAGCTCTGGCCGGTCTTTGCTGCGGCGTTCTCGCCGGCCTTGCCCGGCGATGCACCAGCGCTCATTGCGCTGGATGATGCGTCTGTGCTGGCCGCGCTGGATACCTCGCCATCCGCGCTTGCCAGTGCAAGCGAGATACGCCGCCGCTCTGGATCGACACCGAGCACCCGCACTTCAACAGCCTGGTCGCTCGCAATCACTTCCTGCGGATGAGCGATACGCCGCCCGGCGCCGAGCTCGCTGATGTGAATCAGGCCCTCAAGGCCTTGTCCAAGATCGACGAAGGCGCCGAAGGGTTGCAGGCGAGTTACCTTGCCGGCGAGCAAGGTGCCGACAGGAAAACGGCTGGCGGCATCGGACCAGGGGTCTTTGGCGAGCGCGCGAATCGACAGCGCGATTTTTTCCGGGCGTTTGGGATTATTGGTCTGCTCGATGCGCAGCACCTGCACCTCGATCTGCTGGCCCGGTTGCAGCATTTCTTCCGGATGACGCACATGGCCGTAGGCGAGCTCGCTGATATGCACCATGCCTTCGATGCCGCCGAGGTCGACGAAAGCGCCGAAATCCTTGAGCTGGGTGACGGTGCCGTTTAGCACGCTGCCGACGTCGAGCTTGGCGCGGGTCTCTGCCGCCGTGGCGGCCTGGGCTTCTTCGAGCAGCGCGCGGCGCGAGACCACCAGATCGAGCCGCCGTCCACCGGAGAATTTGGTGATGCGAAACGCATAGCGCTCCCCGATCAGGGTCGAGAGGTCTTCGATAAAGCGCAGATCGACCTGCGAGGCGGGGCAGAAGGCGCGATGTCCGGAGACCTGCACCTCCACGCCGCCCTTGACCGCGGCGGTGATTTGCCCTTCGACCGGCTGGCCATCGCGGTAGGCGGCTTCGAGCTCCTCCACGCCATGCAGGGCGTGGCCATGGCGCTGGCCGAGCCGCAGCGCGCCGGAGTCGGCGTCGATGCCGGTGACCTGATTCGAGATGGTGTCGCCGACCTGCGCCTTCAGGCTGCCGTCCTCGGCGGTGAGGTTAGCGATGTCCATCAGCGCCTCGGTTTTGCCGCCAATGGCGACGAACACCTGGTCGGCGTCGATGGCGACGATTTCGCCCGTCACCCGATCGCCGATCTTTGGCTCCTTGCGGGAGGCTTTGGTCTGAGGCTCGCTCTCCTCGAGCATTGCCGCGAAACTGGTTTCTTCCGTCATGTGATCACAATGTCCGTTGCTGAGCAGCCGTGCGGCCCTGTGTAGAAGCCCGCGGCCAGAAAGCGGTCATTGTACCGAGTGGCTGCGCGCTTTTCCGTTGTTTTATCCGTTCGAGGATGCGGCGTGGTTTGCTCGAAAAGGAGCGTAACACGGAGTGGCAGTTGCGCAGCTTGACTTAAAGAGCGGTACTGCACCCATGAGATCGACCTGAAGACTGCAGCACAAGATCTGATCGCCTCAGAATCGCGCAAAACAGCGCGCTCTTCCGAGAATCGTGTAAGAGTTTCCCCGTAGAATGCCCTTGAAGTATACTCAATATGCGCGCGCCTGACATAGCCGAGCGTGGAATTGTATCCAGCCTAAAATATTCGGCGTTGGATCGGATAGCTGGTGCCAAGACAGGGGCTTGGAAAGCCCGCCGCAGCCGCAGGACAGTCGGGTTCTGACCATTAAGTCGGGATCTATCCTAACTGGGCTAAGCAGAATCCGGACTGTTATACGTGTCGTGAAGAAAATATCTAACGGCCACTATGTGGAGCTGTTAGCGGCTGAACAAACCTGCGGATAAACGGTGAAGTCCAGCCGCCCGACAAAGCGACGCCCTCGCTGAAGGCGAAGGGTGAGCCACCGAACAGCGAGCCGCGCCCGGTGGCCGGTGAAGGTCACTCAGAACGGATCATCGTTGTAGGAAGGAAACAACGGCAAGGGCAGCTGACGTTCATCGCGCAGTTGCTCCTGATAGGCCTGTTCGCGGGCCTCGGCGATAGCGAGGCCATGGATCTCATAAATTCCCTCGCAGAGCATCTCCAACCAGTCAACGACCGCCAGCGCCTGCTCGGGCGACCAATCATAGGGAATCATCGGGGGTGGATACATGCTCCTCTCCTGGCTGTGCTGGAGGCGTCTTTGACGCCGGCTTGGTCCGTGCCGCGCGCTGCTCACGCCGCCGCGTCGCGGACTCCTTCGCCTCCTTGAGCCGATAGGACTCCCCATCGATCTGAATGATCTCCGCGTGATGGACCAAGCGATCGATCAGCGACACCACACAGGCGGCATTGGGAAACACCTCCCCCCACTCGGCAAAGGGGCGGTTCGTTGTCACCAGGGTCGGATGCCTCTCATAGCGGCGTGACACCACCTCAAAGAGCAAATCCGCGTGGCGGTTGGAATACGACAGATACCCGATCTCATCGATCAGCAACAGCTGCACGCGGGCATAGGCATTCAGGCGCGCGCGCAGCGCCCGCTCCCCGTCGGCTTCCAGCAGCGCATTGAGCATCGCCGCCGCCGACGTGCACAG
Organism: Thiorhodovibrio litoralis; assembly: GCF_033954455.1. Lineage (NCBI taxonomy): Bacteria > Pseudomonadati > Pseudomonadota > Gammaproteobacteria > Chromatiales > Chromatiaceae > Thiorhodovibrio > Thiorhodovibrio litoralis. Next base: position 96,472 of record NZ_CP121473.1, on the reverse strand, counting down.
CACCGTGCGCCCGGCCAGCACCGCCTGCCGCGCCAGATTGCGCGCAATCGTCGTCTTGCCCACCCCGTTGGGGCCGATCAGCACCACATTCAGCGCCTCGGCGACAAAGCCAAGGCCCATCAACTCCTCAATCGCCGCGCGATCACAGCGCTTGGGCCAATTCCAATCGAAATCCGCCAGTGGTGTGAACCGCCCCAAGTGCGCCTGCTTCATGCGTCGCTCCAGCGAGCGCTGCGCCCGGGCCTCTTCCTCCCACTGCAACACGCTCACCAGCCAAGGCGCGTCCACCACCTCCGCCCAATGCGCCAGCACCCCATAGAGCTTCAGCGCCTGGGCGCGTTGTTTCAGCATCTGCGGATCCTGTTCACTCATGCTCAGTCCTCCCGTGGCGGTTCATCATGCAACTGGTCGTAATCCCCCAGCGCCGGGGTGCGCACCACCACCTCGCGCACCCGCGCATCCGCCGGCAGGGTGACCGGAATCGGCGGCGGCTGTCCGCGCGCCTCGCGGCGGCGCTCCAGCGCCAGGCGCACCGCATTGGGATGCGGCACCTCGCGCGCCAGCGCCTCCTCGATTGCCGCTGTCAGCTCCGCCGCCCCATAGGAATCGAGCAGGCGCAGCAAAGCCGCCGTCATGCTGCCCAAGGGCTCCCCGCGTTCAGCGGCCTGGGTCAGCAGGGTCTGACTGATCGGTACCGCCTGGATCAACCGATCCTGCCCCCGGTGCTGACGCGCGGCGCGCTTGCGCGCCACCAGCTCGGCCACATGCGCCGGGTCCTCCACCTGCGCCCCGGCATCGAAGGAGCGCGCATGAGTGGCGATCACCGCGGCCCCATCGAGCACCCGCACCTGCCCGAGCGACGCCACCACCGTGAGCGTGCGGCGCACATGAGTGTGGGGAATGGAATAGTCGTTGCGGTCAAAGCGCACATAGGGCGTCTTCCCGACCGACACCGCCACCTGCTCTTCGGTAGGAAAGGGAACCGGCGGCAAGGCCAGCAGATGCGGGCGTTCTTGTTCAAAAACCGCGCGCACTGACTGCGCGCGGTCCTCCGGGCACGGCCGATCCGCCGCCTGGCCCTGACACCAGGTATCAGCCTGGGCATTCAAATCCGCCAGATCACTGAAGGTGCGCGCAGCAAAGAAACTGTCGCGAATGTAGCGAATCGCCCGCTCCACGCGGCCTTTTTCATTCCCTCGCGCCACCGCGACCGGACGTGGCTCGAAGCGATAATGACCGGCCAGTTCCAACAGCGTTGGATGAAAGCGTATTGCCTCGCCCTGGCGCTCAAGCACCGCGCTTTTGAGGTTGTCATACAGCAGCACCCGCGGCACGCCGCCCCAGGCCGCGAAGGCGCCGACATGCCCGCGCAGGAAGTTGGCCATCTGGGCATCGAGAAAGAAGCGCAGAAACACCGCCCGCGAGAAGCTCAGCACCATCACAAAGGCCATCAGGGTGCGGGTGGCCCGGCCAATGGTGAGCTTGCCAAAGTGGCCCCAGTCGACTTGGGCCTGCTCACCGGGCAGGGTCTTTAAGCGCAGAAAGGCCTCGGGCTGCGGGCGTGGGCGCACATGGGCAATCAAATGGCGGAAATGATCCGGCCCGCCGCGATAGCCGCGCTCGCGCACCATGGCATAGAGCCGGCTGGCGGTGAGACGCGGATAGGTCTTGAGCGTCTCCACGACAAAGGGCAGATAGGGGTCGATGAGCGAGGGACGCGCGGCGCGCTCGACTTTGGGCAGTCCGGACTGGGACAGCACCCGATCGACGGTGGCGTGATGCACGCCGAGCTGCTGGGCGATGGTGCCGACGCGCCAGTGCTCAGCAAGGAAGTAGCGCAGGATCTTGGCTTCGAGCTCGGAAGGGATGGTCATGATGGCTCCTGTTGGCTTCAGGGGTCGCGGCCAGCAACGCCTGACTGCGGGCGGCGGAGAAAACCTTGGCGCAGAAGAGGCGAGCACTCACACCCGCAGCGATGACAGGGCACCTCGGGGACCTGGGCATCATCGGCAACCGCCGCGGGATTGAGAACGGCGACCGGCTCTGCCACGGCAATCGGCGTGGGGGTGTTCTCACAGGAGCATTGATCGGATGGGCGCGGGGGTGAACCCTGATGCGTCACTTTTTCGCGCTGGCGACGGCGGTAGCGCGCTTGGCGGGCGGCATGGGTATGGCGCCCGCGACGGCTGGATTGGTAGCGTCGGGCGGCGGCACGCTGGGCGTCGTGCCGGGCACGTTGTGCGCAGGTGGGGCCGCAATAGCGGTTGCCGCGATCACAGCGACTGCAGAGTACGACCTGCTGACGGCAACGGGCACAGAGGAACAGACGGGCACTGAGGCATGGGGCGCAATGGGCGCACATCGGCGGCTCCCGCCGATGAGGGTGGATGTATTCTCCCGCCAGGCCGATACTGCCGGCGGGCCGTGCCATGCACGGTTGGGGGCGCGGTCGCGGAGAGACTGTGGTGGTCGAAGCCGCGGTCGCGCCTGTCTCAACGGCCCCAAGCCTCTACCTGCTTTTTCCGCGGTTGTCACCCCCGACGAGGGCGATGACGCGACCCTCCCGCAACACCAAGCCGCCGCGCGCGGGCGCTGCGCCGAGGAGCGCACACCGTCCAGTCGCCCTCCGGGCTCCTTCCCGGTGTGCGCTCCTCGGCCCCTGGATCTGCCTTTCCACACCAACCTGAGACTGGGGTTTGTCACCAGCCTCGTTGGCGGTTGACTGCGCTATTCACCGGCTATAAGCGCTTTTTGAGCGCCATCTACAGGAGCTACAAACTATGTGACGTTCGGATGCTGATTGCTGGGCTGACCTGCGTTGGAGCCAGCCCGTTCTTCGCATAGTTACAGGTTCTCCAGGAACTGGCGTAGCGCGTCAGTTGGCTGGAAACGGGAAGGAACGACGGCGGTTGGCTCTTGCAGGCGCGCGAGCGCTTGTTCCTTCATGGCGATATTCGCCTCAACATACTGATCCGTCGTGGTCGGTGTTTCATGCCCGAGGTAGAGTGCAATGTCGTTGAAGTTACTCACAACACTTCAGAAAACCGGCAGACTATGTGAAGTTCTCGTGTCGCACGCCGCGCCTCAAAGCCAGCAACGGCGCAATGGCTGGGTAAAAAATTTCACCGAACTTCACATAGTTCGAAGCCACACATAGTGGCCGATACCCGCCTTCCGGTTGGGTTCCGATCATCGTCTCCGACCATCAGAGACGCTTGGGCAGTTAAAGACCAGCTTCTTGGTGTTGAGTAGTTGCCATTCAATTGTTGAAATTGCCCAATTCCCTGAAAAAATTAGGTCGGGGCTGCTAACGGGGTCGCCGTAGTCCAGCGTTGGAACAGCAAAGAGTGGGCGATAGGAGACTTCTCGGGCGGCGACAACCGCCTTGTCCTTTCCTGTCCAGTGCAGCGATGACATAAGGTTCGACCTATCCGCCCTCGGTGCACGTCATACCAAGGGCCAATAGGAGGATGCGCCTAACGCCAGCGCACGGCGGCGGTTAGTATAGATTAAGACGTTTGAAAACGTGGGTCTCATCCGGAAAAGACACGAGTCGAGCCTCGTCCTGATTGGTAAAGGTTTCCCATCCCGTTTGCGCTCAGCCTTTTCGTGCCCGAATATCGGCGCATCATTCGAGCACCGCTCCAGCTCATGATAAAATTTCAGTCGTTGGCCACTCTGCACAAGACGCTCCCAGAAGGCCGATAGGCAAAGATTTTAGCCACCCGTCTCAGGGGAGCAAATCAGAATTCCAAGTAACATGCCGCGCAGGGGTTTATTCGATTGACGCATCCTAGAGTCCGAAAAATCGTCGCCGCTTTTGATTTCGACGGAACCATTTCCACTCGCGATACCTTCCTTCCCTTTTTGTTCCGCGCCTTTGGCTGGAGTCGGGTGCTGCGTGTCCTGATTCCGCTAGCGGGCGATGGGTTGCGGGTTCTTCTCGGGCGCGCCAGTCGCGATGCCTTCAAGGCGCGGCTGATTGAGCGACTCTTTACCGGCGCGCCCGTTAGCGCGATCACTCCCTATGGACAAGGCCATGCCGAGGCGGTCCGGCGGATACTGCGGCCTCAGGCGCTTGAACGCATCGAATGGCATCGCGCGCAAGGGCATCGGCTGGTGATGGTCAGTGCTTCTTTGGAGCTTTATCTTCGCTATGTTGCCGCGTATCTGAGGTTCGATGACCTTCTCTGCACGCAACTGGGGGAGGAGGGCGCTTGTTTCGACGGGCGCATGGCAGGCGGCAATTGTCGCGGTCCGGAGAAAGTCAAACGTTTAGAAGGGCTGCTTGGGGACTTATCCGAACTGGAAATTTACGCTTACGGCGATTCGGACGGTGACCGGGAGATGCTGGAGATCGCTCAACACCCGTTCTATAAGCCTTTTCGCGACAAGCAAACAGGTACGGCAGGTTCCTGACAACATCACCTAGACCCAGAGCGTGGCGAGTCTCAGCTCCAATTCGCTGAAGGCCGGCGCATGAACGACCGCATCGGCAGCGGCCTTGAGCAGCAAGCCCAGCGGCCCTGCTCTAGCCCATAGGCCTCTAGGGTGCGGAGTTTCGGGTCCACCAGCAGGCAACGCCGTAATGGGCATAAAGCGGCAGCTTGATCTCGCGGTCCTTGCTGGCGGTGGACGGTGAGAGAATCTCGCAAATCCAGTCCGGCACCACTCCGAAACAATGGCCGTCCGGAATCTTGGGCATTCGCTTGCGCCGCCAACCGGCCAGGTCCGGCACCGCAACCTCTCGGTCGCGGACGAAGTGGATCTCCGGTTCAATCAAAATCCACCAACCGCCGGAGCCATCACGCCCACCTTGACCGTAGGCTGGGATCAGATCGCCGGCCAGCATGCTCTCCGTGTAGGCATGGGGTCCTGAGGGCCTGGGCTGAGTATGCAACTGCCCATTGAGAATCTCGCCGGTTAAGCCTTCTGGTAAGACCTCCAGTTGTTCGTAGAGCGGTCGTTGGTTCCTGCAGCCCTCATAGAAGGGGTCATGAGTATCAAGCCCACCGAGACGGCGCGCCACCCAACCGGCCTGCTGCGAAGCGCGCTCGTCCCGCGAGCAGCCAGCCTGTCATGGAACGGAAAGTCCAGCACACTGGTTCTGCGCGCCGCTGCGCACTTGGACTTGACCATGATCGAGCAAGTTCAGCATGCCATCGACTACCTGCGCAGCGCCGCCATGGAGACGCTGGTCGTGGACATGAAGGCCACCCAAAAAACTTCGACTCCGGCCTGGGCCTGTTGCTGCTGCTCAACCTGCACGCCAGCCATCTAAAAAAACCGATCTATCTCACCCACTGTACATCTCGTGTTAGGGGCCGCCTGGCGCGGGTCGGAGTGCTGGGACACTTTCGAGTGAGGTAATGTGCGCCCGCAAATCCATCCGACAGAGGTAACTTATATGACGACGACAACGACCACTCCGAGAAAGCGCAAAAGCATGCAAGCAACGGCCAACGCATGGGCCGACAACTTCGACCCGCCAGGCGACGACCGCCCTGCGCAAGACGAAAAAATCGCCGAGCTCGCCTACCTCAAGGCCCAAGGGCGAGGATTCGAGGCCGGCCACGAGATGGAAGACTGGCTCGCGGCTGAGGCCGAACTGGCGAAGGTTGACTGATGACTCCCTGCCACGGGACTCGAACAAGGCGCCGAGTCGTTTCTCGATACGCCACGTTTTCAGTCTAATCTCATCACGTCTCGAATCCATACGTCGCAGTTGGTTGATCGCTGCCGAGCTGTTGTTCTGTAGGCCAAATACCCAAGCCAGCTCGATCCGCAATAACACCATCGCGCCATCGAAGGCGATTAAACCAGCGTTTTCTTCGCCTACTCTGCGGCGCTGGGCCTGAGCGTGACCGTGGAAGTTGCCAGCAACAAGGATCGGCTGGACATGGCGGTGCGGTTCAACGGCCAGCCCATCCAGCTGATCGACGTAGAATCCAGTCGAAAGCGTGGTACGGGCGTAGGATTCGACATCAAGACGCTCGTCTTCAGGATCGAGCGTCCCTCGGAACGTGATCGGTCACGCCAGGCCCGACGTAGACCTGGCGCGGACGCGCGATCCGGCTTCCCGGCGTTTGAGCCTGCTCCCACCAATGGGCGATCCAGCCCGGCAGTCGACCGATGGCAAACATGACGGTGAACATATTGGTCGGGATGCCGATGGCGCGCATGATGATGCCGCTATAGAAATCGACATTCGGGTAGAGCTTGCGCTCGACGAAGTAAGGATCCTCCAGCGCGATCTCTTCGAGCTTGCGCGCGATGTCGAGCAGGGGATCCTTGTACCCGAGCGTGGGCAGAAGCCGCTCGGCCACCTTGCCCAGCATCTTGGCGCGGGGGTCGAAGTTCTTGTAGACCCGATGCCCGAAGCCCATCAGCCGCACCTTGCTGTCCTTGTCCTTCGCGAGTCGCACGTACGCTTCCGGGCTGAGCTGGCCCTGATGGATCTGCTCAAGCATGTCCAGCACTGCGGCATTGGCGCCGCCATGCAGCGGCCCCCAGAGGGCACAGACACCTGCGGCGCAGGAGGCGAAGAGATTCGCTTGACTCGATCCGACCATCCGAACCGTCGAGGTCGAGCAGTTTTGCTCGTGGTCCGCGTGCAGCAGCAGGACCAGGTTGATGGCATCACGCACGATCGGATCGCACAGGTGCTCCGCATAGGGCTGCGAGAACATCATGTGCAGGAAGTTCGGCACATAGCGCAATTCTGGGTTGGGATAGATGTAGGGCTGGCCCACTGAGTGGCGATAGGCATAGGCCGCGATTGTGCGGATCTTGCTGATGAGCCCGGCCGCCGCGACCCGGAAGCGATCGGCATCCTCCAACTCGAAGAGCTCGGGGTGGAAGCAGGACAAGGCGTTGATCATGGCCGACAGGATGGCCATGGGCGGCGCCGAGCGCGGGAAGCCCTCGAAGTGGTGCTTCATGCTCTCATCGAGGTTGGCACTGGCCGTCAGGTTGTCAGAGAAGGCCTTGTACTCGTCCGCGCTCGGCAGGCGTCCAAAGATGAGCAGCCAGGCGACCTCGACGAAATTCGGCGCCTGCTCGAACTGCTCGATGGGAATGCCGCGATAGCGGAGAATCCCCCGCTCGCCATCGATGAAGGTGATGGCGCTCTCGCAGCTCCCGGTATTGCCGTAACCCGGATCGAGCGTAATGTGCCCGGTACGCGCTCGTAGATTTTGGATATCGATGGCGCGCTCGCCCTCAGCCCCTTCGATGACAGGAAATCGATATTCGGTTTCACCCAGGATCAGGATCGCATCATTGGACATACATCAGATCTCGGCCATCAGCTTGTCGTAATATATGGCAAGTTGCTTCAGCTGGAGAATCGGGCAAGCACTCTCGCGCAGACCGACGTGATTGAGGGAGCGCATCCGTCGAACCAGGAAAAATTTGGTATGCGCCCGATGCAGAAACGTGCTTACTAGAAGCTTGGCGAACAATACCTGACACTCATGGCAGGGCACCACGCCGGCGTTCAAGCCGCGTGATCATTTCCCCCAGAATGCGGCGATAGAGGTCATCGCCGAGCACCCGGTCTTCAATGCCGCTATCAAGATTAGGGTTGTCGTTGACCTCAATAATCACCGCGCCATGCGGGGTCGCTTTGACATCGACGCCGTAGAGACCGTCGCCGATCAGATTGGCGGCCTTGAGCGCGACGTCAACCACATCGGCTGGTACATCCTCGACGGCCATGGTCTCAAAGCGGCCCTCGTTGTGGCGACCGTCGCTGTGGTGATGGACAATCTGCCAGTGGGCCTTACTCATAAAATATTTGCAGGCATAAAGTGGACGCCGGGCGAGCAAGCCAATGCGCCAGTCAAACTCGGTGTAAAGAAATTCCTGCGCTAAAATGAGATCGGACTCGCGCAACAACCGCGCTGCCATGTCGAGCAATTCGTTGCGGTTGCTGGCCTTAAATACGCCGCGCGAAAAAGACCCCTCGGGAATTTTCAGCACCACGGGGTAGCCGATGGCGGCTTCCACATCGAGCAGCGTCTCCCGGCGCAGAATCAGCGTGCGCGGGCGCGGCACCCGGTTGGCCTCCAGCAGTTCAGCCAGAAATACCTTGTTGGTGCAGCGCAGAATGGAGTCCGGATCATCAATCACCACCATACCCTCGCTGGCCGCCTTCTTGGCGAAGCGAAAGCTGTGGTGGCCGATGCGGGTGGTCTCGCGAATCAACAGGGCGTCGTATTCCGCTAGGCGCGCAAAGTCGCGCGGCTGGATCAGCTCGACATTCAGACCGAGCTGGCGCCCGACGCGCTGGAATTTTTGCAAGGCTCTGGGATTCGAAGGTGGCAGATCTTCCTGCGGATCGTGCAGCAAGGCCAGATCGTAGCGGTATTCGGGACGCGCGCGCGGCTGCCGCCAGGGGCGCGACAGGTAGTGTTCAAGCGCGGCAAAAAAAGCGCTCTCTTGTTCGGCATCCAGGCTGTGCAGCGACAGCGCGCGCAAGCTGCTGATGCGCCATTGCGGTTGCGCTTTGAGTTCGACCCGCAGGATGGGACAGCGGAAGGTCTCGAACACTCGGCGCGCGAAGGGTTGCAGCTCCGGCTCGGCACACTGACCGAACATGAGCGTCAGGGTGCGGCTTGCGGTGGCCCCATTAGCGGTCGCCGCTGTGAGTGCCCGCGGCACGCTGGCATTGAGTCCGTCGGTCATCAGCCCATAAAGATCGCGGCTGGACACCTCCTGCATGGTGCCGACCGCTGGAATCGCCTTGTGACCGCGCGCCTCGGCAAGCAGGGAACAATAGTACCCCAGGCTCAGATACCGATAGCTCCGACAGAGATTAATGATGCGCACCCGTCGCCGCGCCGCTGGACCATGAGAAACACCCTGACTCAGATACTCGCGCGCCGTTACCACCGGAAGTGTTGGAAAATGGGTCTTCCAGTCGCCCGCCTGCTCGACCAGCAACAGATGCTCAGCCATGGGCGCTCGGCTCTGGACGGGAAATCAACACCACGGCCTGAAGCCCGGCGCGCCCATAACGGGCCATGCGGCGGAATTCACTGGGTTGAATTGGCATGTTCATCGAATCGAGCGCAGTCTCGCCATTGTTGATATCGACATAGGGATCATGGACATAGATGAAGCTGTCATCGCAGCCGGTCACCACCACCCAGTGGGGAAACTTCTCCGCATAGATGCGGTAGGAGCTGATCAGCACCAGAGGCACCGCTCCCGCAACAAAGCGCGCCTGCATGGTTTCCACATCCAAATTGGCGTAGGTCACAGGGATGCCGAGGCGTTCGATCTCAGACAGCATGTCCTCGTGCACCAGGCGCATGACTTCTTTCTTCTCCGGGCTACGGACAGAGTCGATCAGCGGCACGCCGCGATCGTTGACGAACACCTCCGCCAGAAATCCCCGTCGATGCGCCGCAAGTGCCAACCCAAAGGGACCGCAGCCGCCGTGGCCGGAGGTCATGAAAATGGTGGTCGCCTCGCGCCAGATGCGAAGTTCCAGGGTGCGGTCGAGGCTAATGCGCCCATCTAGCGCTTTGAGCGCCATCATCAGACAGGAGGCACCGCAGGTGAAGTCCAGCGTCTGCTCGTAGAAGGGCACGCCTGGCCCGGTCGCGACCGGCCCCAGCGCGGGCATCAGCGCCTTTTCGTAGCGCAGCGCCTCCATCTTGTCCTGGTAATAGGCGGGGCGCATGCCGAAACGGCGGTAGCCCAGACGCTCAAATAGGCGTTGCGAGGCGAGGTTGTCACGGCGGATTTCAAGGCGCAGATAGGCGCGCTGGCGGACCCAGGTCGCGCGCTCGGCCGCCTCGACCAGAGCACGGCCAACGCCTTGCCCGCGCGCGGCTTCGGCGACGGCAATGGAATACAGCCGCGCCACCGAAGTCGCGCGGTTAAAGAGCACCAGCACGTCACCAAGCAGGGTTGGCGGCGTCTCCGAATCATCCCTGAGCGCGACCAAAAACTCCGCCTGCGCCCGAGTGATCAGATGACGCAATTGTCGGCGCGTCAGGCGGTCACCGGAAAAGGCGGCCTGTTCAAGCGCCAGCAGGGCATCGAGATCGGCGATTTCAGCGGGACGAATCAGCCAGGACAGGGTCGCGTTCTCCTCAATATTTGCACGACCGAAGCATAGCGCAATCGAGTGAGAAAAACGTCCAGGCTCAGATTCTTTTCCAAGCAGAGAGAAAAGGTCTTCATCTGGCAGCCTGACTGTCCGGCTGCGCTTAAAAAAGCTATCGGCATGACCGAATAGATCAGTGATTGCACTGCGGCACGATTTGCGCAGGGGATGCGTATCGCCACCACGGCGGATTGGGCGAGCGCTGGCATCATCAGGTCTGCTGCGCTTGCGGTTGACAGGCCGCTGGGGTGGCGGCACTCTCGCAGATCGTGGTTTCACGGCTAACCCTGGGTCCGCTGCGAGCTTCAGACTTCCCACTTCAACCTTCACACTCCAATAAGACATCCGTGTCCATCGCCCCCACCGCTTTCTTCTCCGCGCTGGCCAACGATACCCGTTTGCGCATGCTGATGCTGCTGCTGCGCGAGGGCGAGCTGTGCGTCTGCGAGCTGACGCAGGCGATTGGCGTTTCCCAACCCCATGTCTCGCGCCATCTGGCGCAACTGCGCGAGTTGTCGCTGGTGGCCGATCGGCGCGCTGGCACCTGGATTTACTATCGAATTCACCCCGATCTGCCGGCTTGGGCGTGCGCTGTCCTGCGCGAAACAGCCGCAGGTCTCGCAGATGCCACACCTTTTCGCGAGGATGCCAAGGCGCTGGCGGCCATGGCCAATCGACCCGGCGCGCCGCGTTGTGGCGGGGTTTTGGATCAGCAAGCTCCTTAGTTGACGAGGGGCCGGCTATCACCGAGGGCTCCCCGGTCCGGTAGGCCGGCTTTTTTCGGCTCCGTTAAATCTGTTTTTTGCAATATAACAAATGTCGTATATTATCGCGACCAGTGTTCTGCGAATCAGGGGGAAAACACATGACCGTCAGCATTGGCATCAACGGTTTCGGTCGCATGGGGCGGCTCGCGTTGCGCGCGGCCTGGGGGCGGCTGAGTGAGGGAGAACGGGCGCAGGGTATCACCCGCATCAACGAGATCGCCTGCGATGCGGCTGGCAGCGCCCATCTGCTGGAATTCGACTCGGTTCATGGGCGCTGGCCTTATCCCTGCGCGGGAGAAGACGACCGACTGACCATCGACGACCAGTCTTTGCACTACAGCTCGGCCAAGACCATCGCCGAGGGCGACTGGTCGAACTGCGACATCGTCATTGAGGCCACCGGCAAGCATCACAAGCAGCCGGAATTGCTCGACGGTTACTTCGCCCAAGGGGTGAAGAAAGTGCTGGTCGCGGCGCCGACCAAAGGCGCGCTGGATATCGTCTATGGTGTGAATCACGACCGCTATGATCCAGAGCGGCATCCGTTGGTCACCGCCGCTTCCTGCACCACCAATTGCCTGGCGCCTGTGGTCAAGGTCATGCACGAGCAGGTTGGCATCCGTCACGGCAGCATGACCACCCTGCATAACATCACCAACACCCAGCGCATCGTCGATCTGGGCCATAAGGATCTGCGCCGAGCACGCGCTTGCGGTCAGTCGCTCATCCCGACCACCACCGGCAGCGCGCGGGCAATCACCAAGATCTTCCCGGAGCTGACCGGCAAGCTGAATGGCCATGCGGTGCGGGTGCCGCTGCTCAATGCCTCGCTGACCGATTTTGTCTTCGAGGCCGAGCGTTCCGTCACGGCCGAGGAGATCAATGCGCTTCTCAAAACCGCCGCCGAAGGCGAGCTGGCCGGCATTTTGGGCTATGAAGAACGCCCGCTGGTGTCGGTCGATTACCTGAACGACCCGCGCTCCTCCATCGTCGATGCATTATCCACCCTGGTGGTGAACGACACCCAGGTGAAGATCTATGCCTGGTACGACAACGAATGGGGCTATGCGAATCGGATGGTCGATATTGCGCATCTTATCGCCCGCGCGCTCTAACCCATGAACAGCGCCACCCGCAATTATCTGACGGTGACGGCCGGGTACTGGGCCTTCACCATCACCGATGGCGCCATCCGCATGCTGGTGGTGCTGTATTTTCATCAGCTCGGCTATTCGCCTTTCGAGGTCGCGATGCTGTTCCTCTTCTATGAGGTCTTCGGCATCCTCACCAACCTGGTCGGCGGTTGGCTGGGGGCGCGCATCGGGCTGAATCTGACCATGCACATCGGCATGGCGTTGCAGGTGGCGGCGCTACTGATGCTGACAGTGCCAGATGCCTGGCTGGCGGTGGTCTATGTGATGGCCGCTCAGGCGCTCTCTGGCATTGCGAAGGATCTGAACAAGATGTCGGCCAAAGCCTCGGTCAAGAGCCTGACCGGACAGGGCGCGGGAGCCGAGTCCAAGCTGTTTAACTATGTTGCGGTGCTGACCGGCTCAAAGAATGCGCTCAAAGGCGCGGGCTTTTTCGTCGGCGCAGCGTTGCTGCAATGGATTGGCTTTCGTGGCGCGCTCTTGGTGCTGGCGGGCCTGCTGTTTCTGGTGCTGGTGATTACCGCGCTGTTACTGCCCTCGGGCATCGGCAAGCTCAAGGAGAAGGCCAAATTCACCCAGGTTTTCTCCAACACCCCGGCGGTCAACTGGCTGTCGGCCGCGCGCTTTTTTCTGTTCGGCGCGCGCGATGTCTGGTTTGTGGTGGCCTTGCCGGTATTTCTGTATGAAGTGCTCGGCTGGTCCTCCACCCAGGTCGGTGCCTTTCTGGCGCTCTGGGTGATCGGCTATGGCTTTGTGCAGGCCGGCGCGCCGGTGCTGCTGCGCGGGCGGGCGTTGACGGATGCCGAAGGCCAAGTGTCGCGCGCGGGGCCGGGTGGCGCCTCGGCGCGCGGCTGGGCGCTGGTGCTGGCGCTGATCCCGGCCGCCATGGCATTGGCGATGATCCATGGGCCGGACAGATTCCCCAAGCTGGCTGAGTCGTTCGCCGCGCGTTCGGGGCTGGATTTGAGCTGGTTCGCAACACTCACCACGGGTCAACTTCAGGGGGATATCCTGATTGTCGGCCTGGTGCTTTTTGGTATTGTCTTCGCCATCAACTCGGCACTGCACTCCTATCTGATTCTGGCCTACTCGGATTTCCAAAAAGTCTCGATGAATGTCGGTTTCTACTACATGGCCAATGCCGGCGGACGGCTGATCGGGACAGTACTCTCGGGACTCATCTATCAAACACAGGGGTTGACGGGCTGCCTGTGGTGGTCGGCGAGTTTTGTGCTCGCGGCCTTTGCGCTCTCCTTGCCTTTGCCCGCCGTGACTGGAGCCACATCAACAGCAGAGGCCCACACAGATGGCTGAAGGACCTTTCGTCACCCTGGGCAATGTCATCGCCTATGACCTCCTTGGCTTGGCGCCCGAGTCTCACTTGGGCGCGGCGGTGCAGTTTTTCGTCATGGACACCGCCAAGATCTTCGCCATGCTGGTGCTGGTGATCTATCTGATGGGCCTGCTGCGTGCGCTCATGTCGCCGGAGAAGGTGCGCGCCTATGTGCGCGGCAAGCCGGTGTGGGCGGCGCGTGCGAGTGCCATTGGTCTCGGCGCCATCACGCCTTTCTGCTCCTGCTCCTCGGTGCCGTTGTTCATCGGCTTTGTTGAGGCAGGGATTCCGCTCGGCGTGACTTTTTCCTTCCTGATCGCCAGCCCCATGATCAACGAGGTCGCGGTGGTCATCCTGATCGGCCTGCTCGGCTGGAAGCTGACCCTGCTCTATGTCGGCGCCGGATTGCTGGTCGCCTGGTTTGGCGGCCTGGCAATGGAGCGCTTCCGCCCCGAGCGCTGGGTGGAGGATTATGTGTGGAAAATTCAGGTCGGCGAGGCGCAGACGCAAACACCGGACACCTCGCTCGCCGGTCGCCACCGTTACGCCGTGGGCGAGGTGCGCGAGATTCTGCGCCGGCTGTGGAAATGGGTGCTGATTGGCATTGGCCTCGGCGCACTCTTTCACGGCTATGTGCCCGAGGACTGGGTGGCGGCCCATCTGAATGAATCGGCCTGGTACAGCGTGCCAGCCGCCGTCATTCTCGGCGTACCGCTCTACTCCAATGCCACTGGCGTGATCCCAGTCGCCGAGGCGCTGCTCGGCAAGGGCGTAGCCATCGGCACCGTGCTGGCGCTGATGATGAGCATCGCCGCGCTTTCGCTGCCGGAGCTGATCATCCTGCGCAAAGTCATCCGCTGGCCGGCACTGGCGCTCTATGCCGGGGTGCTGGCGCTGTCTTTCACCCTGGTCGGCTGGGGGTTTAACTGGCTGACGTGATTTTTTTGGCCACGAATTCAGCCACGCTGGGGTTGTCCATGCCGGTCGATCCAGCTAGTCTTGGTGGTGTTTACGCTCGGCTATTTATCGATCAGGGAGAATCTAAGCAATGTGCGATACCTGCGGTTGTAATGTCACGCCCGGCAACGCGCATCTGGTGACCGGCGACGGCCGCCATGCGCGCACCGCGGATGGTCAGGCCAGCGTCGAGGTGCTGAGCAATTTGCTTGGTGAGAACAATCATCAAGCCGCGCATAACCGCCAGCATTTTGCGGCGCATGGTGTGTTGGCGATCAATCTGATGTCCTCACCAGGAGCGGGTAAGACTAGCCTGCTTGAGGCCACGATCGATGCCCTGGCCGGGGAGACGCGCATCGCGGTCATTGAGGGCGATCTTGAGACCGAAAATGACGCCGAGCGCATTCGTGCCCGCGGCGTTCCGGCCATTCAGATCGCCACCGGCAGCGCCTGCCATCTTGATGCGCATCTTGTGCATGACGCGCTGCATCATCTCGATCTGGAGCAGATCGACCTGCTGTTCATTGAGAATGTCGGCAATCTGGTCTGCCCGGCCAGCTTCGATCTCGGCCAGCATCGTCATGTGGCATTGCTGTCGGTGCCGGAGGGCGATGACAAGCCGGCCAAATATCCGGTGATGTTCCGCACCGCCGACCTGGTCCTGCTGACCAAAACCGATCTGCTGCCGGTGCTGGAGGATTTCTCCCCGGATCGCGCGGAGACCTATCTGCGCCAGCTCGCCACCGAGGTGCCCTTTTTGCAGGTCGCGTCACGCGGCAAAGCGCCGGACATCGCGCCCTGGCTGGACTGGCTGCGCGCACAGCTGTCCGCAGCACGGGCCGACATGGAGCTCCAAGCGCAGCATGTTCCGCACGCTCACCACCATGATCACGGGCATGGCCACCAGCACACCCATCATCATGCGCACCATCATGGTCCTCATCATGCACATGGCCACTCTCACCATGATTGATACCATTTCTCTCTGTTCGGGTTCTCACTCGGGTTCTGGTTCGGGTTCCGGGTTTGCTTCCGGTTCCGCTACGGGTGTCGGTGCAGCTTCCAAAACCCAGCTCCCGCTGCTATCCCTGATCGGGCTGCGCTTTCGGGTTTTGGTCCGGCTACGAACCTGGTTCCCCGCCTGGCTGCTCCCGGTCTCACTGCTAGCGCTTTGCGCGATGCCGGTCGCGGCAGCGGAGGGCGGCTCGGCCGCGGTCTATGAGAGTGACAGCAGTTTTGACGACGTGATGGACGGACTGCGCCTCGCCATCGAAGAGCGCGGACTGTTCATCAACAACATCATGCACATGAGCGAGATGCTCGAGCGCACCGGGGCCGATCTTGGTGCTGATCGCCCGCTCTTCGGGCAAGCGCATTCGGTAGAGTTCTGCAGTGCGGTTCTGTCGCGACGCATGATTGCCGAAGACCCGTCGCGCGTGGTCAACTGCCCGTTCATCATTGCGGTCTACACCCTGCCGGATGAGCCGGACAAGACCTTTGTTGCACACCGCCGCTTCGGTGCCGACGAGGTATCAGGCAGCGAGGTGATGGGCGAGGTGGCGGCCATGCTCAAGAACATTTCCGAACAGGCTGTGAGCTGGTGACCTGCCACTCAAGCCGGCGCGAGCACCGCATTGGGTGATCTCCTTGGCGCGAGCCCACGCTGTGCTAACATGGCGAACGCATAATGCTCGCCGCGACACCCCCGGTCGCGCGCGATGGACCCGGGAGTAAGGGCATGAGGCAATCCAAATTCCAACTGACCTGGGCAAGGCTGAGCCTGCTGCCCGGCCTCCTCTTGATTGTATCGATCACCATCGGCTGCGCGTCCGTGCCAGAGGAGTACCGCGACCCGCGCGACCCCTGGCAGCCCTACAATCGGGCCATGTTCAAGTTCAACACCGACTTCGACAACGCCTTTATCAAGCCCACGGCCCAGGCATACCAACTGATCATGCCGGAGCCGGTGAACCGCAGCGTCACCAACTTCTTCGACAATGTTGCCGATGCGACCTCAGCAGTGAACAACCTGCTGCAGTTCAAGCTCTCACGCACCGGCAGCGATGTCGGGCGGGTGCTGGTGAACACCACCGTCGGCGTACTCGGGCTCTTCGATGTGGCCACCAACATGGGCATCCCGAGCTACAAGGAGGATTTCGGTCAAACGCTCGGCTACTGGGGCTTTGCCAACGGCCCTTACTTCATCATGCCCATCATCGGCCCCAGCACGGTGCGCGACACCTTCGGCTTTGCCGGCGATGTGGTCATCGACCCCTTCTTCAGCGTCAACAAAGAAGAAATTTACTGGGGCTTTGTCGGATTACGGGTCATCGACAAACGTGCCGGCTTGCTGACCGCGAGCGAGATATTCGATCAAGCGGCGATCGATCGCTACAGCTTCGTGCGTGATGCTTACCTGCAGCAACGCGCCAACGAGGTGAAGGATGGCGATCCGAGCGATGACGCGATCGACCAGGATATTTGGGATCTTGGTGTCGTTGAGTGATGACCTGCCGCGGCGCACATCTGGTTCTCGCCAATTTTCGCGGCTTCGCGTAGGCTAGTGTTGCTGAACCCACTGAGAGCGACAACGCAATGGATGACACCCTAAAACGCCTGCTTGACGCCGAGGTCCGCGCCGAGCAGATCGCCCAGGATGCCGAGCGCGAGCAGGAGCGTGTGATCCAGCAGGCCATGCAGGACGCGCGCGCCACCGAGGAACGCTTCCGCGCGTCCATTCCTGAGCTGCACCGGGGCCAAATCGACAAGGCTGACGAGCGCGCCGAGCAGACGATTGCTGAGCTGCACCGCCGCTACGACGAGCGCCACATTCAGCTGCGCGACATGGCCGAGCAGCGCGAGGCCGAGGCGCTGGATGCTGCATTCGCGCTGCTGACCGACACCCGGCTCTAGCCGCCCAGAAATTGGATCACCCGCTGTTGGATCACCCGCTGGGAGCATCATGAGCGCTGCCGCGCACGCTTACCTCAATACCCGAGTCTCGGTCATGAGCACCCGACTGCTCACTCCCGAGCGGGCCAACAATCTGCTTGGGCTTGAACTGCCGGAGCTGACCGAGCGCCTGGAGTTGCAAGCGGTGATCGAGGACCAGCTCTCCGCGCATGCCAAGGTGCGCGCGCTCGAGCAGGCACTGATCCAGACCCTGCTTGCCGACGTCTCTGTGCTGATCCGCCCGATGAACCCGGCCGAACGCGCCCTGGTGCTGAGTTGGGCGCGGCGTTATGCGTTGTTCAACCTCAAGACATTGATCCGCGGCAAGCTCTATGACCTTGACCCCGAGGCCATTCGCCGCGATCTCTACGACCTGCCGCCTGGATTGCGCTTGCGCCGCGATGAGCTGTTCCGCACCGAGAACGTGCTGGAGCTGTTGCGCGTGCTCGAGCAAGGCCCCTTCAGCCTTTTGGCCCGCCAGGCGCGCGAGGTCTATGAGCAAAAGCGCGAGCCCTTCGCGCTTGAGGCCGCGATCGACCAGCAGTACTACAGCGACCTGGCGCGCCAGACCATGCGCTTTCAGGGCGACAGCCTGCAGCCGCTACGACGGCTGATCGGCGCGCTACTCGACCGCGTGGATCTTTTGTGGATGCTGCGCTTTCGCTTTGCCTATAGCTTCTCCCCGAGCGAGACCTTCTATCAGCTGGTGCCCTCGCCGCGTCTGCTCCATCGCGAACGCCTGCTCGATCTGGTCAACCGCGAGAATCTGCGCCAGCTGCTTGATGCGCTGCCCGAGCCGCTGGCAACGCGCATGGCTGACGCAGAGGATCTGATTGAGGTCCAGCGCCGCGTTGTTGCTCATCAGGCCGAGGAGACGCGCCATATCCTGACCCAGAGCGCCTCCGGCGTAGCGCGCGCCCTGGCCTACCTGATGCTGCGTGAAATGGACCTCATGTTACTCTTCGCGCTGCTGCAAGGCGGGCTACTCGGATTGCCGCGGGATGTCATCAAAAGCGCGGTCGACCCCCATGCCTTCGGCGCCGCGGCCAATGCCGCGACCGGCAGTAGCCCCCTGGCGGCAGCCGCGTGAGCGCCCATCCCAGTCATTAACCCTATGATCAAGTCCCAATCCATCACCCGCGCCGCCCGCACATCTGCGACCCAGCTGCGCACGGGGCTGTCCTGGCTGTGGCAACTCATCAAAGGCCGGGTCGAGGATGACACCCGCCCGCGCCTGCTGCCACTGCCGATGAAGCATGTGCGCCTGATGCTGATGACGGAAGATCTGCCGCGCGCCTCGCTGGCACTGGCGCAGACCGAGCAGTTCCATCCCGACAGCCGCCCGCCCGAGGAGCAGGCGCTGGCCAACCTGCCTGGGCGCGACTACCGCGAAACCTTTGCCCAGGCGCGCTCGCGCCTGGACAAGATCGCCCGCGTGGTGGAGCTTAACGAAAACCCGGCGCTTGAGAACCTGCGCGTCATCGACCATGACGAGCTCGAGGCACTCAACCAAAAGCTCGGCGCGCTGTGGGAAGAGGCGTCGCATTTCGAAGAATCCTTCCGCGGCATCGATGAGCAGGAGCGGGTGCTGCGCGAGCAGGAAGCCGCGCTCGCCAACTTCGCCAACCTCCAGGTCGATCTCGGCGCGCTCAAGCGCAAGACGCGCTTTCTCGATTTCTACATCGGCCTGGTCCCGCGGGTGAATGTGAGCCGGCTCGAAGGCTCGGTCGCCCTGGCCGGGCACCTGCTGCTCAATTACATGCAGCGCGACAACCACGCCCATGTGATCATCATCGGCCCCAGCGGCGAGCGCGAGAACCAGCTGGGCTCGGTGCTGGGCTCGGCTGGCTTTCAGGCGCTGCCAATTCCGGAGGGCATCACCGACAAGGCCCCGGAGGAGTTGGAGGCCGACTTCCGTACCCGCCACCTCAGCCTGGAGGAGCAGCGAGCCAAGCTGCAACAAGAACTGGCCGACTGGCGCACCGCCCATCGCACGCCGTTGCTGGACGCGCAGCGGGCACTGCTGCTGGCCGAGCCCCTGGTGACACTCGATCCGTCCATCCATGGGGTGAAAAGTCTCGCGGTGCTATGCGGCTGGGTACCGGCGCGCGCGCTTGAGGCGCTGCGCGATGGCCTGCAACATCATCTGCAACTGCCCTTTGCCCTCGAGGAGCGCAACCCGACCGCCAAGGAGCGCCCGCTGGTGCCAACGGTGCCGACCCACAACCGCGTGCTCGCGCCCTTCTCGACCCTGGTCAAACAATACGGCGTGCCGCAGTACGGTGAGATCGACCCCACGCCACTGTTTGCGCTGACCTTCCTGCTGATGTTCGGCATGATGTTCGGCGATGTCGGCCATGGCGCAGTGATCGCGCTGGCTGCCTACCTGGCGCGCGACAAGCTCAAAAACTTCGCCGCATTCGGCATCGCGGCCGGCGTGTCCTCAATGCTGTTCGGCTTTGTTTTCGGCAGCATCTTCGGCGTCGAGCACTGGCTGCCGGCGCTGTGGATGGCGCCGCTTGAGGACCCGATCGTCATGCTTGAGGTCGCGCTAGTCTGGGGTATTGTGTTCATCATCGCCGCCTGTTCGCTCGGCATTTACAACCGTTTCGCGGTCGGCAACCTTGAGGGCGCGCTACTCGCACCACATGGGCTGGTCAATTTATTGTTCTACCTCGGCTTTCTGGCCGGCGGCTGGAATCTCGCGACCGCCGGCGGCTTCGGTCTCTGGCCCGGGCTGATCGTGCTCGGCTCGCTCGCGACCCTGGCGGTGCACCAATGGCGGCATCTCAGCGGTCCGACCGGCGAGAAGATCCTGGTCGTCGCCATCGAGACGCTCGACACCGTCATCGTCTATCTGTCCAATACCCTCTCGTTCCTGCGTGTCTCGGCCTTCAGCCTCAACCATGCCGCGCTGGCGATTGCCATCTTCACGCTGGCTGACATGCTCGGCACCTTTGGTACCATACTCACGTTAATTCTCGGCAACCTGTTCATCCTGGTGCTCGAAGGCGGCATTGTGATGATTCAGGTGATGCGTTTGCAGTATTACGAAGGCTTCTCGCGCTACTTCTCTGGCGATGGCCATGAGTTCGCGCCCCTGCGGCTGAGGCTCGGCGGAACTCCGGGAAAGTCATAATGCAAGACCGCATTGGCGCGGAGGCGCGGACGGGAACAGGTACAATCTCCCCAGCGGCGACCGGCTAGCCGACGTGCGTAATGGGGCCTGATGGTTCCTTACCTGATGGTTCCTTCTTAGCTTCTGCTTTGTTTTTACTTTTTCTCTCTATCCTACAGGAGTCGTCCTCATGTATTGGCTCGTTGTTCTCATGTCGCTTGCCATCTTCTCGTTGGTGGCCAGCGGTTTGTATCTGGAATTCCGACCGGCACAGGCGGCTCGCATGCGCACATGGTTCAAGCCGGCGCTGAGCACCCAACTGTTAAGCTTCTTCGGCGCCCTGATCGGCATTCTGGTACTGGGTATCGGGGACGCCATGGCGGAGACGGCAGGGGCTACCACCGCCGCGGTTGAGATTTCCACCGGCATGGGTCTGGCTATTCTCGGTGTCGGCATCCCGACCGGCCTGTCCACCATTGGCGCGGGAATCGCCGTCGGCCCGATTGGCGCCGCCTCCCTGGCCGCGGTGATGGAGCGCCCGGAAGCACTCGGGCGCAGCCTGATCTTTCTCGGCCTGGCCGAGGGTATTGCCATCTATGGTCTGGTCATGAGTATCCTGTTGCTGAACCGCATCTGATACTGCCAACCAGCAAAGGCGTTCGCGACCGCGATCATCAGCCGCTCTGCCCCTCAGCGCCCAAGAGCCATCAGCACCCGGAACCATGCGCCCATGAGCGAAGCTCCATCGGTCAGTCCACAAACCCAGATGCTGTTTCTCGGCGAGCAAGCGCTGGCCGATGGTTTTCGGCTGATCGGATTCGAGACCCATCCCGATCCCTCTCCGGACGAGGTCGATCAGCGCCTGCGCGCGCTTCAACGCGAGCGCGCCCGGGCATTTGTGATCGTCGATGAGGACCTGATGCAGGCGGAGATTCCGGCTCTGCGTCAGGTCCGCCGCGAGGGCGGGCGGATCGTGGTCATTGCGGTGCCGCGGCTGCAAGCCGACCCGCGGCTGCAAAGCGATGTCGCTGAGCGCTTGAGCGCGATGTTTGGCAGCTCCCAGCTTCATTAGCCTTCATTTGACTCAGCACGCATGACTCAGTCCGCACAACCAGGCCCCCGACTCATACAGGCTCGACCGTGACCCAAGCACAAGATCTGGAACAGGCCATTCTCGCCCGGGCCGAGCGCCTGGCGCAGGAATACCACAACCGCGGTCAACGCAGCCGCGATACCATTCTGCGCGAAGCCGCCGATAAGCTGCGGCTGCGCGAGGAGCGCGAGGACAGCATCGCCAAGGCGCTTGGTGAGCGCAGCTTCCGCCAGCGGGTGCAGGCGCAGGAGCTCAAAATGCAGAGCGACCTCGACCGCACGCGCTGGAACCTGGTGCGCAACGTGGAGGCTCAGCTGAACGAGCGCATGCTCGCGCATGCCGAGGACAGCAACGCCTGCCTGACGACTCTCAGCGGCTTCATCGCCGCGGCAGCCGAGACCATCGAGAAAAGCGAGTTGCGGGTGCATGCCAATGCCCGCGACCACAAGCTGCTGGAGTCCAACTGGGAGCAAATTACCGCCGCCGCCCCTGCCGGCACCCGGCTGGAGCTGGCGAACGATCCGATCGACACGCTGTTTGGCGTGCTGGTGGTCAGCGCCGACGGGCGCATTCGGGTCGACAACACCTTCGAGGGCCGCCTCGCCCGGCTCGGCTCCCGCATTCAGCAGACCATTCTCGAGCGCCTGCTCCCGAGCGGCTTCGATACCGGCAACATCTTCGGTGGCTGATACCATGACTGACACCCAACGCACCGGCACGGTGCGCGAAATCAACGGCCCCATTGTCACCATCGACCTGCCGGGCGTGCGCAGCGGCGAGCAGGTCAAGATCGGCGAGCTGGGCCTGATCGGCGAGGTCATTTCCTTAAGTGGCCAGCAAGCCGTGGTGCAGACTTACGAAAGCACCGATGGCGTGCGCCCCGGCGAGCCAGCCACTGGCCTTGGCTGGCCGCTGTCGGCGGAGCTGGGGCCCGGGCTGCTCGGCGGCATCTTCGACGGCGTGCAGCGCCCGCTTGAGAAGATCGCGCTGGAATCTGGCGACTACATCCGCCGCGGCCTGGCGCTGCCGGCGCTAGATCGCGCGAAACTTTGGGAGTTCGAGCCCAACACCACTCTGGAGCTTGGCAGCCAGATCGGCCCCGGCACCGTGCTCGGCACGGTCCAGGAAACCGAGACCATCACCCACAAGATACTGGTGCCACCCGGCATTCACGGCGAGCTGACCGAGCTGGCCCCGGCAGGCGCCTATGACATCGAATCCACGGTTGCGCAGGTGCGCGGGTCCGGGGTCGGGCCAGGCCAGCCCGGACGCAGCCATCGCCTGAGCCTCTATCACCGCTGGCCAGTGCGCCGCCCGCGCCCCTACAGCAAACGCGACGATGGCATCTCCCCGCTGATCACCGGTCAACGCGTCATCGACAGCTTCTTCCCGCAGCTTAAAGGTGGCAAGGGTGCGGTGCCCGGGCCCTTCGGCGCCGGCAAGACGGTGGTGCAGCAGCAGGTGGCGCGCTGGTCGAATGCCGACATCGTGGTTTATGTCGGCTGCGGCGAGCGCGGCAATGAGCTGGTCGATGTGCTCGAAACCTTCCCTCAGCTTGAGGACCCCTACACCGGTCGCAAGCTGATGGAAAAGACCCTGCTGGTCGCCAACACCTCCAACATGCCGGTGGTGGCGCGCGAGGCGTCCATCTACATCGGCCTGACCATGGCCGAGTACTATCGTGACATGGGCTATGACGTGGTCATGCTCGCCGACTCCACCAGCCGCTGGGCCGAGGCGCTGCGCGAAGTGTCCGGGCGCCTGGGGCAGATGCCGGTTGAGGAAGGCTACCCGGCCTATCTGGCCTCGCGCCTGGCGGCGGTGTATGAGCGCGCCGGACGGGTCGAGACCTATGACGCCGGCTCCGGGTCGGTCACGCTGATCGGCGCCGTCTCGCCGCCGGGCGGCGACTTCTCCGAGCCGGTCACCAGCCATACCAAGGACATCATCGAAACCTTCTGGGCATTGTCAAAGGAACTGGCCGACGCGCGCCACTATCCGAGCATCGATTGGGTGACCAGCTTCTCGGCCCATGTGCATACCGCCGCCGAGTGGTGGCACAAAGAAGTCGATCCAGCCTGGGAACAGCGCCGCGCGCAAGCATTGGGGTTATTGGCCCGCGATGCCGAGCTCTCGCGCATCGTCAACCTGGTCGGCCCCGAGGCCTTGTCCGACACCCAGCGCTGGGAGCTCGAAGGCGCCTCCCTGGTGAAGGAAGGCGTCCTGCAGCAGAGTGCGCTCGATGAGATTGATACCTTCTGCTCACCACAAAAGCAATTTGCCCTGCTTGATCTGGTGCTGTCGATTTATGACAAGGGCGCTGACTTGATCGCGCTCGGCGTTCCGGTCAGTGAGTTGCAGAACATGCCACAACTGGCCAAGGTGCGCCGCTGCAAATCCATGTACAACAGCGACCAGGTCGATAGCATTCGCGCCCTTGGGCGTGAGGCCGAGCAGGCGTTTGAAACCATCCGACTGGAATACGCCAAACAGGCGGAACACTCATGAGTATCAAGGAATACCGCACTGCCAGCCAAGCGAGCGGCGGCCTGATCGTTGTGCGCGAGACCCCTGGGATTGCCTTTGGTGATCGTGTGCGCATCACCGACGAGCGCGGCGAGACGCGCGACGGCCAGGTGATTCGCGCGGCGGATGACGAAGTGTTGATTCTGGTGTTCGAGGGCACCGATGATCTGGACCTGTCTGGCATCTGGGTGCGCTTTCTCGACCAGCCGGTGGAGATCGCCCTGTCGCCGGAGCTGCTCGGGCGCGAGTTTAACGGCCTAGGCGAGCCGCGCGACGGGCGCCCGCCAGTGCTGTCGAACCTGCGCCGCGCGGTCGGTGGCTCGGCCATCAACCCGGCAGCGCGCACCTATCCACGTGAATTCATCCAGACCGGCATTTCCACCATCGACGGGCTGAACTCCCTGGTGCGCGGTCAGAAGCTGCCGATCTTCTCCGGCTCTGGCCTGCCGCATAACCGGCTCGCTGCCCAGATCGTGCGCCAGGCCAAGCTGAAGGATCAGGACTCCAGCTTCTCAATCGTCTTTGCGGCCATGGGCGTGTCCTATGCCGATGCCAAGTTCTTTCGCGACGAATTCGCCAGCTCCGGCGTGCTGCGCAATGTGGTGATGTTCGTCAACCTCGCCGATGATCCACCGGTTGAGCGCCTGACCCTGCCGCGCACCGCGCTGACCGCGGCTGAGTATCTGGCCTACGAACTCGACCGCCATGTGCTGGTGGTGATGACCGACATGACCTACTACGCCGAGGCACTGCGCGAGGTCGCAACCGCCAAGGGCGACGTACCGGCACGTAAAGGCTATCCGGGTTATCTGTATTCCGACCTGGCCGAGATCTACGAGCGCTGCGGGCGTATCCATAACCGCCACGGCTCCATCACCATGGTGCCTGTGGTGTCCATGCCCTCGGATGACATCACCCACCCGATCCCTGACCTGACCGGCTACATCACCGAGGGCCAGATCGTGCTCTCGCGCGAGTTGCACAACCAGGGCGTCTATCCACCGGTGCATATTTCGCCGAGCCTGTCGCGCCTGATGAAAGACGGCATCGGCAAGGACGACACCCGCGAGGATCACCCGCATGTCGCCGCCCAGCTCTATGCCCTCTATGCCCGGGCGCTGGAGACGCGCAACCTGGCCTCCATTATCGGTGCCGATGAGCTGTCCGAACGCGACCGGCGCTATTTGAAATTCGCCGATGACTTCGACAAGCAATTCGTCGGTCAGGGTGAATCCGAAGACCGTTCGATCGAGGCCACGCTCAACCTGGCCTGGGAGCTGATGAGCAAATTCCCGCGCGACATGCTCACGCGTATGTCCGAGACCGAGGTCGCCAAGTACTACCAGGGCTCAGCCTGAGCTTAGTTGTCAATCAATGGCTCAACAAATCCTCAGGGTTCCGCCGACCAAAAATACGCTGCTGTCGCTCAAGAAGCAGACGAAATTTCTGGAAGACGGCCATGACCTGCTCGAGCGCAAGCGCGAGCTGCTGACCCGCCTGGTCTATGAGCGCATCGGTGAGTATCGCCAATTGCGCGAACAGGCGGAGGCCAAGCTCAAGGAGGCCTATCGTTCGCTCGGTATCACCCACCTGCGCATGGGCAACCGCGCCATGCATCAGGCTGCGCTCGGTGCCAGCCCGGCATTAGACATTAATATCCTGCCGCGGCGCAGCCTGGGGGTGGAGTACCCCTCGGTGCATGCCGAGCCCCTGCCGCCGAAGCCGGCCGGCTTGCTCGGCACGGATGCCAGCTTCGACGCCACTTGCCGCCAACTCGCCGAGGCTGCTGCGGTGCTAGCCAATCTGGCCGAAGTAGAAATCGCGCTTTATCGCCTGATGGAAGAGCAGCGAAAAGCACAAAAGCGGGTTAACGCACTTAAGTACAACATCATTCCACTGTACCGGCGCACCTTGCATTTCATTCAATCCACTCTTGAAGAAGAAGAACGCAACACACTGTTTCAGGTGAAGATTTTACGCGAAAATGCGAATTAGATCAGCGCTGACCAGTTGCATACAAGCAACAAGGCGTAGTAGTTTGGTCAATCTCGTTGCACTTCTGCGACGATAATGGCCCACCATCAACACTCCTTGTTTGCTTATGACTTCTTCCCTACATCCTCCTGTCCCTTCGGCATCTCGCCGCTCCGGGCAGCGTCTGGCATTGGTCAGTGCCGGCATGGCGCTGCTGCTTTTTACCACTGGCGCCCTCGCCAGTGCGTCCACCGCCGACCTCGAACGCCGGGTTGCCGAACTACAGCGGCAGCTCGCCGAGGCCGAACAAGCCCTTCAGGCCGCGCAGACCGAGGCCGAAACCGCCAATGCCAAGGCCGCTGCGGCCGAAGCCAAACTCACCACCATCAGCGAGCCTGCACCCAAGCAGAAAATCACTCTGGGTCCAGTGACCATTGGCGGCGCCATCCGCGCCAACTACATCCTTGGTAGCTATCCCGGTGGCGGCGATGGGCCGTCGCGCGGCGGCAATGGGGGAAATTTCGCGCTCGATACCTTCCGCCTTAACATGGACCTGAAATACAACCAGCTGGTCGGCAAGTTCGAATACCGCTGGTACGACGGCTACAACTTCCTTCACACCGGTTGGTTGGGCTGGGACTTCGACGACGGCAGCCAGCTCCAGGTTGGCGTCAATCGCGTGCCCTTTGGCCCGGGCGCCTACGGCGTCTCACAGAGCTGGTTCTTCGATCAGCACTACTATGTTGGCCTGTCCGATGACATGGACTTAGGCATCAAGTACAGCACCAGCATCGATAACTGGGATCTGGACTTCGCCTACTACGCGCGCAGCGAGTGGAACGGCAATGGCACCAGTCAGGACAGCGCGCGCTATAGCTACGACATCGTGACCTGGGACTCGGGCATCGCTGCCAACGGCGACGTCATCGCCGCCGCCACCAATGGTTATACAGAGCGCAACCAGTTCAACATCCGCGCCATCTATGGCATTGAGGGCGCGGTCGATACCCACGTCGGCGTCTCGCTCCAATACGGCCAGCTCAAGGGCCGCCGTGCCGACGACGGCCACCACTGGGCGGTCTCGGCGCACATGACCAACGCCTGGGACAACTGGCTGCTGGCCACCCAGATCACCCGCTATAAGATCAGCATCGATGACAATAATCTGCTCGGTACCGACCAACTCGTCCCCATGGGCGCCTATAACTTCGCCTGGCCGGCGGCGACCGACGCCTGGATTCCGGCAGTCTCACTGAGCTACAAGCACACCACGGGCAACATCCCCTGGCTCGACTCTGTGCGCCCTTACATCGAATACAGCAGCATCGTGAAGGAAGACAACGCCTTCAACGACAGCCAACTGGTTACTCTGGGTGCCGCCTGGGCGAGCGGCGGCTGGTACATCTACACCGATTTGGCCTTCTCCGACGGCAATTACTTCGTCGGTAACGAGACGAAGGACGGCACCGCCGAAGGCTTCAGCAATATCTATTCACCCACGCTTGGCGCGGGCGACTTTGGTGCTGACGCCAACAACGACTGGAACTATCGCTTCAACATCAACTTCGGCTACTACTTCTAAGCCGCTGCAAGTCGATCTGGCCGCCAGGGAGCGGCGGCCTGAGGCGCATCGTCCCGACCACCCCTGAGAATAAAATCCGTGTGATCACGGTCAGGGTCGGCTCACTCGGAGGAGCGCTGCTTGTCTTGCTCGTCCTGCTCGGCCGACTGCCGCAAAAAGGTCGCGATCAGGATAAAGGGCACGAACAGCAACAAAAGCCCACCGAGGGCCTGGACGATAAGATTGAGGAAGGCCACCGGCGGAACCAATGTTTTGCCGATGACCATCATGATGACGCCGGCGGCCATGAAGACGCTACCGACCACGACGGCGTCTTGCATGCTCTTGCAGCCTATGCGGTGTTTGGGCACTGTGGAAACCTCTCTGCTGCGTTGGCGCTGCACCAACTGGCGCCTTATACAAGACGATAGCAGATTCGGCCCAGCGACGGGATCAGGGCTTTAGCGCGCGCTGGCGAACCAGGCTCACAGCGGCTGGTCGGGGACGAACCTGAGTACGCCACTGTTGATGCAGAAGCGCTTGCCAGTTGGCGGCGGGCCGTCATTGAAGACATGGCCTAAGTGGATACCAGAGCTTGCGCTGCGCACTTCGGTGCGACGCATGCCATGGCTGCGGTCATCGTGCATGCTCACGGCCCCTTCGATCGGCTGAAAAAAGCTCGGCCAGCCCGTACCGCTCTTGAACTTGGAATCACTGCGAAACAAGGGCGCACCCGTTACCGGATCGACATAGGTGCCAGGGCGTCGATTGTCGAGTAGCGATCCGCTAAATGGCGCCTCCGTGCCTTTCCCGTAGGCAATCTCGAACGCTTCCGGGCTCAGCGTCTGTTGCGCGAGCCAGCGCCAGAAGGCGGCGGGGTCGCCGTTGTAGCCGGTGTGGCGGGCGCTCTCGCGCCCCTGCTCAAACAGCACAATGGTCGGCGTCGCCCACAGCGGCTCCGCCAGAGTCCAGCCGCTCGGCGGCTGGGAGGACAGGGTCGCTCGCACTGGCACCGGAGAGGCCCAGTCACTCAGCACCTGATCCTCAAACAGCGCGCAATAGCCGCAGCCTTCCGCCTCGAAGACGACCAACTGGCGCTCCGGGGATAGTTCACTGCCTACCAGGGGCGGCTGCGCCGGCGACTGCTTCGCCGGGGATTGCGCCCGCTCACCGCTACCGGGGTAATCGACCCCGGTGCCGCCAAGGCCGCAGTAACCGTTCGGATTCTTCTTCAGATAATCCTGGTGATCACTCTCTGCCGGATAGAACGCCTCCAAGGGCGCGATTTCCGTGGTAATGGCGCCGTAGCCTGCGTCGCTGAGCGCTTGCTGATAGCGTTCTTTGGTGCGCCGCGCGACGGCTGCCTGGGCATCATTCTGGTAGTAGATCGCGCTACGGTAATTGGAGCCGACATCGTTGCCCTGCCGGTCGCCCTGGGTCGGATCATGATTTTCCCAAAAACCCGCCAGCACCTGCTCCAGACTGATCTGCTGCGGATCGAACGTCACTTGAACGACTTCCGCATGGTTCTTCAGGCGCCCGGTTCGCTCGTCGGCGAGTACCTTGCGGTAGCTCGGATCGGCACGCTCACCGCCAGCATAGCCGCTGACCACATCCAGCACCCCTGGCAGCTCCGACATGCGCTTTTCCGCCCCCCAAAAGCAGCCCATGCCGAGAACGATCTGGTCCGTGGCATCTGCCCCAACCGATTCCGGCTGCGTGGCACTCATCGCCAGCGGCGCTGAAGCAAACAACAGGGCACCCAGGCACCCCCACCCGAATCGAGACCCGATCCAAGCCAACAAAGCGGATCTTGTGCGACATGTGACTGCCTCCCCGTGCGAGCAAGTGTTCATGGTGCGGCTTTCACTCCTGCGGTTAAAATGACATAAATCGATCAAAATTAGGACATTCGGCGCGTTTCGACAGCTCCTAGCGGCAGCGATTTGGTGCCTTTGGCGATCTTGGTCCAGCGCGCAAGGCACAACACCTGATCAGCGGACCTAGGATTGTGGCAAATGACTCCCGGCAACAACCCCGCAGTTTTCATTGGTATCGCAAACTCGAGTAGAAACCCTTACCCCAGGCATCGTCATTAGTGCGGATTCTGGCTCGCGCTGCGATAACTTAGGGTTTATTCTTAAAGGAGTCATATTGACCGCGCAAAACGGATAACGAGGGCGAGAGTTTGATCGAACTTCCATCGCTTGGTTTCACGCCAACCAGTTGAGTTCCTGTCTTGCGGCACACTGGTATTTGGAGCACTTGTCTTTAGAGCACTGGGGCATGAAAGCCCCCCGGGCATCGAACAAAAGTGAACATGGCATCCATCCTCTCGAAAAAGCAGGTTCTCGTCGTCGATGATTTCGCCGACATGCGCTCGGTGCTTCGCGGCATCTTGCGCTCCCTGTCGATTAACAACTTTGACCTCGCCGCAACCGCAAGCGAGGCGCTCGCCATCCTGCAGAAACGCCGGCCTGACATTGTTTTGTGCGACTACAACCTGGGTGAAGGCAAGGACGGCCAGCAGGTGCTGGAAGAGGCGCGCGAGCGCCAGTTAATTGGGGTAGATACCATCTATGTGATGCTGACGGCGGAAAATACCCGCGAAATGGTCATGGCCGCGGTCGAGTATGTGCCTGACAGCTACCTGACCAAGCCCTTCACCGCCGAGTTGCTAAAGACGCGGCTCGAAAAGCTGGTCCAACAGAAGGCGCAGCTGTCAGGCGTCAACGAGGCTTTGGTGGCAAAGGACTACGCTGGCGCCATCACCGAGCTCAACACCCTGCTGACCAGCGGCCCGAAAAATCCGCTCGAATTGCTGAAGATCAAGGCCGAGGCGCTGATCAGCAGCAACCAGCTCGATGCGGCGCAAAAGGTCTACCAGAGCATTCTCAAGGACCGGGATGTTCGCTGGGCACGATTGGGCGCGGGAAAAGTCCAGCTGCTCAGGAAAGATTACACTCAGGCGGAAGAGACGCTCAAGGCGCTGATCAGTGCCGACCGCTACATGATCCAGGCCTACGACGTGCTGGCCAAGACACTCATGGCACAGGGGCGCACTGAGGACGCCGAGAAAGTGCTGCAGCAGGCCGCCGAGCTCTCCCCCCGCGGCCTGAAGCGCCAGATTGAGCTGGGCCGGGTGGCCTTGAACAGCGGCAACACGCAAACCGCGGAGAAGGCATTCGGCCGCGCGGTCAACTTAGCCAAGTACTCCCGCTACAACCACCCATCGATCCACAGCAGCCTGGCCAAGTCGCTGACCGCCAACGGCAAGCATACCGAAGCCACCAAGGTTGTCAGCGAGCTGGGGCGCGCCTTCTCCGGTCATGAGGAGGTCGAGTTTCACAAGGCCACGGCCGATGCGATGATCAAGGCCAACCAGGGCAACCTGAAGGAGGCCGCCGCCGCGCTGGCCATCGCCGAGCATGCCCTGGGAGAGTCCAGTGGCGACCAGGCGGCGGAGCTCGGGCTGGAGATGGTCAAGGCGTATGCCAAGCTTGGCCAGCATGACAAGGCCGAGGCCATGCTGCGCCAGGCCATCGCCAACAATCATGATGACGACGCCTTTATCGCCGAGGTCAAGCAAGTGTGCCAAAGCGCCGGCATGGGAGATGAAGGCGACAAGAAAATCCAGAGAGTTCAGCAGGAGATCATTAAGGTCAATAATGCGGGCGTGCGTCTGATCAAACAGGGCGAGTTCGACGCCGCGATCAAGCTGCTGCGCAAAGCTGCCGATGAAATGCCCGGCAACAAAACGGTGAACCTCAATGCCGCCAAGGCAATCATCATGAAAATGGAGCAGAAAGGATCAACCAAGGAAGAGGTGCAACTGGTGCGCGGCTATGTCGAGCATGTCCGCTCGGCCGCCCCGGAGGACTGGCGCCTAGCCGACATCTCGGCTCGCCTGCAACGGCTCGTGACAAAACAAAAAGAGGCCTGATCATGGCGATGGATTTCTCTGACATGCTGGCGTCGTCCATTCATGACATCAAAAATTCCTTGAGCCTTATCTCGACCACGCTCGCCGAGATGATTGGCAGCGCTGAGAATACCTTTGCCGATCCACGCCAGGCCAATCTGCTGCAGCACGAGGTTCAGCGCGTCAATCACAATCTGGTACAGTTACTCTCGCTGTACAAACTCGGCGATGAAGGCCTGACCGTCGATATCGATGAGCACAATATCGAGGATCTCTTCATCGAATGCCTAGCCAACAACCAGACCGTCTGCCAGGCGCTTGGCGTCGATCTCAGCTACGACTGCGACCCGATGCTGTGCGGTTATTTCGACCTGGAAATGGTTCGCAGCGTGGTTGACAGCACCATCGGCAATGCCCGCCGCTACGCCGACAAGCGCATACAGCTCTCCGCGCTTGAGGAGGACGGCTATCTCGTCATTCGCATTGAGGACGACGGCCAGGGCTTCCCGCCCGAGCTACTCCTGCGCAGTGATACCAACGACCAGCTCCAGGTCACCAATCCACGCGCCTCGGGCCGCACCCGCCTTGGCCTGCTGTTCGCCGAGAAAATCAGCGGCCTGCACCGTTCCGGTGAACGTAAGGGCCACATTGAGGTCAAGAATGGCTGCAGTCTACCCGGTGGTTGCTTCGAGCTTTGGCTGCCCTGAGGTGCGCCCGATTGATCCAGTGTCCGGGTCAACCCTGAGCAAAAGCCTTCGTTAACCCTATGTCCGCTCCGCGTTTCACTAACCCCGCCGTTCTATTACTTCTCCTCGGCCTCGCGCTGCTGACCGGCTCCTTGCCCGCCCGCGCTAGCAGCGATCTGCGCATCCTGATCGACGTCTCGGGCAGCATGCGCGAAAACGACCCACAAAACCTGCGCGTACCCGCGATGCGCCTGGTCAGCGAGCTGCTGCCTGGGGGCAACCAGTCTGGCGTGTGGCTGTTCGCGGATGCTCCCGAGGCGCTGATCGCTCCCGGCATCGTTGACGATGCCTGGAAGACGCAAATCCGCAAGCGCCTCGGTCGCATTCACTCCAATGGCAATTTCACCGATATCGAAGCAGCCATTAATGCCGCGCTAAAGGATTGGAGCGAACCACCCGCGCCCGATGAGCAGCGCCATCTGGTCCTGCTGACCGACGGCCTGGTCGACGTGCCCGATGCCGAGCCAAACGCCGCTGGCGAGGACAGCGATGCCGCCTCACGCCGGCGCATTTTGGACTCATCCATCCCCCGCCTGCAGGAGCTGAAGGTCAAAACCCACGTCGTGGCCCTGTCTGATCAGGTGGATGCCGCATTGGTCGATGCGCTAACCCAGCAAACCGGTGGCTGGCTCGAGGTGGCCAACAACGCCGCGGACCTCCAGCGCGCCTTTCTGCGCATGCTCGAGCAATCCGCCCCGCCGACAACGGTCCCGATTGAGGGCAACCGCTTCAGCATCGACGCGGGCGTGCGTGAATTCACTCTGCTGGCCTTTCATGCACCCGACACGCCAATATCCCTGATTACGCCCGCAGGCGAGACCATTACCTCCGGGCGCATGCCAAGCGGGGACAAGACAAAGGTCTCCTGGAACGCCGCGCGCGACTACGATCTTGTCACTATCACCACCCCGGAGCCCGGTGACTGGGAGCTACTCGGCAGCCTGGACCAGGACAACCGGGTTGCCGTGCTGACCGACCTCAACCTGGACATGGCGCCACTGCCAAACGCCATCCCTTCCCAGGCGAGCTTCCTTCTGGATGTATGGCCTACAGAAAAAGGCCAACCCGTGCAACTCAAGGATTTCCTTGAGCTGGCCACTGCCAAGGTGGTGTTCGATCTCGCCCCGGAGGACGGCGAGGAAGAGCAGGACTCCGCGGCCCTGAGCGCCAGCGATCTCGAGCCTCTTCCGCCGGCTCCGATACCCGCGCTCTCGCTGATTTTGCCGCTGAAGCCTGACACCATGACCTATAGCATGGAGGTCCAGGCCGGAACCCTCCCGCCCGGCACCTACAGCGTGCAGATTCTGCTTGAGAGTGCCACCTTCAAGCGTCAGCTCAAACGCCGCCTGCGCGTGACCGGGACACCGCTCAAGCTCAGCTACGAAACCCTCATGCCCCCACCGGGTGAGACCGGCGAGGCGCGCCTGGACGTGCATCTGGATTTCGAATCCAACCTGATCCGCCTAGGCAGTCTGTTCGGCTACCTGCGCCTCAGTGGCCCCCAGGGCGCAGACGCCGTGCTTGAGTTCAACGCACTCAGAAACAGTTCCGCAAGCTACGATATTCCGATTACCCGCGCCGGCACCTACACCGCCACCGCACGCCTGAAGGCAGAGACGGTGGCCGGCGAGCCCTTGCTGCTCGAGCCACCGGAAGAAACCTTTGTTTTCGATTTCGACGACGGCCTGGAGCAAAGCGAGCCCGAGGAAAAAGACACCACCATCTCCTGGACCCTGCTCACCAGCGTGGTCGGCGGCGGAACAACCATCTTCGCGGTGCTCATCGCCCTGGTGCTGCTGATAACGCGCAACCCAGCCGACAAAGCCGCAAAAAAAACCAAGAAACCAAAAAAATCGAAGCCCGATAAATCAAAGCCAGATAAGTCCAAGCCGCGGCAATCGGGCAAAGCCACGGCAGAAGACGCTGAATAATCCTGCAACGGATCGACCCGCCAACATCAACAAGGATGCCATGGAATGACGACGCTTGAGATTGCCAGTTTGATCATGTCCGCCGAGTTCGCGCTCGTCGCGGTGGTGATGCTGTTTATCATGCGTCGGCGCCAGCACAAAGTCGCGCAGAGTCAGGATAGCCAAAGCGCGGAATTGCACAGCTCGGTGCAGGGTGCGCTGCCATCACGCCGCGAGAGTCTGACCAAGCTGTTTCAAGCCAACGCGCAGCTCAAGGGCCGCAAATTGACCACCACAGTCAATCTGTTCCTCGCGCGTGAGCAGGCGTTCTACGACGCCATGCTAAACATCTATCTCAACAAGGACGGCAAGTCCCTGGCGGACGTCCCCGATGAGCTGCGCAAGGTGCTCATCCCCTGGACCGAGCTGCAGGAAAGCGCCAACGAGGACATTTCCGCCCTGGGCGATCTGCGCGCCGAGAATGCCGAGCTCAGCGAACAGCTCCAGCACAACAAGGAAATCATTGAGCGCCTGCTCGAGGAATACGACGCGACCTTCAACAGGTTTCAGCACAACGATGAAGACGGCACCGCGGGCGAAGACGCAACCCAGGAACCGGAAGAAGAGGAAAGTCTCGAAAACCAGATCCTCGACATCGTCTCCTCTGAGCCTCCGGAGGCCGAAGAAAACCTGGACGCCATCGACCCGCTACCGGACGATGCCGACGACGCAGACGAGGGAGAAGATGGGGGCGAGGAGCAGGTAACCTTCCTGGATGCCCAGGAAGAAATCGAGGAACTCGCCGATCTATTCGACTCCGAACAGGACCCGCAAAAACCCTAGGACGGCTAAACCCCAGAACCGTCAAACCCCAGAACGGTCAAAACTGGCCACTGCGCAGCATCAGTGCCGCCAGTAGGCCGGCAGGAACAGAATCAGCAGTGTGAAGATTTCCAGGCGCCCGGCGAGCATGCCGAAAACGCCCAGCCATTTCACCACCGGGTCCATGGTGGTAAAGGTCGAGGCCACCTCGCCGAGACCAGGCCCGAGCAGATTGATGGTGGAGACCACGGCACCGAAAGCCGTTTCCAGGTCGAGCCCCGCTGCCATCATCGCCACCGTGAGCAAGAGCGCGGTCACGATGTAGAGCACATAAAATCCCCAGACGGAAAACAGCACATCGTCACGCACCGGGCGTTTGCCAATCTTGACCGTCGCCATCGCCTGCGGGTGCGCGAGTTGGAACAACTGGCGCAGGCCGAGCTTGGCCAGCAACATCACCCGCAGCACCTTCAATCCCCCGGCCGTCGAGCCGCCACAGCCGCCCACAAACGCCAGAATGACCAGAATCATTGGTACATGCAGCGGCCAAGCTGCGAAGGTAGCCGTGCTGTAGCCCGTCCCGGTCAGCACCGAGGCGGACTGAAAGGCGGAGAACCGCAGCGCCTCCCACACGTCGCTATACTCCCCGGTCCACCACAGACTGAGCGCCACCAGGCCAGCACCACCAAGAAAGATCAGTCCGTACGCTCGTACTTCCGGGTCGCTCAGGTAAATTCCCGGATCATGCTTGCGCCAGGCGATAAAGTGAACGACAAAGTTCACACCACCTGCCAGCATAAACACAGTGGCGATGAGCTCGATCGTGACGCTATCGAAATAACTGTAGCTGGCGTCATGGGTAGAAAACCCGCCCGTGGCGACCGTGGTGAAGGCATGGCCGATGGCATCAAACTGGCTCATGCCAGCCAGCCAGTAAAGGAAGGCGCACATCAAGGTCAGCCCCACATAGAGCAGCCACAGCGCTCGCGCGGTCGCTGCCATGCGCGGCGTGGGTTTTTCGTACTTGGCCACGCCCGAGGCCTCGGCGCGATAGAGCTGCATGCCGCCAACGCCAATCAGGGGCAAAATGGCCACGGCCAGGACTATGACGCCCATGCCGCCGAGCCACTGGATCTGCTGGCGGTGATAGAGAATCGACTGGGGCAGCTCATCGAGGCCAATAATCACCGTCGCCCCGGTGGTGGTAAAGCCGGAGATGGACTCAAACACCGCGTCAGTCCAGCTGAGATGCAACCCGAACAGAAACGGCAGCGCCCCCACCAGACCCAACACCACCCAGAACAGGGTGACGATCAAAAACCCCTCACGCACCGACAGCCCGCTTTTGACACTGAAATTGGGCAACCACAGCAAAGCACCGACGACCGTGCTGATTAAAATTGACAGCGCAAACACCCGCCACTGACCGTCCGCGTAGAGGAAGGAAACGCCAAGCGAGGGCAGAAAACTCAAGCTATAGAGCATGAGCAAAATGCCAAACAGCCGGAAGATTGCGCGCCAGTGCATCGGTCTATCGGGTCGTGATCAGAGCAAGCAGGCTGCGGTCAGCCCGGCTTGCCACTGTCCCCGTCCATGCCAGACTCGGACTGGCGCCGCAGATGACGCTTGGTGCGATGCAGCGCGAACCAGGTTAGCAGCGCAATAATCGGCACCGCCGCGGCCAAGCCCAGCGTGGCGTTAACCGGATATCCGGTCTCAGCCAGCCCTTTGAGCAAATAGCCCACCAGCCCCGCACCGTAGTAGCTGATGGCGATGACCGACAGCCCTTCGACCGTTTCCTGCAAGCGCAGCTGAATGCGCGCGCGCCTGTCCATGGAGTCGAGCAGGCCGCGATTTTGTTCCTGCAGGCTGACTTCCACCCGCGCGCGCAGCAGCCCGATCAGACGCCCGGCACGTTCGGCCAGGCGTTGCTGGCGTTCGCCGGTGGAGACACAGGTGGCGACCGCAGGAGCCAGGCGCGCTTCGAGAAACTCATTCAAAGTCTGCAGCCCCTCGATGCGCTGCTGGCGCAGCTGCACCAGACGCTGCTCGACAATGCGGTAGTAGGCACTCGAGGCCTCAAAGCGATAGGTGGTCTGGGCCGCGACCGATTCGATCTCGGTGGCCAGCGCGGTCAAATCGGCCAACAGCTCGCGCTCGAGCGGCACCTTGGCCGCCACGGCATCGGATGAGCGCGCGCCCGCATCGCGCTGAGCGCTGGATCGGGCGATGGTCTTGGCGACCTCGGTCAGGCGCTGATCGGCATCGCTTAGCAGGGCCGTGGCCCGACGCGCCAGTGGCAGGCCGAGCAGCGCCATCGCGCGGTAGGCGTTGATCTCCATCACCCGCTTGACCAGGCGCCCGGCCTGGTCCTCAGACAAGGCGATGTCGCGCAGCAGGATGCGTCCATGGCCGTCATCGTGGATGCGCATGTCAGAATACGCGAGCCCTGCACCACCCACGACCTGGGAGCCCATCACCGGATTGCCGCCGAACAGGGCCACCAGCCCCTGGTTGTCGCGCTCGGGCGCGTCGCGCGGCTCGAGCACCAGCAGCACCGAGCTGATCACCTCCCCTGGCAACTCACGCAGCCAGTCTGGCGGCAGGTCCTCAAGCGGGTTGCGCGCGAAGGGGTCGCTGACGTCTTCCTCGCTGGCGAAGCTGTAGGTGACAAATTCCGTGTGCCGCTCCCAGCGCAGCTGCAGATTGCACAGCCGGGCGTAATGATATTGTCCGGGCCGCTCCGGCACCGGGGCGTCGAAATGCTCGAGCAGGCGTTTGAGATGCCGATCATTGCGCCCGCTGCCGCGCTCGCCGCAGACCACCGCCAAATGGGCCACCCGCGCTGGGGCGCGCAACGGCTCGAAGGTGCGCGCGTGCAGCTCCTCGGTCAGCGCATAGCGCAGCGGATGATCGCGAAAAGGCACGGACATGGGTTTTGGCTCGTGGCAGAGGGTGATGGCGATATGACCGCCCCATTATGGCTTGAATCGGGCGAGCACCGAAATGCCGAGGCCAGAATCGGATGTGCGTCGAGCCCGGCGGAGACGCCCTGGCCCCGAGTCTCGGAGGGATTAAGGTAACGAAAATGCCGGCCATTTGGCCAAGACCATTTGCGACTCGGGTCGTGATTCCGCGATACTAACCGCAAACGCCACTTAAGCGAGCTGGAGTATTCTCGAAATCATGCCGAACGGCGACATTAGCAACGGCAACAGTAGCCTAACCAAAGGACTCGATCCTCAGGGGTGGCTGGGACCATGTGCGTTAGCCGAATCACAGGGATTCATCCTCCGGGATGGCTGGGACCATGAGCGTTAGCCGAATCACAGAGATTCATCCTCCGGGATGGCCGAGACCATGAGCGTTAAGCAGATTCGCATCAAGCGCGGCCTGTCCCTGCCCGTTGCTGGCACTCCCGATCAACGCCAGATCGCGCCGGCCCCGGTGGTCAGTCATGTTGCCATCAGCGGCTATGATGTGTTGCGCCCGCGACGCATGCCGGAGGTGTTGGTACAACCGGGTGACCGGGTCAAGCTCGGGCAGCCCATTTCGCGCGGCAAGGCCTATCCGCAGGTACTGTGTGCGTCTCCCGGTGCCGGGGTGATCGAGGCCGTGCATCGCGGTCCGCGCCGGCTGCTGGAGTCGGTCGTGATCCGGCTCGAAGGCGACGAGCACGAGACCTTCAACAGTTACAAGCGCGAGGAGTTGGCGGGGCTGAACGCGGCGCAGGTCAAAGAGAATCTGCTCGCCTCAGGCCTGTGGCTGTCTCTGCGCACGCGCCCCTTCAGCCGGGTGCCGGCCCCGGATCATGAGCCAGCCGCCCTGTTCATTCCGGCGATGGATACGCGACCGCTGGCGCCGGATCCTGCGGTTTTCATTGCCGAGGCGGCAGCGGATTTCGCCGATGGGGTGCTGGTACTCTCCAAGCTGACCGGCGGCCCTGTTTATGTCTGCACCGCGCCTGGTGCGCCTCTGGAGTTGCCGGATGATCCGCGCATCAAGCAGGTTGAATTCGCCGGCCCGCATCCGGCCGGGCTGGTCGGCACTCACATGCATTTTCTCCATCCGGCGAGCCTGAAGCAGCGCGTCTGGCACATGGGCTATCAGGACTGCATCGCGGTCGGGCGGCTGTTCAAGACCGGGCGCATCGACCCCGAGCGGGTCATCAGCCTGGCCGGTCCCATGGTCGCGCAGCCGCGCCTGATCCGCACCCGCTTTGGCGCCTCCACCAATGAGCTGGTCGCCGGGCAATTGAACGGCGAGCGCGAAGCGCGCGTCATTGCGGGCTCGGCGCTCGACGGGCGCCACGCGGTGGGCCACAGCGCTTTTCTCGGGCGTTTTCATAACCAGGTCACGGTGCTGCCCGAGTATCGCGAGCGCGAGTGGCTCGGCTGGCTGGGGCCAGGCTTGGACAAGTTCTCGGCGCAGAATGTCTATCTCGGCGGCCTGATGGCCAAAGTGCGCGGGGCGGCCAAGTTTGCCCTCAACACCAATCTCAACGGCAGCCCGCGCGCGCTGGTGCCTATCGGCGCCTATGAGCGCGTGATGCCGCTCGACATCCTGCCGACCCTGTTGCTGCGCGCGTTGGTGGTGGATGACACCGAAACCGCGCAGGACCTGGGCGCGCTGGAACTCGACGAGGAGGACCTGGCCCTGTGCAGCTATGTCGATATCGGCAAGCATGACTTTGGCCCCATGCTGCGCCGCAACTTGAACCAGATCTGGCGGGAGCATCAATGAAACCGATCAGCCAGGGGCTGCGCAAGTTTCTCGACCGCCACGAGCGGCACTTCCTGCGCGGCGGGCGCTTCGAGAAATTCGGCGCCCTGTTCGAGATGATGGACACTTTTCTGTTCACCCCGGCGACGGTCACGGCGCACGCGCCCCATGTGCGCGACGCCATCGACCTCAAGCGGGTGATGATCTTCGTCTGGCTGGCGGTGCTGCCCTGTGCGCTCTTTGGCATGTACAACGTCGGCCTGCAGGCAAATTCCGAGATGGCTAAGATTGGCCTGACCGAGGCCGAGGGCTGGCGCGGAGCGCTGATCGGCTGGCTCGGTGCCGGCGGCTATGACCCGAGCAGCATCTGGGACAATTTCTGGCACGGTTTTGTCTATTTTCTGCCCATTTATGCGGTGACCATGGCCGCGGGCGGCTTCTGGGAAGTGCTCTTCGCCATGGTGCGCAACCATGAGGTGAACGAGGGCTTCTTCGTCAGCTCCATCCTGTTCGCGCTCACCCTGCCGCCAACCATCCCGCTGTGGCAGGTGGCGCTCGGCATTTCCTTCGGCATCGTCATCGGCAAGGAGGTGTTTGGCGGCACCGGCAAGAACTTCCTCAACCCGGCCCTGGTCGGGCGGGCATTTTTGTTCTTCGCCTATCCGGCGCAGATCTCGGGCGATGCGGTCTGGACCGCGGTCGATGGCTTCAGCGGGGCGACTCCGCTGATGCTTGCCGCGAGCGGCGGCGTGGAGGCCATTACCGCCGCCGGTATCGGCTGGTGGGATGCTTTCTTCGGCACCATTCAGGGCGCAGTTGGCAGCACCTCAACCTTAATGATTCTGATCGGCGCCGGCTTTTTGCTGTTCACCCGGGTCGCTTCCTGGCGCATCATGGCCGGGGTGCTGCTGGGGCTAGTGGTCAGCACGCTGATCTTCAATCTCTTTCCAAGCGACAGCAATCCGGCCATGGCGATGCCCTGGTACTGGCATCTGGTGCTTGGGGGCTATGCCTTCGGCATGGTCTACATGGCGACCGATCCGGTGTCTGCCTCGATGACCGAAACTGGCAAATGGATTTACGGCGCCCTGATCGGAGCCATGACGGCGATGATCCGGGTGCTGAATCCGGCCTATCCGGAGGGCATCATGCTGGCTATTTTGTTCGGCAACCTGTTCGCGCCACTGATCGATTGGTTCGTGGTGCAAGCGAATGTGCGCAGGAGGGCAAAACGCCATGCCGCCTGAAGCACAAAGCACCCAAACCCCTGGAGGCAGCGGGCTCTTTGGCATCTTCTCGCGGCCAAACGACGACCCGCTCAAGACGGTCGCGGTCGCACTGGTGCTCTGCCTGGCCTGTTCGGTGGTTGTATCAGCCACCGCCGTGGGGCTGCGACCGCTACAGGAGCGCAACGAGAGCCTGGCGCTCAAACGCGAGATTTTGCGCGTTGCGGGGCTGGATACCTCTGGCCAGGACATCGACCAGGCGTTCGAGGCGATCGAAGTCCGCCTGGTAGACCTCGACAGCGGCGACTATGTCGAGCATCCGGACCCAATGAGCTATTCCTATCGCGACGCGGGCAATGATCCGCAAGCGAGTATCGCGCTCGGCGAGCAGGATATCGCCGGCATCCGCCGCCGGCCAGACAAGATGCCTGTCTACCTGGTCCGGTCTGACTCGACGGCTGATTCCTCCGGGGGCGAGCAGATCGAAACCCTGATCTTGCCGGTCTACGGCTATGGCCTGTGGTCAACCATGCATGGCCTGGTCGCGCTCTATCCGGACGGGCGCCGCGCCAAGGCGCTGTCGTTCTACGAGCAGCTCGAGACCGCGGGTCTCGGCGGTGAGGTGGCCAATCCCCGCTGGCAAGCCAAGTGGCAGGACAAGACGCTGATTGGCGCGAACGGCGAGCCGGTGATTCGCGTGGCTAAAGGACCGGTCGATCCCAACGCCCCCAATGCGGACCAGCGTGTCGATGGCCTCTCTGGCGCCACCCTGACCACCAATGGCGTCACTCACCTGATGCAATTCTGGCTCGGCGAGCAGGGCTTCGGGCCTTACCTCGAAAAACTGCGCGCCGGCTCGCTGGCCGATGCTGGCAACCAGACGGAGGGCTGATCCATGGATGCCAGCCAACGCAAACTGCTGATCGCGCCCATCGTCGATAACAATCCCATCACCCTGCAGATTCTCGGCATCTGCTCGGCGCTGGCGGTGACCACCAAGCTGGCGCCTGCAATCACCATGAGTCTGGCGCTGACCTTCGTGCTGGTGGGTTCCAACCTGATTGTGAGCCTGATCCGCCGGCACATGCCGGCGAGCATCCGCATCATCATCATGATGACCATCATCGCCTCGCTGGTGATTGTGGTCGATCAGGTGCTCAAGGCGTTTGCCTACGAGTTGTCCAAGCAATTGTCGGTGTTCGTCGGGCTGATTATTACCAACTGTATCGTGCTCGGGCGAGCCGAGGCATTCGCCTCCAAGAACCCGCCCTGGCCAAGCCTGCTCGACGCCATCGGCAACAGCATCGGCTACAGTGTCATTCTGATCTCGGTCGGTGCCATTCGCGAGCTGTTCGGCTCCGGCAGCCTGCTCGGCGTGCAAATCCTGCCGCTGACCAGCACTGGCGGCTGGTATGAGCCCAATGGCCTGATGCTGCTCGCCCCGGGCGCTTTCTTCATCATCGGCCTGATGATCTGGGGGCTGCGCACCTGGAAGTCGGAGCAACTCGAAAAGCCCGAGTATCAGATTCACATCGTCCATCGCACCGAAGTGCTTTAAGTCGCTGCCATGCTCGAACACTACCTTTCCCTGCTGTTCAAGGCGGTCTTCGTCGAGAATCTGGCCTTGTCCTTTTTTCTCGGCATGTGCACCTTCCTGGCCGTTTCCAAGCGCATTTCCACCGCGCTGGGGCTTGGCATC
This sequence comes from Thiorhodovibrio litoralis, assembly GCF_033954455.1. Taxonomy (NCBI): domain Bacteria; kingdom Pseudomonadati; phylum Pseudomonadota; class Gammaproteobacteria; order Chromatiales; family Chromatiaceae; genus Thiorhodovibrio; species Thiorhodovibrio litoralis. The sequence continues at coordinate 53,873 of NZ_CP121473.1, read as the reverse complement.
GCGGTGGTCGTCGTGCAGACCATCACGGTGCCGGCCAATCATCTAATCAACGAATATCTGCTGCGGGAAGGGGCCCTTACCTGGCTGGGGCTCGGCGAGGTCGATCTCAGCTTTCTTGGGCTGATCACCTACATCGGCGTGATCGCCGCCATGGTGCAGATCCTTGAGATGATCCTCGACCGCTATTTTCCGGCCCTGCATGCCGCCCTGGGCATCTTTCTGCCGCTGATCACTGTCAACTGCGCCATTCTTGGCGGCTCGCTCTTTATGGTGGAACGCGGCTATGACTTCGGCGAGAGCCTGGTCTATGGATTCGGCAGCGGGCTCGGCTGGGCCTTGGCCATTGTGTTGCTGGCCGGGATTCGCGAAAAGCTAAAGTACAGCGATGTCCCGGCCGGGCTGCAGGGACTCGGCATTACCTTCATCACCACCGGGCTGATGGCCATGGCCTTCATGTCCTTCTCCGGAATTTAGCTCTGACACCGCCATCATGCTGGACGTCACCCTAGGCATCGTTGTTTTCACCGCCGTGGTCCTGCTGCTGGTCGCGGTCATCCTGACTGCTCGCAGCCGCCTGGTGCCGAGCGGCGACGTCGCGATTCACATCAATGGCGAGCATCGGGTGCAAACGCGCCCTGGCAACAAGCTGCTCGGCTCTCTGGCCGAGGCGGGGCTCTTCGTATCCTCGGCCTGCGGCGGTGGCGGTACCTGCGGCCAGTGCCGGGTGCGGGTGCTCGAGGGTGGCGGCGAGCTGCTGCCGACGGAGAGCAGCCTGATCAGCAAGCGCGAGGCATCCGAGGGTTATCGGCTCTCATGTCAGCTTGGCGTCAAACAGGACCTGCACATCGAATTGCCGCGCGAGGTTTTTGGCGTCAAAAAATGGAACTGCCGGGTGCGCTCCAACCGAAGCGTCTCGACCTTCATCAAAGAGCTGGTGCTGGAGTTGCCGGCAGGCGAGCAGATGGACTTTCGCGCCGGTGGTTACATCCAGATCGAATGCCCGCCTTATCGGGTGCCCTTTCGCGACTTCGACATCCCCGAAATGTTCCGCGCCGACTGGGACAATTACGACCTCTGGCGCTATGTGGCGGAAACCAAAGAACCCGCGATGCGCGCTTATTCCATGGCGAATTATCCCGGCGAGCAAGGCATTGTGATGCTCAATGTGCGCATCGCCACCCCCCCGCCGAATAAGCCAAATGCACCGCCCGGGATTATGTCGAGCTACATTTTTCATCTAAAGCCCGGCGATGATGTCACCGTCTCTGGCCCCTTTGGTGAATTCTTTGCCAAAGAGACCGATGCCGAGATGGTGTTTGTCGGCGGTGGCGCCGGCATGGCGCCAATGCGAAGCCACATTTTCGATCAGCTCGAGCGGCTGAACTCCAAGCGCAAGATCAGCTTCTGGTATGGCGCGCGCAGCAAGCGCGAAATCTTCTACCAGGAGGATTTCGACCGCTTGGCGGCCAAGCATGAGAACTTTAGCTGGAAGATCGCGCTGTCCGACCCGCAGCCGGAGGACAACTGGGAGGGCTCGGTCGGCTTTATCCATAAAGTGCTGTTCGATGAATATCTCGGCCAGCACCCGGCGCCCGAGGACTGCGAATACTACATGTGCGGCCCGCCGATGATGACCGCCGCCGTTATCGGCATGCTCAAGAACCTCGGCGTCGAAGACGACAACATCCTGCTCGACAATTTCGGGGGCTAAGGCCAGGTTAGGACATGTTCGAGCTTGCTTTCGCGCTGCTGCTGTTCCTTCTCGCCTTTCTCGGCATGGCTATCGGCGTGCTGCGCGGTGGCCGCGGCATCGCCGGCAGTTGCGGCGGTCTTGCCCATCTGCCCGGCATCACCTCCGACTGCGGCGGGGCCTGCCGCGCCGAAGGCCGCAGCTGTCAGCGCGAGGCCGGTGCCGATATGGATGCCGACAATGGCCCAACCGCCGCAGATCATCCCGCCTGAGCCGCCCGCCCGCACGGATTTCCGACTCGAACGACAACAACGACGACAAGCTAGCCTTGGCCCACCCGAGGAGGACAGAACGATGCCCGGAACCAAAACCGCCAAAGAGATCATGTCACAAGGACTGGTGACCTTTCGCCCCGACATGGACATTCTGGAGGCCGTGCGCACCCTGATCGAGAAACGCATCTCAGGCGCACCCGTGCTCGACCAACTCGGCAATCTGGTCGGCATGCTGACCGAGCGCGATTGCCTGAAGGTCGCGCTGGATGCGAGCTACTACCGCGAGAGCGGCGGCAAGGTGGAGAGCTTCATGACACCGGCAGTCATCAACGTCTCTGCCGACACCCCCGCCGTCGAGATTGCCGAGCGCTTCGCCACCAGCCACCTGCGCCGCCTGCCGGTGCTGGAAAACGGTCGCCTGATCGGCATCGTCAGCCGCCGCGACATACTCCGCCAGCTCGAATCTGGCTGGGAACCCGACGCCAGTCGGGCCTAGCCTGCGCTCGCTGCTCCCGACCGCACGCGATTGCCCTGCCAGCCCCGGGTAATCCGGGGTCTGGTCGCTGGACGCAATACCCCGGAGGTCTCGGCATGCAAAAGGGGTATTCGGAATCTACTGTTGGTTAAGGCATGCGGTTCTGGCGATGTCAGCAGCGCGTGGCCGCTTCGGCTGTTAGGAGTTGGTCAATTTGCACTTATTTGAAAACTCGGCTTGTAGTGTTGGCCTCTATCGAGAAATGCGGGCAACTAGCTTTCAGGCGGAGCAATACAAAGGTCGCTAATTATTCGAGGCTGGTCGCACAATGGTGCACGAACAAATGGACGCAAAGTAAACCGCGACCTTTGCGGCTGGTATCGGCCAACTCCAGACCGCGTCTCTTAGGCGGCAGAGGACAGCAAAAGAAACCATAGCAGACATCATTGCGCTAGATACAGCAATATCTGCGTAAGATAGCACTGCTGCAATTCCATGAAGCTGCATACCAGCCCTAAAAATGAAATGACTACTTGATTGGGTTGCTCCGATGGCACCCAGCGTTCAGTTGACCTTGGAAGAACGGCTACTGGAGTAGCGACAAAGCACTCTGTGGCGACGAGTTTGCTTGCGCCAAAACCGAAATGCCGGCCTGCTGAAGAATTTGTACTCGAGTAAGTTCTGCTGTCTCGGCCGCGAAGTCTGCATCGCGAATTCTCGAACGGGCAGCGGACATGTTTTCAGAAGAGACACTGAGGTTGCTAATCGCACTCTCAAATTTAGCTTGTACCGCTCCCAGTTCAGCCCGCATGGAGTTAATTTGATCCAAAGCAGCATCTGCCAGACTAATCGCCCACCCGGAATCCCTCGCGGTTTCTAGGCTGAGTTCATCTAAAGTTATATTTTTTGTATAACTAATGCTAGGGTCATTCCTATAATGGATTTCCCCACCCAAACTTGACGTCCGCGCATCAATGCCTTTCACAGCAATCATCTGCCCTTGATTAGCCCCAACCTGAAAAAATGTTTCATTTCTCGATCCATCCAGCACAGCCCGCCCGTTAAATTCCGTGTTTAGCGCAACGCGCTGAATCTCCTTGATCAGTGCCTGCGACTCGCCGTCAAGCGCGAACCGATCACTCGCAGTATTGCTCCCATTTGCAGATTGCACGGCTAACTCACGAATTCGCTGCAAATTGCCACCGATGGTACTTAGAGCAGATTCAGCAACCTGCGAAAATGAAATGCCGTCATTCGCATTTCTGATTGACTGATTTAGACCCCGAATCTGAGAAGTGAAACGCTCTGAAATTGCTAGTCCAGCAGCATCATCTTTTGCGCTATTAATGCGAAATCCTGTCGAGAGTCGGGCGAGTGTCTTTGAAATACCCTTCTGTGAGTTAGCAAGGTTTCGTTGAGCGGTCAGAGACTTCACATTAGTATTTATGACTTGGGCCATCTGATCTACCTGTTTAGTGAGCTACTAGCGGTAATGCGAATCAGCGCAATGATGTCATCGACCTCGGCTTGGAGATTTTGCCGATCGCCGGCACTATAGAGTGTCGTTGGAGGCTTTAATTGCCAGCTTGAGGATGCGCTGCAGTTCGTCGCTGCCGGTCGACAGGGCGCTTCCCCTGACCTGGGTCAGGGAGATGCCGCCGTTGGCATTACGGATAGCCTGATCAAGTCCTCTAGTCTGCGAGGTGAAGCGCTCAGAGATTGCTAGACCCGCTGCATCGTCCGTTGCTCGATTGACCCACGGCCCAGTGGAGAGCCGCTGCTAGGGCGATGCTTGCGCGTTGGAGGTGAGGTTGAGGTTGCGCTGGAAAGTCGTAGCTATCGTGTTTGTATGAAGTGTCAACACGCAAGGCGGCTCTAGGTTGGTCCGCCTCAATCCTTGGCGAGGTTAAAAACAGTTTTCACCTTCCGCGACGTTGCGAAAAGCGGATGCTCAAGGTTTAACGTCATCACACCATGCAAGTTAAGCAGGTATCAAGAAATTTTTCACGTTCTATCGTCTTTTGGTGCCCTATTATCGACGGATAATAATGTCGTTATGCTCTAAAAAACAATAAGTAACAAAGGATTAGAGTAATTATAATTTCCCAGCAACTTAGTGCGCTTTGTGAGGCTTTCATTTGCAAGAGGGGTCGTCGTCACAATCATTAGGGGCGAGTGTCGCCTGTCCGCGCTGCTGCGGCCCCTAGTCCTTGAAGCATCAGTGTCTGGTTTGGGTCGGAAGCGGAAGGGCGAAAGGTGCAAATGCTGGCTGGTGTCGGCAGCGTTCTGTCTACTCCCTGACGGTCCAACCCGGGCAGTCGCTTTAGTGGCTCGCCCTGACCCGGCGCAGGTGCTGCGGTTGAACCTTCGATATGGCGGCAAGTTGTCCGAGAGTGGGGGTGTTGGGCTCGCCACGGACAGACGGGGGAGTCAGTCCCTCCACCGCGAGCTCATCCAATGAGTTCAGGGTGCGCGGAACGGCGCGCAAATTTCCAACATTGTTGCGCAAGCTCGGGGCAGGCGAGTTCGACTGAGCGTTCCACATCCGACTGGACTCCCCGTAACGGTTTCTCCACAGTCAATTCCGGATAGCCTACAAGAGCCCGCCTCCCTTCGCGGAGGAAGGGAAGCCAGGCGCGGGTGGACAAGCCGAGGTTAGCGCATCAAACGCCCAACTTCTCGCGCCAGCCGGGGAAGATGGCATCGGCATCGTGCGGGAAGGACTCGAAGGCGCGGGCGAATTCTTTGTGATCCTTCGCCCAGTCGAGCGGATTAGCGCCGGCTTTCCAGCACTCGAAGGCTTGCAGCAGCGAGCGCGCACCGGCCGCCGGGCCATCGACATGGCCGTAAGAACCGCCACCCGCGGTGTTGATCAGGTTGGCGTGGCCGAGGTTCTCGAAGAAGCCCACCAGGCGCAAAGCGTTCATTCCACCGGAGATGATCGGCGTGGTCGGCTTCATTCCCAACCATTCCTGATGGTAGGCCGGCCCCTGACAGCTATCGCGCTCGATCATGTAGGCGATAATCTTGTCCTTGGCGTCACCCTCCATCTTGCCGTAGCCCATGGTACCGACGTGAATACCTGAAGCACCTTGCAGACGCGCCATCTTAGCCAGCACAAAGGCTGTGTAGCCGCGCTTGGAACTTGGCGAGGTGATAGCACCGTGGCCGGCACGGTGGTAATGCAGGTACTGATCCGGGTACTGGCGGCGAATGGTGGTGACCATGCCCGGCCCGCCGACATAGCCATCGACCAGCAGTGCCACCTTATCGGCATCGGAGCCGAAAGTCTCGAGCACGAAATCCGCGCGCGCGCACATCTCGTAATGGTCATCGGCGGTCACGTTCATCGAGAACAACTTGGCCTGACCGGTCTCGTCCTGGGCGCGCTTCATGGCGTCGGCCACCAGAGGAATGACCTTTTTAGTTGGGCAGAACACCTGGTTGCCCTGGGGTTCGTCGTTCTTGATGAAGTCGCCGCCAAGCCAGAAGGAATAGGCCGCCTCGGCAAAGGGTTCTGGGCGCAGGCCAAGCTTGGGCTTGATGATGGTGCCGGCAATGTAGCCGCCATCCTTGACCGGACGGCCGAGAATGCGCCACAGATTGCTGATGTCGGTCGCCGGACCGTCGAAAAGCTGCAGCGCGCGCGGCGGGACGTGGAAGTCGTACATCTTGGCATGTTCAATGTCGCCCATGCCCTGATTGTTGCCGATGGTGAGCGTCAGAAAGGACACCATCATCATGCGCCCGTCGATCATGTTGCGATCGAACAACTCGAGCGGATAGGCAATGCGCATCTCCTCGGTGGCCTCGTCGATGTGATAGACCAGCGCATCGACGTGCTTGGTAAAGTCATCGGTGGTGCAGACTTCCACATTGGTGCCGGTGGAGGACTCAGCGGCAAAGTGCGCGGCGGCCTCGAGATAGCCATGGCCGGCCATCGGCTTCATTTTGTAGGCGCACAGGATATGATTGCCGCCGGCGATCAGCTCGTCTTCGTTCAGGCTGAGATCGGCGTAGCGTTTGGATTGGTCTAATGCCATGTAGAAGCTTCCTCAGTGGGTTATCGTCTAACACTCAGGCCTTTACCACTGCCCAAAGACAACCTCGGGCAGATTAAAGACCTCGTTCACAAAAGGGAAATACCCTAACCCACTCGGAAAGCTCAGCCCAACGATATTTGTCGGTTGCGGCCTCCTCAGCAACCGTCACCCGGAGCGCTTGCGCGGATGCCCGGAGCCTGATCGATGCGCGAGACCAGCCAGTAGGTCGCGCCCAGCGCGATCACTACCGCTGCGACACCGATCAGATCAAGCGCGCTGTATTCACTCATGTCCAGCACGATGATCTTTCGCGCGATCGCCATCAGCGCGGTGGCAATAACCAGTTTCACCGGAAACACGTCAGAACGAATATAGAGGGTGATATTGGCGAAGATCTCAAACGCGATCAGTACCGCCAGAAAACCGCCGAAGGTCTTGACGATGTCCGGCACCATAAAATAAGGCGCCGAGGTGAGCGCCTGGTAGAGCTGATAGATGACGCTGATCACGCCCTCGACGATGACCACGACCATGGCGATGGCAAGCACATAGGCTGCCGCCCGCATGATCCAGTGCAGCACCCGCAGCACCGGGTCCGATGACTCGATCGGGAATTCTTCATGACCAGCCGATTGATGCGATGCCATGCCTTTCTCCTGTTGCAACTGTCCCTGTGTCATGCGATCCGGGTCTCGATGACCGGGCCAACTCAGTCCAAAATCAGCCGCCGACCGGTCAGCGCGGTCCCGGCGGCATGCCAGTCGATAGCCGCTGACCATAAAGCCGATGGCCACCAGCCCGGCAAGAATCACCGCCAGATAATCTGGCATCACAGCCGGCTCACCAGCCCGTCACGGCCTGAAAAACGGGAGTTGTTGACATGATTTATCCTCAAGCTCATTGAATCATTATCTGAGTTGACTCTTGCAGGCAGCCGATGGCAGCTGGCGCCACCAACAACAGACCTCTGCGCTGCGGCCTGCCATCAAGACTGCCTGTCATCATTACGGTGGCCATCCTCAGCGGCAAGAGCCGCGCGATACAGCCAGTTGCGCGGCAAACCAGTGATGCGCGCCGCCAGAGCCGCGGCCTGACGGGTCGGCAATTCGGCGCGCAGGATGTCGAGCACCACCAGGGCCTCGCGCTCACGTTCTGCCGAGGCGCCACCGCTGGCGCCCTCGATCAGCAGCACCAGCTCCCCCAACTGATGCTCAGTCTCCGCGCTCACCCGCGCATGCAGCTGCGCCAGCGAGTCTGAAAGGTAGGTCTCGAAGCGCTTAGTGAGCTCACGTGCGATCACAGCCCGGCGTGCCTCACCCAGCACCGCTGCGCAATCTTGCAGGGTCGCCAGCACGCGCTTGCCGCTCTCGTAGAGAATTAGGGTACCGGGTTCCGCGACCGCTGTTTCAAGAAAAGCACGCCGCGCACTTTGGCTGCGCGGTGCAAAACCAAGAAACAAAAACCGATCACTGGGTAGACCGGACGCGGACAGCGCACAAATCAAAGCGCTTGGGCCGGGAATGGGCACCACCTCAATGCCCAGCGCGCGCGCCTCGCGCACCAGCACAAAGCCGGGATCGCTGATCAGCGGGGTGCCGGCATCGCTGATCAGCGCGATGCTCTCGCCCGCCGCGAGTCGCTCCAGCAGGCGCGCATGCGCCTGCGCCTCGTTGTGGTCATGGTAGCTGCAGACGGGCTTGCCGATGCCCAGATGCGCGAGCAGGCGGCGGCTGTGGCGCGTGTCCTCGCAGGCGATCAAGTCCACGCCCGCGAGGATGCCTGCGGCACGCGAGCTCAGGTCGCCGAGATTGCCGATGGGCGTTGCCACAACGTATAGTACGCTCGGCTTAACTGTCGCATCCAACTGATTTGGCGGAGAGAGCATGAACCCGATACTATCCGTTTCCGCGTTGCGGCCCCTAATCAAATCAAGGCCTATCGAATCAAGACCTATCGCACCAAGGCTGATTAGATCATGGGCACTGGGGCTTGGCTTGGGCGCTGGCTTATTGTTGCTCGCCGGCTGCGCCACAACGCCGGGCGCGGACATGCGCGAGCTGCTCGCCAGCGTGCCTCCCGCTGCGCTTGCCGAGGTTGAAGCCACCGCCACTTCCGGCGATGCGGTAGCCGCTGCCGAGGCCTACCTGGCCTTGGCCAAGAAATCCCAGCCTCCGGCCCGCCAGGCGCTGGAGCTGCGCGCCGCCGAAGCCTTCTATCAGGCGGGACAATCCCAACGCGCGCTGCGCACACTGAGTGCGATAGACAGCGGTCGACTGAGCGCCGGCGCGCGCAACCAGGAACGCCTGCTCGCCGCACGGGTTGCCGTGCAGGCCGCGCTTCCCGAGCGCGCGCTCAACGCGCTGGGGAGACTCGGGTCTTTTGGTCTGTCTGAATCCGAGCGTATCGAACGCCTAGGCTTAGAAGCGGCAGCTTACCGGCAAAACGGCGATCCCGTCCAGGCAGCACAGGTGCTCGATGAACTCGACCGGCTGCTTGAGGACGCGTCGCAGCGTCGCGATAACCAGGTTTCCCTGCTGTTGACACTCTCGACGCTCCAGCCGGCAAGCTTGCAGCGGCTCAAGACACAGGGCAACCAGCGCATGCGTGGCTGGGCCAGCCTGGCTGAATTGCTGGCGAGCGCCAACAACGCCGACAGCGCGCTCCTGACCCGCTATGGTCAATGGCGCTCGCAACATGGCTCTATGCCCATTGATAACGAACTGCCGCGCGCTTACTTCGCGACCCTGACCGGCGACTACCCCGCGGGCAGCGATGCCTGGGCGCTGTTACCCCAGGGCGGGCGCTTTAGCAGCGCCAGCCAGGCCATCGTCCAAGGCATGCGGCAGGCGGATGGACAAAATGACAGCGGGAGGCGTCCCCAGCTTCACCTCGCCGATAGCACGGCCAATGCGGACGGGGCCTATCAGCGCGCTGTCGCCGCCGGTGCCGATCTAGTGATCGGCCCGCTGCAAAAGCCCGCAGTCAATGCCCTGAGCGGATATCAGGCGGTTCCAGTTCCCACACTCGCGCTCAACCAAAACACCAACGACCGCTCCCTGCCCAGCCAGCTTTATCAGTTTGCCCTGTCGCCCGAGGATGAAGCCGTCAGCGCTGCAAATCATGCCTGGGCCTCCGGTTTCCGCTCGACCTTGCTGTTGTATCCTAGCGGCCCCTGGGGCAGCCGCATGGCCAACGCCTTCCGCGTGCACTGGCTGACACTTGGCGGCAAGCTGGCCGGTGAGGTTGTCTATGGCGACACCAATGCCAGCAAGGTCAGCAGCACCGAGACTCTGCTCGCTCCGAGCACCGGCGATTTGATTTTCATGGTCGCGAGCAGCGCCGACGCGCCGGCCATCTGGCGCGGGCTTGCCATTGCCAACACCCGTCATCTCCCCGTGCTTGCCACCTCCCACGTCTACAACGGCACCGCAGATGGCGCACTCGCACTCACCGGGCTGTACTTTGTTGATATTCCCTGGCTGATCGAGCCCACGAGCAGTGCCTCGCGCGCCTTCGCGCGACCACCCGGAGGGTCGGGCAATGCCTCGCTGACGCGACTGAAGGCCATGGGAATTGACAGCTACCGCCTCGCACCGCGCACTGAGGCCATGTCCGCCCACTCTGGTCATTTCTTCCCGGGAGTAAGCGGAGGTCTGACCTTCGACGGAACCGGACGGGTGCTGCGAAATCTGCCGCTCGCACGCATGGAGGCAACGGGGCCAACCCCGGTCGCACGCATCGCAAACGCGAGCGCAAAAACCAAGACCGCTCAGACATCGCCCGCAACCGGCCAGTTTGCCAGTCGATGAATGCCCAGCACGCGCGTGCGCCTGCACCTTCCTCCGCGGAGGACTCGTCGGGAACTGACGTCCAAGCCCGGTCAAAAGCTGGGAAAAGTTACGAAGCCCGCGCACGCGCCTACCTCCAAGCCCAGGGACTCGAATGGATCGCATCCAATCATCGTTGCCGTTTCGGGGAAATCGATCTCATCATGCGCGACTGCCAGGTGCTCGCATTCATCGAGGTACGCTTTCGCCGATCGCAGCACTACGGCGGCGCAAGTGCGAGCGTGGATGCCCGCAAACAGCGCCGGCTGATCACCGCCGCGCGCCATTACCTGAGCCGCCATCCAACTGACAACCCCTGCCGCTTCGATGTCGTTGCAATCGACGGCCAGGAACACATCCGCTGGATCAAGGGAGCGTTCGATGCATCCGAACCATGACCGCGCGAGAATCTCACATCCTCTCTGGCGCCGCGCGCGTCGCTCTGCCTGGATCTTGTTGGCAGTGCTCGCCGTCCTCAGCGCCGGCCTTTCGCTGTCCGGCTGCGGCCCAATGGTCGTCGCCGGCGCGGCTTACGGCGGTGCGGTTCTGCATGAACGGCGCTCGGCGCAAACCGTGCTGGATGACAAGGCCATTGAGGTGCAGGGCTTCCATTACTACTACCAGAACCCGGACATCAGCGAGCACAGCAGTATCAGCGTGACCAGCTACAATTACGAGGCCCTGCTGACCGGGCAGGCTGAAAGTGCCGAGGTCGCGCGCAGCTTTGCCGAAATCATCGCCCGCCTGCCCAAGGTCACCCGGGTTTATAACGAGGTCGAGATCGGCCCGGACATCAGCCTGACGCGCGAGAGTGAGGACACCTATCTGCAAACGCGCGCCAAGCTGGCGCTGGCAAGCATCAAGCTGGAAGATTTCGACCCGCTGCGGGTCAAGGTGGTGGTCGAGAACGGCGTGGTCTATCTGATGGGTCTGGTGGCCCCGCAGGAGGCTGAGGCGGCAGTCGACAAGGTCAGACGCATTCCCGGCGTCGTGCGCGTGGTACGGATCTTCAATGTCACCCATCTCAGCACAGCTGCATCCGCCCCGACTCCCTGAGCGCCTCGCTCGCGCGCTGGCAGACATCGTCGGCGCCGATGCCCTGCTGACGGACCCAGCCGACTGCTGGGCCTACGGCTATGACAACAGCCGTCGTCAGGGACAACCGGGGGCCGTCGTCTTCGTCAAAGACGCCGCGCAGGTGCAGCACCTGGTGCGACTGTGCGCTGCCGAACGCCTGCCGGTGACGGCCCGCGGCCTCGGCACCGGCACCACAGGCGCCACCGTGCCCGAGCGCGGCGGACTGGTCATCGCATTCGAGCGCATGAAGCAGCTGCTTGAGATCGACGCGGCCAATCGGCTCGCGCGTGTCGAGCCCGGGCTGACGAATCAACAACTCCAGCAGGCGCTGGCACCACTGGGATTTTTCTGGCCACCGGACCCGACCAGCGCAGCGGTCTGCACCATTGGGGGAAATCTCGCCTACAATTCTGCCGGGCCGCGCGCGGTCAAATACGGCACCCCGCGCGAGAACACCCTGGGGCTGAGCGCCGTGATCGGCACTGGCGAGCTGATTCGCACCGGGGTCAACACCACCAAGGGCGTGGTCGGTTACGACCTGACCCGGCTGCTGATCGGCTCCGAGGGCACGCTGGGACTAATTGTCGGGGCTACCCTCAAGCTCACCCCACTGACCGAAGCCAAGCGCACTTTAGCAGCCACCTACAGCGACATCCATGCCGCGGCGACCGCGGTTGCTGCCATCATGGCCCAGCCGGTGACACCTTGCGCGCTGGAGTTCATGGACGCGGCTGCTATCGAGATGGTGCGCGAGTTCTCAGACCTCGGCCTGGCTCCCGAGACCGGTGCCATGTTGATGATCGAAGTCGACGGCCCCGCCGCCTGCGTTGATCTATCAGCCGATGCCGTCAGCGCCGCTGCGCGCGTGCCGGGCCTGCTTGAACTGCGCTCGGCGGCCGATCCTGCGGACGTGGCGGCACTGTGGAAAACCCGCAAGGCACTCTCGCCGGCATTGCGCCACATCGCCCCGAAAAAGATCAACGAGGATGTTGTTGTCCCGGTCTCGCGCATGGCCGAGTTTATCGATGCGCTCGAACAACTCTCCCGCCGCACCGGCATCCGCATCGTCAACTTCGGCCATGCCGGCAATGGCAACATCCATGTGAATCTGCTGGTCGATCCCGACGATCGCGACGAATTGCTTCGCGCCCAGCGCTGCCTGGATGCGGTGTTCGATCTGGTTGTCAGACTCGGCGGCACCCTGTCAGGTGAGCATGGCGTCGGGCTCGAGAAGCGCGACTTCGTCAATCGTGAGCTCGATCCGGCGGCGCTCAAGCTGATGCATGCGATCAAACGACAGTTTGACCCGGCGGGCATTCTCAACCCTGGCAAAGGACTGCCAAACCCCGAGCCGGTAGCGCCTTGACACCAGAGCGCGCGAAGCTACCTGCCATCAACGGCATTTTTTCTTTGCAAGCCAAACTGCCATACCCTTTGAGTAGAACATCTCATGACTGAATCCAGCCTCATCGCCAGCTTGCTCCTGTTCGGGCACTTCGCACTTCAAGTTGGCATTGCCATGCGCGCCATGCTTCGCCCGCACCGCCAACCCGCGGCGCGCATGGCCTGGGTGGTGGTGATCTTCGCCATTCCTGTCGCCGGCTTCCTCGCCTATCTGATGGTGGGCGATACCAACATCGGTCGCCGCCGGGTCGCGCGTCTACAGCAGTCACTCGCGCGCCTGCCCGCTCCGTCGCAGGTGGCCAATCCCGATTTCACCTCTGGCGTCACGACGAAGGTACCGGAGCAATACCGCCATCTGTTCCGGCTGGGCGAATCCATCAGCGGTTTCTTGCCCGCCACCGGCAATAGCGCACGCCTGATGCGAGACTCAAACGCGAGCATCGAGGCCATGGTGGCGGACATCGACGCGGCCCGCGACCATGTGCATCTCCTGTTTTACATCTGGCTGCCGGATCACAATGGCATGCGCATCGCCGAGGCACTGATGCGCGCGGCTCAGCGCGGGGTGTGCTGCCGCGCACTGGCGGACGATCTTGGCTCGCGGCGGATGATCGGCTCCGAGCACTGGCAGGAGATGGCCGCCGCCGGGGTGCACCTGGCGCGCGCGCTGCCAATCGGCAATCCGTTGCTGCGCGTGCTGGCCGGGCGCATCGATCTGCGCAATCACCGCAAGATCGTGGTCATCGATGATCGCATTACTTATTGTGGCAGCCAGAACTGCGCCGACCCCGAATTCCTGGTCAAAGCCAAGTACGCGCCCTGGGTGGACCTGATGGTGCGCTTTGAAGGGCCGATCGCGCGGCAGAATCAGTACCTGTTCGCCAGCGACTGGATGCCCCATTTCAAGGATGACATCGACGCGCTGTTGCACCGCCCGCTGCCGGCCCAGACTGAGGACCATGGTCTGCCGGCGCAGGTGATCGGCACCGGACCGACGGTGCGCTGGTCCGCCATGCCCGAGGTCTTCGAGGCGCTGATCCATGGCGCGCGTCGGGAGCTGACCATCTCCACGCCTTACTATGTGCCGGATGAATCCCTCCAGGCGGCACTCTGCACCAGCGCTCGGCGCGGGGTGCGCACAACCATTATTTTCCCCGCGCGCAACGACAGCCGCATCGTCGCGGCCGCCAGCCGCAGCTACTATGCCGAACTGCTCTCTGCCGGTGTGCGCATTTTTGAATATCCCAAAGGCCTGCTGCACACCAAGTCTTTGACCATGGACGGCGACATCGCTTTGATCGGCTCGGCCAACATGGACAGGCGCAGCTTTGAGCTCAATTACGAAAACAACATCCTGCTCTACGACCCGACCCTAACCGCCGCGCTGCACGAGCGCCAGCAGCAATACCTAGCGGACTCGCTCGAAGTGACTGCCGAGCAGGTCGCCACCTGGAGCTGGCACCGGCGCTTGTGGAACAACACCATTGCCATGCTCGGGCCCGTGCTCTAATCGGCTCTAACTCAGCATATCGTATCCAAAGAAAGCTTCAGGTTTTGAGGCGGATAACGGGCGCGGGGGTCTCCAGCGGCAGGACGCCGCTGGGAAGCCTACAGGGAAGTATTCACGGCGTCCCCCGCGGCCGTTATCCGGCTCAAAACGAGCTGGAATGTGACGCGAAGGTAGGGGGTTAATTGGAGGACTACTGGGCGCGTTCTTCGTTCGCAAGCGCCTTTTCGGTGATCTCATGGTAGAGATCAACCGCGCGGGTGTAGAGCGGCTGCAGGTCCGGGCGCTGATCCACCAGCGACTTGATGTGCTGCGCATCTTCAAACACGCGGGCGAGAAAATCCATGTCGAAGGTCTCCAGGGTACCGCCCTGGTCGACCCGCTCCTTGATCTCCAGCGCCCGCGGCAGGCGGAACTTCTCGAAGCGTTCGAGAAAGGCCATCACCACGCCGTCCTGATCTTGTTGCTTGCTGTCTTGCATCGACTTGCCCTCGGGGCCATGCGGCGATGGCCCATGCGTTTTCGATCTTGGGCCCAACCTTGGGCCCAAATTTCGCTGCGTCCGGCTAGTCTCCGCTGCGCAGCTTGCTGACCTGCTTGGCCGTGACCGGGGGCGCATCATTGCCCCAGTTGGCGCGGATGTAGCTCGCCAGGATTGAAAGCTGGGTATCGTTCAGCAGGCTGCCGAAGGATGGCATCACCACATGGGGGGAAAAGGCTTCGGTCGGGTCGGACGGAGCGCCGAGCAAAATTGTGTTGACGACATCGTTCGGCTCATCAAGATTGACCACCTCATTGCCGCCCAGAGCCGGAAAATAGGGCGCAAGTCCCTGCCCGTGGCTTTGGTGACAGCCGGCACAGTAATGTTGATACAGCTTACGGCCCTGAATGTAGTCCTGCTCGCTGAGCTGATACGGCACCTTGGGTGTCTGGCGCGGTGCCTGCTTCGGCGGCTGGTCTTTCAGGTAGACCGCGATGGCACGCACGTCGGAGTCAGCCAGATGCGACAGGCTCAGGTGCACCACTTCAGCCATGGGGCCAAGCGCGGCAGTCCCCGGACCACCTTGGGTTCCTGCTTGGGTTCCTGCCTGGACTCCAGACTGGGAATCGGCAGTGGAGCCGGCTGCGGAATCCTTTGGCGAACCGCTTGGCGGTGCCTCCCCGGTGCGCAGGTAGGCTATAAGCGCATCGAGACTCCAGGCTCCGAGTCCGTCACCAAGCTCGGAGGTCAGGTTGGGCGCATACCAGCCATCGATCACCGCTCCGGTCAGCGCATCCTTGGCTTCGGTCGCGCCTGCCAGGTTGCGCGGCGTATGACAGGAGCCGCAGTGGCCGAGTCCCTCGACCAGATAGGCACCGCGGTTCCATTCCTCGCTCTTGCTGGTATCGGGCTGAAAGCGCTTGTCAGTCAGATACAGTTCCTGCCAGCCAAACAGCGAGTCGCGGATGTCAAACGGCCAGCGCAGCTGGGTTTCCGGCGGGCGGTAGTCCGAGGGCTCAAGCGAGAACAGATAATCCTTGATGGCAAGCAGATCGTCGTCCTTGACCTTGGTGAATGACGGATAGGGCAAGGCCGGGTAGTAAGGCTTGCCGTCCGGGCCAATACCGTGCTGCAGCGCGCGCAGGAAGTCCTTATCGGAAAATGAGCCGATCCCCTCACCCTTGTGCGGCGTGATGTTGGGCGAATAGATGGTGCCAAAAGGTGTGTCAAGCGCCAGCCCGCCCTCGAACGGCTTGCCGCCCGGGCGCAGATGGCAGCCGAGACAGTCGCCGGCCAGCGTCAGGTAGCGCCCATATTCAACGCGCTCCTTGGAAAAATCCCCATAGGCCTTGGCTGGCGGGAGGATGGGCTTGCTGGCCTGGCCCTTTGGTGCGCTCTTTGGTTGGCTGTTTGCCGCTTCAGCTCCACTTTGGTCAGACGCGAGCGCCTGCGTGGTGACAAGCATCAGCAACAGCATGGCGAGCACCCCTGTGCTGCCGCAATGAATCAGGTTGCGCATAGTGTTCTCCTGGGAATCAATCAATCCGTCGTGCATATACGTTAGTCATCTGGGAGGCTCTGCGCCCTGGGTCAGCTCGGACCACAGGTTGTCATGGGCCCGGGCGTCATCGCTGTTTGACTCGTCAACCTGAACCTCGGGACCGAGCAGAATCGCGATCGGGCGGGTCTGCGAATTGGCGCCGAGACCGATCTTCAGCGCCATGGTCAGCGGCACTGACAGAAACATGCCGCCAACACCCAGCACATAGCCCCAGAATACCAGGGAAAGGAACACCACCAGGGTCGACATACCCATGCCTTGACCCATGATTTTTGGCTCCAGAATATTACCGATGGCGATGTTGATCACAGTAAAGCCAATCGCGGTCATCAGCGCAGCTTCTAAGTCGATCTGCACCAAGGCGAGCAGCACCGCCGGAATCGCGGCGATAAAGGAGCCGATGTTCGGGACGAAATTGAGAAAAAACGCGATGGTCCCCCACATGGGGGCGAAGTCCACCCCGACCATCTCGAGCAAAATCCACACCAGCACGCCGGTCAGCAGGCTGGTCGAGGCCTTGAGCGCCATGTAGCGGTTGATGGATTGCATCACCTGCTGCGCCTGATTGATGGACTCTTCCGGCGTGCGCAGGGCCAGGCGCAGTTTATTGGGCAGGCTTTCGGCCTCAAGCAAAATAAAAATGACCGCCACCAGCACCAGCATGGCATTGGCCAGAATGGTGCTAAAGCCAGTCACCAGCTGACGCATCAGCGACATCATGCGCGGGGGATCGATCAGCGAGCTCAGTGCATTTTCGTGCAACTCCATCCCATGCGCCTCGACCCACTCTTGCATCTCGCTCGCAGCGCCAAGGAGCTTTGCCTGATAATCCGGCAGGCGCTGATTAAAAGTATTCAGCGAATCCGTAAACAGCGTTCCAACCACTGTGCCGACGCCCAGCAGCAGTCCGGCAATCACCAGCATTGCCGCCCACCTCGGCAGTCCGCGCTCGCGCAAAAAACGCAGCGGCCCGACAGCCAGTACGGCGATGAAAACCGACAGCAAAAAGGGCGTGACCAGATGCGAGGCCGCGCGCAGACCGGCCACCAGCACCACGAAGGCGCCAGCGATGACCAAAAAACGCCCGACAGAACTGAAACCGGCGACTGTATCTGCGACCTTATCCATCACATCAGCGCCCCGGGCGCACCAGGCCGCCAAGGCCAATGTCTTCGAGCGCGGCGGTCATGACCTTGCGCACGGCGGACCCGCTATGGCAGCGCAGTGCATCATTTAGCAATTCGCGCGCGCGGCTGCGACTCAAACTGCGAATCACGCCTTTTACGCGCAGCAAACTCGCGGCGCTCATACTGAGACTATGCACGCCGCTGCCAAGCAAGAGCGCGGCTCCCAGTGGATCACCGGCCAGCTCGCCGCACACACTGACCTCTTTGCCATGCGCACGCGCGCCAGCCACCACGGTCGTCACCGCCCCAAGCACCGCGGGGTGCAGGTCGTCGTACAGTGCGGCCACGCGTGGGTTGTTCCGATCCACCGCCAGCAGGTACTGGGTCAGGTCGTTGGTGCCAATCGAGAGAAAATCCACCCGGCTCGCCAGCGCTTCGGCCTGATAGACCGCGGCCGGCACCTCGATCATCACACCAACCGGTGGCATGCTGACGGCATGCCCCTCGCTGACGAGCTCGTCGTGCGCGCGCCAGATCATGCGCTTGGCTTCTTCGAGTTCGTCGATGGTGGTAATCATGGGCAGCAGCAACTGCAGATTATCGAGCCCCACCGAGGCCGACAGCATGGCGCGCACCTGGGTCATGAAAATCTGCGGATGATCGAGCGCGATGCGGATGCCGCGCCAGCCGAGGAAAGGGTTGGATTCCTCGATCGGGAAGTATGACAGCGGCTTGTCACCGCCGATATCGAGCGTGCGAATGGTGACTGTGCGCGGTGTGAAAATTTCAAGAATGCGCCGGTAGTTGCTGTACTGAGCACCCTCGCCGGGAAAGCGGTCGCGCACCAAAAAGGGCAGCTCGGTGCGATAGAGTCCAACGCCCGCGGCCTCGTCACTGCCGGCCGGGCGCTGCTCGGAAACCAAGCCCGTGTTGAGATAAAGCGGCAGGGCGTAACCATCGGTGGTCTCCGAGGGCAGACCGCGCAGCGCGTCGAGCTCGGCAGCAAAGGCTTGTTCCTCGGCGGCCAGGCGTTCGTATTCGGTGCGGATGCTCGGCGCGGGGTCGACATAGACCCGGCCGCGGTAACCATCGACGATGCTCTCCAGCCCATTCAAGCGGCTGACGGGCAGGTCGCTGACACCCATGGCCGCCGGCAACCCCATGCCGCGCGCGAGAATGGCGATATGCGAGGAGGCCGAGCCGCCGCTGCTGACGATACCGGCAAGCGACTCGCTCGGCACCGCGCTCAGCTGCATGACACTGATCTCATCACCGACCAAAATCGTTTGCGCCGGGTAGTCGAGCGCCGGTGCGCTCTGGTTCTGCAGCCTAGTCAAAATCCAGCGGCCGAGATCGCGCACGTCCGAGGCGCGTTCGCGCAAATAGGGGTCTTCCATCTGATCGAACACTGAGGTGTGCTCGGCGATGGTGTCGCGCAGCGCCGCCTGTGCCCAGCTACCATCGCTGATGCGTTTAAGCGCCCCATCGACCAGGGAATCGCTCTCCAGCATCATGCGCCAGGCCTCGAATAGCGCGCGGTCTTCCTGGCTGAAGCGATCGCCGATGCGATCGATCTCGGCGCCGACGTCCTTGAGCGCGGCACGAAAGGCCGTCGCCTCGGCCTCGGTGTCCTCGACGACTTTGTCTGGGACAGCCTCGAGATTGGCCGGCGGATAGACCACCACCATGGTGCCAAAGCCAATCCCGGGCGAGGCCGCCATTCCGGACAGAAAACGGCTCGGCATCAGGTCCTGCTGATGCATGCGCCCGAGCTCGATGGCACCGGCCAGTTGAGCCGCCAGGGTGATGACAAAGGTGACCTCGTCATCGCCAAAGCGCCGCGCCTCGTGCTGGCGCAGCACCAGCACGCCCAGCACGCGCCGGTTCTGCACGATGGGCACGCCGAGAAAGCCGCGGAAGCGGTTCTCCCCGGTCTCGGTGATACTCAGGTAGCGCGAATGCGTCGATGCATCGCTCAGGCTGACAAGGTCGGCTTTTTCCGCCACCCAGCCGACCAGACCGCGATTGAGCGGGATGCGCACTCGGCCGATAGATTCCGGCCGCAAGCCGTCGGTAGCCAGCAGAACATGCTCGCGATTGCTTTGATCGGTCAGATAGACCGAGCAGACATCGGCGCCGATGGCCTCCTTAACCCGGCTGACGATGATTTGCAGGGCATCGTCGAGCGACAGGGCGCGATTGACTTCCTGAACAATTCGCCGCAGTGATTCAAGCATGCCGAGGCCTCCGCTGAAGCCCAGTCGAGACGATAAATTGACGGGGCGGTCGCGACAGTCGCATAAGGTTAGCGTGAATCACGAGGAGTCATTAATGTTAGTGGGTGCATGCGCATCAGGGACTAACGGCGCCGGTAGGCCGCTCGTGGCTGCACCGGCCCCACCGGCTCCGCCGCCGCCCAGTCGAGCGACAGCGGTTGCGCCGACATGGGCTGGGAATCGCGCGTCAGCCCATCGGGCGAGCGTGATGGGCGATCCTCGCGCAGTTCTGGATAGAGCAGGGGCTGCAACTCAATCAGCGCCTGCTCGTAAACCTGACGCTTGAAGTAGACCACCTCACGCAGTGGGCTCCAGTAACGCACCCAGCGCCAGGCGTCGAACTCCGGCTTGGGGGAGTGGTCGAGACAAAAGGCATCCTCGCCGCAGTCAACCCGCAGCATAAACCAGACCTGCTTTTGCCCGATGCAAGTCGGCCCGCAGCAGTGCCTGCGGATAAAGCGCTTTGGCAAGCGGTAGCGCAGCCAGCCGCGCGTGCTGCCGAGGATGGTCACCTGGCGCGGAACCAGACCGACTTCCTCCTCGAGTTCGCGAAACATCGCCTCCCGCGGGGTTTCATCGCCTTGGATGCCACCCTGCGGAAACTGCCATGCGTTCTGCCCAACACGACGCCCCCAGAACAAGCGCCGCTCGGCGTTGCACAAGATGATGCCGACATTGGGTCTGAAGCCGTCGCGATCGATCAAGCCTGGCCACCTCTTTGAGTTCCGTCTGCATTTTTCCATACTTGGCGCGACAGCGGCAAATCGGCGCCAAACTCGCGCCAGCACGACACCCCAGAGCAGGGACCAGCCGGCAGCCCGCCAAAAAGGCACCCCACGAGCACTGTGGATCGGCGATACTCTTTAATCTTGCCCATTCCTTAAACAGCGCCACACTGGAGGGCCGCCTTGCGCCTGACCATCTTCGATCTCGACAACACCCTGCTCGCCGGCGACTCCGATTATCTGTGGGGATGCCACCTCATCGAGCAGGGCGTGGTCGACGCCACTGAGTATGAACGCAAGAACAGCGCCTTTTTTGCCGACTACCGCAACGGCTGCCTGGATATCGACGCCTTCCTGCGGTTTTCCCTGCGACCACTGAGTCAGCACCCGCTTGCCACCCTGCATGCCTGGCGCGATGCCTTCATGCGCGAAAAAATCGAGCCTATCATCCTTCCCCAAGCTCGCGCGCTCATCGAGGAGCACCGTCGTGCCGGCGACCGACTGCTGATTATCACCGCCACCAATCGCTTCGTCACGGCTCCGATTGCGGAGTTCCTTGGTATTGCCGACCTGATTGCGACCGATCCCGAATTCTGCGATGGCCGCTATACCGGTGAGGTTGCCGGTATACCCGCCTTTCAGCACGGCAAAGTCGAGCGCCTGCACCACTGGCTAGGGGAACAGGGGTTGACCTTAGCCGACAGCCGGTTCTACAGCGACTCCATCAACGACCTGCCGCTGCTGAGCGAAGTCCAACACCCGGTCGCTGTTGACCCTGACCCGCAGCTCGGCGCGGTCGCCGCCGAGCGCGGCTGGCCGATCATGTCGCTGCGCGGCGATACTGGCAGCGGCAACGCAGATGATCCCGCATGATTTTTTCTGCCTTGGGCCGGAGCCAACCACGACGGCCACCGCGCCGCGTCATGGCTCAGTCATATCAAGCTCATGGTTCTGCAACAATCGACTGTTAGCCTTTTAGGTTCGCCTGCCATCATGCATCCGACATACCGGGTATTTCAGTCATGGGAGCCACCGCACCAGTCTCATCCAACGCCCGCGCAGAGCGCCTGCGGGTTGAATTCGCCGATAGTGACACCGCCGTGCGCGAGGCGCTGGCGCTGCGCTACCGCATCTTTGGTTTGGAGTTGGGCGCCAAGCTCAAAAGCGATGCCGAGCGACTCGACTACGACGACTTCGACCATCACTGCCAACATCTGCTGGTGCGCGAGACCGAGACTGGGCAAGTGGTCGCCTGCACCCGTATTCTCGCTCAAACGGCCGCGCGCCGGCTCGGGCGCTTCTACTCCGAAGGTGAGTTCGACCTCGGCCCGATCCGCCGTCTCGACGGCTGCCTGGCCGAGCTCGGGCGCACCTGCGTGGCGCGGGAATATCGCCAGGGCTCGGCCATCGCGGTACTCTGGTCCGGCGTAGCCAGGTACATTCAAATGCACCAAGCCAATTTCCTGTTCGGATGCGCCAGCATCCCGCTCGGCGCCGGCGATGCGCAGGCCGCCGCCATCATGAACCGGCTGCGGCGGCAGGCCATGGCGCCCGCGCATCTGCGCGTGAGCCCACGCCAACCGCTGCGCGTCGAGGGGCGCGGCGAGCCCAAGCTCGACGCACCCCTGCCGCCGCTGGTCAAGGCCTATGTGCGCCTTGGCGCGCGCGCCTGCGGCGAGCCGTGCCGCGACCCCGACTTTCAGGTCGCCGACGTGCTGATGCTGCTCGATGTGCGCGAGCTCAACCCCAGCTACTCTCGTCACTTCATCCGCCGCTCGCACGGCAACCTGGCATCCGTCTGACGGCCGATGATCTGGCGACTGCTGCGCACGATCGAGCATCTTCTGACCGGCACCCTGATCAGTCTGGCCCTGGCCACCCTGCGCGCCCTGGGGCAAGCACCGACTTGGCAACCCGACATCGTGCGCTGGTGGCACCGACGCCTGTGCCGCATTCTGGCGCTGCGGGTGGAGGTCGTCGGTGACATGCGCGAGCCCGCGCTGGTAGTCGCCAACCACATCTCCTGGCTCGATATTCCAATCCTTGGCGCGCACGGACACGTCTGTTTTCTATCCAAATCCGAGGTGCGCCGCTGGCCGATCCTCGGCTGGATGGCCGCGGTGGCCGGAACCCTGTTCATTGAGCGCGGCGCAAACCGGTTTGCCGAGGCCATCGATGCGGTTCGCGCCCGCATCACGGCCGGTTTTTCGGTCGTTGTCTTCGCCGAAGGCACAACCAGCAACGGCGCCGGCGTGCGGCGTTTTCTGCCGCGCCTGTTCGCGGTTGTTCAGCCGCCTCTGGATCATGGGCATGACGGACGGGAGGGCCGCGATCAGCAAGACTCCGGTTGTCGCCCAGGGCAAGATGCTGCAGCGGCGACCCACCCAAGCATGCGCGGCAATCTGGCGGCTCCCATCAAGCTCCAGCCGGTCGCGCTGCGCTATGGCCGCGGCCCGCAGCCGCACCCGGTTGCGCCATTCATCAATGACGACATCCTCGTGCCCCACCTGTGGCGCCTCCTGAAACACCCGGGGATTGAGGTGCGGGTTGTGTTTCTGCCGCCAATCGACACCACGGGACGCGATCGGCGCACCCTGGCCGAGGCCACCCGCACGGCGATTGTCGATGCGCTCGAGCACGATGCTGACCCGGCCCAGGGCACAACCTCGAGCGGGCTTGGCACCCAGGCTCCAGACCGTGGCGACGCGGAATCCGCCCGCCCGAGCTCCACGCAAATGGATGGTGGACGATGAAACCGAGCGATCGCCAACCCTGTCGGCTGGCCGTGGTGACCGAAACCTATCCGCCGGAAATCAACGGCGTGGCCAACACCATGTATCAACTGCTCAGTGGGTTACGTCGCCTGGGACATGAGGTCCGGCTGGTGCGCCCGCGCCAACCCGGCGATCCCAGACGGGCGGACCCGGGTGGCAGCTCAGAGGAGGAATGCCTGGTCCCTGGCCTGCCCCTGCCCGGTTATCGCGGCCTGCGGTTCGGCCTGCCGGTCGGCGGGCAGCTGTGCGCGCACTGGCGCGAGTGGCGCCCGCACGCGGTCTATATCGCCACCGAAGGCCCGCTCGGGCGGGCGGCGCTGAACTGCGCGCGCCGACTCGGCATTCCAGCACTGACCGGCTTTCACACCCAGTTCCATCAATACAGCCGCTACTACGGACTGGGGCTGCTGATGCGGCCCATTGTCAACTCATTGCGGCGCTTCCATAATCGGGCCGACGCGACCCTGGTACCGACCGCCGCACTGCAGGCCGAGTTGGCGCGGGATGGATTCAAGAACCTGAGAGTCTTCAGCCGCGGGGTGGATACGGAGCTCTTCTCCCCGGCGCGGCGCTGCAACGCCCAGCGCCGTGACTGGGGCTGCGGCGAGAACAGCACCGCGGTGCTCTATGTCGGGCGTCTGGCTGCAGAGAAAAATATCGCGCTCGCCTTCGCCGCCTTTTCGGCCATTGCCGCCGCGGGAACCGACTGCAAGTTCATTCTGGTCGGCGACGGACCCGAGCGCGAGCGCCTGGCAAGGCAGCATCCGGATTATGTCTTCGCCGGCGCCCAGGTTGGTCAGGCGCTGGCTGCCTGCTATGCCTCGGCGGACATGTTCCTGTTCCCGAGTCTGACCGAGACCTTTGGCAACGTGGTGCCCGAGGCCATGGCCAGCGCTCTGGCAGTGATCGCGTTTGACTATGCCGCCGCCAAGCAGCATATACACTCTGGTCGGAATGGAATTTCGGTGCCTGTCGATGACCCCGAGGCGTTCATCGAACAAGCAGTTGCACTGGCACAGGATCATGCGAGACTGCGGACTCTCGGGCTAGCCGCCCGCGACACCGCCATCGCCATGAGCTGGGACAAGGTCATCAGGGATCTGGAGCGGAATATCCTGTCCCTGGTGCGGCGGCAACCAACCCCAGTTTCAGCACAAGGGGAGGAGACCGATGCGCGTCTTGTGGCAACGTCTGAGTAAATTCGATGCGTTCTGGTGCCAGAACTGGCATCGACGCTCCAGTCGATATTGGCTGATGCAGCGCGGTTTTGCCGTGATCAGCCGGCTTGGCGACGGCCTGTTCTGGTACAGTCTGATCGCGTTTTTCGTGCTCTTCGACGGGGTCGACGGCCTGCGCGCCGGCTTGCACATGCTGCTGACAAACGCGGTCGCGCTCGCGTTATACAAAACCCTGAAGCACAGCACCAAGCGCGAGCGCCCCTGCAATGCCGGCATCGGCATCCATGCCATCGTCGCACCGCTCGACCGCTACAGCTTCCCCTCTGGGCACACCCTGCACGCCGTGGCCTTCTCGACGGTGGCGCTCTTCTACTACCCGCATCTCGCCTGGCTACTGGTTCCACTCACGCTGCTCATCGCCGCCTCGCGCGTGGTGCTCGGCCTGCACTATCCCAGCGATGTCATCGTCGCCACCGGCATCGGGCTTGGACTTGGCTACGCAAGCCTGAAGCTGCTGTCCTGAACGGAACCAGAAACCGCAGGGGAATTCGTTGTCATCTCCGTAAAGGATTCCCGCACACCCAAAAAGCGTTCTCAGTGCGCGCTGGTCTAGGGATTAAGACCAGCCGAGCGAGCCCAGCCAAGCAAACATTGAGCGGGTAACAACTCTAACTCACATTCGGAGGTATGAAGCCCTCCCTGAGCTCGATCCAGTCGGGAGTGAAGACGAAGACGGTGATCGCCACCTTATCGCCGTTGAGGATTTTTTCTCGTAGCGCGGGGTCGACATCCACTCGGGCGGATTGCCACAGCTTGCGCTGCTCGGCGGTCACAAAGGTACGATCGCCCGCATCGCGCGCATCACGGCGGTGGAACCTGTGATAATTTGCGCGATCCTGGGCTAGGATCTGTCGCACCGAGGTTAGGCGCACGCCCTTGGAATTGAAGCGGTCCTGATCGGAGATCACACAGTCGTAAAGATCGAGCCCATCATAGGCGTGCGCCGAGGCGCTCAACACCAAACCAGCAAGCATCAGACCTATACGCGTTTTGGCAGTTTGCACGGCTGAGCCCTCCTCAGAGTAAATTGGAAAGACACGACACACGCATCATATCAGTCCCTCAGCGAACCGGGAGTCCATCGTCTTGATCACCCAGCCCCTGACCGGCGCCCGTTACTTGCTCACTGGCCTGCGGCTGATTGGCCGGCCACGGCTGCGGCCTTTCGTGGCAGTGCCCTTGGCGATCAATACACTGGTTTTCGTGCTGGCCATCACCTTTGGGGTCGGTCAGTTCGAGCACTGGATGAATCTGATGACGGCGCGAATTCCCGACTGGCTTGATTGGCTGGAATGGCTGCTGTGGCCGGTTTTTGTGCTGGTGCTGCTGGTGCTGGTGTTCTATACCTTCACGCTGGTGGCCAATCTAATCGCGGCGCCCTTCAACAGCCTTCTGGCGGAGAAGGTCGAGCTGGAGCTGACCGGGCAGGTTCCAGATGCTGAGGGTAGCCTGCGCAAGTTGCTCGCCGAGCTGCTGCCGTCCTTGCTTGATGAGCTGGTCAAGCTGGTCTATGCGCTGGCGCTCGCCATCCCCTTTCTGCTGTTGTTGCTGGTACCCGTGGTTGGACCTGTCCTGTGGCTGCTCTATACCGCCTGGATGATGGCCGTGGAGTATGGTGATTATCCGCTCGGTAATCATGGCTTGCGCTTTAAGGAGATTCGCCAGCGGCTCGGGCGGCGGCGACTGCTGAGCCTCGGTTTCGGTGGCGCGGTCGCAGCCATGAGCATGGTACCGGTGCTGAATTTTCTGCTGATGCCGAGCGCTGTGGCCGGCGCGACCGCGCTCTGGGTCGGCGAACTGCGCGCGCTGCGACCGGAGCACGCTTGAAACCGATCCGACCGCGCCAATAGGAAGACGCGGTTATTGGCGAATGAACTCGCCGCTATAAGGCCCCACTGAAAGAAAACACCTAACCAATCAGCAAAAGCAAAGGAGCAAACGCACATGTACGGCTTTTCCACTCGCATCAAAACCTCTTTCGATGACGCCGTGACCCGTGCCACCGCGGCACTCAAGGTTGAGGGTTTCGGGGTGATGACCGACATCGATGTCGCAGGCACCTTCAAGGCCAAGCTCGGCGTGGAGCGCGGTGGCTATCGCATTCTCGGCGCCTGTAATCCGCAGCTCGCGCATCAGGCGGTCGAGGCTGACCCGGATATCGGATTGCTGTTGCCCTGCAATGTGCTGGTGCGCGAGGAGACGAACGGCGAGGTGACGATCGCCTTCATGGACCCGCAGGCGGTGCTCGGGCTGGTCAATCAGCCCGGCGTCGACCAGCTGGCAGGCGAGGTTCGCGCTCGCCTGGAGCGCGTGCGCGACGCGCTGGCGGCTCAGTAAACTCCGAGTCCAGGCGGGCGTCGGCGCGGCCGGCGAAGACGCGCAGATCTTCAAAAATCATCGCCCAGCAACGCGCACCGAGCAGACTGGTATCGCCCTGGATGCGCACCGACATGCGGATTCCATCGGGCTGGCGCGATAGCTCAAGCTGCATCTCGACCGGGCCAAGCTCGGTGGCGGTGTCGACTGTTTTCTCGCAATCGGCTTTCTCGCAATCGGCCTGCGCCGGTTGCAGTGCTTGTTCCTTTGCTTCGAGTGGGGCCAACGCCAGACCCGGCGTTGCCACGGCTTCACGCGGGCGGGCGTAAATCGCGAGCTGCAAGGCGATCAGATTGGTCGCAAGCTCCGGGGTTTGGGTCTCGATCCGGCTCAGCACGCAACCTGGCGTGCGGCAGCGCTCGCGCAGCGCGAAGGTCAGCTCGCGGTCGACAAAGACGCAGATGGACTGCTCGATGCCACGCAGGCGCCGCTCACTGGCGCGCACCCGGCGCGGGTAGGGCGCCTGGTCGCGCAGTTGCTGCTCAATGACCTGGCGCACTTTGTCATACGCCTTTGGAAGCGCGCCGCTGTGGAAGCCGCGGTAAAGAATGCCGCGCATGGTCTCGCCATGGCTGCCGATGATGGCCGGTTCCAGCGCCAGCTGTGCTTCGCGCTCGCTGGCGCCTCGCAGTGTGGCCGTGTGATTGGCCTGATACAGCTTCCAGTTCTCCTTCAGCTCCCACACCACAAAGCCGAATAATCCGGGCAGCAGTAAGATGGTCAGAGTCACTAGCGGAATGGTGATCACGGCGGGCAGCACCGAGCCAGTCAGCTCCAGCATCATGGCTGTGATGCCGGGTAGAAAGGGCAACAACAGCTTATGGCCGATAGTGACGATCGGGAAATGTTTGACCGGATTCACCTGCGGCTCGACCAGCACCGTGATGTAGAACTGCAGCAGTGACTCGGCAAGAGCCCACAGAGGCGTGGCCAGGGCTTTGACCAGAAAGCCGCCGATCGGCTCATGCAGATGGTGCATCAGCGCTTCTTCCACTCGGTGCAGCCCCTGGGCGATGCGCCGGGTCGCCTCCTTGAACAAATAGAGCATGTGTTGGATCAACCCCAGCACCAGGGTCTGGTTGATACGGCGCTGCAGCTGCACCAGGTAGGTGACCATATTGTCGATGAAACGGCGCCCGGCCGGAGTATTGCGCGCCAGGGTGCCGAGTGCGAAGGCCAGCCCCAGTAGCCAAAAGCCGGGCTCGATGGGGATTTCTTCCACCAGAACCGCGAGCGCGATGATGGGCATTAGCGGCAGGATGCCGAACAGCAGGGGTTGAATGAGATTCCGCGCCAGCCCGCGGAACAACCCGGTGCCAAGCAGTCTGGCCAGCGGCGGCCATCGCAGCAAGCGGCGGGGCGCCTGTATCAGCAGCAGGTCAAAGAGCGTGCGGCTGCCGTGCCAGGTGGCGCGCAGGACATGATGACCGATGTCGGTATGTATCACCAGATTGGTCAGGGTGGCACCGGCGGTCACCGTGAGTGGGGTGGTCAGGTGGAAGCTGGCTTCCACGTCCGGCAGCAGATGCAGCAAGAGGTCGATGCTCTTTAGCGCCAGAAAGGTCGCGCCGAAGGGAAGCAGCGCGTGGCGCAGCACCGCCCGCCCCGCGCGGGTGCCAAAGAGCGGCGCCGAGAGCTGCTGCAAACCTCTGATATACAGCTCGCCCGGGCGATAGACGCCGGGCAGGGCGCGCGCGGCGGTGCGGTCAAAGCGGCGCAGGCGGTCGCCACGGAAGAACTCATCCAGCGTTGGGTCCGGCAAGCGCAGCACATTGCGGGCGACGATGTCGCGCACATCGGTGAACTTCAGATGGCGGCGCTGCTTGATGACGTCCAGCAATTCACGCCGCATCTTGTGCTCGGCTACCCGCTCGCGATGGTTGCGCGGGACGAAGTCGGCCTCGCGCAACGCTGTTGCCAGGCGCGGCATCAACTGTGCTTCCAGGTGGCTGCTGAGGCGCTCGCGCATCTCCTCGAGCAGCAGACCATGGGCCTCAAGTTCGTGCAGCGGCCAGTCGAGATCGTCGAGGCGCACGCGCGCGCTGTGCAACGAGCGCAAACAGTGCAGGGGCGCCTGAAAGGGCAGAATTTCGCGCACGCGGATGCGCCTCCGTCCGAGCACCCGGCCGGAAATCCAGCCCCACAGGCGCAGGCGGTAGTAATCGTCGCGCGTCTCGCACAGCACTTTTTCGAGCTGCGCGAGCAGCGCGCGTGCCGCGGGCGAAGCACTGGCCCCGCGGTCCTCCGCTGCCAGTCGCTTGATCAGGGCGTCGAGCTGCTCGGCCTCGGCAGGCTTCAGGCCCAGCTTGGCGGCCAACTCGGCGGCCAAACTCTGCTCGCAGTCGTCCTCGTAAGCGGCAATCCCCCGGCACAGCTCGCCAGCGGAGCCACCGCAAAACTGCATCAGCCGCAGCAACAGCCGGCGCGCGTCAGCCAGGTGCACCAGGGCGGTGGCGAAACGCCCGCGCATCTGACTGCGATTGGCCGCGGCAATGGCATGGCGGAACAAGCCCAGGCCGGCACCCATCCAGGCGCCCGAGGGCGGGCGGCGCGGGCGATTCTGCAGCCGCTCGAGACTGGGCGCAAACAACAGCCGCCCGAACAGGCGGCTGAGGCGCGCACTCGGACAGTCCCATAACCGCGCGAACAAACCCTGCCTGCGCTTCAGACTCGAGGCCTCATGCATCGCCGCCAGGCAACGCGCTTCGAACTGCACTGCTAGGTCATCCGGAGCCGGGTACTCACCAGCCAGTCCCGCCAAGCTGGCCGATGGCAACACGGCCGTCGCGCGGATGGCTTGCTGGGTAGCGGCATAATCGGGATCACGCTCACCGCGCGTCAGCCCCCCCGGCAGCAAGGGTAGTGGCTCCGGCGGTTGCTCGCCGGAACCGGGACGGGTTTTTTGCAGCAGCGGCGGCAGCGGCCCAACGCCCGCCGTCGCGCTGAACAGCGGCGGCAGCTCTAGACCGCTCGCCGCCAACCAGACATCGATCCGCCCCCAATCGGGCACTGCCGGAAAGTAGAAGGCGCGCGCGCCCGGGGCGAAATAGCGCAGGCGCACCACGCGCGCGACAAAGCTGCGACAGACCAAGGCATCGTCCCAGATCGGCAGCGTCAGGCCGTCGCGATCGAGAACATCGCGCAGCTCGGCAAAGCCATGCTCGCCAACCAGCGCGCGCAGCGCCCGCGCACCGAAGTCGTGATGATCGCCGGCGGCATCGCGCGCCATCTGCCAGGCGCGCGCCACCTCGGCCTCGAAGGCGCGCGCCCAGTAGTCGTGGCGCAGGCGGCTGAATCCCTGACTGTCGATCCCCTGGGTACGCGGGGAGGGCAAGAGCACCACATAGGGCGGCAGCTTCAGCCCTTCGATGACCGACAACGCCTCGGGATTTTCGCTCTCCAATCCGAACAGGAAATCCTCGCGCCGCATCAGATAATAGGGCAGGTCGGGGATGCTGACTTCGTGCTGGCGCGCGCCAAGCTCTTCTTCGATCAGCCGCTCGATGGCGCGCGCATGGAATAGGAAGACCCCGTCCGCCGGATTCAGCACCTCCTGGCGAAAGTCCTTGGCGCCTATGATGGCATCGGGCTTAGTGGCCGTCATACAACTCGATCGACTGTTAGAACTGACCGTGCAGAACTGGCTGACTTGCCAGCCCGGCGCAAAAACGGGCATGCTTCGGTTCTGTTGGAGCAAGCGCAGCGCGCAACCGTCGCTTGGCGCGAGTATTCCATCTCATCCCTTCGCTCAAACTTCGACCCAGGTTAGAACCCGGTGACGAAGTTGCCAGCAAAGCCCACTTGTGAAAAGCACGCTCCTTAACCAATGCAGCATTCGATCTCTTTTTCCGTTGCGGCAACCTTTGTACTTTACCTGCTGCTGATGCTCGGCATCGGCGTTTGGGCCTATCGCCGCACCCATGATTCGGCTGATTACTTCCTCGGCGGGAGGCAGCTCGGGCCCTGGCCGGCGGCGCTGTCGGCCGGCGCCTCGGACATGAGCGGCTGGCTGTTGCTCGGGCTGCCGGGGTTTGCCTTTACCTCCGGGTTGCAATCGCTGTGGCTGGCGGGCGGCCTGCTGCTAGGCACCTGGCTCAACTGGCTGCTGGTGGCGCGGCCACTGCGGCAGTTTACCGCGGAGGCCAATGATGCCCTGACCATTCCGGAATATCTGGCCAATCGCTTCGGCGACCCCAATCATGCCCTGCAGGCGATCGCAGCGCTGTTCATCTTGCTGTTCTTTCTGTTTTATACCAGCTCCGGGCTGGTGGCTGGCGGCAAGTTGTTCGAGACGCTGTTCGGACTGGATGCTGGCATCGCCACCGCGATCGGTGCCTTGGTGATTATGTCCTATACCCTGACCGGAGGCTTCCTTGCGGTGTCCTGGACCGATCTAGTGCAAGGCCTGCTCATGTTAGCCGCATTGCTGCTGGTGCCCGTCATTGCTATGCAGGCGGATGGCGGCTTGCTGAGTATGCAGACCACACTCAACGCCGATTATCCTGAGCTGATGTCGGTCTGGACCAACGACAACGGCGAGCCGCTGGGACTGATCGCCATCATCTCGCTCGCGGCCTGGGGGCTGGGGTACTTTGGTCAGCCGCATATCCTGGCGCGCTTCGCCGGCATTCGGAATCAGCAGGCAGTGCCGGCGGCGCGCCGCATCGCCGTGACCTGGACAGCGCTCAGCCTCGCCGGTGCCGTGCTGGTTGGCCTGGCAGGCCTGGCCTGGGTGGACAACAACCTGGGTGGGGAGCTAGCCGATGCCGAGACGATCTTCATGGTACTGGTTGAGGCGCTCTTTCATCCCGCCATCGCCGGCGTGTTGCTGGCGGCTATTCTGGCGGCCATCATGAGCACGGCGGACTCGCAGTTGTTAGTGTCCTCCTCGGCGTTGACTGAGGATCTCTACCGGCAGCTGTTTCGCCGCCAGGCCAGCGGGAAAGAGATTGTGCTGGTCGGGCGTCTCGCCGTGGTGCTGCTCGCGCTGATCGCGTTGCTGCTGGCGCTGGAGCCCGACAATACGGTGCTGGGACTGGTCGCCTACGCCTGGGCCGGTTTCGGCGCCGCCTTCGGCCCGGTGCTGGTGCTCTCGCTTTATTGGCGCGGCATGACCCGGGTTGGCGCCCTGGCTGGCATTATCGTCGGCGGACTGACCGTGGTGATCTGGAAGGCGCTCGAGGGCGGAATTTTCGAACTCTACGAGATTGTTCCTGGCATTGTCGCCGCCACCGTGGCGATTGTGATCGGCAGCAGCCTGAGCGCGCCAACGGCACCGGACATTCTCGCGCGCTTTGAGCGCTTCGGCGGCGCGGGGGGAGTCTCCAGGCCTTCGCTCGGGTAGCTCCGTGAAAACAAATTTCACTACCCACTTCTCGCCATTCTCTGCTCAGGCAAAACCTCTCCTCAGGCAAACAGGCGCCATGAACCCAACACAGACCCCAGAGCCGACGAGCCCGAACGAAAGCCACTGGCAGGATTGGGTTGCCTGGGCGGCCGAGGCCGGCATTGCCGTGCCGGAAGATGCCGAATTCCGCCATGCGCGCGCGCGTGTCTGGGCCGGCAGCGAATACGTCGCGCTCAGTGCCGCGCGACATCCGCAGCTCTTTGCCGATCTGCTGACAAGCGGCGCCCTGGCCCGGGTGGACGGCGCGGCGAGCATGTCAAGCGCACTGCAGGAGACGCTGGACGAGGTTGCTGACGAGGAGACCCTCGGCCGCACGCTGCGGCAATTCCGCCGTGCCCAGATGCTACGCATCATCTGGCGCGACCTGTCCGGCTGGGCCAGCCTGGAGGAAACCCTCGCGGACTTAAGCGCTCTGGGCGATGCCTGCGTGCGCGAAACTCTCGCCCTTCTCGAGCCCTGGCTGCATGCCGAGCTTGGCGAACCCATCGGCGAGGACGGCACCCCACAGCGGCTGATCGTGCTCGGTATGGGCAAGCTCGGCGCTGCCGAGCTCAATCTGTCCTCGGATATCGATCTGATCTTTGCCTACCCGAGCCGCGGAGAGACCCAGGGCGGGCCACGCACACTCACCAACGAGCAGTTCTTCACCCGCCTGTGCCAGCGCCTGGTCAAGCTGCTCGACGCACAGACGCCCGAGGGCTTCGTGTTCCGGGTCGATACCCGCCTGCGTCCCTTCGGCGACGCGGGGCCGCTCGCCATGCACTTCGACGCGCTCGAGACCTATTACGAGTCCCAGGCGCGCGAGTGGGAACGCTACGCCATGATCAAGGCGCGGGTGATCGCCGGCCCCGACACTGCCGGGGCTGAGCTGATGGACATGCTGCGGCCCTTTGTCTACCGGCGTTATCTGGATTTCGGCGCTATCGACTCGCTGCGCCACCTCAAGGGTCTGATCGATCAGGAAGTGCGCCGCAAGGGCATGGCGGACAACATCAAGCTCGGCCCTGGCGGCATCCGCGAGATCGAATTCATCGGCCAGTCGTTTCAGCTGGTGCGCGGCGGGCGCGAGCCCGATCTGCAATGCCGGCCGATTCTGTTGGTGTTGCAGCGCCTGGTTGCCAAAGGCCTGCTCGATGCCGAGGTGGTGGCCGATCTGACCGCCGCCTATCACTTCCTGCGCCTGACCGAGAACCGCCTGCAAGCCTGGGCCGACCGCCAGACCCACAGCCTGCCGACGCGCGAACCGGATCGCGAGCGGCTGGCCCACTCGCTCGACTTTGCCGACTGGCCGAGCTTTCTCGCGCGGCTCAATCAGCACCGCGAGCGCGTGCAGCAGCATTTCGACGGTATTTTCGCCGATCCCGACCGCGGCGAGCCGACGCTAAACCACGGCCTCGGCACGCTTTGGACCGACGCGCCTGAGCCCGCAGTAGCCGCCGCCCTGCTGGCCGAAGCCGGCTTCAGCGAGCCCGACGCCGCCTGGAAGCGCCTTGAGGATTTTCGCCATAGCGTCCAGCGCAAAGGGCTCGGGCAAATCGCGCTGCAACGGCTGAAATCGCTGATGCCGAGATTGCTCGAGCAGATTGGCGATTGTAGCGAGCAAAATGGGCGTCAAAC
This sequence comes from Thiorhodovibrio litoralis, assembly GCF_033954455.1. Taxonomy (NCBI): domain Bacteria; kingdom Pseudomonadati; phylum Pseudomonadota; class Gammaproteobacteria; order Chromatiales; family Chromatiaceae; genus Thiorhodovibrio; species Thiorhodovibrio litoralis. Next base: position 19,993 of record NZ_CP121473.1, on the reverse strand, counting down.
TGACGCCCCCGATTCTGGTCCATCAGCTTCTGGTGATCCGCCAACTGGAGATTCGGCCTCCACTGGCGCGGCGGCAGACAACCCGGATTCCGATGAAGGCATCTCACGCGACCTTACGCTCGAGCGCCTGCTGCATGTGCTCGATGCCATCCTTGGGCGCACGGCCTACCTGTCGCTGCTGGTCGAGCGACCCGATGCCCTCAGCCTGCTGGTGCGTCTATGCGCCATGAGCCCCTGGTTCAGCGAGCACACGGCACGCACGCCGCTGTTGCTCGATGAACTGCTCGATGCCCGACGGCTGTTCGCACCGCTGCACCGCGCCGGTCTCGACGCCGAGCTCGACTCCCTGCTCGGCCCCCTGGCCAACGAGGACCTCGAGCAGCCCATGGAGCGTCTGCGCCAGTTCGCTCTGGGCAATCAGCTGCGGGTCGCCGCCGCCGACATCACCGGCGCCATCCCGCTGATGGTGGTCAGCGACTACCTGACCGAAATCGCCGAGGCCGCGGTGTCGCGTAGCTTGCATCTGGCCTGGGACGGCCTGCGCCAGCGCCATGGCATCCCGGCTGGCCGCGACAGCCGCCGCAACGGCTTTCTGGTGCTGGGCTACGGCAAGCTCGGCGGCATAGAGCTTGGCTACCACTCGGACCTCGACCTGGTGTTCCTCTATAACGGCGAGGACGCCACCGAGGCCACTGACGGCGAGCGTCCGCTTAGCACCGCGCAGTTCTATATCCGCCTGGGCCAGCGGCTGATCCATATCATGACCACGCCCACCTACTCCGGCGTGCTCTATGAGATCGACATGCGCCTGCGCCCGGACGGCCAGAAAGGCATGATCGCGCGCTCGCTCGAGTCCTTCACCGCCTATCAGCGCGAGGAGGCCTGGACCTGGGAGCACCAGGCCTTGGTGCGCGCCCGCCCGGTCGCTGGCGACCCACAACTCGCCGAGCGCTTCGCCGAGGTGCGCCGCGAAATCCTGCGCCTGCCGCGCGAGCCGGACAAGGTGCGCACGGAGGTGCGTGACATGCGCGCGAAAATGCGCGCCAATCTCGACAAGAGCAACGCACGGCAGTTCGACCTCAAGCAGGGTCGCGGCGGTATTGCCGACATCGAGTTTATGGTTCAATACGCGGTGCTGCGCTGGGCCGCGCAATACCCCGAGCTGACCGACTGGACGGATAACATCCGCCTGCTCGAGACGCTTGCTCAGCTCGACCTGCTCCCGGGCGACGCCGCCGAGGTGCTCACGCAAGCGTATAAATCCCTGCGCGCGGCCTATCACCGCAATGCGTTAAGGGATGCCCCCGGACGTGTCTCCCAAGACCAGCTGGTCGCGGTGCGCGAGCAGGTGTCCCAGCTTTGGGATAGCCTGATGGATAATGCTTGAGTTAAGCAAAACGGCCTTGAAGGTGCTAAGAAGCGGCAAGTACGAGCGCGCCATGAAAAGTAAAATGAACATGATTTACTGGCAAAACATCTCGGCTTAGCAAACCACTGACAGCCGATTGGACGCTTTAGATCTATCGGCGTTGGGCAAAAAGCCCGCATTGCAACTGGAGACCTCAGAACATGAGCATGGGCGATCGCGACGGTGTGATTTGGTACAACGGCGAATTGGTGCCCTGGCGTGACGCCCAGACCCATGTGCTGACCCATACCCTGCACTATGGCATGGGCGTCTTTGAAGGCGTGCGTGCCTACGAGACTGACCGCGGTGCGGCCATCTTCCGTCTGCCGGAGCATACCGAGCGGCTGTTCAACTCTGCTCACATCCTCGGCATGAAGCTGCCGTATGACCGCGACACCCTAAACCAAGCCCAGCGGCTCGCGGTGCGCGAGAACAAGCTCGCCTCGGCCTACATCCGCCCAATGGCCTTTTACGGCTCCGAGGGGATGGGGCTGCGTGCCGATAATCTACAGGTGCACGTCATCGTCGCCGCCTGGGACTGGGGCTCTTATCTGGGCGAGGACAACATCAAGAATGGCATTCGCGTGCGGGTGTCTTCTTTTACCCGTCATCATGTCAATGTGACCATGTGCCGCGCCAAGGCCAATGGTAACTACATGAACTCCATGATGGCCCTGCAAGAGGCATTGCGCGACGGCTATGACGAGGCCATTTTGCTCGACGCTCAGGGCTGCGTGATGGAGGGCAGCGGGGAGAATATCTTCCTGGTGCGCGACGGACGCCTCTACACCCCGGACCTGACCTCCGCGCTCGACGGCATCACCCGCAAGACGGTGATCACACTCGCCGAGGAAATGGGCCTTGAGGTGGAGGAAAAGCGCATCACCCGGGACGAGGTCTACATCGCCGACGAGGCCTTCTTCACCGGCACCGCTGCCGAGGTCACACCCATCCGCGAGGTGGACGGCCGCGTGATCGGCAACGGCGGCCGCGGCCCCATCACCGAGAAGCTACAGAGCAAGTATTTCGAGGTCGTTCAGGGCCGCGATCCCAGCCGCGGCGAATGGCTTCATTTTACGTAAAACCTTATCCTTATCGGCACAAAACAGGAAGAATCGTCATGGAGCATCCAGCACTCCCTTTCGACACCGATAAAGCAGCACCGCCCGTCAGCACACCGCCGGCACCAGAAGCCATCAAGGTACAGGCGTCCGACCTACCCCTGAGCTGCCCGAGGCCCGGCCACGCGCTTTGGAACATGCACCCGCGCGTCTACCTGCCGATCGATGAGGCACCGGATCGCCGTGCCGTCTGCCCTTACTGCGGCGCTGTCTATGAGCTTGAAGGTGAGGTCAGCAAGGCGCACTAAAGCGCGATAGCAGATGCCTGCCAGACTTCTGGGACGCTTTGTACATCGTCCAGCGAGAGGAACCCAATCCTCGGGCGCACGCAAGCGCAGGAGGAAATTCCGCTTTAACAGATTGAGATCTTCCTCCAGCACGAAGCCGGCGGCTTCGGCCTCGGCGATGACTTGTTCACGACCGGCACGCACATGGCCCTGGACCCAGGCAGATGCAATGGCGGGGTCGGTGCGGAAGTCGATGATCACCAGTTGGCCGCCTGGGCGCAGTGCGCGCCTGAAGGCGGCGAGCATGGCCTGTGGAAACTCGAAGTGATGATAGGTATCGGCGGTGAAGATGAGATCGACGCTGTCATCGGGCAGGCCCAGGCTATGCTGGTCATTGACGATAGTAACGAGGTTATCCAGCCCGGCTTCAGCCGCACGCTCGGCGATGGCCTGGGTGAAAGGTTGTGAGATATCGACCGCGTAGACGCGGCCGCCCGGACCCACCTGTTGCGCAAACAGCAGGCTGAAAAAGCCGCTGCCGGCGCCCACATCGGCAACTGACTGACCGGGTGTAAGCGCCAGGGCTTTTAGAATGGCGCGGCGTTTGTCGTAGAGCTCGCGCCCGTCGCGTTCGAAGGTCTCGCGCCAGAACGCGGGGTCTGCGTCCAGGTAGTAGCTGTTCATGCTCGGGCTCAGCACCCGCCCGGTCTCACCGCCGGTATCTTGCTCCGCCGCGACCGGGACCGCGCCAAGCAGCAAGGCCACAAGAATTGCAGCAGCCAGCATCCGCCACGGCAGGGCCTGGCCATCTGTTGTCGGTTGTATCATTGCAATGATCCCGCTTTCTTTTTGACTTTCATACTTTTACGCTCCTGTTCCTTCCATGGCGCTTCATACCGGAAGACTCCTTCTGACCCCCAAGGACCTCAAGGCAGTTCCGCCTCGCGAGCCGCTACGCGCGGCCCTGACCCAGGCAGGCTTGCTCGGCGCGCGGCTTACAGCTGCTCCGGGCGCCGGAGCCTCGGAATCAGATGCAAGCCGCTTCGCACCCGGAGAGCGCTTTTTCGATTATGTTGGTTTCACCGGGTGCGCGGTCAAGCTCGATGGTCTCCCAGGTACCGCTGGACCAGCCGGCTGTCATCTGCGCCTGGACCCGCCAAGCACCGAGCCGCGCTTCTGGCGCGGGCGCAATACCCGCCCACCGCGCTGCCCGGCGTGCGGCAAGACCGTGTCTGACTGGCGCCCGGCGATGGAAGACTGGTCCTGGCCCGAGCGCACCGAGCTTGCCTGCCCGGCTTGCGGCACTCGTTCCTTGGCCTGGCAGTGGGACTGGCGTGGTCACGCTGGCTTTGGGCGCCTGACCTTGACCATTGAGGAGGTTTTCCCCGGCGAAGCCGCCGTGTTGCCCGCACTGCCGAGGCTGCTTGAGCGATTCAGCGACGGCCTGCCCTGGCACTGGTTTGCGCTGCAGGATTAAGCAGCGAACTCCGGCAACTGCTGTGGGATTGGCTCGCAGGGTTCGATCCGCGAGGGAAGGCGAATCTCCATGCTAATCGGCAGGTGATCAGAGAGGGCATAGTCAACCACCCGTGCGCCGAGGATCTCAATATTGGTGGACACCAGGATGTGGTCGAGATTGTGCTGGGGGCGCCAACTTGGGAAGGTTTTTCGCTCGCAGTCTAGGCCGTGCCAGCCGCCGCGCTCGACCATGGCGCGCAGGGCGCTCGAGCCACAGCCGCTATTGAAATCCCCCATCAGCACGGCGTAGGGATATTGGCCGGTGAGCTCGGCGAGGAAATCAAACTGGCGCCTGCGCGCGCGTGCTCCCAAGGCAAGATGCGCCACGCAGACTGCAAGCAGCTCACCGCTGGTGGTCTGAAACTCACCAAGCAGAACGCCACGCCCGGGCAGACCGGGCAGTTTGTGGTCACGAATGGTCTTTGGCTGCAAGCGGCTCAGCAGGCCGTTACTGTGCTGGGCCAGGGAGCCGAGGTCGCGGTTGATCTGGCGATGCCAGTGCGGATAGCCGGCAACGCGGGCGAGAAATTCGGTCTGGTCGATGAAGGCACTGCGCAGGCTGCCGGCATCGACTTCCTGCAGGCCGACCACATCATAACCACCGATCATCTCGCTGATGCGGTTGAGATTATTCATCCGCGCCCGATGGGGCAGCAGATGCTTCCAGCTATTGGCGATGTAGTCGCGGAAGCGAACTGAGGCGATCCCCGCCTGGATGTTGTAACTCAGCAGTCGCAGGCGATCCATGTCAGCTCGCTGGGGTTGGGCCGCCGTGGTTGGAGCTGAAGAGAACATCAAGGCCGCCGCTGGTGTTAGACCAGCGGCGAACCGAGAGCTGGCAGCAGTTCAGAACTACTGGTGCAGACTATTGGCGCAGACCAGAGATGTACTGGGCGACGGCGGCGATCTCGTCGTCGGTCATGCGCGCTGCAACACCGCGCATCATGCCGTTTGGATCGTTGGCGCGCTCCATCTTACGGAAGAGCTTCAGCGTCTGGTCGACGTACTCAGGATACTGGCCAGCCAGGCGCGGAAATCTGGACAGGTTGGTGCCCATACCAGCAGGCCCGTGACAGCCGGAGCAGGCGGGCACGCCAGTTGCCGGGTTGCCGGCGCGGAAGATCTTCTCGCCGAGCTCAACCTTATCGGCCTCGGCCTCGCCGCCGGACTGCGGCAGGCTCGAGTAATAGGCCGCGACGTTGCGCATCTCCTCGTCCGTCAATGGCTTGGCCATTGGCGTCATCTGGACATTCGCGCGCTCGTCGTTCTTGAAGTTGTTGAGCTGCTTGTAAATGTAGTTCGGATGCTGACCGGCGAGCTTGGGCCATATCGGCTGAGCGGGCACGCCATTGCCATCGATACCATGGCAGGCCTGACAGATCTGGCCTGCTTTTTCTTTACCCTTTTCGGCGTTCCCGGTGATGGTGCCCGCCTGCAGTGAGGTCGCAGCCAGACCCGCGACCAGGATGCCTGTGATCAGGACTCGCTTCATAATGCCTACCATTTGCTTGAATCTGGGTTTGGCCATGCCGGCCGGTGTTGCGCGTGCGGTCACCAGCTCGGCTTGGCCGCAATCTGTGACCCGCATTGTTGGTCCGCACGACTGAAAAACCCGTCATGTATACCAGAATACGGCGAAATGGGCAATGCGCGGCGCCGGGTGTCGACCCGCGCTCTCAGTGATCCTGCCCGTTATGATGCATGCGCTGCGCTGGCATAATGGTTCTTGTGTCGGCGGTGATATCGATAGTCTTGCCAGTATCAAACACGAGGTGAAGATCGACAGGATCGCCCGGCGCCAGCGGTTGCTTGAGCCCGATCAGCATCAGGTGCAGGCCACCGGGTTGCAGCACCACCTCGGTCGCCGGGGGTAGCTCGATCCGCTCGACGCGGCGCATTTTCATCATCCCGTCTTCCTGCACATGCGTATGCAGCTCCACCACCCGGGCCACTGAGCTTTCGGCAGCGACCAGCGCCATCGTTTGATGACCCGGGTTGGATATATGCATGAAAGCAGCGCTGTTCTGCTGCCCGGGCGGCACCGCGCGGGCATAGGCATCGCGTACCTGCGGCGTTTCAGGTACCGCGCCGGTGTCCGCGCCGGTGTCCTCGTCGGCCCAAGCGCTTGATCCTGCCACTGTCACAAAGAGCAACAGGATAATGCTTAAGAACCCTTTCCCTGTCGAGTTTTCCGCTAGCTGGTCTGTAAGATGGTAAGGCATTGTCGTCGTCAAATCGTCTTGTTGATGTTGAGGTCCGCGCATCATCATACCCGGCTATCGCTCCCACCGACGGGGATGCCCCGTGGGACAGAAAGAGCTGATGAAGTGTGCATGGCGAAGATATCGCTGGTCAGTCGTGATAGGATAACCGGTTCGGGCGCTGCTCCGTGCCTGCGCGAGCCCACTGCGCCCACGAGCGCGGCTCCCCCAAGGCAGCAGCTCCCCCAGAGCGCCACCGATTTTTCTTCCTGATTTGGAACTAGCACAACGACGGGAGTCATCTATGTCGAAGAAGCATCCTATTGTCGCGGTCACGGGCTCCTCTGGCGCCGGTACAACCACGGTCAAGCGCGCATTCGAGCATATTTTTTACCGCGACGGCATCCGGGCAGCGGTGATTGAGGGAGACAGCTTTCACCGCTTTGATCGCGTCGAGATGAAGGCTGAGATGGCCAAGGCCGCCGATGAGCACCGCACGCTCAGCCATTTTGGGCCGGAAGCTAACCGCTTCGATCTGCTGGCTGAGTTGTTTCATACCTATGGCGACACTGGCATGGGGAAACGGCGTTATTATCTCCACAGCAAGGAAGAGGCAGCGGAGCACAACAACCGCTTGGGGAGCAAGCTTGAGCCCGGTCAATTCACTCCCTGGGAGGATATCGAGACGGGAACCGACCTGCTGTTTTACGAGGGTCTTCACGGCCTCGTGGTCACCGATAATGACAATGTCGCCGAGCATGTCGACTTGGGTGTCGGCGTGGTGCCCATCGTCAATCTCGAATGGATTCAGAAAATCCATCGCGACAATCTCGAGCGCGGCTATTCGGCGGAGGCGATCGTCGATACCATCATGCGGCGCATGCCGGACTACATTCGCCACATCACGCCGCAGTTCTCCCTCACGGACATCAATTTCCAGCGGGTGTCGACTGTCGATACCTCGAATCCGTTCATCGCGCGGGATATTCCGTTACCAGACGAGAGCTTTGTGATCATCCGCTTCCGCGAACCAGAGAAACTGGAAATCGATTTCCCCTATCTACTGGCAATGATTCATGACTCTTTCATGAGCCGGCGCAACACCATGGTGGTCCCAGGCGGAAAAATGGGATTTGCTATGGAGGTGATTTTGCAGCCCATCATCGAGCGCATGATGGCATCGCGTAACGTCTGAGCCCGGGACCTTGTTTGAACGCAAGACTGGGTGAACTTCTGGCATGCAAGCAACCTGCCACGGAGGACAGTTGCCGTGTGACCGAGTTGCCGTGTGACGGGTTTCCCGCTGATATCGATCGTCTTGCCTTTCGCAGGTGAAGGAAACACGCGCCATGTTTACCGGTATTGTTCAAGCCCGTGGGCGCCTCGCCCGCATCGAGAAAGTCGCGGGTGATTCTCGCCTGACAATACAGTGCCCGGAGCTGGATCTTTCCCACACCGGGGTAGGCGACAGCATCTCCGTCAACGGGGTCTGCCTGACGGTCGTCAGTCTTGTAGGTGATGGCTTCCGTGCTGATGTCTCGCAAGAAACTTTGGGATTGACCACTCTCGGGGAGCTGCCAGAGGGAAGTCCAGTCAACCTTGAGCGGGCACTGACGCTATCGTCACCCCTTGGCGGTCATCTCCTCAGCGGTCATGTCGACGGGGTCGGGACGCTGCTCGATTTACGTGAGGAAGCGCGTTCTCTCAGACTGCAAATTCACGCACCCGGAGAGCTCGCGCCCTATATCGCGCGCAAGGGCTCGATTGCAGTCGACGGAATCAGTCTGACCGTCAACGACATCACCGGGAGCGTTTTTTTGCTCAACATCGTTCCGCACACCCGTGAGGTCACTACCATCGCGAATTACCGCAAGGGAACCCCCGTCAATATCGAGGTGGATCTGATCGCACGCTATCTTGAACGTCTGATTCTTGGCCAATCAGGGCGCTCGGTCGAAGGCAGCAGCTTGAACAAGGAGGTTCTCGCTCGCCATGGATTTTTGTAACCCGCAACTCGGGTTTTGTGTGGCGCACCGCCAAATCTTATGAGTCTTAATACCACTGAAGAAATCATTGCGGATCTGCGCCAAGGGCGGATGGTTGTCATCATGGACGACGAAGACCGCGAGAACGAGGGCGACCTTCTGCTCGCTGGCGAATGTGTCTCGCCCGAGGCGATCAATTTCATGGCCAAATACGGACGCGGCCTGATCTGCCTGACGCTAAGCAAGGAACGCAGCGAAAGACTGCGGCTACCACTCATGGTCGATAACAACCGGGCGGCGCATTCCACCGCCTTCACCGTATCGATCGAGGCGGCGGTGGGCGTGACGACCGGCATCTCGGCGGCGGATCGCGCGCGCACCATTCAGGCCGCTGTCGCCGCCAACGCCTGCCCGACCGACCTGGTGCAACCCGGCCATGTCTTTCCACTGATCGCTCAGCCGGGGGGGGTGCTCGTGCGCGCGGGTCACACCGAAGCAGGCTGCGATCTCGCCCGCTTGGCTGGTTTCGAGCCTGCGGCTGTGATTGTCGAAATTCTCAATGAAGATGGGTCGATGGCCAGGCGTGCGGATCTCGAGGACTTCGCGCGCGAGCATGGTCTGAAGATCGGTACCATTGCCGATTTAATTCACTACCGGGTCGCCAATGAGAAAGCCGTGGTCCGCCTGGACAGGTGCAAACTCCAGACGGAGTTTGGGGACTTCCTGCTCACAGCCTATCGCGACACCATTGATGATCAGGTTCATCTCGCACTCACCTATGGCGATATTTCCCCGGAGCGCCCGACGCTGGTTCGGGTACATCTGCAAAACAGCCTGTGCGACCTTTTCGGCGGGTCCTCTGCTGGCTGCGGCTGGCCCCTGCGACATGCCATGCGCCAGATTGTTGCTGAGGGCGAGGGTGTTATCGTGGTCTTACGTAATCGTGACAGCTGCGAGGATATTCTCGCGAAGGTCCGTCAAATCTCACAGACCAAAACCTCGGACAATGCTTCGCCACTGCGGACCGATCGCCATGAATTGCGCACCTATGGGATCGGCGCCCAGATTTTGTCTGACCTTGGCGTGCGACTCATGCGCGTGATGAGCGCGCCCAAAGCCATGCACGGAATCTCCGGGTTCGATCTGGAAGTTGTAGAATACGTAAGGGGCGCTGACGGGGAACCAGGGCGCTGAACCCCTTGGATCGCGAATGCATCCGCTTCCAGCTCTTAACCACTATCGATTTCCAACCATTTTTGACTGAGTTACCGATGATTAAATCGCTCGAAGGTGCCTTTCGCCCTGGATCTGTCCGCTTCTGCCTCGTCGTCGCGCGATGGAACAGCTTTATTGTCGAGCACTTAGAACAAGGTGCGATCGATGCGCTTAAGCGCCATGGTGTCGAGGAAGGGAACATCGCAATTTTTCGCGTTCCGGGCGCGTTCGAGATTCCGCTCGCCCTCGAGAAGATTGCCGCCAAGGGCGGCTATGACGCTTTGATCGCGCTTGGCGCTGTCATTCGTGGCGGAACACCGCATTTTGACTATGTCGCCGGGGAATGTGTCAAGGGTATTGCGCAGGTCAGCCTGAACCATGGCATCCCAGTCGGCTTTGGCGTGCTGACAACCGACACCATTGAGCAAGCAATTGAGCGCGCCGGTACCAAGGCTGGCAACAAGGGTGCGGAAGCTGCTCTTTCGGCCATGGAAATGGCCAATCTGTTCAGCCAAATCGGCTGAGCGGCATTCCCGTCTAATTCCCTTCAGCAGTCGGTTACCATGGCTGGACCTCGCAGTCGTGCGCGTTGCTACGCGCTCCTTGCACTTTATCAATGGCAGCTTGGTCGGCAATCGGCAGCTGACATTGCTCAGCACTTTTATGATGATCCCTTATGGATGGACGCGGTTGCCCGCGGACTGGCCGGTTGCGGCGAGGATCAGCCGATTCCAACAGACCAACGCTTTGATCTCAGCCTCTTCGATCAACTACTGCGCGGCGTCACCTTGCAGGTCGATGAGATCGACGCCACCCTGAAACCCTTCCTGGATCGGTCTCTGACCAGCGTTGATCCAGTAGAGCGAGCGATTCTTCGGCTCGGCACCTTTGAGCTTCTGCATAGCCCGCATATTCCCTCGGCCGTGATTCTGGACGAAGCAGTTGATCTCGCAAAGGCCTTCGGTGCTGAACAAGGTCATCGATTCATCAACGGAGTTCTTGATAAGCTCGCGCAGCAGCGGCCCGATCTCGTATCCAGGCACGGAAGTCTTGAGCACGACGGCTGATTCCGGTGAGTTTTCACTAATCCAGAGGTTTCTCACCGGGCGGGGTGCCGCACGCGACGACGTGGAACTCGACATCGGGGACGATTGTGCAGTCACTCAGATTCCCGCTGGATTCAGCTTAGCTTTCTCCATCGATACCTTAGTCAGTGGCGTACATTTCTTCGCCGATGCAGATCCGCAAAGTCTCGGCCACAAATCCCTCGCGGTCAGTCTCAGCGACCTTGCCGCTGTTGGAGCAAAACCGGCCTGGGCCACGCTCGCCCTGACTCTGCCCAGCCCCGATTCCTGCTGGCTCGAATGCTTTAGCCTCGGGTTGCATGAATTGGCCCGTCAATTCGGCGTTCGGCTAGTTGGCGGCGATCTGACCCGCGGCCCCCTGACGATTTCCATTCAGGCCATGGGCCTCGTGAAGTCCCGGAGAGCGCTGCGCCGCTCAGGTGCCGAGCCGGGCGATCTCATTGTGGTGAGCGGGCAACTCGGCGATGCGGCCTTAGCACTGCAACGACTCCTGCTAGCTCGGCAGCAGGGTAAGCAAAGCTCTGCCAGGGTCGAAGCTATCGAGCCAGAACTGCGCGAACGCCTGGAATGGCCCACACCAAGGGTCGAATTAGGCCTCGGGTTGGTAGACCTAGCGACGGCCGCGATCGACATATCCGACGGGCTGCTTGCCGATCTCGGTCACCTCCTCGAACAAAGCGGCCGCGGTGGAGAGCTTGAGATCAATGCGATTCCACTCAGTCCCGCGAGCGAGGCTGTGGTTCGGAAGACTCAGGACTGGAGCCTGCCCCTGAGCGGGGGAGACGACTACGAGCTTTGTTTCACAGTTCCTCAGGCCAATCTCAAACCCGTCCTCGCGCTTGGCATGGCACTTAACATCCCGCTGGCCGTCATCGGGCATATCACCAAGCAAAACGGCATCCGGCTTCGGTATCCTAACGGCGAAATCCTTACGGGAGCTAGCCCACTAACCGGTCAACTCGGCTATGACCATTTCCGTCAGAATTCGTCCGATGACTGACACTTGCTTTAGCAGAACGTGCAATCTCCGATGACTGAAACCGTGCTTGAAAATCCTGAAGGTCTCGAGCAGTTACCGCTGCATTTGTTTTCCGAGAAGGCGTACCTGGACTATTCCATGTACGTCATTCTTGACCGAGCCCTGCCGCAGGTGGCCGATGGACTAAAACCGGTTCAGCGGCGCATTCTTTACGCGATGTCGGAGCTGGGACTCTCGGCGAGTGCCAAATTCAAGAAGTCCGCCCGCACAGTTGGTGACGTGCTCGGCAAATTCCATCCTCACGGAGATAGCGCCTGTTATGAAGCCATGGTGCTGATGGCGCAGGATTTCAGTTATCGATACCCCTTTATTGATGGCCAAGGCAACTGGGGCGCGCCAGATGATCCTAAGTCCTTTGCCGCCATGCGCTATACCGAAGCCCGACTGGCTCCTTATGCCGAGTTGTTGCTTGCCGAGGTCGGTCTTGGCACGGTCGACTGGCAGCCGAATTTTGATGGGACACTCGAGGAACCACGCCAACTTCCAGCCCGGCTGCCAAACGTTTTACTCAACGGAGGCTCTGGCATCGCAGTGGGTATGGCGACCGATATCCCACCACATAATTTGCGCGAGCTAGCCCAGGCCTGCATCTATCTACTCGAACACCCTAATACGGATCTCGACGCACTGCTACAGCTGGTCCCTGGCCCTGATTATCCCACTGGAGCCGAGATCGTCAGCTCCCGCGACGAGCTTCGACGCATCTACCAGACCGGCGTTGGTTCGGTTCGGCAACGGGCTCGGTATCTGGTAGAGCAGGGGGATATCGTAATCACCGCACTCCCTCACCAGGTATCGGGAAACCGCATATTGGAGCAGATTGCTGCCCAAATGCAGGCTAAGAAACTCCCGATGATTGAGGACCTGCGGGACGAATCGGATCATCAATGCGCCACCCGCTTGGTGATCACGCCGCGGTCCAATCGCGTTGACCTCGAACGACTGATGTCACACCTGTTCGCCAGTACGGAGCTCGAAAAGAGCTACCGGGTGAATATGAATGTGATCGCGCTCGACGGTAGACCGCAGGTGATGGGGCTGCAAGAAATATTGCGTGAGTGGTTGAGCTACCGCACCGCAACCGTGCGCAGACGCTTGCGATATCGACTCGAGAAGGTCGAAGATCGGCTCCACCTGCTCGCCGGTTTGCTAATCGCCTTTCTTAATCTTGATGAAGTGATACGAATTGTTCGCAGCGAGGATGAGCCGCAGCCAGTCCTGATGGAACGATTCGGGCTCAGTGAGAGGCAGGCGGACTATGTGCTGAGTACTCGGTTGCGGCAGCTCGCGCGCCTCGAAGAGATGAAAATTCGCGGCGAACAGGCTGACTTACTCGAGGAGCAAGCGAAGCTAACCCTGCTGCTGAACGACCAGGATGAACTCAAGCGCCTGATTATCTCTGAGATCCGCGAAGACGCAGAGAAATTTGGCGACGAACGCCGGTCCCCAATCTCCGAGCGCTCCGCTGCAATGGCTTTGTCTGAAAACGAGCTCACACCGAGTGAAGCGCTCACGGTGGTTCTTTCTGAGAAGGGCTGGGCACGCGCAGCAAAGGGCCATGAGATTGATCCGCATACCCTCAGTTACCGGGGTGGCGACAGCTTTCGAATGGCTGCGCGACTGCGCAGCGAACAACAGGCGATTTTTCTTGATTCAACCGGTCGCAGTTATTCCCTGCCGGCCCATAGTCTGCCATCGGCGCGCGGCCAGGGTGAACCGCTCACCGGACGTTTTGAGCCGCCGGCTGGGGCAGTGTTTCTCAGTGTGCTAGGCGGTGATGCTAGTACGGCCTTTGTCCTCTCCTCAGACTACGGTTACGGCTTTATCTGCCAAACGAGCAATCTGTTTGCGAAAACAAAAACAGGTAAGGCGGTGATTAATCTTCCAGCCGGCGCGCAACTGCTTTCACCTGTAGAGGTCCGCCTTAGCGTGCATAAATGGATTGCAGTGGCAACCAATGCGGGACATCTGCTGTTGTTTAGTCTGTCCGATCTTCCGGAACTGAGCAAAGGCAAAGGAAACCGCCTGATCGCCATTCCAGCAGCCCGGATGGAGCAAGACGGCGAGCGTGTCTGCGCCCTGGCAGTATTCGGTGATGGCGATACCTTGGCTATCGAAGCCGGTCAACGCGAATTTCGCTTGAAGCCAGCTGACCAACTGCACTACCGCGGCGAAAGAGGCCGTCGCGGTGCCTTGCTGCCGCGAGGGTTTCGCCGGGTAGAGCGACTAGCCGTCGTTAGTGCAAGCAATGCGCTGGATATTGAATAAGCACTCTCTGAAGGCGAGACGGGCAAGTTCTTCCGGCCGACCCTAGCGAAAGGATAACGGCGGGAGTTAAATATCGATATTTTCCGCATCAAGCGCATAGCGCTCGATAAATTCCCGACGGGGTTCGACCTGATCACCCATCAAGGTTGTAAATATCTGATCGGCGGCGACCGCATCTTCAATGGTCACACGCAGCAGGCGGCGGCATTCTGGGTCCATCGTTGTTTCCCACAACTGTCCAGGATTCATCTCACCCAGGCCTTTATAACGCTGAATGTGATAACCCCGCTTTGCTTCCCCGAGTAGCCAGTCGTAAGCACGCTCGAAGGTGTCAATCTCAATCGCCTTCTCCCCTCGTTCAACCCGAGCGCCTGCACTGACCAGCCCGTCCAGCTTTTCTGCTAACGCTGCAATGCGCAGATAATCCGCGGAGGCAAAGAACTCAAATGGCACGATGCGCGTCTCCGGGATGCCATGGACTAAACGGATCAGCTCCAAAGCAGTTGGCGACCCGGTTTCATCCTGCTGAACGGCGATGCGGTAGTCGATGGCTGTTCCGCTGGTTAATCGTAGGCGCTGCAACAAGGCATCGACCCAGTCCTCACGGGCCGGTGCGTCCTGCCACCGTTCTTCATTCAAACGCGGCAGGTTCAATAACTGGCCGAGAAAAAGCGAATCGTAGCGGTTTGCCAGTCGGGCGATGATGGCCCGATAGATTTGAAACTCACGCGTTAGCTCTTCCAAGCCAACTGGTGACATGGGCGGCGTATCAGGTCCGATGTAGAGTCGTGCGTTGTCCAATGCCGCCCGCAACAGCGAAACACCTAACTCAGCGTCATCAAGCAGGTAATCTTCCTGCTTTCCGCGCTTTACCTTATATAGGGGTGGCTGGGCGATGTAGACATGACCCCGATCGATAAGCTCGTGCATCTGGCGATAAAAGAAGGTCAGAAGCAGGGTGCGAATGTGGGCACCGTCGACATCCGCGTCGGTCATGACAATGATGCGATGGTATCGGAGTTTCTCCGGATCATATTCCTCGCGTCCGATCCCGCAGCCCAAGGCTGTAATCAAGGTACCCACTTCTGCGCTAGACAGCATCTTGTCAAAGCGCGCCTTCTCCACATTCAGGATTTTGCCTTTCAGCGGAAGGATGGCCTGAAAGGCACGGTCGCGCCCTTGCTTGGCAGACCCACCTGCGGAATCACCCTCGACAATAAAAAGTTCTGAAGCCGCTGGATCTTTCTCCTGGCAGTCAGCGAGCTTTCCCGGCAGACCGGCAATATCGAGGACTCCCTTGCGGCGCGTCATTTCCCGAGCTTTGCGCGCTGCCTCCCGCGCCCGGGCTGCCTCGATCATTTTGTTAGCAATGACCTTGGCTTCAGCCGGATTTTCTTCTAGAAAACTATTGAGGTGCTCGCTGAACAAAGCTTCAACGATAGGCTTGACGTCGGAGGAGACGAGCTTCTCCTTCGTCTGAGAAGAGAACTTCGGGTCAGGTACCTTGACTGAGACGACGGCGGTAAGGCCTTCTCGCGCGTCATCTCCAACTGGACGAGTGCGTTGATTGCGATCGAGTGTTTCGCGTTCGATGTACTGGTTCAGAGTTCGGGTCAACCCAGCGCGGAACCCTGCAAGGTGACTCCCTCCGTCTTTCTGCGGAATATTGTTGGTATAGCAAAAAATGGTTTCTTGGTAGGACTCATTCCATTGCAGAGCAATTTCGACCACATGATCGCTACGTTCATCCGAGAAGAAGAAAACCGAGGGATGGATGGGAGACTTATTCTGGTTAAGGTGCTCGACGAAGGCGCGGATGCCACCTTTGTATTCAAAGATATCTTCGCGATCAGTACGTTCGTCCCGGAGGACGATACGAACGCCAGAATTTAAGAAAGAGAGTTCGCGCAAGCGCTTCGCAAGAATTTCGTAATGAAATTCGCAGTCAGAAAAGATTTCGCGCGATGGTTTAAAGCGGATTTCAGTTCCGGATGCCTCAACCTCCCCAACTGATCCCAAAGGGGCAGCTGGTACACCCATGTTGTAGTGCTGTTCGTAAAGTACGCCACCACGCCAAATCCGTAAAAGAAGGGTTTCGGAAAGCGCGTTAACCACTGAAACGCCAACGCCGTGCAGGCCTCCTGATACCTTATAGGAGTTGTCATCGAACTTACCGCCCGCGTGGAGGACCGTCATGATGACTTCGGCGGCGGATCGGTTCTCCTCAGGGTGGTTATCAACGGGTATCCCGCGCCCATCATCGGTGACTGAAACTGAACCATCAGCATGAACCACGACGCGTATGTCGGTGCAATGGCCCGCCAATGCCTCATCGATTGAGTTATCCACCACTTCGAAGACCATGTGGTGGAGACCGGTACCGTCGTCCGTGTCACCGATGTACATGCCCGGACGCTTGCGCACTGCGTCGAGGCCGCGAAGAACCTGAATGTTAGAGGAATCGTAACCCATCGAGAATTGGCGAAAATTAGGCTGCTTATAAAGCCTTCATTATAGCGCCAGGGGCGATCAGGCGGTGTTTTCCGTAGGGGAAAAAGGCCTTTCGGGTCAGGGCTATCAGGGAGATCAGAGGCTTTGGATCTGTCCTTGTTCCACGTGGAACATCTTTCCGCCGGTCATGCCAGGATTTTCAATTGCCGTTATAAACATTTGTCTGGAGACGCCGCGGATAAGGTCAAGGAGCCGTTGAGAGTTATCTCTACTCAAATCCGCTCCAAGATCATCAATGAGCCAGAGGTCCCCTAGCTGGTCGTTAGCCACGATTTGGCTTGCTGCAATCTGCAGCATGACAGCCCTCAGCTTGTTTTCACCGCGCGATCCGAGGCCGGGTTCTCCAGCTACTTCAAGATGGAAATCTCCGCGATCAGGCCCTAGAAAGGTGAAGCCACGCTTACGATCTCCTGGCAGCATGCGTGCTAAATCAGCCGAGAGAGTCTCACTTGAGAAGCCACTCGACCACCGGACCCCAAGTTTCCCACTAGGCATTCCGCCGTCATCAGAAGCTCCACTGAGGGCGTTATCCAGAAGCAGGCAAAAACTGGCTCGCTTTCCGTCGATCTCACGACTTAAGCGAGCGTAAGGCTCATCCCAAACAGGGAAACCCGTTGCCGCCGAGCGAAGCCATGCGTTACGTTGTTCGGACGTTCGACGATATTCGCGAAACAGATCGCCGTAATTATGTTCCACGTGGAACAAGTTCCAGTCGATAAACCGGCGCCGCAACTCCGGTCGCCCCTCTACGAGCGCATAGACGGAATCACCAACTAAACGCACCATCAGTTGGTTTGCCGCCCCACCCTTCTCTTTCCCTTCGCCCCCATCCTTTTGGTCAAACCCGCCACAACTGCGCCTACCGCTCCATGGAGAACCGGACTCCGTCACTCCAAAGGCCCTGACAAAGCACCTCTGACAACCGCGACGGTACATAGGCCCGGCTTTTCTCCCACGGAAGGTATTCCCTCGGTTTAGGAAATAGATTGATTCCAGGAGACTTGTTTTTCCAGCACCGTTACCGCCAGTAACAACATTAAGTCGTTCATCGACTTCAACGTCAAAGGCTGCGAGATTTCGAACCCCCTCCGCTTGTAGCCTGCGTATAACCATAGCCAAACGCGGGGCTAACCAGCTCTCTTTGACTCACCACGTTCCCGCCGATCCATACTCTAGACTCAGGTCTAAATCCGCATCGGCATTACGACGTATAGCTCTCCCGGCGAATCTGGATCACTCAAAATTGCACTGACCTCCGAATCCAGAAATTTCATTTCTATCTCTTTTCCATCAACGACATTTAGCACATCGAGCCAATATCCGACGTTGAACCCGATTGTCGTTGTTTCTCCGTCATAATCAATGCCGATGTCCTCGCGCGCTTCCTCATGCTCTGGATTGCTCACTTCCAGGCGCAGGTTCCCCTCCTCGAAAGTCATCCGCACCCCTTTTTGCTTCTCGTACGACAGAACTGCAGTGCGCGCCAGGGCTTCGCGTAGAAGATCCCGTTCCACCATCGCCGAATGCTCAAGCTGACTGGGAATCACACGGCCATAATCCGGATAGCGACCATCAATCAATTTTGTCGTGACGACATTCTCACCGACACGAATAACCACCGATCGATCGCCGATCTCTAGACGGGTCTGTTGCCCCCCCCTACCACTCATCAGTCGTTTCAATTCAGCGACCGACTTTGCAGGCAGAATAAGTTGCTTGGTATTTTCCCAAGTGTCGAGACTTGACAGCGTTGCTTCGGACTTCGCGAGACGGTGTCCATCTGTCGCAACCGTCACCAACTTACCGGTACTGATCTCCAGTAGAAGGCCATTTAGGTAGTAACGGACATCCTGGTGTGCCATCGCGAAACTTGTTCGCTCCAGCATTCTGACGAGAACAGCCGTTTCAATTTCAAACCACAGCTCCGTCGTTTCCCCTTCAAGACGCGGATAGTCCTCGGCCGGTAAGGTGCTGAGGGCAAATCGACTTCGACCGCTACGGATACTCGCGCGACTTTGTCCGATTTCTATCGTGATCAGCCCTTTCTCCGGTAGCGCCTTGCACAGGTCAGCAAACTTCTTTGCCGGCAGGGTGATGGCTCCTGGCTCTTCGACCTTCCCCTTTATGTTGCAAGAAATTTGCAATTCTAGATCAGTCGCCGTCAGCACGAATCCCTCATCCGTCGTCTGCACCAGCAAGTTACTTAGAATTGGTAAGGTTTGGCGCCGCTCGACCACTGCTGCGACACTGGTCAAGGCCGGCAGCAAGTCTTCGCGCTGAACTTCTATCTTCATAATCTTTTTAAAGCATACCTAGTCGTAGTAGTAGGGTCTGTTGGTAACTGAGGAAAGTTAGATTTCGTAAATGAAATCAGCACTTTATCTAGCAAATAGTCCGTTGATGAGTTCCCGCTAAGCCTGTGGATAAGGTGTCGACGGAATTTTATCAACCTTTCTACCGCAGTTATCCACAGTTAACCCGTTAGAGTTCTCAACAGGTTCTTATAGTCTTCATCGACCAGAGGATCTGAGCTTCGCAGCTCCTGCACCTTTTTGTTCGCATGAATCACAGTGCTGTGGTCGCGCCCGCCGAAGGACTTGCCGATCTCTGGCAGGCTGTTCTTCGTGAGTTCTTTCGCCAGGGCCATCGCCATCTGTCGCGGGCGGGCGATAGACCGGGTGCGTTTCGCCGATAACAAATCCGAGGTACGGATTTTGTAATATCCGGCTACAGTCTTCTGAATATTGTCGATGGTGACTTGCTTATCCTGCGCGATCAGCATGTCGTGCAGCGCCGTTTTGGCGAACTCGAGATTGATCTCTACGCCGGTAAAGCTCGAGTTCGCGCCAAGCCGCCGCAGGGCTCCTTCGAGCTCTCGCACATTCGAGCGCAATCGCTTGGCGACAAAAAACGCGACTTCCTCAGGTAGCTCGATCCGGAACAAGTTCGCCTTGCTCTGCAAAATCGCCACGCGGGTTTCCAAATCGGGCGGTTCGATCGCAACCGTCAGCCCCCAACCGAAACGTGAGCGAAGCCGTTCTTCCAGGCCACTGACCTCCTTTGGAAAGCGATCACTCGAGAGAATGATTTGTTGTCCGCTCTCGAAAAGTGCGTTAAACGTATGAAAAAATTCTTCCTGTGATCGGTCCTTTCCCGCGAAAAATTGCACGTCGTCGATCAAAAGCGCGTTAACAGATCGATACCTTGCCTTAAAATCATCCATCCGATTGTGTTGTAACGCCTTAATCATGTCAGACACAAATCGTTCAGAATGTACATAAACAATGGAAGCACCACCGTTACGTTCAAGAATTGTGTTTCCAACGGCTTGCATCAGGTGCGTTTTACCAAGACCAACGCCGCCATAAATAAACAGTGGGTTATAGGCGCCACCGGGGTTAGCCGCGATTTGCAT